>NZ_CP133781.1:565000-1265000 GCF_034350045.1 Pseudomonas sp. CCI4.2 | reverse complement strand
ACTAACTGGAGGACCGAACCGACTACCGTTGAAAAGTTAGCGGATGACCTGTGGATCGGAGTGAAAGGCTAATCAAGCTCGGAGATAGCTGGTTCTCCTCGAAAGCTATTTAGGTAGCGCCTCATGTATCACTGTAGGGGGTAGAGCACTGTTTCGGCTAGGGGATCATCCCGATTTACCAACCCGATGCAAACTCCGAATACCTACAAGTGCCGAGCATGGGAGACACACGGCGGGTGCTAACGTCCGTCGTGAAAAGGGAAACAACCCAGACCGTCAGCTAAGGTCCCAAAGTCATGGTTAAGTGGGAAACGATGTGGGAAGGCTTAGACAGCTAGGAGGTTGGCTTAGAAGCAGCCACCCTTTAAAGAAAGCGTAATAGCTCACTAGTCGAGTCGGCCTGCGCGGAAGATGTAACGGGGCTCAAACCATGCACCGAAGCTACGGGTATCACTTAGGTGATGCGGTAGAGGAGCGTTCTGTAAGCCTGTGAAGGTGAGTTGAGAAGCTTGCTGGAGGTATCAGAAGTGCGAATGCTGACATGAGTAACGATAATGGGTGTGAAAAACACCCACGCCGAAAGACCAAGGTTTCCTGCGCAACGTTAATCGACGCAGGGTTAGTCGGTCCCTAAGGCGAGGCTGAAAAGCGTAGTCGATGGAAAACAGGTTAATATTCCTGTACTTCTGGTTATTGCGATGGAGGGACGGAGAAGGCTAGGCCAGCTTGGCGTTGGTAGTCCAAGTTTAAGGTGGTAGGCTGGAATCTTAGGTAAATCCGGGATTCTAAGGCCGAGAGCTGATGACGAGTGTGCTTCGGCACATGAAGTGGTTGATGCCATGCTTCCAAGAAAAGCTTCTAAGCTTCAGGTAACCAGGAACCGTACCCCAAACCGACACAGGTGGTTGGGTAGAGAATACCAAGGCGCTTGAGAGAACTCGGGTGAAGGAACTAGGCAAAATGGCACCGTAACTTCGGGAGAAGGTGCGCCGGTGAGGGTGAAGCATTTACTGCGTAAGCCCACGCCGGTCGAAGATACCAGGCCGCTGCGACTGTTTATTAAAAACACAGCACTCTGCAAACACGAAAGTGGACGTATAGGGTGTGACGCCTGCCCGGTGCCGGAAGGTTAATTGATGGGGTTAGCTAACGCGAAGCTCTTGATCGAAGCCCCGGTAAACGGCGGCCGTAACTATAACGGTCCTAAGGTAGCGAAATTCCTTGTCGGGTAAGTTCCGACCTGCACGAATGGCGTAACGATGGCGGCGCTGTCTCCACCCGAGACTCAGTGAAATTGAAATCGCTGTGAAGATGCAGTGTATCCGCGGCTAGACGGAAAGACCCCGTGAACCTTTACTATAGCTTTGCACTGGACTTTGAATTTGCTTGTGTAGGATAGGTGGGAGGCTTTGAAGCGTGGACGCCAGTCTGCGTGGAGCCAACCTTGAAATACCACCCTGGCAACTTTGAGGTTCTAACTCAGGTCCGTTATCCGGATCGAGGACAGTGTATGGTGGGTAGTTTGACTGGGGCGGTCTCCTCCTAAAGAGTAACGGAGGAGTACGAAGGTGCGCTCAGACCGGTCGGAAATCGGTCGTAGAGTATAAAGGCAAAAGCGCGCTTGACTGCGAGACAGACACGTCGAGCAGGTACGAAAGTAGGTCTTAGTGATCCGGTGGTTCTGTATGGAAGGGCCATCGCTCAACGGATAAAAGGTACTCCGGGGATAACAGGCTGATACCGCCCAAGAGTTCATATCGACGGCGGTGTTTGGCACCTCGATGTCGGCTCATCACATCCTGGGGCTGAAGCCGGTCCCAAGGGTATGGCTGTTCGCCATTTAAAGTGGTACGCGAGCTGGGTTTAGAACGTCGTGAGACAGTTCGGTCCCTATCTGCCGTGGACGTTTGAGATTTGAGAGGGGCTGCTCCTAGTACGAGAGGACCGGAGTGGACGAACCTCTGGTGTTCCGGTTGTCACGCCAGTGGCATTGCCGGGTAGCTATGTTCGGAATAGATAACCGCTGAAAGCATCTAAGCGGGAAACTAGCCTCAAGATGAGATCTCACTGGGACCTTGAGTCCCCTGAAGGGCCGTCGAAGACTACGACGTTGATAGGTGGGGTGTGTAAGTGCTGTGAGGCATTGAGCTAACCCATACTAATTGCCCGTGAGGCTTGACCATATAACACCCAAGCAATTTGCGATGAAGCAAATTGAGGTGTGTGAAGACGACACAACCGAAAATTCGAAACCCACAGATCTATCACATCCCCATTCGCTGGCACGTGAACTCGCAGGAGGGCACGCACTGGCTACTGAATTTCTTGACGACCATAGAGCATTGGAACCACCTGATCCCATCCCGAACTCAGCAGTGAAACGATGCATCGCCGATGGTAGTGTGGGGTTTCCCCATGTGAGAGTAGGTCATCGTCAAGATTAAATTCCAGAACCCCTGATCGCTTACGCGTTCAGGGGTTTTGTTTTTGTGAGAGTTACCGAAATTAGCTGACACGTTACCTCGTAACGGATCGGCATCAGAATTTCTTGACGACCATAGAGCACTGGAACCACCTGATCCCATCCCGAACTCAGCAGTGAAACGGTGCATCGCCGATGGTAGTGTGGGGTTTCCCCATGTGAGAGTAGGTCATCGTCAAGATTGAATTCCAGGACCCCTGATCGCTTATGCGTTCAGGGGTTTTGTTTTTTGCGCTTATTAAACCCAGCTCACGTGAATAGCTTGAGCA
This sequence comes from Pseudomonas sp. CCI4.2, assembly GCF_034350045.1. Taxonomy (NCBI): domain Bacteria; kingdom Pseudomonadati; phylum Pseudomonadota; class Gammaproteobacteria; order Pseudomonadales; family Pseudomonadaceae; genus Pseudomonas; species Pseudomonas sp. CCI4.2. The sequence continues at coordinate 1,262,249 of NZ_CP133781.1, read as the reverse complement.
CGTTGTTCATCGCGTCATCGGCAAACCCTTGCAAGAACGCCCGAAACTCTACAAGCGAACCTGACCACTCTGCAGAGGGTTCGGCCACGATGCTCCAGGTCGCGGAGCACTGCTTTTCTCCATCTGGTGCGACTGTCATGGATGCCCAAAGATTCCCGACGGGCAGCGTGGTATAGATCAACGACCACGTCATATAAAGCGCCGTGTCGTCTCGGGAATTGAGCTGCTCAATCACTACGTTCTTGTCTTTGAACAGCTTTCTGCGCACTGAGCGAACACCCGTACCGTCCATCTTGCAAGAGTCGAGAGCGGGGATGAACGCAGGAAATCCCCCAAAGTTTCCGACGACCTTCCACACACTTTGCGCGTCGCTTGCAATGTCTACGGTAGACACGACTGGCTCACTGTCCAGGTTCTTGATCAGCGTATCGGGCCGCAAAAAGCTAAAGGTATTGATCTTATTCATGGTGTTCTCCATCAGATGATTAGATAAAGTCGATTTCTTTCAGGTAATCGCAGCCTTTGCGCAACAGCACGTCGGTCTTCAACGGATAACGCTCGCCCATCTGCCAAATACCGGCTTGAGCGTTCTCGTACTCGATCATGGAGATGTCGCCGATGTCTTCTTCAAAGCCATCGAGATAGAACCCCAACACGCCGAACAGCGCGTTTTGGCTGTCCACTCGACTGAGCTGTTGTTGCCATTGGGCGACACTCACCATTTGGAACTCTCGGCCGGCTTCACGGAACGCAGCCACGTAGCGGCTCCAGCTCAGCGGCTCAGGATTGTGCAGATTGAAAACCGCGTGATCGGGGTGATAACGGCTGGCATGGAAGCCAATAAAGCGAGCAAGAAAATCCACCGGCATCAGGTCAAAATTCATGGAGAACTCTGGAACCTGGCCGAGCTGTATTGAGCCTTTAAGCATCAGCATCAGCCGATTTTTATGAGGCTGACAAACGCCGGTCACACTGTTGAAGGCAATATTTCCCGGTCGGTAAATATTCACCCAAGCGCCTTGCTCCCCAGCACTTCGAAGAATGCGCTCAGCAACCCATTTAGAAAGGTTGTAACCGTTCTTGATATAGATAGGTGGGGTGCCAGCGGCCGGTTGTTCCAGGACATTGCCTGCCCCATCGACCGCACTGGAGGCGGAAAGCGTCGACACGAAATTAAAAATCTTCTTGCTGCGGCCTTCACACAAACGCAAGCATTCAAAAATGGGCTCGACGTTGTCTTTGATGAGCGTTTCATAGTTCTGGACATGGTTAACGTTGGCCGCGCTGTGCACCAAGGCGCCGAAGTCACGATCAATGCGTTCATATACTTCAGGGCTTAGGCCCAGCAGCGGCTGCCCAATGTCTGCGGGGTAGACAATCACCCTGCTTAAATCCAGATGGTCCAGGCGATTTTCGCGTAACGCCTGCATGAAGCGAGCATTCGCGCTTAGGCCAACGCCCTCACGCACCAGGCACACGACTTCCGTTGCGCCCCATGCCAATAGGGCCTCGACAATGTGCACACCGAGAAAACCGTTAGCGCCCGTAACCACAACCTTGTGCACATCGCCTAACTGACTGACGGGAACGCTCGTCAAGCATAGGTTCGGGTTGGCGTCATGCAACGCTTGCGGGCTGACGGTATAAGCAGACGATTGAGTGCCATCGTTATCGATAAGCGCCGCCAACGTGAGCAGCGTAGGTGCCTCGATAAAGCGATTGATCGAGATACTGCGTCCAAACTGTTCGCGAATGCTCAGCAGCATCTGTGACAGCAAAATCGAGTGGCCGCCTAGGTTGAAAAAGCTCTCATCCGTGGAAATATCGCCCGCCGGCATCTCCAGCAGTTCAGCCCAAAGCTTCAGCAGCTGTCCTTCAATCAACGTCTCCGGCAAACGCCTTGGCAGCGCATCAACAACAGTCACGGGAAGGTCCAACAACGCTTTGCGATCAACCTTACCGTTACTGGCGAATGGCATAGTCATCAGTTCGGTGTAGGCAGTCGGTCGCATGTAATCCGGCAATAGCTGCTCGACGTGCGCCCTGAGCGCTTGGCTAGAGCGTTCTGTAGCGCCTTGAGGCTGGGCAACAAACGCCAGAATGCGTCGCTGGGTATCGATCACCACCGCAACCTGTCGATACAACTGACTAGCACGCAAGCAGTGTTCAATCTCTTCGGGCTCGACCCGAAAACCACGAATCTTCACCTGATTGTCGCGCCTGCCACACAGCTCGATGCCCTCGGCGGTCCACTTTCCGATGTCACCAGTGCGATATACCCGCACCCGTCGGCCGTCGGGCAGCTCAAGCGTGGGATAGCGCTCCTCGGTCAATGCCGGATTGTTCAGATAGCCCAGGCATACCCCCGGTCCGGCGATAAACAGCTCACCGGGTGTGTTTTCCGGTACTGGTTGAAATTGCTCGTCGAGGATGAAAATCTGGCTGTTGGCGATCGGCTTTCCCAAGGTGCGATTGTTGCTCCCCGCTTCGAAAAGCCTCGACGTAATGAGCACCGTCGCTTCGGTCGGCCCATACAGGTTGTAGAAATGACATTGCCCGGCAAGACGCTCAATAACGTAAGGCTCGCAGACGTCGCCTCCGGTCATCAGGTGCTCAAGGCCCAGCGGTTGATCCAGCGGAAGAATGCTCAACAATGCAGGCGGCAAAAAGGCATGGCTGATGCGTTGTTTAATCAGGCTGATCAGCAACAACGGATCCCGCCGCTGGTCCTCGGTGGGCACCACCAGTTCTGCGCCGCTAAGTAGCGTCGGGAAAATGTCGATCACCGACGAATCGAAACTCAGTGTCGAAAATTGAAGTACCCGGCTGTGCTCGGACAGGTTTACGTGCTCGGCGTACCAGGCCGTGAAATGGCTGAGATTGCGTTGGCTCAGCATCACGCCCTTGGGGTGCCCGGTGGTGCCGGACGTATAGAGCGCCATACACGGCGCTTCAGAGATAGGCCGCAGCCGCATTAACGAGCGGGTAGGATCGGTGTCGTCGGCCCCCAGCTCGCTTATATCCAATCCCGGCCACTGATCGCCGAGGGCATGTTGTCCGTCATGAAGTAGCAGCACGGCGCCTGCATTCTCCAAAATATAGCGCTGACGTTGGGTTGGCTGACTCGGGTCCAATGGTAAGTACACGGCGCCGCTGCCAAGAATGGCGAGAATGCCCGCAAATAAAGCAGGGGACTTCGGCAAGCAGATACCAATCACGGGCGGGTTTTCATCGGGCACTGCTGCGCGGTTTGCCAGCAAAGCCAACAACCTTTGTTGTATCGCCAAGCTTTGCGCATGCAGGGTGCCGTAAGTGATTTTACGACCTGCGATGTTCAGCGCAGTCCGCTCGACGAACCGTAAAAAGCTCAGATCCAGACGCTCCACCAAGGGGATTTCGGCTAGAGCTAACAGGTGCGGTCGAGCGGTATGGTTGAAGCGATGATCGAAGGCGAGCGGTTCAAGCCACTGCAAACCGTGTTGCTCGGCGCAGTGGGAAGCGTCAACAGTAGGCGCTCGCAGAAAGTACCCAGCGTCCCGAGATAAACGACCGATGTCTACCGCAACGGCGTCGACCAGCGTTGCAATGGCTGAATCGCGCAACATTCGGCCGTTCCCCGAGCGCTCTGCAGCTAATGGTAGCCGCGACACCAGGCGCTGCGCCTTGGCCGTCCCAAACCAGCAACGTAATTCCAGTGTCGGTAGACCTTCCTCGCAGAGCGGAACCGACCCAACGCGCAAGCTCAAACGAGCCAGCGTAGATATAAGGGCTTCCTGCTCCGGGTTCGGGCTAAGGCTATGGTCCTCAATGAGCAGGCACGCTTCGTTCAACAAGCATTGATCCAGGTCCTGCTCTTTCGTGAGGTGCAATACACAATGCCCGTGCTGCTCCAATTCCGTGGCCAGTTCGTTCAAGGCCAGGCTGCGACCCAAGAGTGCAATCTCCAGACGTTTCATAGTGGGCTCCCCTGGCGCGTCAAATCTCCCGGCAGATAGTCGGCCAACGCTTGCTGGACGCACTGCGAATCCAGCATCGAGCTACTTTTGAAGAAGCGCACAATATTGCCAACTAAAGGGTGATGACGATTGACCGGGAAGCTCACCGCCTGGGTTTCGTTCTTGAGTTGCTGCTTGATCATGTCGGCAATCGGCAGGTGATCGATCAGGTCGTAATCAAAGCCCTTCTGAATATCGTTTGTCAGGTAATGCCGGATAAACACCGGCATGATCTGCGCAATACAATCGCGGTCTGATTGCGGTGCGGCGCTCCAGTAAATGCTCACCAGCCGCGCCCAAAAACCGGAGTGCCGGCCTTCGTCGAGTAAATGGTCAGCCATCAACCCCTTGATCGATTGCTTCACTGAATCGTCTTTGGCAAAGGCGGCAACATCGTTGGTCACCGTGTTCTCGGCGATGGCTACGCAAATCAGCTCCACGGCGCTTCGCAGGTGCCCGGGGGCCAAGGAAAGGGCAGTGGGAATGGCTCGGCTCAATTCAATTTCGCCAGGCAGTTCGATCGGCTCAATACCGGTCAGAGCGATGGTTTGTTGCATGAAGTCCATGGCGACCAGCGCGTGATAATCTTCATCGACGACAACGGTCATGGCGTCGTACCGACACGCGAAAGGGAAGCCAATTGCAAAGGTGTTTTTGGCGATACTACGGGCTGTTTTGTCGACGATCTCCGTCTCGAAAATCACTATATCGTTGATGAATTTATAAAGGCTTTGCACCAACGCGAACTCACGCAGGTGGGCACATTCGCGGGTAAACGTTTCACTGAGAACCAAGGGTTGGCGGCTCAACGGATAAATCAGTTTCTCGTCGTTTTCGACCATCCGGCGAGGGCGCGTGCGAATCGTTGCGCGGCCCTCCCAGGCATCGGCAAAGGACACATAGCTTTGGGCGTTCATGCGCTGGCCTCCATTTGTTCGGCGCGCATGCTTACGCGCAGCCTGTCCCAAAACACGATCCTGCTTTCCACAGCGGCAATGGCGGATTCGTACACTTCGCGCTGACGTTGCTCGTCGCCGTTGACCAGGCTTGCCAATAGCGCTTCGGCTGCCGGGCCGTGGTCTTCGGCGTCGACTTCGATATGGCGTTTGAGGTAGTAACGAAAGGTCGGCGCTTGTTCGGCGGTGATATCCCAGTCGTCGAGGATGCGCTGGAACATCAGCGGAATGACGCTCTCCCGCCCATGCAAGAAAGCGGCGGCGACACGGTGGACAGGTTCATGCAACGCAGTGTCGAGGGTTTGTTTGACGAAGCCGCATGCGGCTTGCCCGGCATTGACGCTGTGCAGCGCGGTTTCATAGCTGACGCCTCTCTTTTGCAGCTCAATGAAACGCTCGACCTGTTGGGTGCTGGCGCCGACCTCTCGCATGGCATCCAGGTACAACTCGAAATGGCTGTAGTGGCCGTGGGCCAACGCGTTGTCTGACTCCTCACCCAGCACGATCTCATTGATCAGTCGCGCCGCTTTGGCGTCTTTCGGTGGCAGCCACGGCAGATGAATGCACGTCAGCTCTTGCTGCAGTCGCTTGGTCAAAGACATGAAGTCCCACACCGCAAATACATGTGTTTCCATGAAGCGTCTCAATACAGCAAGCGAGTCGATTTCAGAGAAGATAGGGTGAGAACCAAGTTCAACTTTTTTGCATTCGAGAAGATATTTTTGTTCAGTCATGAAAGAGTCCTTAGTTAGAGAGGCGGGTCACTGCCAAACACGGCAGTTCATGTTGGCGTAACGTTACCTGTCTGTAATACGGACGAGCCAAGACCTCGGGGCGATATCCGGATTTGAATAGTAGTCTGGCGCATAAGCCCCTACCCAGAGCATTGCTGGTATTAATCAGCGTAGAACGTCACGACTCGGTTTCGGATTTCGATAACTACCGAATAAAACTAATGCACTTCAAAAGCATCGGGCAAGTATTTTTTAATTTATTTTTTATTAGGTGTTTTTCAAGTAATAAGTGCCCGAATAAAACCAGTCAACCGGGCTTTATTTGGGCGTGAGCGAACCTTCCAACGTATTAAAGTCAGAACAGTTATTAATGAGTAAATACTTCACCCATCATTGCTCTTTGACGGAAAAGTTATAGTTTGATATTTCGGGCGATTGTCTCTGCCCGTTCGACAAGCTCCTTGGATGTATCCATGCGTTTAAACATCCTGCGGGGTGCCAGCGACATCTGCCCTTAGGCAACCACCCTCTGGCCATCCATGCCTTTCATTGCCAAGGTCCAATTTTGCCTGATTCCGGGCACACGCTTGCTTGCACGGAAATGAAGGCTGCGACGGTAACCAATAAATCAGAATCGAAATGTCGCCGATAGAGCACTGCGTGCAATGCCAAATGTAAAGATAGGAGTGAAGCTTGCTTATCGACAGGGCGCCGTAAATAGGGGGGCGCGCGCATTTTCGCAGGGTGAGATCAACAGAAAGCTCATACGGGCTCCAGCAATTTGCAGGCCCGTATGAGCATCATTACCGGTTGCGGGCACAAACAATCAGATACAGTTTCCTTTGAGGGCGCCGACGACTCGTGGCGCGACGGGAGAGTTATTCCTCAGGTATTGATTGATAGCTTCGACGCCACGATTAAGGTGTTGTTCGAGCAATTCCACGGCCTTATCGGTCGCCTTTTCCGAAGCCGCATTCAACAGCGCCCAATGGTCCTCCTGCGACAGCTTCCCAAGCCCCATGGCCGAAAGATTGAACCGCAGAAACCGTTCCTCCTCTTTCAAACTTTCGTCGATCAGGCGTAATAGTTTTTTATTGGGTGCTTTGGCATAGAGGGCCGAATGGAAAAGGCGATTTAATCGGCCCATTTGGCGGAAGTCGATTTCAACTTCAAGCTGTTCTATGTACCCCTTGGCGACAGCGATATCGTGCTTGTCCAGAAGCGGGATCGACAATCGCAGTGCTTCTGACTCCAGCAACCGGCGCAGTCCATAAGCATCTACCGCGTCTTCGCCTACCAACGGTGCAACGACGGCGCCTTTGTGTGGCTCGACGCGTAATAGTGATTGCGCCTCCAGTTGGCGTAGCGCTTCTCGAACCGGCATGCGGCTCACGCCGAACAAGGTTGCCAATGCTTGTTGGCGTAACGCCGTGCCGCTGGGAATTCGCCCATCCAGAATGGCGTTGCGCAGCTTCTCCTCGATCACCGCTCTGGCCAAGTGAGAGGGCGGGTGTTCGTGCCCCAGAATAGAACTCAAATAGCTTTCGTTATCGGGTTTTTGCATACCCATACTCCTACAGCAACGGGGGTCGTGGATCGATCCACACTAGGAAGTGCCAGGATGCTCGTCGAGCCTTGTAAAAATAGTCGCTAAACAGTAAAGCGCCCGGTTTTAATTTATTGTTTTCGATTCAAAAAAATGCGGAATCGTTTCTGGCGCATCGCCCTCGCGATTGATGGGTGGTTGCGACATGTCGCAGGACATCCTTAGGTGCAGGAGCAGCAGACATTTGATGAGTGCTGATCGCGAGATGCCATTGTTTTTTTCAGGTCGAACCCGCACCATCAACCGGTTATCGGATTACCGTACGGGCTAACTCCAAGTGGCGGGACGTCTTCCTTTTAATTGGTCAAGATACGCCGGATATCTAGGGCGGTGGCTCTCCTTTGGGCTGCTTCTGACCTGCCTGCTGGCAGGCGGTCTCAATGCCGATTGGGATTTCTCCGTTATCAGCCGTAATGCCGAATTGTTATATGGCCCTTTGGGCGAGGGTCGTAATCGTATAGACGCATGGCAACGGTTACTGTCGACCGAAAAACAAATCAGTGAAAAAGAAAAACTCGAAGTGGTTAATCAGTTTTTTAACCATCAGATCCGTTATGTAGAAGACATAGATAACTGGCACGAGATTGACTATTGGGCAACCCCCATCGAGTCGCTTTGGAAGGGCGCCGGTGATTGTGAGGACTATGCGATCGCCAAGTATTTCAGCCTTCGGCGCTTAGGGGTATCGAACGATAAATTGTTGATCACCTATGTCAAAGCCCTGCGCCTGAACCGCGCACATATGGTGTTGACGTATTACTCAAGCCCAAACGCCGAACCATTAGTGCTCGACAGCCTTATCAATGAAATTAAACCCGCTAGCCAACGAACTGATTTATTACCGGTCTATGCCTTCAACGCCGAAGGTTTGTGGTTGCCAGGCGCTAAGGGCAACAAAAGAGTAGGCGACACGAAACGATTGTCTCGATGGCAGGATGTGTTGAGAAAGATGCATGCCGAAGGTTTTCCGGCCGAGCCTGATCTCTAGGAGAGGAGTTCTGATGTCTCTGTTTAAACAGTTATTGCTCGCAATCTGCCTGTTCCTGGTCGTCGCGTTCAGCGGCAGTTTCATGGTCAGCGTTGAAAGCTCACGGGCGCAATATGTTAACCAACTGCGTTCCCATGCGCAGGACGCGGCGACGTCGCTGGCGCTTTCGTTGACACCCAATATCGACGACCCAACGATGGTCCAGTTAATGGTCAGCTCAATCTTCGACAGCGGCTATTACTCGAGTATTCGCGTCATCGACCTCGCGACTGAGAAAGTCATCATTGAGCGATCCGGCGTAGCGGACAGCAGCTCCGTTCCGGCATGGTTCGTCAAGCTGATCGGCCTTGACGCGGCGGGCGGCGATGCCATTGTCAGCCGCGGCTGGCAGCAGGCGGCTCGCGTCGAGGTCGTCAGTCACCCGATGTTTGCGTTGGCCAAATTGTGGGACAGTGCGCTAGGCAGTCTTGGGTGGCTACTGGCCTGCGGTCTGGTCAGCGCAGTGCTGGGCGCCTTGTTGCTGCGCCGTCAACTTAAGCCGCTGGACTACATGGTCGCGCAATCGCAAGCCATCGCTCGGCGTGAATTCCTCAGCCTGCCGGAGCTGCCGCGTACGCCAGAACTGCGTCGAGTTGTTCAGGCCATGAACCAGATGGTTGAGAAACTCAAAGCGCTGTTTCAGGAGAGCACCGAGCGCAGCGAAAAACTGCGCATTGAGTCTTATCAGGACAGCCTTACGGGCTTGGCCAATCGTCGTTATTTTGAAATGCAGCTCAACGCTAGAGTGAGCAATCAGGAGGAGGCCCGCTCGGGTTATCTGTTGTTGGTACGGGTCAAGGACTTGGCCGGCTTAAACCAACGACTGGGCGGCAAGCGCACGGACCAATTGCTTCAGGCGGTCAGCGAACAGCTGCTTCGGCAATGCGCGCGCTACCCGGAAACCACTAACCTGATCACCCGTATCAGAGGTGGCGAGTTTGCTGTCCTGGCTCCCGGCATGATGCGGGCCGAGGCCTTGCAACTGGCGCAAGACCTGGAAGGCTCGCTGCTCAGCCTGCAGGCAACCGGTGCATCGGACGTTAGCCCCGTGGCTCATATTGGTCTAGCGCCCTATAGCCCCGGCGACTCGCCGCAAACCCTGTTGGGCCTGGGTGATCAAGCGTTATCTCAAGCTGAAATCGAAGGTGAGCGCAGTTGGAGTTGCATCGAACACAGCGCAGTCGTCAATTTAGGCGACGATCAGCATGCCTGGAACACATTGCTTGATCAGGCGCTGACTCAGCGGCGTTTCGAATTGTTTTTCCAGCCCGTCGTAAGCAGCAGCAATCCAGAGCAGGTGGTGCAGTACAAAGTTCTGTCTCGCTTGCTGGATGATCAAGGACAGACGATTTCCGCTGGGCGATTCCTGCCGTGGCTGGAACGCTTCGGCTGGTCAACGCGCCTTGACCAACTCATGCTTGAATTGGTTGTGCAGCAGATGCCTCAGCATGAGCAAGCGCTGGCCTTAAACCTGTCTGCGGCAACGTTGGCGGACCCTCTGGCGCTGAATAAAGTGTTCGACATACTGAAGCAGCATTCGCGATTGGGAGACAGGTTGACCCTTGAAGTAGGTGAAGAGCAGCTGCCCTCGCAGGCCGTTCTTGAGCAACTTTCCCGTCGCCTGCGGGAGTTGGGATTCTCACTGGCAGTGCAGCACTTCGGAGGTCGTTTCAGCATGATTGGCAACCTGGCCCAGTTGGGGCTCGCTTACCTGAAGATCGATGGCAGTTATATTCGAGCTATTGACGAGGAAAGTCACAAGCGCTTGTTTATCGAAGCCATTCAGCGCGCTGCGCACAGCATTGATTTGCCGCTGATCGCCGAGCGCGTAGAAACCGAAGGCGAGTTTCGGGTCATTCGCGAGATGGGAATACAAGGCGTGCAGGGCCAGCTATTTGGCCAACCCGCGCCATGGCAATAAATGGCTCCTGGTTGACGCGGTGTCAGATCAAACCTGTTTCATCATCGTTGATCAGATGACTCAGGCCGCCCAGGGTTTCTCGAGCGTGGGTCCGGTCCATCACTTTGGCTTGTGCGGCGGGCGGTAGATCGGTCACACGGATCACGCCCTTACGGGTCAACACCTGGATCAAGTCGTCGAGTACCCGAATCATCTCCATGTCGCTTTGCTTGAGTTGGCTCAAGCTGGTCTCAACCGCCTCGTTGGCGTACCACGTCTGAAGTTCTTGATCGTCGGGCGGCAACATACCGGTGGATTCTGGATACGGCGCGGCTTCTACGCGAACAAGCGCACCCTGAGCATCGCGTTGAACGTAAAACATTGGAAATCCCTCATCAGATTGAGCGAGTGACCGCGTCGATGCTCACCAGCATAGGCGTTTGGCGTGAGTATGCACGTCACCAACGGCCACGTGAACGGCCGACGTTTTAGCCGTGGTGTTCGACCTAGATCGCAGTTCACCTCTCTGTGGGAGCTAATCTTGTGGGCGAAGGGAACGGCGCGCTATGCCTGACACGTTGTGCCGTCCGCTTCCCGAATAAATTCGGTCCTTCAGCCTCGCCAAATCATTACCCTGCTAACGCACCACGCGTCCCGACACAAAATGCGCAACGTCGTTATACCCTGGCGTAGACGCATGGCCGGGTGTCACCAGCGAATCAATGAACGCCTCGTCTTCAGCGGTGATTTTTACGCTCTGGGCTTTGGTGTACCCATCCCATTGTTCTTCAGTTCGCGGCCCGACGATGGCCGACGTAACCGCCTGATTGTTCAACACCCACGCAATGGCGAACTCGACGATGCCGACGCCTTTCTCTTGGGTGTATGCCTGAATTTTCTGCGCGATACGCAGCGACTCGACTCGCCACTCGGTTTCCATAATGCGTTTGTCCTGACGCCCCGCACGGCTGTTGCTGTCGGGAGTGACATCCGGCGCATATTTGCCACTAAGGACGCCACGGGCTAACGGGCTGTAAGGCACGACACCCAGGCCGTGGAAGGTAGCAGCGGTGATTTGTTCAAGCTCGGCTTGGCGATTGGTGATGTTGTACAACGGTTGGCTGATCACCGGTTTATCCACACCCAATCGCTGGGCGATATTGACGATTTCCGCGATACGCCAGCCCCGGAAGTTGGACACGCCCCAATAGCGGATCTTGCCTTGACGCAGCAAGTCGCCAATCGCCGAAACCGTGACCTCCAGCGGCGTGTTGTGGTCCTCGCGGTGCAGGTAATAGATGTCCACATAGTCGGTGCCCAGTCGGCTCAAGCTAGCGTCGATGCAGTTGAATATGTGCTTGCGACTTAACCCGCTGTTGTTCGGCGTGGTGCCGGGGTGAGGCGAACCCACCTTGGTCGCCAGCACCCAGTCACTGCGGCGTGACGCAATGGCCTCACCGACAATTTCCTCTGAACGTCCGTTGTTATAAACGTCCGCTGTATCAATGAAATTCACACCTTGATCCCAGGCTTTGTCGATAATCCGTAACGACTCTTCGGTGCCGGTTTGCTCACCAAACATCATCGAGCCAAGGGTCAACGTGGACACGCGCAGGCCGGACTGGCCGAGAATGCGATAAGTCATGCTCAAGATCCTTTTCAAAGGGTTAAAGGAAAACCGAAATACGGCGAATTAACGTTACTACCGTCGTCAATCCCTCCACCTTTGTCAAATACCGGAAAGCGATCTTGACCAACGATTACGGCCATCCCACTTTTCTATCGCCCAAAATTAAGCCCGGCAAAAGCCGGGCTGAGAGGAATAGTTGAAACGATTAGCTAGTGCGGTTTGCACCAACGTGGTCAGCGCCATCAGTCGCAACACGGTTTGCACCAACGTGGTCAGCGCCATCAGCAGCAACACGGTTTGCACCAACGTGATCGGCGCCATCAGCAGCAACACGGTTTGCACCGACGTGATCAGCACCGTCAGCAGCAACTTGGGCTGAGTGGATATGAGCTGAACCGTCTGCGGCGTAAGCAGGAAGCGCGAAAGCGCTGCTAGCCAATACTGAGAAAGCCAAGCCGAAGATTAATTTTGAAGTTTTCATGTTGGTGCTCCGAATGTGTTGCTAGTGTTTAACTAGGTATGGGTTGGATTTTACGCAGCGCTGTTTTATTAAGAAGTTAATACGAGTGGTACCGGCCATCATTGAAAATGATAGTTCTATAAAGTCGATATATCTCAATAGTTTGAAAGGATTTTCGGCAAAAAGTGAAGGGCGATGACAGGTCGGCTTGGAAGCATTGAAAAAGGCTAATTGCTGCGGCTAGACTTACAAAGAAGTCCCATGCTCTGCGACGGTCTTGATCCTGAGCCCGCTTAAAAAGCACAAGGTTCCACCCGCAGCTGTCAGGCAACTCAGAACGTAGAGCATGCTGGTCGGAAGACGTGGCAGCTTCTACGGAGTGTTGTTAAAACTTAGGCAAACCCCACGCTTCCAGCGGAAATTCCTCAAGCGACTTCAGGCACAGATCGGCATGAACGTACTGCTCGATGGGCATGTGCGAATCGGGTACCGCTACTGCGTACATTCCCGCCGCCTTGGCCGCCGTCACGCCAAATGGTGAGTCCTCGAACACCAAGCAATCCTTTGGATCAACGCCCAGACGGCGGGCCGCGACCAGGAAAATATCAGGCGCTGGCTTGGCGGCACCGACTTCCGGGTCGTCAGCCGTCACAACCGTTTCGAATAGCTCGAACCATGGGCGGTGCAAGGTGGTTTTGGCGTTGAAGTAATGAATCGACGAGCTGGTGCCAACGGCGATAGGAATATTGTGAGTCGCCAAGTGACGGACCAGCGCTTCGGCACCTGGCATTGCGGTAGCGCGCGGAAAGCGTTCGTCCAACAGCGGTTCACGGATGGTCAGGAACTCATCGATGGACAGCGGCAAGTCCAGCGCGCCAATCACGTAGCCGGCGAAGTCCCGCGCCCCACGGCCAATGGTGTTCTGTTTGAGCGTCCAGTCGAACGAGCGGCCGTAACGTCTTGCAATCATGTCGGTGACTTCGGTGTAGATCCCCTCGGTATCCAACAACAGGCCATCCATATCGAAAATAACGGCCTTGATTGGGCCAAAGCTCTTGAGTTGCTGAGTCATTTCATCTGATCCCGTTTTCAAATCCGAACATCAGCCTACCGTCTGAGGGAAGACCGTGGCTAGCCGCAGATGATAATCTGACCCGCTTACGGATAGCCAAGCAGGCGGGAGAGAGATGAAAAAATCAGTAAAGGTTGCAGTGGGCGTTGTCATAGCAGTCGCCGCATTGAGTTCTGCCGGGGCGTGGTACACCGGCACTCAACTGGAAGGCGTTTTGCACACAGCAATCGACGAGGCCAATCGCCAGATCAAATCCTCCCTTAACGGTTTCGATGGCAGCGTGACGCTGGAACTGGTTTCCCTTGATCGCCATGTGTTCAGCAGCACGGCGCATTATCGGGTGAATATCAAAAGCGCAAAATTGGGCAAGGGTAACGAAAACGTTGAGCTGCTTTTCGTCGATAACGTCGAGCACGGTCCGTTGCCATGGTCGCGCGTGAAGTCGCTGAACTTGATGCCGGTCATGGCCGCCAGTAACTACGAAATCGAAAAAAATTCAGTCACCGAAAAATGGTTTGCCCTGACCAACGGTGTCGCGCCGCTTAAAGGCCACACCAATATTGGTTACGACCACTCCACCGAAGGCACCCTTGAACTGCTGCCGCTGGATATCGACTCGCCCAATGGCACGCTTAAATTTTCCGGGCTTAACCTGTGGTTGCAGTCCACCGCCAACGCTGAAAAAGTCAAAGTCACGGGCTCGCTCGACGACATCAAGGCCAACGTACCTTCGGAACAGGGCCCGGTCAGTTTCAATATTCACAACTTGTCCTTCAATACCGGCGGCACTAAAGGCGCCTCAGGTTTTTACTTGGGGCACAGCGACTTCAAAATGGCCCAGTCGGGAATCCAGATCGGCGACAAACCGCCGGTGGAGTTCAAGAATTTCGTCAACACCAGCTTGATGCAAGAAGAGGGCGGCAACCTCGCGGCACAAGTGACCTACGACATCGACATGATCAGCTACGGCGGCAAGGACTTCGGCGCTGCGCAAATGTTATGGAAATTCGGTAACTTTGACGTCGCATCGACCCAAGCGCTTTACACGCTTTACCAGCAAAAAATTCAGCCCCAACAACAAGCCGCCGCGTTGGCTGGCGTACCGGTGAAGTTGCAACTGAGCGATGCCGACCAGACGCAAATGAATGCTGAACTGGCGAAGCTTCTGGCGGCCAAACCGCACATCGAACTGGAAAAGGTCTCACTTAAAACGGCCAATGGCGAAAGTCATTTCAGTCTCGCTATGGATCTGAAGAACCCAGGCCCGCTTGACCAGCCGGTGCCTGATTTGGTCAATAAAATGCTCACCGAACTGGATGCCAAATTGCTGGTGTCCAAACCGATGATTAAAGACCTTGCGACTCAGGCGGCGGCCCTCAATGGCCAGACCGATCCTAAAGTCATTGAGCAACAGGCACGGGACGCGAGTGAAATCGTGGACGGCGTGGCGGTCATGTCACAGTTGGCCAAGGTCGACGGTGACAACGTGGTCTCCCACCTGCATTACGCCGACGGCATGGCAGACTTCAACGGCCAGAAAATGACCGGCATCCAGTTTGTCAGCCTTATTGCCAGCAAGTTTTCCGCGATGAGTGGTGCAGGGCAGTAGCCGGCAACGCAAGTACTGTGTGCGAATTTACTCGCGAATACGGCTTATCAGGCACCACGGAGTTGAATGTGCCGACGCCTTCGCGAATAAATTCGCTCCCACGGATTGGGGCGGGCCCGTCCACAGACTCCAAGTGCTACGCCTTAGGTATCAGTGTCAAAAGTTGTCTCATCAGGTAACATTTTCCCGCGTTCGACTTACGGGAATCCGATGGACACCTTTCAAAATATGCGTGCTTTCAGTCTGGTTGCCCAGACAGGAAGTTTCACTGCTGCAGCTGAGCTTATGGACAAAACAACGGCCAATATCTCCAAGGCCGTTTCCCAATTAGAAGCTCACCTTCACACCCGACTGCTCAACCGAACCACACGACGTATCGCGCTGACCGAAGCCGGTAAACGATATCTGGCACGTTGCGAGCGTATCCTCGAAGACATTCTTGACGCTGAAACCGAAGCCAGTGTCGCCCAAGCCAAACCGGCCGGTAATCTGAAAGTACATGCGATGTCTGGCATTGGTACGCACTACGTAATCGCTGCTATCGCGCGTTACCGTGAGACCCATCCGGAAGTCACCTTCGACCTGACCCTCTCCAACAAGCTCCCGGATTTGCTGGAGGAAGGCTATGACGTGTCGATACTGATCGCCAGCGACCTGCCGGATTCCGGGTTCATCTCGCAACGGCTCGGCATTACCTACAACATCCTTTGCGCATCGCCCGGCTACATTGAAAAACACGGTCAACCAAGCACGCCTGCCGAGTTGCTTGAGCACGATTGCCTGCGCATTGTTAACGCAGCGATTCCTCAAGAAAAGCTGATTTTCGACGGCCCGGACGGTGAAGAAACGGTGATTCTTTCCCGATTCCCATTCCACGTGAACACCGCCGACGCCATGACAGTGGCCATCCAAAGTGGCATGGGCATAGGCGTTCAGCCGGTCTCTTCGGCCATTGATGGGCTACGCAACGGAACGCTGGTTCGAATCCTGCCTAGGTATCGGTTGCAGGAGACCAACCTCTACGCGGTCTACCCGTCACGGCAGTTTCTGGATGCGAAAATCAAAACCTGGGTCGAATATTTGCGCGAATCTGTGCCGCTGTTTTTGGCCGCGCATGAGGGCGACTTGATGACCCACACGGTTTATTGAGCGGGCTGTTTGGCGATGATTGTCGCGACCCGCTCAAGTGCGATTTTTAACTGCGCCCGATCCCCTGCCGCACACAAGCTGATGCGTATCGCGTGGACGTCGTTTTGCTTGACCGCGAACACCTCCGCTGGCACCACGTCGACGAGATCAGAGCGGCAGGCCTGAGTCAGCGCCATCGACGGCATGTCGCTGGTGATCCACGCGTGGGGTGAAGGGATTTCCTGCTGGTACAACGCGGCCCCGAGAATCTTCTTCGCCAAGCGCCAACGCTGAGTGGTTTCTTCGGTCTGCCACGCCAATCGGCGCAGCGCGGTGCCGTCACTTATCCACTGACTGGCGATGGCCAGACACAACGGTGAAACGCCCCAATGCGTTGCCTGGGCGTGGGGATCGATTAATTCGAGCAACGTCGGGTCAGCAGCGATCCAGCCAACACGCAAACCCGGTGCTACTGTTTTTGACAGGCTGGTGACTAGCAAACCGCGGTTGCCCAGCAGTCGGGTCAGCGGCGGCGTGGTGGTCAATGCGCCGTACACATCGTCTTCAATGATCAACAGATCATGCTGGCGAGCGACCTCGGCGATTTCCAATTGGCGTTGTGGCGACATAATGGTCGATGTCGGGTTCTGCAGAATGGGCGTCAGCACGACGACTTTTGCACCGGTTGCACGCGCCATTCGATCAAGCTCGTCCGCAATGATGCCTTGGCGGTCAAGGGCAATGCCGTGCAATGGCAAACGCAATTGTCGACCCGCCGCCTTGATTCCCGGTGCCGTGAATGCTTCCACTAGTACCGGATCGCCAGGCTGACAGAGCGACAATAACGCCATGAACAATCCATGTTGGGCTCCGTTGCAAAGCATGAGGTGTTCTGGCGGCAGGTTCAGGCCGCGAAGGTTTAGCCAGGCCGCGCCTTGAGCTCTACCGAAGGCCAAGTCATCCGCACTCAGGTAGTTTTGTAAGCGCTGCGCGTGTCCGCCGTTGATCAGCGCGGAGAGGGCGGCCACTTCGTCTGCGCTGTTTTCGTGGGTTACCGGCACATTGGTCGATAGATCAATGACGGCCGAGCGCTCAGCGGGTTGTTTGAGGCGGAACAGCGTCGCTTCCTTGCTCCCTGCCAGCACATAGGTGCCTCGTCCAACTTCCCCCGAGACCAAATGCCTGCGCGCCGCCTCGCGATAGGCTTGCATCGTCGTGCTCGGGTTCAATCCTAAATTCCACGCCAGACGTCGTTGCGGTGGCAGTCGCTCACCCACTTTAAGCTCGCCGCTTTCAATGGCTTGGGTAATGGCCTCTACCAACGCCAAGTATTTTGGCTGGCCTGAATCCGTTAGCGTCGGCGTCCACATTTATTGTTGCTCATGCAATATAAGATTTAACCCATACAATGCTCTGCGCCTAAGATCAGGTCAAACCCGCCCAACACTTACCTAAGAGCACGGTGCTTTATGTTTGACCTGATCGCGTTGCGCCACGCTACACACACCATCCGCCCCTTGATTCCAGCAACTGCGCAGTACGCCTGGCCACGCTTGGCCGAACGGTTGGGTTGCGAGGTGTGGGTCAAACACGAAAACCACGCACCGACCGGCGCTTTCAAAGTACGCGGCGGTCTGCTCTACGTTCAGGGTTTGCTCAAGCGCAAACCAAACGTGACCGGGCTGGTGACGGCCACGCGGGGCAATCATGGACAAAGCCTGGCAACAGCCGCACGAAATGCAGGACTGCCCATCATCGTCGTCGTGCCCCTTGGCAACTCCCAGGAAAAAAACGCCGCCATGCGTGCAATGGGCGCCCAACTGATTGAATACGGCCAAGACTTCGACGAAGCCCGCACCGAAGCGGCCCGCCAAGCTGAACAACACGGCTATGAAAGCGTCCCGGCGTTCCACCCGGATTTGATCCTCGGCGTCGCAACCTACGCCTTGGAATTGCTCGAGGCGGTGCCAGACCTGAAAACTGTCTACGTGCCCATCGGCATGGGTTCAGGTATTTGTGGGCTGATTCAGACCCGTGATCTACTGGGCTTGAAAACCGAGATCGTCGGGGTCGTCTCCGAACACGCCGACGCCTATGCCCAAAGCGTCGAGCAAGGCAAAATAATCACCACCGAAACCGCCAACACCTTCGCCGACGGGATGGCTTGCCGCATTCCCCTGCCAGAAGCGTTCGAAATCATCCGCAACGGCGCGGCGCGGATCGTCCGTGTCAGCGAGCACGACATCGCCAGCGCCATCCGTATCTTTCACGAAGACACGCATAACACCGCAGAAGGCGCCGGCGCGGCGGGGTTGGCGGCGTTGGTGAAAGAGCGCGGTCAGCAGAGGGGGCACAAGGTCGCAGTGATATTGAGCGGGGCAAATATTGACCGTGAAATGTTTGGGCGGGTGTTGGGCGGGATGTGAGTTAACGCCATCCCTGAAGAGCCAACTGGTTGGCGAAGGCTTAATGCGATGTATCAGTTACATCGCTTCGCCAACCCGTTGGCACTTTCAGGTTTAAGCTTCTAAAAACCGCCACGCAACTGCCTGACCAACTTCTCAATAAACGCCTCACAGTCACTCAAGCTGGTATCAATCACAAACTCGGGTGTCAGGGGCGCTTCGTATGGACTGTCGATGCCGGTGAAGTTGGTAATTCGTCCTTCTTTCACGGCTCGATACAGACCTTTTGCATCACGGCGGACACATTCCGAAAGCGGAGTGTTGACGTGAACTTCAAAGAACTCATCTTCGGCGAACGAATCTCGACTGGCGTCACGATCCGCACGAAAGGGCGAGATGGCCGAGACGATAACAATTAACCCCGCGTCGACCATGAGTTTGGCCACTTCAGCAATGCGCCGCACGTTTTCATGGCGATCAGCGTCAGTCATGCCCAAATCTTGGCAAAGGCCTAGACGGAGCCGATCACCATCCAACAGGTAACTGTGCATGCCTCGAGATTGCAGGGCTTGATCCAGTTGGTTACCCAGTGTGGATTTTCCAGCACCCGACAAACCGGTAAACCAGACGCAACATGCGCGCTGTTGCTTCATGCCTGCACGCAACGCTTGTCCGACCGCCAACTTCGGCGCAATGATCAGGGGCCGCACATTAGTCATAGGCGAAGAGTTCGTAATCACGGGCGTATACCTCGCGCACTTTGCGTCGGGTTGCAGCGGAGCAGAAGTCGCGGTTCTCGTCGCCATCTCGCGAGGTACGGTTGATGTGTTGGAGTTCGGCTTTGACATTCAGATGTTCACACAGTGCCAGGAAGTCGGGAATAAGGCTTTCTTGCCGCCCAATGAAATCGACGTCTATGGAACCCATCGAATTTTCCAGAAAACAATGTTGCGGTACAAAATGTATCTGTTTGGTGATGTTTTCCGGGTGCAGCCAATTGTCGATAAACGCGTCGAAACTAGGGTACTTATTGACGAGCTCGTTGGCGGCTTTATCACGCCGTTGAGTATTGGTTAGCAAGTAGCTGTACGCCGACCACGCGCGTTGCAGTGGGTCACGCACGAAGCCAAATTTGAAATAGTGTGCGTAACGTTCAGCGAATTCTTTCTCATACCAATACAGCGGCAGATGGCCGGTTGGGGTGTCGCCAAAAAGCGACATGGCGACACTGCTACCCGCGCATTTTGGGACGTGGATAAATACGCACTTAAGCTCGTCGAAGACCTTAGGAAATCGAATTCTCCCAGACAGCGCTTTGTCCACAACCTGCCGGTCAACTATCGAAAGTCGCTCAAGCAAGAGTTCTCGCTGCACCTTTGGAATTAACTTCCAAAACAACCTGGTCATTATGGCAGCCTATAACTTTTTGATAATCAGTGACTCAGGATACAGCTGCGAATATTTAATCCCACAATATTTTCACACTATTTACATTAAAAAACAGTCGATTGGTTAATGTGAATTTTGTGTCAAGAATTGTAAGTTAATTGTAAATTAATTGTAAGTTCGGGGTTGCGGGCGCGAATATACGCCCAGTCTCCTCAGGCGCGCTATTGGGTAATGTCGAGTGTCCTCTCACTGCCTCAGATTCCACGGCTTTGGGCACTACTCGATAACTATCCGAATGAATAGTGAATCAATTCAGCGCTGGAAAAAAATGCCGCGCGGCTACATTGTTTCTTGTTCCCGGCCCGGTCTAGAAAACAATCAATGATTGATTACTCCACTCTCGAAGCCATGCTCGCTCATCATCCCGCCTGGCGATTATTGCGTTCGGGTCATGCGCCGCTGGTGGCCAGCTTTCTGTACCAAGCCTTCGTAGTCACGAACGTGCGGGTTGTCTCTGCTGCTGATCTGGCTGAGGCCTTGGAGGATGAGCTGTACGTATTGCGCAGACGGTTGGGGGGCGATGCGTTTCCAAAGTCGGCGCTTTTTTACCTGGATGAATGGGCCAGCCCCGACAAGGGTTGGTTGCGTAAGTTTTACCGCCAAGGGTCTGACGAACCGCAGTTTGATTTAACCCCTTCGACGGAAAAAGCCATTACTTGGTTGGAGTCGCTCACCGAGCGTAGTTTCGTAGGCACCGAATCACGCCTGCTCACCTTGTTTGAGCTCTTGAAGCAAATGAGTGAAGGCAGCGAGGCTGACCCCGCCAAACGTGTCGCCGAGTTGCAAAAACGTCGAGACGATATCGACGCAGAAATAGTCCAAATTTTGGCTGGCGATGTTCCCTTGTTGGACAGCACTGCGCTAAAAGATCGCTTTCAGCAGTTCACCCAATTGGCCAGAGAGTTGTTGTCTGACTTCCGTGAGGTCGAGCATAACTTCCGTCTGCTGGATCGACGCGTGCGCGAGCGCATTGCGTTGTGGGATGGGGCCAAAGGCGCTTTGTTGGAAGAAATCATGGGTCAACGCGATGCCATTTCGGACTCGGATCAAGGACGCAGTTTCAAAGCATTCTGGGCATTCCTGATGTCGAGCCGTCGTCAGGAAGAACTCACCGATCTGCTTGATCGAGTGCTGGCATTGGCGCCTGTTGTTGAATTGAAACCGGACATCCGGACGCGACGGGTGCATTACGATTGGTTGGAAGCGGGAGAGCATACGCAGCGAACGGTCGCGCAGTTGTCCCATCAATTGCGGCGCTTTTTGGACGATAAAGTCTGGTTAGAGAACCGACGCATCATGGACATTCTGCGCGGTATCGAAGCGAAAACCTTGGGTGTACGTGATAACCCGCCGCCTGGGAACTTCATGGACATCGCCGAGCTGGTGGCGAGCTTCGATTTGCCGATGGAGCGTCCGCTGCACACGCCAGCCCTCAGCGCTGTGTTCGCCGACATCGCCTTAATGGCAGGCGACGAGGATCTGGATGCCGGGGCGCTGTATTCCCAAGTAGTAGTTGATTGCGCGCAGTTAGCGGCTCATATCCGGCATGCCCTGCAAGACCGGACGCAGATTAGCCTGCGTGAACTGACCCAATTGCAGCCCATCGAACAGGGCTTGGCGGAACTCGTCGCTTATCTGCAACTCGGTACTGAATCATTCAACACCGTCATTGATGAAAACACACCTGAGACGATTTATTGGGAGGCCCTGGCGAGCGATGGCACGTCCGTGAACAAACAGGCTTTGCTGCCACGCATTATTTTCGTGAGATGACCATGAACGACGAGCCATCTGACCTTGACGTTGCAACGCCGCCTGCACAATCGGACCTTTCGACGTTGGTGGTGTCGCTCCTGAAAGGGGTGATTTATCGGGAAGCGAACGAGGGGGTGTGGGTCGCGCTACTCGGCTTGCAGGCGCGGGTTCGCGATTACGTCGCCGTTATTGGGCTGGACCTGACACTGGATGAGTCCGAAGGCTATGCTTTTCTACAGAGCCGGGCTGAACCGTCTGAAGAAGAGGGCGCTTCCAAAGTGCCGCGGCTGATTGCGCGGCGTCCGTTGTCCTTTCCCGTCAGCTTGTTACTGGCGCTGTTACGCAAAAAACTGGCCGAATTCGACGCCAGTGGTGGCGAGACGCGAATGATCCTGAACCGCGACGAACTCGTCGAGTTGGTAAGGGTATTCCTGCCCGATAGCAGCAATGAAGCAAAGCTCATCGACCAGATCGACACGCATATCGGCAAAGTGGTTGAGCTGGGATTTTTGCATCGTCTGAAGGGGTCAAGCGCGCCCGTCACGTATGAGGTCCGGCGCATTCTCAAGGCCTTTGTCGACGCGCAATGGCTAGCGGAGTTCGATATTCGGCTGGCGCAATATCGCGCACGACTCTCGGGCGAGATCAGCAATTAAACAGGCACTAGAGCACAAGCACATGGACGTGGGGTTGCCGCACGCTAATGGCATAAGGGAGATAAGTCATGAATGAACCGCAATCGTTAGGGTTGGACTTTGTCGCTGATGACACGTTGTCGGGCTTCCGGTTACAGCGGCTGGAAGTTTTTAATTGGGGCACCTTTGATGACCGTGTATGGACGTTATCGCCCAATGGGAAAAACGGTTTACTCACAGGCGACATAGGTTCTGGAAAATCCACGTTGGTGGACGCCATCACGACCTTACTGGTGCCGGCCCATCGCATTGTTTACAACAAGGCGGCCGGCGCCGACAACAAAGAGCGGACATTGCGTTCGTACGTGCTGGGCCATTTCAAATCTGAACGCAATGACGCAACCGGCTCTGCCAAGCCCGTCGCATTGCGCGATCACAGTAAGTATTCAGTCATCCTCGGCGTGTTTTATAACGCCGGCTACGATCAGACCGTTACCTTGGCTCAAGTGTTCTGGATGAAGGAAGGGCACGTTCAGCCCGAGCGTTTTTTTGTAGGCGCCGAACAGGACCTATCCATCACCAAAGACTTTGCCAACTTCGGCTCGCAAATGCCGCAGTTGCGTAAAAGACTGCGAGCATCGGGCGCCGAAATTGAAGATTCTTTTTCCAAGTACGGCGCCTGGTTTCGGCGACACCTGGGGATCGACAACGAACAAGCGATGGAGCTGTTTCATCAAACGGTGTCGATGAAGTCGGTGGGTAATCTGACCGACTTTGTCCGCAGCCATATGCTCGAACCCTTCGATGCCGCTCAACGGATCAGCGCATTGATTGCGCACTTCGACGACTTGAGCCGCGCCCATGCCGCAGTGCTCAAGGCCAAGCGCCAAGTGGAGTTACTGGTGCCGCTGGTGGCCGACTGTGACAGGCACCGTGGGCAAGTTGCTGAACTAGAATCTTTACGTGAGTGTCGAGAAGCATTAAAGCCCTGGTTCTCAGAGCTGAAACTGGGTCTGCTGGATCGACGCTTACAGCGTTTGGCCGAAGAGCAGGCGCGTTTGGTCAGTAAAAAAGAACACTTTATTGAACAGCGTGACAGTCAGCGCAAAGACGTGGAATCGCTCAAGCAGGCAGTGGCAGACCATGGCGGTGCGCGGCTGGAGCAGTTAGCGGCTGAAATTCGTGAGCAGCAGCAGGAACTCGGACGACGGCAACAACGTGCGCAGCGCTACGCAGAACTGTTGGCGTTGTCGGGCGAGCCTTGCGTCAATGATGAACGTGAGTTTACTCAGGTGCGGCAGCGTACCTCGGCTCGCCGCGAAGACGTCAGCCAGCAGGAGGCAGAGGTCCAGAATCAGGTCATGGAGTGTGGCGTGTCGCTGCGCGAAGGCCGGCGTGAGCATGAGCAGCTGTCTCAAGAGATCAACAGCCTCAAGGCACGGCGCAGCAACATTCCGTCAGCTCAAATCAAAATGCGCGCGGCGCTCTGCGATGCGTTGGCGATCAGCGAAGAAGCCATGCCGTTTGTCGGCGAACTGCTTCAGGTTCGCTCAGAACACCGTGAATGGGAGGGCGCCATTGAGCGCGTTTTGCATAACTTCGGTCTCGCCTTGTTGGTCCCGGACGAGCATTACGCGCAGGTTGCCGCCTGGGTTGATCGCACCCACCTGGCCGGGCGTTTGGTGTACTTCCGGGTCCGCGCTGCACGTCAGGCTGATAAACCAGACTTACACCCGGAATCGTTGGTTCGAAAGTTAAGCGTCAAACCCGATTCGGTTTTTTACCCGTGGTTGGAGCGTGAACTGGCTCACCGCTTTAATTACGCCTGTTGCGAAACACCTGAGCAATTTCGCCGTGAAGTTCGCGCTATCTCTAAGTCCGGTCAGATCAAAGCCGCGGGGGAGCGCCACGAGAAAGATGACCGTCATCGCCTGGATGACCGTAGCCGGTATGTGTTGGGTTGGAGCAACGCCGAAAAAATCTCGGCGATGGAGGCGACGAAAGCCAGTCTGGAGTCCCGACTGAGTGCTATCGGATCAGAGATTGCTAGCGGTGAAAAACATCAAAAGCAATTACGAGAACAACTCGACGCACTTGGGCGGCTCAGTGAGTTCAATGAGTACCGGGAGCTGGATTGGGCAGCTTGCGCGTCATCCGTTGCACGCTTGCAAGACGAAAAAGCCGAGCTGGAGGCCGCCAGCGACACTTTGCTGCAACTCAGTGCTCAGCTCACAAAAGTAAAAGGCGAGTTGGAGGACACAGAAAAGCAACTGTTGGCATTGGAACGAGATCTTGGAAATCACGAAAGCAAGCATGAAGCCGCCACCGCACTGCACGTCGAAACCAGCCAGTTCCTGATCGATATCCCGGCTGCAACACGCTCGCGCTTGGAGACGCTGGGAAAGGACGTATTGAACGATCATTCGCTCAAAGTTGAGTCGTGCGATGGCCGCGAGAGTGACGTGCGCAAAGTTCTGCAAGGGAAAATCGACGCTGAGGAAGCCGTGTTAAGACGGCTCGGCGAAAAGATCATCAAGGCGATGACCGACTTTAAAACCGCCTACGTGCTTGAAACCAGTGAATTCGATGCCGATCTGGACGCAGCGCCTGAATATCGATTGTTGCTGGACCAGTTGAACAGCGACGATTTGCCAAGATTCGAGGCCCGTTTCAAAGAGCTGCTCAACGTCAACACCATCAACGAGATCGCCAACTTCAACGGCCAGTTAGCCCGCGAACGAGAAACCATCAAAGAGCGTATTGCCAGAATCAACGAATCGTTAGGGCAGATCGACTACAACCCAGGCCGTTATATCGTGCTGGAGTCCCAGGTCAGTCCGGACGCTGAAATTCGAGATTTCCAGACGGAGCTGCGCGCCTGTACCGAAGGCGCGCTCTCCGGCTCCGACGACGTTCAATATTCCGAAGCCAAGTTCCTCCAGGTGAAGTCCATCATCGACCGGTTTCGCGGCCGCGAAGGCCTGTCAGAGCAAGACCGGCGCTGGACCGCCAAGGTCACCGACGTGCGCAACTGGTTTCTGTTTGCAGCCAGCGAGCGCTGGCGCGAAGACCACCGTGAGCATGAGCATTATTCCGACTCGGGCGGTAAGTCCGGCGGGCAAAAAGAGAAACTGGCCTACACCATTCTTGCCGCCAGCCTGGCTTATCAGTTCGGTCTGGAGTGGGGGGCTGTGCGTTCGCGCTCGTTCCGTTTCGTGGTCATCGATGAAGCCTTCGGTCGAGGCTCTGATGAGTCGGCGCAGTACGGGTTAAAACTGTTTCAGCAACTCAACCTGCAACTGCTGATCGTCACGCCGCTGCAAAAAATCCACATCATCGAGCCGTTTGTTTCTAGCGTGGGGTTCGTCCAAAACGACGGGGGGCGGGCGTCCAAGCTGCGCAATCTCACTATCGAAGAGTACCGCTTGAACAAGGCAGATTTTTTGTCATGAACTGGACTACTGCAAACGATCTGAAAGAGCAGCTTCGGCGACTGTGGGCGCGTGGTGATCTGTTGCGTCCGCACGTGACGGGCGAGGCTTGGGTGCCGAAGCGTCTGACGCTGAAATCGCCCAGCTCCACGGAGTTGAGTAGCCAGTTTGAGGTGGTCAGACCTTGGATTAACGCCATTGCTACGATTCCGCACATTCGGGTTGAGTGGCGCGAAGTGAACCATCGCATCCTGGGCGCCCAGCGCGTGCCAACGGCTGCGTGGGTGGACACCCGCGAGGCGGCAATCGTGCTCATTGGTAAAAGCGAGGACTTGAAACTGTTTTCCGAGTTGGTCGCCATTACCCGTGAGCAACACCCTACGCTACTGACCTGGTTGGCCGCGCGGCCACTGGTGGCCATAGGGCTTGCGGCGCAATGGGGTCATCTGCTTAACACCGTGGCTTGGATCATTGAACATCCGCGTCCTGGCATTTATCTGAGGCAAGTCGATATTCCGGGTATCCACAGCAAGTTCATCGAAGGGCACAAGGTAACGCTTAGCGAACTGTTTGATCTCGTACTGCCTGAGCGAGCCATTGCTCCTGAGCACTCCGGCGTAAGCAACTTTGCTGCTCGCTACGGTTTTCTCGATAAACCCGTCCGAATCCGTTTCCGCGTGCTCGACGATTCAATCCCGCTGTTGCCCGGCTCAGCCCTTGCGGACATCACCCTGGACGCAGGCAATTTCTCCCGTCTCAACTTGCCCGTTGCACGCGTATTCATTACCGAAAACGAAACCAACTTCCTCGCCTTTCCCCCTGTAGCCAACGCCATCGTTATTTTTGGCGCGGGCTACGGCTGGGAGGCGTTGGGGCGCGCCAGTTGGCTGTCACGCTGCACAATTCATTACTGGGGCGACATCGACACCCACGGCTTCGCCATCCTCGACCACCTCCGCCGCCGCTTTGATCACGTCGAATCGTTCCTCATGGACCGGGAAACGCTGATGGCCCATGAAGACTTGTGGGGGGTGGAGAAGCAGCAAGTGCTGCATGACCTACCGAACCTCACGGATGAGGAGCGGGCGCTATTCGATGAGGTACGGGATAACCGGATTCGGGGCGGGTTGCGATTGGAGCAGGAATGGATAGGATTTGGCCGGGTGGAGGAGGCGTTGAGGAAGGCGGGGTGATCAGCGCCGACATCGAGCGGTTGCGAAGCAAGACGTAGGCCTCGTAGGAGCAAGTGTCTGCCGAAATCTCTGTGGGCTTGCCAACGAAAGCGGCAGTGCAAGCGCCCTAGCGTTTCAGGTTGACATCAGCAGCGCGATTACGGCCGTCATCGCAGGCAAGCCTACTCCCACAGTATCTGCGGCTGCTTGCTATCAACCGTGTTAATGAAACCCCAGCGCCGTATTTGGCGAGGCACAGATTCAGAATAAAAAAAGCCGACGCTGTGTAAGCCGTCGGCGTAAAAAACGGTATCGCTTAAATCTGTAATCAGAACGCCGGCAGTACCGCGCCGTCGTACTTCTTGGCAATGAATGCTTTGACTTCAGGGCTGGTCAGCGCTTTGGCCAATTTCTGAATCGCGTCGCTGTTCTGATTATCAGGGCGAGCCACCAGGAAGTTCACGTAAGGCGAATCAGCGCCTTCGAGAATCAACGCATCCTTCTTAGGATTTAGCTTGGCTTCCAGCGCGTAGTTGGTGTTGATCATGTCCAGATCAACTTGATCCAGCGCGCGTGGCAGCAACGCCGATTCCAGCTCGCGGAATTTCAGGTGCTTGGGGTTGGTCGCGATGTCTTTCGGCGTTGCCAAGGCGTTGGTTGGATCTTTTAGGGTGATCAAGCCACCTTTCTGCAGCAGCAGCAGGGAACGACCGGCGTTGCTGCCTTCGTTAGGAATGGCAACGGTGGCGCCGTCTGGCAGATCAGCCAGGCTTTTGAATTTTTTCGAGTAGCCGCCGAAGGGTTCAACGTGGACGCCGATCACCGTTACCAAGTTAGCTTTCTTGCCGGTGTTGAAGCCGTCCAGGTAAGGCTTGGTTTCGAAGTAGTTGGCGTCCAGGCGTTTTTCGAAGACTTGTACGTTCGGTTGAACGTAGTCACTGAAAACCTTGATTTCCAGGTCCACGCCTTCTTTGGCCAACTGAGGCTTGATCAATTCAAGTATCTCGGCATGCGGAACGGCTGTTGCGCCGACAACCAGTTTTTCACCGGCGTGAGCCAAGCCGATCGAAAGTGCAGCCGCCAGAGCGGTCATTAACAACGTCTTTTTCATGCAGAGTCCTTAGCGAAAATCGCGGTCGCCAATTGACGGCGGTTAGGTAGATTTGCCAGCAGTCTAGCTTCATAACGAAAGACCGGCGGCGTGGAGCGGACATTACCGACATTTGTTATTCCATGACAATAATTTTTGCTGCGATTGTTATGCCTTTTGGTGCTAAATACGGCGATGCGCCATTATCTTCGCGGCTAAGCGATGCGCTTGGTCAGCTCATCAAGTAATTGTTTTAATTCAGCCAGTTGGCCAGTGTCGGTGCCGGTGAACAATCGCTCGGCCTGCCTTTTGATCTGGCTCAAGGGACCCGTAGCGTCGGGTAGGTTGAGGTGCTCGGGAAGTATCTCGTCGCCGCTGCTCACCAAAAGTGCGAAGTGGATGACATTTTCCAGCTCTCGGGTGTTGCCCGGCCAGCTGTGCAACTCAAGCACCTGCTGGGCGGTTTCACTGATTAACGGAACGGGTAGGTTCAGTCGATGGCTGTAAATTCCTAAAAAATATTCCGCCAACGACAAAATATCCCCCACCCGCTCGCGCAACGCCGGCAGCTCAAGGCTGCCTTCGCTCAGGTAATGGAATAACCGTTCGTTGAATTTTCCGACCGCCACCGCCTGCGCCAGATCAATGCTGGTGGCGGCCACTAAGCGCACGTCCACCGGGCTCGGTTGCTGGGCGCCGACGCGGGTCACCTCATGGTTTTCCAGTGCGGCCAAAAGCTTGGTCTGGATCGGTAACGGCAGATCGCCAATCTCATCCAAATATAACGTCCCGCCATTGGCTGAGCCAAACCAGCCCGCGCGGCTGCTGACCGAGCCGCTGTGGGCGCTGGCGGTATAACCAAATAATTCTGCGTCGGCGTAGTTTGGGCTAATGGCGCCGCAATTCACAGAAACGAAGAGCCCCGCCCGATCGCTGCTGCGGTGAATGTGCCGGGCTAGCAATTCTTTGCCGCTACCGGTCTCGCCGCGAATCAACACCGGCAGGCTCCGGGGAGCGAGGCTTTCCATCTCTTTGCGCAACTGACGTGAGCGCGGATCGACAAAGACCAGTGCTTTGGCACGAATGCTCAGCGGGCTTTTTTCTGCATCGGGGAAGGTCAGCAGCGGCTGGCCAAAGGTTTCATCAAGGCTCATGGCGAACTCCCGCCTGAGCCTTTACGACGACTCAAGCGTAAAAAGTAGACAGTAGGACCAAGCGGTCCGACGAGAAATTTGAATTCAAGCGCGGCGAAGCGTGTGCAGTTCGATGCTGTTTTGCAGGCGGTATAAATAGGCGAACCCTTGCTCCCAGCGTTGATGCCCGGACTTCACATTGATGTGCCCGGCACCGCTGAGAATGCTGACCTCAGCGCCCCAGCTAAGCGCCAGCTTCAGGGCGCGCTCCGTGCTAACCGCCAAGTCGTTGTCCGAACTGATCACTTGGGTGGGAAACGGCAGCAGTTGAGCCGGAATCGGCGCAAAGTTGCGTAAGGCGGGCGAACACGTCGGCCGCTCGACATCAGCCGGTGCGACCAGCAGGGCCCCCCGAACTTGTTGAAGCGACTGCCGTGGTGCCAACTCGGCCCAATGCGCCACCGTGACGCAACCCAAGCTGTGAGCGATGAGAATCACCGGCGTACTGTCAGCGGCAATCGCACGCTGCAATTCACCCACCCAATCTTCAAGGCGCGGTTTAAGCCAGTCGGCCTGCTCCACACGCGCGCTGTTGGGCAAGCTGTTCTGCCAATGCGTCTGCCAGTGATCGTCTGGCGATCCTTGCCAGCCTGGCACTATCAGATAACGGATCGACTCATTACGCATGGGATGCGTCTCCTGCACGTTGCGTTCAAGGGCAAAGTATAGAGACGAGGGATATATTCGTTAAGGAATAAGAAGCTATTTATTAATGCCTTAAAGGAATAAAAAGACCGTGAGGGTTGTCGAAGAATGCGATGCGATGCGACCCGGCACCGGTCGTGGTGGTTAAGCGCCTTGAAGACCTTTCAGGCCTAATCACAGCCTTCGGCAGCTTCGACAACGGGGTGAAAATGGAGAATAAAAAAGGGCCGCACCCTGCCTAAGGAGCGACCCACAAAACCTTTAATCAGATGCTATCTACACTCTGTGACAGAAAAACTACTTGGCGGTGATCACGGACAATTGGTAATCCCATCCTTTTCGATGGAGGCCATGGCACGGTTACAGATCTTTAGGCGCTAACGTGTTGGCGAAAGATTTCACGCGGAGCGTCAGGTAAACCGCCTCGCGAACAAGTTCGCATCCTAAACATGCGGTATGTCAGGCACATCAAACCTGCGCCGATCGTACGCCTTCATCGGCCGTTTCTTTCACCCGAACAAACCGGTTTGCCCGGCTAAACGTACCGAAGTCATTAAACCGTACGCCCATTTGCGCCATGACTTTATGCGCGACCGGGCTGGTCATCTGGCGGATGTAGAACGGTTCTTTCACGACGAAGTGGTGGATGCCGTGGGTGCTGCCGAAGTTGAAGCAGAATGCCTGCAACGGCCACATCCATTTTGAATTAAGCACTTGGCATTGCTGCATCACGTTGCCCAGCTCCACATCGCCGTAGTAATGCATGTTGGAACTGACGAAGTGCAGGCAAAACGTGCGCAGCACATTGGGGCCAACCAGCACCACCACGGCGATATCGATCACGTGCATTGCCGCCAGGGTATTCGCCGACCAATCAATGGGCGCACCGAAAACATGAGCAATGCCATTGGCCGCGTGGAAACCAAGGAACACGTACCAGGTTCCCCAATTCAGCAGGGCCAACGGCGCGTAAACCCGCAGCGTGCGTTTGAGGATCGAAAACTTGTGCGACCAGGTTTTCGCCTGGAGCATGCGAATCAGCGACGACATGACGTTATCGCCCACCATCAGCAGCCGCGCAAAACCCCAAGGCTCACCGTTGGTGATGGCGCGCTCTTCCATGTCGGTTTCGGTGCCGGACACCTTGTGGTGGTTGAGGTGCAGGTGGCGTCTGATCCAGGGGTTGATGGTGCTTGGGCGTGCCATCCAGACCAGCGCCAACATCAAGTTGTGCGGGATGCGCTGCTTGCGGAAATACATGCTGTGAATCAGGTCGTGTTCCAACTCATGGGTCAGCGACGCGAGAAAGGCATTCAGCAGCAGGCAAACCCACCACGCCATGTAACCGGCGATATACAGCGCTGCGCTGGCGAGCATGCCGCTCAGGGCAACCGTCAGAATGCCAACACCAATGGCGTCTTGGTGCTTGAGGATCGGGTAGCGCTGGCGCAATTCGTCGCCACGGGCCATCACCACCGCGCGAATATGCGCTGATCGCTGTTGTGCATTCAGTCTGTCAGGACTTGCAGAAGTACCCAGCATGCTTCCATCCTCTGATTATTGAGCTAGCTTTATCGAAGGGGTTACCGATGGATGACAGAGTGCACTCCTGGGTGCGACCCCGCCCGCCCGCAAACGCCAACCTATTGACCGCACGCGCCAATCGTTATGACTGAGCCTACGACTCTCGCCAGTTGGACCCGCGCCCTGCGCAAGCAACTCGACGCCCTTGGCCTCGACAGTGCTGCGCTGTGCCAAACCGCCGGGCTGGATCCACAACTGATGGACGACCCGAATGCGCGCTACCCGGTAACCGCAACCACGCGGCTGTGGCACTTGGCGGTGCAGGCCAGCGGCGACCCGGCCATTGGTTTGCGGGTATCGCGCTTTGTCAGCCCAACCACGTTTCATGCGCTGGGCTACGCGTTGGTGGCCAGCGGCACGCTCCAGGAAGTGTTCGAGCGCATCGTGCGTTATCACAAGGTGGTCAGCGATGTGTTGGCGTTGGACCTGCGTCGCACGGCTGAGCGCTATGAGTTTCGCTTCAGCGCCGCCGAAGGCAACCCCGCGCCCGCTGCCGAGGCCATTGATGCCTTTGCGGCGATCTACGTGCGTACCTGTCGCAACCGGTTAGGCCGTGATTACGTTCCGCTGGCCGTGCACCTTCAGCGCCCCGAACCGTTGGACCCGCAGCCTTGGCACGATGTGTTTCGGGCGCCAATCGTGTTTTCCGCTAAAGAAAATTTGTTGGAGTTCGCATCCTCCGACTTCGACAGTCCGCTGGAAGATGGCAATCCGGAACTGGCTGAGCACAATGAAACGGTGCTCAAGCGCACCCTCGAACAGCTCAAGCCGATGACCTGGGAACGCCGGGTTCGCGCCGCGATAGAAGCACAATTGCCCGATGGTGAACCGTCCGCCGAGTACATTGCGCAAACCCTGCACCTGAGCTTGCGCAGCTTGCAACGGCATCTGGCCGACGAAGGCTTTCGGTATGATTTGCTGCTGAATCAGTGCCGGCAGAATCTTGCGATCCAGCACATGCGCGAGCCGCGCACATCCATGAGCGAAATCGCTTACCTGCTGGGGTTTGCAGATACCAGCAGCTTCAGCCGCGCCTTCAAACGCTGGACTGGGCAGACGCCGAGCCAGTTCCGGGATAGGTTAGGCAAGTAATCAGAGTCCCTTAATCAACTACCTCTCTCTGTAGGGGCCAACGTGTTGGCGAGGCGATAGATGCGGCGTGGCAGAAAGCTTCCCGAATCCATTCATGCCCTGAAATAGTCCGTCAACGTGTTGTCGCAGCAACCACTTTCATTGACACGGTTGGTAGCAAGCAGCCACAAATCCTGTGGGAGCAGGCTTGCCTGCGAAGAGGCCGGTCATCGCGCCGCTGATGTCGACCTGAAACCTAAGGCGTTTGTAATGACGCTTTCGTTGGCAAGCCAACTCCCACAAAGATTTCGGCAGACACAGAAGAGGGGGCACTGAAAATATGATCGCAGCCTTCGGCAGCTTGCTCCTACAGAAATGTGTGCATTGCCAAAGCCGGTGGGACCGAATTCATCGGGAAGGCATTGCGCGGTACTTCAGATAAACCGCGTCGACTTTTCCCCAACACGTTGGCGCCTACAGAGAACCGGCTTATTCAGTTGTTTAGCACCGCCAACTGATACCCCACGTTACCTATGGTGTGGATCAGTTTCGGCAAATAGCGTTCGTCGATTTTCGAACGCAGGCGGTGTATCGCGATCTCGACTTTCTGGCTGTCGTTGTTGAAGACTTGCGAAGCAATCAGTGAGCGAGAAATCACGTCGCCTTGGCGGCTTGCCAGCAATTGCAGCAGTTCGAACTCTTGATCGCTTAGGGAAATCCGTTGCCCGCCACGACTGACCCGCTGGCGTTGCACGTCGATCTCCAAGTCGGCGATGGCGTAGCTGTCGGCAGTGCCGGTCGGGCCGCGTCGCAACAACGTACGCACCCGCACCAATAGCTCTTCAAAGGTGAAGGGCTTGAGCAGGTAGTCATCGGCGCCCAGTTCCAACCCACGCAGCCGGTCTTCGATGGCGTCGCGAGCGGTCAGAAACAATACCGGTGTGGTGCCTCGCTGACGGATCAGTTGCAGCAGTTGCCAGCCATTAAGGCCCGGCAACATGACATCGAGGATCACCAGATCGTACGTTTGCTCTTCGACAAAGTGGCGACCTGACAGGCCGTTAAGCGCGACATCCACCACAAAGCCGGATTCGCCAAGCCCCTTGGCCAGATGATTGGCCGTATTGGCATCGTTTTCAACTAACAGCAAACGCATGGCGCACCTCATTCATCGTGCCGTTAGGCTAAGCCGATTAACTAGCTGCCGCACGCAGTTTATTAAAATCCATAATTTCGATTTCGTCAGGGCTTAGTTTCACGACTCCCCGTTGCTGCAAATCGTTCAAGACACTCACCAGCGTCGGCTTTGAGAGGGTGAGCCAGCGCGCCAACTGAGTCGATGGCAGCCGCATGAACCAGGGCGACCCATTGATCGGGCCATAGCCCTGACTGATCAGCAGCAGAAAAAAAGCCACGCGGGCAACGGTGGTCAATTGGCCGTGCTGCTCCAATTGCGCGCCAGTCACACGGAGTTTCTCTTCTAACAGCGAGGCAAACTGACGCCGATACGCGGGGTTATTTCCCAATATCCGCTCCAGATCCGTTTGCGGTATATGCAACACGATGCTGTGAGCATGGGAAAAGACATCTTGGGTACGAGGCAGTCCGTCAAACAACGACACTTCGCCAAACCAGAAAGGCAGATCGGTCGAAGAGGGTACGGTCAGTTTAATGTGCTCTTGGTCGTTGCCGACCCGAACCGCCCCTTCAACCACTGCATACAGACCGCACGGAGGATCACCGCGGCGGAACAACATCTTGCCAGGCGTAAGGCGACGCAGTTTTGCCGCGTCGAGCACGCCATCTTGTAAAGCTGCGGGTAAATTACTGAACCAATAATTGGTCAGCAGTCGGCCTCGCCATAACGCTCCAGTCATGCCATCTCCCTGATTTTCTAATTACGGCTAACCACTCAAGATCGATTAGCTGTCGGTCAGCTTCTGCCAGACCTTGGGTTTGAAAAACAATGTTTCGCCGCGCGCCAGGCCGGTGAGGCTGTCATGGTCTTTGACCACTTCGGCTTCGATCAACTCGCTCTGGCCTTCGACCTTCAACGTCACACGGGTGGTCGCGCCCAATGGCCGGATGTCACGCACTTCAGCCGCGTGGTGGTCTTCCAGCTCGTGGCGCGACAGCGACACTTCGTGGGGACGGAACAATACGTGATTGTCTTCGCCAAGGTGTAACCGGTTGGAATCGCCGAGGAAGTGATACACGAAATCGCTGGCCGGGTTTTCATACACGTCGCCCGGCGAGCCAATCTGCTCGATCACGCCTTTGTTCATCACGACGATGCGGTCTGCCACTTCCATGGCTTCTTCCTGGTCATGGGTCACAAATACCGAGGTCAGGTTGATGTCTTCGTGTAAGCGCGCCAGCCAGCGGCGCAGCTCTTTACGAACCTTGGCATCAAGCGCACCAAAGGGTTCGTCGAGCAGCAACACTTTGGGCTCAACCGCCAGGGCACGGGCCAGCGCGATGCGTTGGCGCTGACCACCGGACAATTGCTCCGGGTAGCGATCCGATAACCAATCCAGCTGGACCATGTTCAGCAGCTCATGAACCTTGACCGCAATCTGGCTTTCGGTCGGGCGCTGCTTCTTCGGTTTCATTCGCAGACCGAACGCAACGTTGTCGAACACCGTCATGTGCCGGAACAACGCGTAATGCTGGAACACAAATCCGACATTGCGATCACGCACATCGTGCTCGGAAACGTCTTCACCGTGGAAAACGATGCTGCCTTCATCGGGGGTTTCCAGGCCGGCAATAATGCGCAGCAAGGTGGTCTTGCCACAGCCAGATGGGCCGAGCAATGCGACGAGTTCGCCACTCTGAATATTCAGATTGATGGAATTCAGCGCTTTAAAGGCATTGAAGTTTTTGCTGACATTACGGACTTCGATCGACATGAATTATTCCTCCGCCGCGCTTTGGCGCAGACGGGTAATGCGCGACTCGCTCCACTGCTTGAGCAGCAGGATGAACAGCGCCATGATCAGCAACAGGCTCGCCACGGCAAACGCTGCGACGTGATTGTATTCGTTGTAGAGAATCTCAACGTGCAGCGGCAGGGTGTTGGTGACACCACGAATGTGCCCGGAAACTACCGAAACCGCGCCGAACTCGCCCATGGCCCGCGCCGTACACAGCACCACGCCATAGATCAGCCCCCACTTGATGTTCGGCACGGTTACGTACCAAAACATCTGCCAGCCATTGGCGCCCAGCAGCCGTGCGGCTTCTTCTTCCTGGGTGCCCTGTTCCTGCATCAGTGGGATCAGTTCACGGGCCACGAACGGCACGGTGACAAAAATCGTCGCCAACACGATGCCCGGCAACGCAAACACGATCTGAATGTCGTGGTCCTGCAACCAGGGGCCGAACAAGCCCTGGGCGCCGAACATCAGCACGTAGACGAGACCGGCGATCACCGGCGAGACCGAGAACGGTAAGTCGATCAAGGTCACCAGAATGCTTTTGCCCCGGAACGAATATTTGCTCACGCACCACGCGGCGCTGACGCCGAACAGCACGTTGAGCGGCACCGAAATCACTACGGCGATGACTGTGAGCTTGAGCGCCGATAAAGCGTCCGGCTCAAAGATCGCGGTGAAGAACGCGCCAAGCCCTTTGCTCAATCCTTGGGACACCACGATAAACAGCGGCAGCGCCAAAAACAGGATGAACACCAGCCAGCCCAGGCTGATAAAAATACGTCGTGAAACCGCGCTGCCACGCCGGGCAGCGTTGGCGGTGGAGGCGGCAATAAGCGTTGAATTGGACATGCGGTGCGCCTCCTTATGGGGTTTCGATGCGGCGCTGCAACAAGTTGATCAGCAGCAGCAGAATGAAAGAAACCACCAGCATCATCACGCCGATGGCCGTTGCGCCGGTGTAGTCGTATTGATCGAGCTTGACCATGATCAACAGCGGCAGAATTTCGGTTTTCATCGGCATGTTACCGGCGATAAAAATCACCGAGCCGTACTCGCCAACCCCACGGGCAAAGGCCAGGGCGAACCCGGTCAGCCACGCTGGAAGCAACGCGGGAACCAAAATGTAGCGGAAGACTTGCAGCGGCTTGGCGCCAAGGCAAGCGGCGGCTTCTTCGACTTCACGGGGAAAGTCTGCCAGCACCGGCTGCACGGTCCGCACCACAAAGGGCAGCGTGACGAAGGTCAGCGCCAGGGTAATACCGAAGGGTGCGTAAGCGATTTTGATGCCCATGTCTGCTGCGAACTGCCCGACCAGACCCGTTGGCGTATACAACGCGGTCAGGGCGATACCGGCAACGGCGGTGGGCAGCGCGAAAGGCAGGTCGATCATCGCATCGATAATCTTGCGACCTGGGAAGGTGTAACGCACCAACACCCACGCCAGCAACGTGCCGATCACGCCGTTGATGATGGCGGCGCAAAACGCAGTTCCAAAACTCAGTTTGAGCGCGGCCAGCACACGCGGTGCGGTCACGATGGCCCAGAACTGATCCCAGGTCAGCTGCGATGCATGGATGAACATGGCTGACAGCGGAATCAACACAATCAAGCTGAGGTACACCAAGGTGTAGCCCAGCGTCAGCCCGAAGCCGGGTATGACGGGGGAGATACGACGCGACATAAAAGTCCTTGGTTAACGCGCGAAGCCCGGACCAGGATCCGGGCTGAAGGCCAAACAGCGACCCACTTTTTTCAGGGGCCGGCCTGCCAATTATTGCGGCTGGTAAATCTGATCAAACACGCCGCCATCGTTGAAGAATTTCGGTTGCGCAGTTTTCCAGCCACCGAAGTCCTTGTCGATAGTCACCAAGTCCAATTTCGGGAATTGATTGGCGTATTTAGCCGCGACGGCTTTGTCGCGAGGGCGATAAAAGTTCTTCGCTGCGATTTCCTGGCCGGCCGGGCTGTATAGGTGTTCCAAGTACGCTGTAGCTATTTCGCGAGTGCCTTTCTTGTCGACGTTTTTGTCGACTATCGATACCGGCGGCTCAGCCAGAATCGACAGGGACGGTACAACGATGTCGAACTTGTCGGCGCCGCCGTCTTCTTTCAAGGCCAGATACGCTTCGTTTTCCCACGCCAGCAGCACATCGCCCTGACCGTTGTTGACGAAGGTAATGGTTGAACCGCGAGCGCCGGTGTCCAGAATCGGTACGTGTTTGAACAGCGCTTGGACGTATTCTTGCGCCTTGGCTTCGCTGCCACCGGCCTTCAGGCCATAGGCCCAGGCTGCCAGGAAGTTCCAGCGTGCGCCGCCCGACGTTTTCGGGTTAGGTGTGATCACTGACACATCTTTCTTGATCAGGTCGCCCCAATCTTTGATGCCTTTCGGGTTGCCTTTGCGCACCAGGAACACGATGGTCGAGGTGTAGGGTGTGCTTGCGTCCGGCAGTCGGGTTTGCCAGTTGGCCGGGATCGCTTGCCCCAACTTGCTGATTTCGTCGATGTCACCGGCCAAAGCCAAGGTCACCACGTCAGCGCGCAAACCGTCGATGACGGCTCGACCCTGCTTGCCCGAACCGCCATGGGACTGCTGTATTTTGACGTTGTCGTCAGCATGGGTTTGCTTCCAGAAGCTGATGAACTCTGCGTTGTAATCCTGATAAAGCTCACGTGTCGGGTCGTAGGACACGTTCAGCAGCTCAATATCCTTGGCAACAGCTGAACCCGCAAAAACGGCGCTGGCGATGGCAGCCAAGGCTAAAAGGCGAATAGACATGGGTGAAGCTCCTGGACGATTCTGTTTTTAGTTTTTATGAACACGATTTAGCTAGGCTTGGTACTGGGGGTTTGCAGGCGGAATTTTTCTTTGCGTTCGATCTGCACCACTTGCGCGTTGTGCACCGTGATTTCTACCGCGCCGAAGCGCAGATCACGCAAAGCGCTTTGAATTTCACGCAGGATGCTTGCTTCGTCTTGGCCGTCAACGCTACGCACAGATGCGCTCATGGTGCTGCTCCTTGAATAGAGGTGCCTGCAGTAGCGGTTCGAAGGCGACTACTTGCGGCGTGACGCTAATCTTAGAGATGCGCGGTTATTCTTAAAAAGACTGTTTAAGAATGCAGATATAACTAAAAAGAATAATTAGATTTTTGGCTAGGCTTAGAGCGCATTGCGCAGCTCCAACACCTTGTATTTGCGGCTTAGTGAGGCACGCGCTGCAACTTGCTATTCAACTCTTCCGGCGGTTGTGGACGGCCGAATAAGTAGCCTTGGCCTAGTTCACAGTGGTTTTCCAACAGAAAACTCGCTTGTTCAGGTCGTTCAATGCCCTCTGCAAGTACCTTCATGCCTAACGCCTGCCCCAGCGCAATGATGATCCGGACAATGGCGGCGTCGTCTTCGTCATGAGGAAGCCCGGCGACAAACCCCTGATCAATTTTGAGCTTATGCACCGGCATGCTCTTGAGCCGCAACAGCGAAGAGTAGCCGGTACCGAAATCGTCTATGGCCAATCGCAAGCCCAGCTCACGCAGGCGGTGCAGCTGCTCAAGGGCCATTTCGGGGTCTTCCATCACCGCACTTTCGGTGACTTCCAATTCCAGAAACGCTGGATCGAGCCCGGTTTCGCTCAGTACCCGCGCCACTTGTTGGTACAAATCACTGTGACCAAACACCCGGCTGGAGACGTTCACCGCGACAAATTCGAGATCAAAACCCGATTCGCGCCATTCACGCATCTGCCGACAGGACGTTTTCAGTACCCAGGCGTCGATGTCGGCGATCAGGCCACTTTGTTCGGCAATCGGAATAAACTCACCGGGTGACACCAGCCCACGCTCAGGATGCTGCCAACGCACCAGCGCTTCGACCCCCAGCATGCGACCACTGTAAAGATCGTGTACCGGCTGATAAAACACTCGTAGTTCTTCATGCTCGATAGCGCGACGCAGCTCACCGGCGAGTTCGACCCGTTGCTGGGCGTGGGCAGTCAGTTCTTCGGTATACAGGGCGTACCCTTCGCGGCCATCGTTTTTGGCTTTGAACAGCGCAGAGTCGGCGTTGCGCAACAACTGCTCGGCATTCAGCGCGTCGTTGGGAAACAGGCTGATACCGATGCTGGCGCTGATGAACAGCTGATGCTGATCAACCGTGAACGGTTGTTTCAGGCCATCAATGATTTTCTGGGCCAGTTCTGCGGCTTGCATCACTTGCTGGCAGTTCTCAGCCAGCACGGCAAATTCATCACCGCCGAGCCGGGCCAAGGTCATACCGTTGTCGAATAACGTGTGCAACCGCTGCGCGACGATTTTCAGCACTTGGTCGCCAACGTTGTGACCCAGGCTGTCGTTGATATTTTTGAAGTGATCCAGGTCGATTAACAGCAGGGCACAGCCACGTTTTTGCGCTTGGGCGTGCGCCAAGGCCTGACGGGTACGGTCGGTGAAAAGCAGGCGATTGGGCAAATCGGTCAGTGGATCGTGGTGCGCGAGGTGCATGAATTCGCTTTGCGAGCGCTTGATCGCGGAGATGTCGGAAAACACGGCCACGTAGTGCGTGATGACACCGTGGTCATCCTTGATGCTGCGAATATTTTGCCATTGCGGGTAAACCTCACCGCTTTTGCGTCGGTTCCAGATTTCGCCACTCCACTGACCGGTGTCGTGCAGCGACTTGAACATTACTTGATAGAACGCCAGGTCATGGCGGCCGGACTTGAATTTGTTCGGGTTCAGCCCGAGGACTTCCTCTTCCTGATACCCGGTAATTTCCATGAAGGCACGGTTCACGTGGACGATCAAACCGTGGCTGTCACTGACCAACACCCCTTCACTGGTGCTGTCGAACACTACAGCGGCCTGGCGCAAGCGTTCCTGGTCTTTTTTCTGCTGACCCAGGCGAGCGCCCACGCCCATGATGTTCAGCAAGCGGGCGCGAGCGAAATAGACGAACGCAGCGCTGAAAGCCATCCACCCACAGCCATTGATCAGCTGCCAGCGAAGCAATCCAGCCGGATCTTCGATAAGCACTGGGAGTACAAGCGTGCTGAGCTCCAGCCACAGAATCGACAGCAATGTGTAGAAAAGGGCCGTGCGTAAGGCATCCCGGGACGAAAGTGACATAAATATACGAAAGTCCTCACGAAAGGCGCGGATTATAGGGTAGAAACATCCGGCGACTCTTATCTAAAAGGGCGACTGGTTTTATCTGGTGGCTTAGTGATAATGCGCGTTGCTGTTTTTATCTTTATCGAGCGCTAATTGAGGGCTACTGAGTCTATGTGGAACAACGGTCTACTTGACCTATCGGTGTGGCAACTGGTGGCGGTCACTTTAATCATGACCCATGTGACCATTATTGGTGTCACGGTCTACCTGCATCGCTACTCGGCCCACCGTGCGCTGGAACTCAACTCGGGCCTTAAACATTTTTTCCGCTTCTGGCTGTGGCTAAGCACAGCACAGAATACGCGTGAGTGGACTGCGATTCACCGCAAACATCACGCTAAATGCGAAACCGTCGACGATCCTCACAGTCCGGTGATCCTAGGCTTATCTACAGTGCTGCGTAAAGGTGCCGAGTTATACCGTGCAGAAGCACAAAATCCGGAAACCTTGCGCATCTATGGCAAGAACTGTCCCAACGACTGGGTTGAGCGCAATCTTTACACCCGCTTCCCGGTTCTAGGTATTACCCTCATGGCGCTGATCGATGTAGCGCTGTTTGGCGTGATCGGTATCACCGTGTGGGCAATTCAGATGATGTGGATCCCCTTCTGGGCCGCAGGCGTGGTCAATGGGCTGGGGCATGCGGTGGGTTATCGCAACTTCGAATGCCGTGATGCGGCGACCAATCTGGTGCCATGGGGCATTTTGATCGGCGGTGAAGAGCTACATAACAACCACCACACGTACCCTAATTCGGCCAAATTGTCGGTCAAGAAATGGGAATTCGACATCGGCTGGGCCTGGATAAAACTGTTCAGCCTTCTGCATTTGGCCAAGGTTCAGCGGGTCGCGCCCATCGCCCATCGGGTGGAAGGCAAAGGTTCGCTGGACATGGACACCGCGATGGCGATTCTGAACAATCGCTTCCAGATCATGGCTCAATACCGCAAATTGGTGATTGGGCCGCTGGTTGCCCAAGAACTGGCCAAAGCCGATGCGTCGGTACGGCATCAGTTTCATCGCGCCAAGCGGTTGCTTTCACGTGAGACCAGCTTGCTCGACGAGAAACATCTGCAGCACATTCAGTCCATGCTGGAACACAGCCAAGCGCTGAAAGTGATCTACGAAAAGCGCCTGGCGCTGCAACAAATATGGCTTAAAACCAGTACTAACGGGCATGACATGCTGGCCGCGATCAAGGATTGGGTACATGAAGCTGAAGCCAGTGGCATCCAGTCACTGCGTGAATTTGCTAATCAACTAAAAACGTACTCGCTTCGCCCTTCTGCCTGACACCGTTGATCGGCGCGCCCCGCCTGGGAGCGCGCCTTCCGGAACTTCGTCTCCTACAATCAATCTGAACCTCAACTCGCTAGTTAATGGGTTTAGTTGTGGCTGAGCGCCGCACGTCTTTGTGAGATGCCGTGCCCATGGATAATCCGAAACTCCTTACGGCTACTCCCTTACCCATCGATCTACCGGCGGCGGCCGAAACGCTGCTCGCGTTAATGCATGCTCAAGCCGAAGTTGCGCGCTTGAGTGAGCGCGAACATTTATTTAGTTCGCTATTGGGTAGTGTTAACGCCGTGTTGTGGGCGTTCGATTGGGAAACCCAGCAGATGATTTATGTCAGCCCTGCCTACGAGCGAATTTTTGGTCGCTCAGCGGGCCTTCTGCTGGCCGACTACAACGAATGGCGCGACAGTATTTACCCAGACGATCTGGACTACGCCGAACGAAGCTTGATGAACGTCCTCGATAAGGGCTCCATTGAAGATCGGGAATACAGGATCATTCGCGCAGATGGTGAGGTTCGCTGGCTGAGCGACAAATGCTTTATCAACCGCCAGGAACGCGACCATCGCCTGACCGTGGTGGGTATCGCTGAAGACATCACCGAGAAGAAACAGCTGGAAGGCGAACTGCAACGCCTCGCGACCACCGACGTTCTGACTCAAAGCAGCAATCGGCGTCACTTCTTCGACTGCGCCCAGCACGAGTTCGAACAAGCCCGCTTGTTGGGCCGACCACTGGCCTTCCTGTTGCTGGACATTGATGACTTCAAGTTGGTGAACGACAGTTACGGGCATCAGGAAGGCGATCAAGTGCTGCAACGCATTGCTGAATGTGGACGAACCGCGCTGCGCCGGGGCGACTTGTTCGGGCGCATCGGCGGCGAAGAGTTTGCTGCGGTGTTCCCAGGCTGCGCGCCAGACATGGCCCAGCAGATCGCCGAACGGTTGCAGCGGGAAATTCAGCGTTTGAGTTTTCAATGCGACGATAAAGCATTTGGCATCACTGTCAGCCAAGGCCTGACCAATCTGGGCGAAGACGATACCGGGCTTGAAGTCCTGTACGCCCGCGCGGATGCGGCGATGTATCAGGCCAAGCGTCAGGGCAAAAATCAAATCGTGCTGGTTTGATTAACTGACGCAGGCTTGTCTGCCAAATGTGTCTATTTTTTGCGCAACCGACCTAGTTCCGACGTCCCGACTTTCAACAGGCGGGCAGCCTTGCTGCTTGCCAAGGCGTCGACTTCTTCGTCCGGGCCTAACCTTGCCAATTGTGCTGCGACGGTCATGACCAAAGCTTCGCGGGATTGAACGCCGGCCGAGAATTGATACACCGCCGCAATCAGCTCTCGCAACTCCAGCGGCAAACGCCAGCGAGTGCGCAGGGCGGAACCAAAGCCGGCACCGAATTTCGTGAGCGCGTTTTCCACGGCGTCTTCGTCCAGTTGCCCCCCGCACGACAGCCACTCCTGTAGGCAGCGCAGCACACTCAGATCACCCAGGTTGTGCAGTAAACCAGCGCAAAAGCAGCGCTCCTGATCCAGCTCCAGCAGACGTGCCAGCGAGCGGGCGTAGTTGGCGGTGAGCAGGGATGACGACCACAGCTTGCGGGCATGCTCGATCAGCGCGGGGCTCTTAAGCATTGCGTTTTGCTTCTTGGGCAACCCAAGCAACAGATTAATGCTCGCAGTGGGCCCCAGCGACTGCAAAGCCTGTGGCAAGGTTTGAGCCGCTTTGCCCAAGTGTTGGGCGGCGCTGTTGGCAGCAGCAATCAACACGGCGGCAACGTGAGGATCTACGTGCAGTGCCTTTTCCAGCAGTGCCAGATCAACACCCGCCTTACCTTGGCTGCTTGAAACCGCTTCGCGCACATTCAACGACAGCGGCGCGCCTTCAGCAGTTTCACGACGTTTTTCGAGAAACTGAGACAGCGTGATTCCTTGGATGAGCGTGCGAGCTTCAGGGTCAATGTACTCGTCGGCAGGCAGCAATAAACTTTCCAAGCGCAGACGCAAACCCTCCAGGTTCAGTGGTTTGGTCAGATAAGCCGTAGGCGACTGAAGAACGGCTTCGCGCACGCTGGCGCTGTCGCTACGGTTGCTCAGCAATATGAAAGGGACCGCCGGCTGTTGCTGCTGCTCCC
This sequence comes from Pseudomonas sp. CCI4.2, assembly GCF_034350045.1. Taxonomy (NCBI): domain Bacteria; kingdom Pseudomonadati; phylum Pseudomonadota; class Gammaproteobacteria; order Pseudomonadales; family Pseudomonadaceae; genus Pseudomonas; species Pseudomonas sp. CCI4.2. The sequence goes on along the minus strand of NZ_CP133781.1, from coordinate 1,218,160 downwards.
GAACCCCGCGCAACAAACTCAAGCCATCGGAACCCGGCAAGTCCCAATCGGCAATGATCAGGTTGACGGGGTGAAGGTCAAGCCACTCCAGTGCACGCGGTCCGTCTGAACAGACTTCCAGGTACGCATCACGGCGTACGCTCAGGACCAGTTCAATCAGCGCGTTTCGTACCCCAGGGTCTGCATCCGCGATCAGTACGCGCGGTGCAGCGGGTAAATCTACAGCGGTCATTCAATACTCTCCAACGACGGTATCTGTACTTCAGCCAAGGCCTGAAACGGAAAAAACCCGCCGAGGCGGGTTTTTCTGTCTGCTCGGACACGTTTTACACGAGTTCGGCGAAGCACTCTTCTAGAATCGCCAAACCTTTGTCTAACAACGCGTCATCAGCAGTGAGCGGCACCAGCACGCGCAACACATTGCCGTACGTGCCGCACGACAGCAGGATCAAACCCTTGTCGCGGGCTTTGGCGACGATTTGAGCAACCGCCGCAGCGTTTGGCTTATGCGAGTCGCCATCTTCAAACAGCTCCAGCGCAATCATTGCGCCCAAGGCACGCACTTCACCGATCACCGGATGTTTGGCCTGAATAGCTTTCAGGCCAGTCACCAGGCGTTCGCCGACGGCTTTGCAACGGTCGAGCAAGTGTTCTTCTTCGAATACTTGCAGAACCGCCAGTGCAGCAGCGCAAGCAACCGGGCTACCGGCATACGTGCCGCCCAAGCCGCCTGGAATAATGGAGTCCATGTATTCGGCTTTGCCGCAAACGCCCGCCAACGGGAAACCGCCCGCGATGGATTTGGCAAAGGTGGTCAGGTCAGCAACAACGCCCATTTGTTCCATGGCGAAGAACGTACCGGTACGGCCAGCGCCGGTTTGCACTTCATCAGCGATCAGCAAAATGCCGTGCTTGTCGCACAGCGCACGCAGGCGAAGCATGAAGTCTTTCGGCGCAACGTAGAAACCACCTTCGCCCTGAACAGGCTCGATGATGATCGCGGCGATGTCACGTGGCTCGGCATCGTTCTTGAAAATCCGTTCGATGCTGGCGATGGAATCGTCAGACGTCACGCCATGCAGCGCGCACGGGAACACTGCGCGGAAGATGCCGCCGGGCATCAAGCCCATGCCTGCCGAATACGGCACGACTTTACCGGTCAGACCTAAGGTCATCATGGTGCGGCCATGATACGCGCCGGTGAACGCGATCACGCCGGTGCGGCCAGTGGCGGCGCGGGCGATCTTGACGGCGTTTTCTACCGCTTCGGAACCGGTAGTCACCAGCAGGGTTTTTTTGTCGAAATCACCCGGTACCAGAGCGTTGATCTTTTCGCACAGCTCAACGTAAGGCTCGTAAGCCAACACCTGGAAGCAGGTGTGAGTCAGCTTGGTCAGTTGTTCCTGTACAGCCGCGATAATTTTCGGGTGCAGGTGACCGGTGTTCAATACCGCGATACCGCCAGCAAAGTCGATGAACTCGCGCCCTTCAACGTCAGTAACGGTGGCGTTTTTCGCCGAAGCAGCAAAAATCGGGTGGATCTGACCAACACCGCGCGGAACAGCGGCGTTGCGGCGTTTCATCAAGGATTCGTTAGTTTGGGACATGGTTTCCTCATTCACCGCTCATCGGGCGGTGTGGTTCAAGGATTAAGCGGCCGGTTGAAAGGTGCAGCAGCATTCGATGATCGACTGCTGCACCTTCCCGGCTACCACTGAAGTGCGTAACGCTACTGTGCTGACAGAATTAGATGCCCAGGCACAGGTATTTGATTTCCAGATAATCTTCGATGCCGTACTTGGAGCCTTCACGGCCCAGGCCCGACGCCTTGATCCCGCCAAAGGGCGCGACTTCGTTGGAGATCAGCCCGGTGTTGACGCCAACCATGCCGTATTCCAATGCTTCGGATACACGGAACACGCGGCTCAGGTCACGGGCATAGAAGTACGACGCCAGACCGAACTCAGTGTCGTTGGCCATCGCGATGACTTCAGCTTCGTCTTTGAAGCGGAACAGCGGCGCCAAGGGGCCGAAGGTTTCTTCTTTGGAGACTGCCGCGTCTTTCGACACGTTGACCAAAATGGTCGGCTCGAAGAAGTTGCCTTCCATGCTGTTGCCGCCCAATAAAACGGTGGCGCCTTTGCTGATGGCGTCAGCGATGTGTTCCTTGACCTTGGCCACGGCTTTTTCGTCGATCAACGGGCCAGTGGTGGTGCCGTCTTCCAGACCGTTGCCGATCTTGAGTTTAGCCACCGCGACTTTCAGTTTTTCGGCGAAGGTGTCGTAAACAGCGTCTTGAATGTACAAGCGGTTGGCGCAGACACAGGTCTGACCGTTGTTGCGGTATTTGGAGATGATCGCGCCTTCGACGGCCTTATCCAGGTCTGCGTCGTCGAACACGATGAATGGCGCGTTGCCGCCCAATTCCAGGGACACTTTTTTGATGTCCTTGGCGCATTCAGCCATCAATTGGCGACCGACTTCGGTCGAGCCGGTGAAGGACAATTTACGCACGATCGGGTTGCTGGTCAGCTCGCCACCGATGTCGCCGGCACTGCCAGTTACAACGCTGAACACGCCTTTCGGAATGCCCGCACGGTGCGCTAGCTCAGCCAACGCCAACGCCGAAAACGGGGTTTGCGACGCCGGCTTGAGCACCATGGTGCAACCGGCGGCCAATGCCGGGCCGGCTTTACGGGTGATCATCGCCGCCGGGAAGTTCCACGGAGTAATGGCAGCAGTCACACCAATCGGCTGCTTGATTACGATCAAGCGCTTGTCGGGTTGGTGGCCAGGGATTACGTCGCCGTAGACGCGCTTGGCTTCTTCGGCAAACCATTCAATAAAGGAAGCGGCGTAAACGATTTCGCCTTTGGCTTCGGCCAGCGGCTTACCCTGTTCAAGGGTCATCAGGCGAGCGAGGTCGTCCTGGTTTTCAATAATCAATTCGAACCAGCGACGCAGCTTGTTCGAACGTTCTTTGGCGGTCAGTCCACGCCAGGCCGGCAACGCATTGTTGGCTGCCTCAATCGCGCGACGGGTTTCAACAGCACCCATCTTCGGCACAGTCCCGAGAATCTCGTTGGTGGCCGGGTTGTTGACTTTGATCGTCTGGCCATTGTCCGCATCCAGCCAAACGCCATCGATAAAGGCTTGCTGGCGAAACAATTGGGTGTCTTTAAGCTGCATGTCGGCCTCCTAAACAGCACCGCGCAGGCGCGGAGCGAATTTTTTGATTGTTCAAAGGCGCCTCTATAAAGGCTGCCGTCAGGAAATCATTCACCGTACTCAGTACTCAGCGCGCACTCAGTGTAGACCGTGCGCTTCAGCATCCCGCCAAAAGCGTTTGAAATCTCAAACGAATCCTAGGGTCTGCTGGGGTAAAGGACAATAGTCTGTTCGAAAAAAAGAACAAAAACGTGAAAAGCGCTGAAAATTTCGGATCAACGTCACCCTTACATCCGGTAACGTGCGATATCAACAACAGCACTCACCGGCATGGACGCCCGGCAGCCAGATGAGTATCATGGCGCCCGCGTCGCACCAGTAGCTCAGCTGGATAGAGTACTGCCCTCCGAAGGCAGTGGTCGTGGGTTCGAATCCCGCCTGGTGCACCATCTTCTTCCTTTGCACTACAGTGCAAATCCGCAACAGTGGCTGTCCGGCCCAGCAAAACCTCCAAAACCAAATCGCGGCCTCAAGTACAACTGCGTCAACGGAAGTTGACTTCACCTGCTGTGCTACCTTTCAGCCGAAAGGCTCAACCGTCATGACGAGTCCGATCCGATGCACCATCAGTCAAATGGACGGCTCACTGCGCATATTCGACATTCAATCGTTCAAGGCTAAGGATCATCAACCCGTTCAACTGCTCAAGCCCCGTGTCGGTCAGAACATCACTCAGCACATGAACACCCGGCTGCAGCAGTTGCGACTCCAACTGCCCGGCTCGTAATGATAGTGCCATTGCCCCCATCGTCCCCGCACTGCCCTTGACGGCATGCAGGACCGACTTCGCGCCGGCGGTATCTTGGCTGTTAATGTGGTCGTGCAGTTTTGCGAACTGCCGGTGCATGTCAGAACCAAAATCTTTTAGTCCATTTCTGATCAGTTCGAGGTTGCCGCCCATACGCCGGGATATCGATGCACGTGATTCCAGGACGTGGTCGTGTTCTTCTTCTGCTTCCGCAGTCAGCCCATCAGGCGATTTTCCAGTCTGAGCTAACAAGGTCGCAATCAGTTGCTCAAGGTCGATGGGTTTGCCGAGATGCTCATTCATGCCCGCCGCAAGGCAAGCTTCCCGGTCGGTTTTCGACGCGTTCGCCGTCATTGCCACGATGGGCAGATTCGCGAAACGCGGGTCTGCGCGGATGCGCCGGGTGGCTTCAAGTCCGTCGATATCCGGCATCTGCATATCCATCAACACCGCATCGAAAACCTCGGTAGTCGCAATGACCCGGTTGACGCCTTCAATGCCGCTTTCGGCCAAGGCAACAGTCGCGCCCTCGCTGCTGAGCAGCGACTCGGCAATCTGCCGATTGATCATATTGTCTTCCACGACCAATAACCGAAGCCCCGCCAAGCGCGTCGAACGTTGAAATGCCGGGGAATAGGCACCAGGGTGTGGCATCCGAGTCCCGTTGACCGCATCCCGTATCGTGGCGGCCAACTGATGGGGGGTTACGGGTTTTGTAAGCAGCCCAACGAAAGGTGCGTTGCCTTCCTCGTGGACATCGTTGAGCGCCTCTCGACCACAAGCGGTGATCATAATCACGATAGGCGCAGGCTGATGGGTGCCTTGGCGATGAATGACTTCAGCCGCGCTTAGGCCATCCATTCCGGGCATGCGCCAATCCATCAAGACCACGCCATAGCCTTGCCCTTGTTCTCGGGCTTCCCGGACATGCTCAACGGCCAATGCGCCGTCCATCACACAGTCCGCCTGCCAGCCCAACGCATTGACGGTACGCATCATGATTTCGCAGGCAATGGCGTTATCGTCGACAATCAAAATACGCATCGCCGGGAACTCGACAACGTCGCTAGCCCCCAACGGGGTGTCTTGTGCAACATCGAGTTCAAGGTCAAACCAGAAGCGGCTGCCTATACCCGGCTGGCTGTCTACCTGGAGTACTCCGCCCATTAGCCTGACCATCTTTTGACAGATCACCAGCCCCAGCCCCGTCCCACCAAAGCGGCGTGAAGTCGAGGCCTCAGCTTGAGTGAACCCATCGAATATTCGTTCGAGCTGTTCAGGACTAATGCCGATTCCGGTGTCGGTAATCGCGATGCGTAAACGGACGCTTTGCGCCGAGCCATCGAGCTGTTTGACGCTGACGACCACCTGTCCGTGGGAGGTAAATTTGAGGGCGTTTCCCGCCAGGTTGATCAAGATTTGTTGCAGGCGAAAACTGTCTCCAATCAACATGCTAGGCAGTCCGACATCAAGATCGAACATCACTTCGACCTCTTCCCCCTCTTGGTTCCCTGCCAGTATCACGGCGAGATCGCGCAATAGCGCCTCAAGTTCAAAGGGGTGCAGGTCCAGTTGTAACTTATTGGCCTCAATTTTAGAGTAATCGAGGATGTCATTAAGTAGCCTCAGCAGTGACTTGGCAGCTGTCTGCGCCTTGGTCACGTATTCGTATTGGCGAACGTTCATTTCGGTGCGCAGCACCAACTGCAACATGCCCAATACCGCATTCATCGGTGTGCGGATTTCGTGGCTCATATTCGCCAAAAAAGTAGATTTGGCAGCACTCGCGGCATCCGCCTGCTCTTTCGCGTGTCGTAGGCTGGATTCCAGTTCTCTGCGCACGGTAATGTCTATCGCAATGCCCAAGTAACCACTGAGCTGACCGTTGCCATCGCGCATGGCGGTCACGACCAATATCACTGGGAAACGCGAACCATCCTTGCGTACATAACTCCACTCATGGGTTTGCGCCACGCCTTCAATTTTCGCCTTGTACACCAGTGCGCGGAAACCTTCGATAGGCTGGCCGTATTCGGCGCTCAACTCCACGCCGCGAGCCGCAACTTCCTCGGGCACATGGATGATTGAGGGTGTGTGCCTGTTTACCATCTCATCGGCCTTGTAACCTAAGAGTCTCTCGGACCCCTTGTTGAATACCTGAATCACTCCATCAAGATCCGTGGCGATGATCGACACTTGAGAGGCAGAGTTCAGCACGCCGGTGAGCAGCATGTTCAGCTCGCTCAATTGTGATGTGCGCTGGATAACCTGCTCTTCGAGACTTGAGTTCAGCTCCAGGATTTTTGCTTCGTTATTTTTTTCAGTGGTGATATCCCGTACCGTTTTTGAGGCACCGACAATTAACCCGGTCTCGTCACGGATGGGTGAGATAGTCACCGAGACATCGATCAAACTGTTGTCTCGGCGGTGACGTTTGGTCTGGAAGCTGGATATATGTTCTCCCTGACTAATTTTTTCCAGGATGTCGATTTTCTCCCGCTCGTAACCGTCCGGCATGATCAGCTTGGACAACGGCTGACCGACGGCTTCTAAAGAGGTGTAGCCAAATAGCTGCTCGGCGCCTTTATTCCAGCTCGTCACGATGCCTTCGAGGGTCTTGCCGATAATGCCATCCGACGAGCTTTCGACGATCGCTGCCAACCAGGCTTGCTGGGCAACCACGAGTGATCGACGCTGACGGCTCACGCTACCAAGGCCGACTAACACGGTGAGCAGCAAGGTAATCAGGACTCCGATGGAAAATACCAGCCTGGGCGATACCAAGTTCAATCGTTGAATAAACGCAGGAGAGGGGCTGACCTCCAGCAGCCAATGACGGCCATACAGGTCAAGTTGAACCTTGTTCGTGAAACGGCTCTGGGGACTGGGTGGGGCGTTGGCGTTGTCGTAGAACGGTATTTCCTGCCCTGGCACGGTAATGTCGGTCAGCGTTAGATGGATCGAATCATTTTTTCCGGGGAAACTAGCCAGCACGTCGGCAATCACCAATGGAGCATAACTCCAGCCAAATGCACTCTGCTCACGCTGGGCAACGCTAGTAGGGGCCAACGTGTCTCGGTAGATGGGCATAAGCATCAAAAACCCTTGATGCTGTTTATCATCAGCCTGAACCAACGTAATCGGTGCGGTGAGTTGGGCCTTGCCAGTGCGGATGGCCTTGCGCGCGGCCTCTCGACGACTAGGGTCCGATGCTATATCAAGGCCCAGAGCACGCTGATTTTGCTCCAAGGGTTCAATGTACTGAATTACAAAACGTTCATCTGTTTGCGGGGTCAGCTGCTTGATTGAAAAGTTGGGCTGTCCATCATGTCTCGCCTCCGCCAGGAATTGCTTTTCTTGCGCCACCGGCACCCTGCGAATAAAACCAAAGCCCCTTGCACCAGGAAATTCAACAGCCAGGTCGCGCGTCTGGCTATAGCGGTGGAACGCGTCGAGCGTAATCAAATCCTCCCCTGCGGTTAACACGACCCCGCGCGCACCGCGTAAGCCATATTCGTAGAGCTTCAATCTATCCGCTACCGCATCGGCGGCTTCTAGCGTTTCAGTCTGGACCGCCGTCCGTGCTTGATTGTCATTGGCTTCGCGCAACGCCCAGGCACCTAAAGCCGTCGCCAGTAATCCAACCACCAGCGTTAAGAACGCCCCAAGGCTGATAGGGGCCACGCTGTTATTTTTATTCATTGTATGAAGCTCCAATAGACAGCGGCGTCAATCAAAAGGCCCCTAGTCATGAGCACGGGCGGGCCTTTGACGCTCGTTACTATTTGTTATTGTCGAGCAGCACGGACATCCCGGAGAAAGGAATCGGGCGGCAATAGAGGTAGCCCTGCATGACATGGCAGCCCAATGATAAAAGGGCCTGTGCCTGCTCTTCGGTTTCTACACCCTCCGCGACCAGCTCGAGTCCAAGCACCTGGGCAAGCTTGATAATCGTGGCCACGATGGCTGCATCACTTTTATCTTCAAGCATGGTCCGCACGAAGCTTTGGTCAATCTTCAGGATGTTCACTGGAAAGCGCTTCAAGTACGCCAGGCTTGAATATCCTGTGCCGAAGTCATCCACCGAAATGCGTATCCCCATACTCCTTAGGGCCGCCAGTGTTTCGCACGTGATATCGATATCCTGAACCAAAACACCTTCCGTTATTTCCAGCTCCAACATGTTGGGCTCCAGCCCTGATTCGCTAAGAATCGCCTTAACCATGTCAAGGAAGGAGTGGACCTGAAATTGTTGGGCAGAAATATTGACGCTCACCGGGATTGCATGGCCGCGATCGGATAAAGACTTGGCGTCGTAACAGGCCTGCCTGAGAACGAATTCGCCAATGGGGATGATCAGTCCAGTTTCCTCAGCCAGCGGGATGAATTGATTTGGGAGCACGATAACGCCGTTACTGCACAAGCGCACCAAGGCCTCAATGCCCACCACCTGGCAGGTTCTGGCGTCCACCTTACTTTGGTAGAAGACCCGAAAGTCACCCTGTTCAAGGGCGCTACGCAGACTTAGCTCGAGCTGGTGCCGGGCACGCAGGCTGGTTTCGATTTCTGCAGAAAAGAAACAGTAGGTATTTCTACCGTGTTGCTTGGCTTGATACATGGCTGTATCGGCGTGCCAATACAGCGACTCCAGCGTGTCGCTGTCATCTGGGAACAAACCGATGCCAATGCTAGCGGTGACGTCGTAGTGCATATCCTCCACGTAAATCCGCTTACTGATGATTGAGAGCAGTTCAGCAGAAAAATCGCCCACCGCGTCGAAGTTCTCCAACTCCGGCATGAGCACCATAAATGAATCGCCGCCTTGACGACTAACCGTGTCGATCACGCGCACGTATTCTTTCAGGCGAGTCGCGACCACTTGCAAGACCGCATCACCGATGGCATGGCCGACCGCATCGTTGATCGCCTTGAAATGATCTAAATCGATCAGTAGCAAGGCCACCTTTCCTCGGCTATGCCGAGCCTGTTGCAACGCCTGATCCGTGCGATCGTACAAAAGGGTGCGGTTGGGAAGCTCAGTCAATGCATCATGGTTAGCGAGTTTTTTTGCCTCCGAACGAAGCGCGATATGCGCCTTGATGTGCGCTCGGGCTACCGGAATGTTCAACGGTTTCTGTAAAAAATGGACACCGCCGTACTCGAGCGCCCGTAGCTCGTTTTCAGTTTGCGTGTGGGATGTCACGAAAATAACAGCGCTGTCACATGTCTTCGGGTCGGATTTGAGCGCCTTGCACACCGCAAAACCATTCATGTCCGGCATCTGGATGTCGAGTAAAACCACATCGGGTCGCCAACGCCTGGCGGCTTCCAAGGCGGACCGGCCATCGGTGACAAAATATACTTGGCCTAGATCGCGCACCGCTTCAGTCAGAATCCTGACATCTGTAGCTTGATCGTCGACCACCAGAATGACTGGTTCGCCAAATATTTTGTTGCGCATGCTGTTGCTCCTGACTCGGACCTGAGGAGCCGTCGCTAATTGGGTGCCGGGCGTGTCTATGTATACGGCTATTAGTTGGCAAAGGGCCCTCAGTCAGATCAATGTCATTTTGATGGCGCCTAGAAACTGCCGGATATAGATAGCACGCTGCACGGGGCTTTCATAGATTTAGCTGTACACCTATCTAGAATCCTTAGCGTTTAGGCCCAGCTGTTTGCGAGCGCATGCAGAGTGGAAGGCATCACGGGCGCGTCGTAGATGATGCGGTATCCCCCCACTTTTCTGGAAACATGCTTTTTTTGCCAGTCTCACCTCGTCAAAATTTGCTCGCTACTGTTACCAGCCTCTAAGAGGCCTACAGCGTAAGTAACCCCCCGCCATCATCAACTTTACCCCCCTCATCTGAATTTATAAGCCGTGCTACAGTCAGCCTTATTGCAGATAAAGCTCAATCTGAGGCGTGTTATGAAAGACTTTTTCCCAGTAGGTTGCGGCGATTCGCTTAGTAAAATCGGGCTTTTAGTAAAGGCTAAGCGCGTGGACCTGGGCCTGCGCCAGACCGACCTCAAAACCAGCCTCGGAATTTCAGAGCATACGCTGCGCAAAATTGAGAATGGGTCGGAGCACGTTGACCTTAGGTCGTTCATGTTGGTGCTGTGGCGCTTGGGTATTAGCGAGATGCTTTTCAGTTCACTGGAAGGCATCGAAAATACGTCACAGATGATTCGGTATGCCGCTCATCAAGATGCTCAAACGAACCTTGCTTCCAAGCGTGTCCGACTGTCTAAGCCTAAGGCGGAGGATTTTTGATGTCTCGTGCCTACATCTACATGGAGCATCCGGTCACGCGCGAGCTGCTGACGCTTGGCAGGCTGACCTTGCAGGGTAAAGTCGGTGAGTTTATCTATGCGCCCGACTACGTGGCGCGCGGTGGGTGGGTGGGTGCCCGACCCCGTTAACTATCCATTGCGCGCAGAAGCCTACACAGGCGTTTCAAAAAAACGGGGCATTCCAGGCTTCATCAACGACGCCATGCCTGACGGCTGGGGTGAGCGATTACTTCATCGCGTTTACGGTCAAGATCTGGCGCCCATCGATTTTTTGCTCAAGTCACCGAACAACGACCGTATTCTTCAAGCCCATGTGCTACACCGCTTTGGTGGGAAACAGCGACGACCATCCTCGCAACCACGCAATCATTTGGCTGGATGGACAATGGCGTCTATCGCCGATTTACGACGTGTTGCCGGTCTTGGGTGAAGGGCCTGCTCAAACGTTGGTGATGGCGGTTGGCCGGGAAGGAACCAAGATCAGCCGCAAGAACCTGCTAAGTCACCACGCCCATTTCGCGCTGTCGCTTGACTACGCCGAACACGTGCTTGATGAAGTGGCTGGATGGGAGCAGGAGTTGAAAGAATACTACGGACAGTGGCTGCAAGGCGCTGAGTTGGAAATGGCGCGGGAGGCTACTAGCGCCGTGCGCCTGCACGATTAACAGTGCGACGCCTTTGCAATTGAATCGGTTTCAATGGGAATCAACAGAGACTAACTCGCGCTGACGATATAGCGGATCGCGATCTGTTAATAAATTATTGTTGCGAGACGTTCTAGTGACTGTCATTAATGGCAGTTGTTCTCGTTCGCCCATAAGTGTTTTATTAAGGCTGGGTTAAGCCATTAAATACTTGTTGAGTAGAAAAATATGGATATTTTGAAAAAAAAGGAAGTATTGAACAGCCGGGTTGCCATCAATCGATTTAATAAACGGCGTTGTAGCGTGTTAGCGGTATGTACAAGCCTTTTGTTTACGGGTGGTTTAGCGATGGGGGCAGATGAGGGCGTGTCTGCCGCTAGCGCCACACCCATGGCCAACGGATCACTTGAACTGTACAAAAATACCGCTCCGACTACAGGCAACGGAACCTGGCAGTTAAGATGTACGATTCCCCTTCCGGAAATTGGGACAAAAGGAGAGGTAGACGTGTATCTGGACAGCCATATTTATGGCTGCAATAACGACGAAGCCTATGGCTATAGGCTTATTGACGCGGGGATAATGAGTTTTGGTTTCTATGATAAGAAATGCGGTGACAGTCATTTGTATGATGATGATTACTTTGAGTACAAAGTGATGGCGCACCACACTACAACAGGCATTGTGAAACGTCTCGATACTGGCGTCGGCATAGGTCAAGAAGTGACACCTGGCGTTAAGTATATTTCAGGCGCTTACCATAACGGAATTGACGGTAAACTTTCGTGTGTCAGGTTTTTCTCCATTGCGAATACGGGTGGTATAAGCGGCAATTAATAGTGCCTAGGGGAAACTCTGAAAAAGGTTTTAAAATCTGGTGAAATGTCTTCCATCACATGAGCTGAATGGTTGGTACTCCGATGGGGCAGATTTCTTTCGCCGATGCCGAGTACGCAGATAAACGTAAGCGAACCCGCCGTGATATTTCCTGAGCGAGATTGACAACGTCGTCCCCTGGAAGAACACCCAGCGCACCACTTCACACTCATGCCCACACGCCAAACAGTGACTCAGCCACTCACCCAAGAACAATGGGACACCTGACTTTCCGGAAAAAGAACGGCTTACTTCAGGCCGTCCCTAAACATCTCATTCAATCCGGCCAATGCCAAGCTGGGGCATCGAGCATGCCTTGCCCCACGATTGCGGTTTGGCCGAAGTTTTTTTCCAGCACGATGGGGTTGCAGCTTGGGTCGTTTTCCAGCGCGGCGATCAAGCGGCTGGCGTGGGAGACCACCCAGACTTGGCAATGCTGCGACGCTTGAATAATCAACCGGGCCAGCGCGGGCAACAGACCGCCTTCGCGTGCCAGCGCATTAATGACGCCGCCTTGAGCGGTTTCGGCTAACAGGCGCAGCGCTCGGTAGAGGTTTGATTTGCCGCTGCCATTGGGTCCGGTGATGACGTTAAGGCGCCCAAGAGGCATTACCAACGAATTGATCGAGCGGTAATTGGCCACGGCGAGAGTTTTCAACATGCTGACGTCCTTGAGGGCGTATGAGGCCCACCTATTTCCATAAACCATGAGTTTAGTCAGTGACGGAACCCTGATCTACGCTCACAGTCGCATACCTCAGATTTAGAAATGATTTCCTACAACCTGTACCGCGTGTCTGTCACGGCATTTGCAAAGGAGTCTGCATGCCCGCTCATCGATCAAAATATGCCGTGGTCAGCTTGAGCGTGGTGCTTGGCTTATTGGTCGGTTGTGGCGACAAAAAACCGCAAGAACCGCAGCGCCCCAGGGTTTACGTCCAGCAGGTGAAAACCGCCGACTTCGCCGCCGCCGTGTCGCTGACGGGCGATATTCAGGCACGGGTGCAGACTCAATTGTCATTCCGCGTGGGCGGCAAAATCATTCAGCGGATGGTCGACGTCGGTGATCGGGTCTCGGCCAAACAAGTTCTGGCCAAACTTGACCCCAAAGACCTACAAACCAGCGTTGACTCAGCTGTCGCCGCCCAAGCCGCTGAGCAAGCGAGAGTCCAACAGACCAGCGCAGCGTTTGTGCGCCAGGAAAAATTACTGCCCAAAGGGTATACCAGCCGCAGCGAATACGATTCGGCACAGGCGGCGTTGCGCAGCAGCCAAAGCGCGCTGAAGGCGGCTCAGGCGCAGTTGGCCAATGCCCGTGAGCAGTTGGGTTACACCGCGCTGGTGGCGGATGCGCCGGGCATTATTACCTCGCGGCAGGCGGAAGTCGGGCAAGTGGTGCAAGCCACCGTGCCGATTTTTGGCTTGGCGCGCGATGGCGAGCGTGATGCGGTATTCAACGTCTATGAATCGCTGTTCGTCGACCCTCCTACTGATCAGGCGGTGCAGGTGACCTTGCTCGACAACCCGGCCATCAAGGTGTCTGGCAAAGTCCGTGAAGTAACGCCCGCCGTCTCCGCGCAGACCGGCACGCTGCAAGTCAAAATCACACTGACGCAATTACCGGCGGGTATGGAGCTGGGCTCGGTGGTCAGTGCAGCCTTGAGCGTGCCGGCCAAAGCCAGCGTCCAACTGCCGTGGGCGGCACTGACCAAAGGCCTCGGTGATCAACTGGGGCAACCGGCCGTTTGGGTGGTTGACGACCAAGGCATTGCTAATTTGCACGCCGTTAAAGTCGCCCGCTATTTGACCGGCAGCGTGGTCATCAGCGAGGGGTTGAACGCTGACGAAAAAGCAGTGGTTGCCGGTGGCCAGTTATTGCACCCCGATATGCAGGTCGAGATTGCCCAACCGCCCCAGCCCGCCACCGCGAAGGCGCAGCCATGAAGCGCCTGTCATTGATGGTGCTGAGCAGCCTGATGATCAGTGCTTGTAGCAAACCCGAGCCACCGCCTGAACCGGTGCGCCCGGTGTTGTCCATCGAGGTCCAGCCGCAATCCGTGGAAAACCTCGGGCGCTTTGCCGGAAATATTCAGGCCCGCTACGAAAGCACGCTGGGGTTTCGTGTGTCAGGCCGCATCGCCCAACGCAGTGTCGACGTTGGCAGTGAAGTGGAGAACGGCCAGCTGTTGGCGACCCTTGATCCCACCGATCAGCAAAATAACCTGCGGGCCCGCCAAGGCGATTTGGCGCGAATCGAAGCGCAGTGGATCAACACTCAGGCCAATGCACGCCGCCAACAAGAGTTGTTCGACCGGGGCGTAGGGGCTCAGGCCCAACTCGATATTGCCCAGACGGATTTGCGTACCACCCGCGCCTCGCTGGAGCAAGCGAGGGCGGCGGTCACTCAGGCCCAGGATCAGCTCAACTACAGCGACCTGCGTGCCGATCACGCGGCGGTGGTGACCAACTGGAAAGTCGAGGCCGGGCAAGTGGTCAGTGCCGGACAAAAAGTGGTGACACTGGCACGGCCCGACATCAAAGAAGCGGTAATTGACCTGCCTGCGTCGCTGGCCGATGAGCTGCACGAAGGCGTGGAATTCAAGGTGGCGGCTCAGTTGGCGCCGGAGATCAACACCACCGCTACGCTTCGCGAAATTGAGCCCCAAGCTGAACGCTCGACCCGTACCCGCCGTGCGCGCCTGACGTTAACTGACACTCCCACCGCATTTCGTCTCGGCACTGCCATCAGCGTTACCCTCACCACCGCGATCGAACCCCGGGTACAGCTGCCGATCAACGCCGTGCAGAACGTCGATGGTAAGACCCAAATCTGGATCGTCGACGTGCAAAACCAAACCGTCGCCCCGCGAGAGGTCAACGTTATAAGCCGCGACGATGACAGCGTGGTTTTGGTGGCGGGCGTGAAGGCCGGCGAGCGCGTGGTCAGTGCCGGTGTGAACAGCCTCAAGCCTGGCCAAAAAGTTAAAGTCGATAAGGATGCCCCACGATGAAAGGGAACTTCAACCTGTCCGATTGGGCCATCAAACACCAATCGTTTGTTTGGTACCTGATGTTCGTCGCGTTGTTGATGGGGGTGTTTTCGTACCTGAATCTTGGGCGTGAAGAAGACCCTTCGTTCACCATCAAAACTATGGTCATTCAAACCCGGTGGCCCGGTGCCACAGTGGATGAAACCCTGGAGCAAGTCACCGACCGTATCGAGAAAAAACTAGAAGAACTGGACTCCCTTGATTACGTCAAAAGCTACACCCGGCCTGGCGAATCGACGGTGTTTGTTTATCTGCGCGACACCACCAATGCCAAGGCCATTCCGGAAATCTGGTACCAGGTTCGCAAGAAGATCAACGACATTCGCGGCAACTTTCCCCAGGGCATTCAAGGGCCGGCGTTTAACGACGAATTCGGCGACGTGTACGGCTCAATCTATGCGTTTACCGCTGATGGCTTGTCCATGCGCCAGTTGCGTGACTACGTGGAGCAAGTCAGGGCTGGCATCCGCGCGGTACCGGGTCTGGGCAAGGTCGAGATGATAGGCCAGCAGGACGAGGTGCTGTACCTGAATTTCTCCACCCGCAAGTTGGCTGCGTTAGGCCTGGATCAGCGGCAAGTCGTGCAAAGTCTGCAATCGCAAAACACGGTCACGCCGGCCGGGGTCATCGAAGCCGGGCCGGAACGGATTACCGTGCGCACGTCGGGCCAGTTCGCCTCGGAAAAAGACCTTGAGACGGTCAACTTACGGCTTAATGACCGCTTCTATCGCCTGAGCGACATTGCCGACATCAGCCGAGGTTACACCGACCCGCCTACACCGATGTTCCGCTTCAACGGCAAGCCCGCCATTGGCTTGGCCATCGCCATGCAGAAAGGCGGCAACATCCAGACATTCGGTAACGCCCTGCATTCACAGATGGACGCCGCTACCGCCGACCTGCCAGTGGGCGTCGGCGTACACAACGTGTCGGATCAGGCGCAAGTGGTGGAGAAGGCCGTCGGCGGCTTCACCAGCGCACTGTTCGAGGCGGTGGCCATCGTATTGATCGTCAGCTTTATCAGTCTCGGCGTGCGCGCCGGATTGGTGGTCGCGTGTTCGATTCCGTTGGTGTTGGCGATGGTCTTCGTCTTCATGGAATACAGCGGCATCACCATGCAGCGAATTTCCCTCGGCGCGTTGATCATCGCCCTCGGCCTGTTGGTGGACGACGCCATGATCACGGTGGAGATGATGGTCACCCGCCTGGAGCTGGGGGAAACTAAAGAACAAGCCGCTACCTTCGCCTACACCTCGACGGCGTTTCCGATGTTGACCGGCACCTTGGTCACCGTGGCCGGGTTCGTGCCAATTGGCCTCAACGCCAGCTCTGCCGGGGAATACACGTTCACTCTGTTCGCGGTCATTGCCGTGGCGATGCTGGTGTCGTGGGTGGTTGCAGTGTTGTTCGCGCCGGTGCTTGGCGTTCACATCCTCAGCGAGAACATCAAAAAGAAATCAGAAAAACCGGGACGCCTCGCACGGGCGTTCAACGGCGGCATGCTGTTGGCGATGCGCAACCGGTGGTGGACGATCCTCATCACCGTGCTGTTGTTTGCGATGGCAGTGTTTTCAATGCGCTTCGTCCAGAATCAGTTTTTTCCGTCGTCAGACCGGCCGGAAATTCTAGTGGACTTGAACCTGCCGCAAAACGCTTCGATCAATAAAACCCGCAAAGCGGTGGATCGGCTTGAAGCCACACTCAAGGACGACCCGGACATTGCGCGCTGGAGCACTTACATAGGTCAGGGCGCGGTGCGCTTTTATTTGCCGCTGGATCAGCAACTGGAAAACCCGTACTACGCGCAACTGGTGATCGTCAGCAAAGGTCTGGAGCAGCGTGGCGCATTGACCCAACGCCTGAAAAACCGCCTGCGCGATGACTTCGTTGGCATCGGCAGCTACGTGCAACCGCTGGAAATGGGGCCGCCGGTGGGGCGTCCGATTCAGTACAGGGTGAGCGGCAAAGACATCGACAAAGTTCGCCAGCACGCTATCGAGCTGGCGACCTTACTGGGTCAAAATTCGCACATTGGCGAAATCATCTACGATTGGAACGAGCCCGGCAAAGTGCTGCGCATCGATATCGCCCAAGACAAGGCCCGACAGTTGGGGTTGTCGTCCCAGGACGTGGCGCAATTGATGAACAGCATCGTCACCGGCTCGCCCGTCACCCAAGTACGGGACGATATTTACCTGATCAACGTCGTCGGCCGCGCAGAAGACGCCGAGCGCGGTACGCCGGAGACATTGCAAAACCTGCAAATTGTCACGCCAAGCGGCACCTCGATTCCGTTGTTGGCGTTTGCCACGGTGCGTTATGAATTGGAACAACCGCTGGTGTGGCGTCGAGACCGTAAACCGACCATCACCGTCAAAGCGGCCGTGCGCGATTCGATTCAACCGACTGACTTGGTAAAACAGCTCAAACCCGACATCGATAAATTCGCCAGCGGCTTACCGGTGGGCTTTAAAGTCGCCACCGGTGGCACCGTGGAAGAAAGCGGCAAGGCCCAAGGACCGATTGCCAAAGTAGTACCGTTGATGGCGTTCCTCATGGCGACGTTCTTGATGATTCAACTGCAGAGTGTGCAGAAGATGTTTTTGGTTGCGAGCGTTGCGCCACTGGGGCTAATCGGCGTGGTGCTGGCGCTGATTCCGACCGGCACGCCCTTGGGTTTTGTGGCGATCCTCGGAATTCTGGCGTTGATCGGTATCATCATCCGCAACTCGGTGATTTTGGTGACGCAGATTGACGCCTATGAACGCGGCGATTACTTGCCGTGGGACGCGGTGGTCAAAGCGACCCAACATCGTCGTCGCCCCATCCTGCTCACCGCTGCCGCCGCCAGCTTGGCCATGATCCCCATCGCCCGGGAAGTGTTCTGGGGCCCCATGGCCTACGCGATGATTGGCGGAATTATTATCGCCACGCTGCTGACGTTACTGTTCCTGCCTGCGCTGTATGTGGCGTGGTATCGGATTGAAGAACCGAGCGAAGAGCAGCGTGACGAGGCCCAAGCCAAGCAAGCTGAACTCGATGGTCAGCCAGATACACCGCGTTGAATTCTTCCCGAACAAGTTCGGTCCCACAGGGTGATCGAAAATTAAATCTGTGGGACCGAATTTATTCGGGAAGGGGTCAGTTCAAACCGCGCATTCCTTCAAACCTTACGCCACACACTCGCCAGCCAAGGCTGTTGATCCAAGGGCAGTCCTTCGGGCCGGTAATAATGTTCCAACTCCACAAACCCCGCCCCATTAAGCAGTTCGCGCCAGTTCTTTAGGTCGTGATAAGAGCCGTATCGACTGCCGTTCCAGCCTTCTTCGTTCTCGCCCCGAGGGTTGGAGCTGAACAGAACACCGCGAGGTTTCAATGCTTCGTGCAATTGGCGCAAGACGCGGGGCAGTTCCTGGCGTGGCACGTGGAATAGCACGGCGTTGGCGAAGATTCCATCGAAGCGCCAGGCGGGCAGGTCAAGCTCAAGGAAGTTCTGTTGCAGCACCTCGCAGCCGGTTTCTTCACGGGCCATCTGGGCAAAGCGCTCTGAGCCATCGAGTCCGACTGCAATATGCCCCATCGCCGTAAACGTCTTCAGATCACGCCCCGGCCCGCAGCCGAAGTCGAGAATCTGAAACGGCGCGTTACCTTCGATATGCCGCAGCAACGCGGCAATGTTCTGGCTGACGTCGTGACCCCAGGTTCCTTCGCGAAAGTCGTCGGCCACAGCGTTGTAATGACCGACGGTGGCAGCGGTTATTTGTGCGAGGTCCTGCGGATCGAGTTTCATGGCGAGTCTGTCTGGGCATAGATAAGCGGTGAATATACCCTTGCTCAGCGTTTGTTCAAGACGTGCGCCAGTCGATCGCCCCCCATTTGAATCACCGCAACCACCACCACCAACAGCACGATTACCGTCAGCATCACCTGGCTGTCGAAGCGCTGATAGCCGTAGCGGTAAGCAATGTCACCTAAACCGCCTGCACCAATGGCCCCGGCCATGGCGGATGAATTGATCATGGTCACCAGAGTAATCGTGAAGCCGCCAACGATGCCCGGCAGCGATTCGGGCAGCAGGACGTGCCAGATGATGTGCCAACGACGGCACCCCATGGCCTGAGCGGCTTCGATCAACCCGTGATCGACTTCCCGCACACTGACCTCGGCGATGCGCGCAAAGAACGGCGTGGCGGCGATGGTCAGCGGTACGACGGCAGCCCACACCCCATACGTTGTACCGACGATCAGTCGGGTGAACGGGATCAGCGCCACCATCAAAATCAGAAACGGAATCGAACGGAACAGGTTAACGACCACCCCCAGTACGCGGTTCAGTGCGGGCGCTTCGTATATCCCGCCCTTGCCGCTGGTGACCAGCAAAACCGCCAGCGGAACGCCCACCAACAAAGCAATTAATGACGACACGCCCACCATCAAAAACGTATCGAGGGTGCCCTGTAGCAATCGGTCAAACCACATAGCCTAATACCTCCGCACGTTGCGCCACGGTGCGGGCGCGGGCCAGCAATTCTTCGCGACCATGGGGCGACCGAGATACCGACAAAATCAGATGCCCCAGCGCACGGCCCTGAATGCGCTGGACGCCGCCCTGCATCAGACTGACTCGCCCACCGAGCGTATTAAACAACTCCGCTAGATCCGGCTCTTCGCCGCTGACGCCAGTGAAATGCAGGTCCAACACTACGGCGGCATGGGCTTGCTGCGGCTGCGATCTCATCCGCGCCAATAAATCCTCGGGCAGTCCGTGTTGCAAGGGTGCGAGCAGGGTTTTACTGACGTCGTGCTGCGGGTTACCGAACACTTGCCAGACCGGGCCTTGCTCAACCACTTGGCCCTGTTCCAGCACCACAACGCGGTCACAGATATCGCGAATCACCGCCATCTCATGGGTGATCAAAATGATCGTAAGGCCCAGCCGCTGGTTGATCTCGCGCAGCAGGCCGAGGATTGATTGCGTGGTCTCTGGGTCCAGCGCCGACGTGGCTTCGTCGCACAGCAAAATCGCCGGGTCATGCACCAGCGCGCGGGCAATCCCCACACGCTGTTTCTGGCCGCCGGACAACTGCGCCGGATAGACCTTGTGTTTGTCCTGCAAACCTACCAATTCCAGCAATTCGGTGACTTTGCGCTGGCGCTGTTCACGGGGTACTCCGGCGACTTTCAAGGGCAATTCAACGTTCTGCCACACGGTTTTGGCGGACATCAAGTTGAAGTGCTGAAAGATCATGCCGATGCGCCGACGCAGCTGCACCAAGTGGTCTTCGTCGAACTCGGCGATGTCCACGTGGTCGATCAACACCCACCCGCTGCTCGGACGCTCCAGGCGATTGATGGTGCGAATCAGCGACGATTTGCCCGCGCCGCTGCGGCCGATGATGCCAAATACTTCACCGCGCTGAATCGCCAGGTCGATGTTCTGTAAAGCGTCCACCGGGCCCTGTTTGCTGTCGTAGGTTTTGCCCAGATGAATGAAGCGAACGTGGGCGCGGTTCAAGTCCGGGTGCAGTGCTGTCGTCGCTGTAGCCCCGGACGGTTCAAGTATCAGTCGACGTTGGGCGGTTGCGCTCATATTCAGCTTTCCCAGCCAGCTTGATACAGCTTGCCGTGGGCTTTATCGAGCGCCGCGCGGACCACCGGTGAGTGCTGGTAGATATCAACGAACTTGGCTATGCGTGGGTCGGTTTTGCTTTCGGGCTTGATCACAAACTGGATCACGTATTCCTTGTGGTCCAGCCCGTCAAACAACAAAGCCGAGCCTGCGTCGAAGGTCTTCGAGAGACGAATGTACGCCGGGTAGCCTTGCACCAGATCGGCATCGTCATAGGCGCGGACCAGCTGCACGGCCTCGACCTGAATCAGTTTGATTTTTTTCGGGTTGGCTGTGATGTCTTCTTCGGTGGCTTTGTAACCGACGCCCGGTTTGAGCGTGATCAGCCCGGCCTTGGCCAACAGTTGCAGGCCGCGCCCGCTATTGATCGGGTCGTTGGCGATGGCCACGGTGGCGCCCACTGGCAGCTCATCAAAGCTTTTGTAGCGTTTCGAGTACAACCCGACGTTGTTGATAATCCCCGGTGCGAACGGCACCAGATGGAAGCCTGCTGCTGCGTTGGCGTTTTCCAGGAAAGGAATGTGCTGAAAGTAGTTCACATCGATGTCGCCCGCCGCGAGGCTGACATTGGGTGCGATCCAGTCGCTGAACTCCACCAGTTCGACTTTCAGGCCCTGCCTGCCGGCTTCTTCAACAGCGGCTTCCAATGGAATCGAGAACGCAGCAGTGGTGCCGATTTTGAGCGGTTTGTCGTCGGCGTGAGCGGTCAGGGTGAGTACGCTTAAGGCGAGGGCGATCAGGGTTTTTGTCATGGGTGCGTTCCAGATGAATTGATGTTGTTTGTTAGGCCGCCTTCGCAGGCAAGCCTGCTCCCACACAGCCTGCACGGGAATTGTGGGAGCAGGCTTGCCTGCGAATGGGTCTGGCTTTACTCAGAAACATGGCGATACCCAGCACCCGCATGCGAGTCAGGCAACCGTGGTCCCTGATGAAACAATTTCTCGCGCAAGCTCCCGGCGTCATACGCCGTCTTGTACGAGCCACGGTGTTGCAGCTCCGGGATCACCAAATCGATAAAGTCGACGTAGCTTTCCGGGGTCACGATCCGGGTCAGGTTGAAGCCGTCGAGGCCGGTTTCGGCGATCCAGGATTCCAGTTCATCCGCCACTTGCTCAGGCGAGCCGACCAAGGTGATATAGCGTCCGCCCAAGGCGTGCTGGTCGAGCAAGTGACGACGGGTCCAGTCGTTGTTTTTCAGGGTTTTGGTGGCGGATTGAATCGCGTTGCTCTTCACGTACTGAATGGGCTCGTCCAGTTCGTACTCGGCGAAGTCGATTCCGGTCGAGGCCGCGAAATGCGCGACCCCGGCTTCAGCACTGGCGTATTCCTGGTACTCACGCTGCTTGGCCCGGGCCAGCTCTTCAGTGGCGCCGACGATCACGTTGAGGCCCATGAATATCCTCACGTCTTCCGGTTTGCGGCCGGCGGCGACCGCGCTTTTGCGGACCTTGTCCACCTGTTCTCGGGTCGCGGCTTTGTTTTGACCGCTGATGAATACGCACTCAGCGTGCCGCCCGCCGAACTGTATACCGCGCTCGGACGTGCCCGCCTGAAATAACACCGGCGTACGCTGAATCGACGGTTCGCACAGGTGATAACCCTCGACCTGATAGAACTCGCCCTTGTGTTCGACCTTATGCACTTTGCTTGGCTGGGCGTAGACCCGTTGTTGGCGATCATTGATGACCGCGTCGTCTTCCCAACTGCCTTCCCAGAGTTTGTAGAGCACTTCCAGGTACTCGTCGGCCTGGTCGTAGCGACGGTCATGTTCGATCTGTTCGGTGAGGCCCATGGCTTTGGCCGCGCTGTCCAGATAACCGGTGACAATGTTCCAGCCCACTCGACCCCGACTCAGGTGATCCAGGGTCGACATGCGTCGGGCGAACAGATAGGGCGCCTCATACGTGAGGTTGACGGTCAGGCCGAAGCCGAGGTTTTTCGTGACGGCGGCCATGGCCGATAACAGCAGCAGCGGGTCGTTGACCGGCAACTGGATCGCCTCTTTAAGCGGGACATCAACCGAATGCTGGTAGACGTCATACACGCCGACGATATCGGCGATAAACAGCCCGTCGAACAAACCGCGCTCCAGCAATTGCGCCAGTTCGGTCCAGTATTCGAGGGTTTTGTACTCGGTCGAAGTGTCCCGTGGGTGGGTCCACAGGCCGTGGTTGATGTGTCCAATGCAATTCATGTTGAACGCGTTAAGCAGAATCTTTTTCTTTGGCATCAGATCGTCCCCCGCAGTGGAGGATTTTCGTGATTGAGGTAGTAGTTGCCGATGGCGTGGAATTTCCAGCGCACCGGGTCGTGCAGCGTATGCACCCGGGCGTTGCGCCAATGACGGTCGAGGCCGTGTTCAGCCAAGGTCGCCTGACTGCCGGCCAATTCAAACAAGGTGCTGCCTGCGGCGAGGGAAATATCAGTGCTAATGGCCCGCGCTTCGGCCACCGCGATGGAGGCTGCGGCGACGTTTGCTGCGCTGCTGTCAGCGTGTGCGCGGTCCAGGAATTCAGCTGCGCGTTCCAGCAGCGCTTCGGCGGCATGAAGGCGAACCCCGAGTTTGCCGAAACTGTGCAGGGTCAAAGGATCGTCCACGGCCTTTTCGGTGCCGGAGTCGATCCAGGGTCGGGTGCGGGTGCGGACAAAATGCAGTGCGTCTTCGTAGGCGGCGCGGGCGATGCCGGTGTCGATGGCGGCGTGGAGAATTTGCGCCAGCGGGCCGACCGTGGTGGGGCGCTCAAACGCGCTTTGAAACGGCACCACATCGTCGGCGCTGACGAATACGTCATCGAACACCACAGAGCCGCTGCCGGTGGTGCGCTGGCCAAAGCCGCTCCAGTCATCGATCACGCTCAAACCGGCGCTGTCATAGGGGACGAATACCAGGTGTTGCACGCCCAGGTCGTCGATCACCGAGGTCGGGATTCGCTGCGCATACAACGCGCCGGTGGCGTAAAACTTGCGGCCATTAATGCGATAGCCGTCACCGTCGCGGCTCAAGCGCGTGGTGCGGTCGTGAGCAGTTTTGGTTCCCAGTTCGGCCAGCGCGTTACCGAACCGAGCACCGGTCAACGTTTGCGCATACAGGCGTTTTTGCTGCTCAGGGCTGCCGTTCACCCGCAAAACTTCCAGCGCATAAAAATGGTTTTGCGGGATTTGCCCCAGAGACGAGTCGGCTTGGGCGATCAGTCGAATAACCGTCGCCAGCGTGACATTGGAAACACCCGCACCGCCGAACGCTTTCGGCACGGTGATGCCCCATAAACCTGAGTTGGAAAACAGGTCAAGTTCGGCATACGGAAGGCGTCGCTCGCTGTCACGCAAGGCACTGTCGCGCTTGAATTGTTCAGCCAATTCGCCCGCCACGTGCAGGGCTTGGGCGTCACTGCTGATCACTGCAGCGGGAATGCGCAGGGTAGAAAAAGAAGTCATGTGTTGCTCCAGTGGTCTGGTCAGATCCAGGAATGCCGGGCGGGCAAGGCGCCGTTGAGGTAGTAGTTGCCGACGGCGTGGTATTTCCAGCGCACTGGGTCATGGAGGGTATGAACGCGGGCGTTACGCCAGTGGCGGTCGAGGTTGAACTCGGCCAGGGTGGCGCGGCTGCCTGCCAGCTCGAACAGCTTTTCACTGGCGAGCAGGGAGATTTCGGTGGTCAGTACCTTGGCTTCGGCGACGACGATTGAGGCGCGGGCGGCCGATTGCTCGTCGATGGGCGCAGCGCTGATGTCGTCCAGCACTTGACCGGCCTTACGCAATAACGCCTCGGCAGCGTGCAATTCGAGTTTCAGTTTGCCGATGTCGGCGATTACGTAGAGATCATCGGCGGCGCGCTCGACCTTGGCTTCAATCCACGGGCGCGAGCGCTCGCGGACGAAGCGGATGCTGTCGTCGATGGCTTCTCGGGCGATCCCGGCATCAATTGCAGCCTGGATGAGTTGCGACACTGCGCCCTGAATATTCGGGATCAATGCCAAGCGCCAGTTGTCGATGACGTGGTCGGCTTCGACCCGCACGTTGTCCAGCAGTACGGTGCCGCTGGCGGTGGTGCGTTGGCCAAAGCCCGACCAGTCATCGACGATACGCAGCCCCTGGGTACCTCGCTTCACGAACGCCAACACTTGCTGGTCGTGCTCGTTCAGTGCCTTGACCGCCACCCAATGGGCGAACAGCGCGCCAGTGGAGTAAAACTTTTGTCCGTTGATGACAAAGCCGTCGCCCTCGGCAACGATGCGTGCTTTAAGGTCCAGGGTATTTTTCGTGCCGCGCTCGGGGCCGGCATTGCCGACGCGCCAGCCGTTGAGAACGCTGTGAAACAACTCTTTTTTCTGCACCTCGCTGGCACTGCCGATCAACGAATGAAGGATGCCGAACTGGTTCTGCGGAATTTGCCCCAACGCCGGGTCGGCGGCGGAAATGATCTTGAACACTTCGGCCACGGTCACGAACGACACTTGCGGGCCGCCATAGGCCCGTGGCACCGAAATACTGCCCAGGCCACTGCGGGTGAAGTGTTCGATTTCGGCCCAGGGTAATTTGCGCTGTCGATCACGCTGTGCGGCGTGTTGGCGGGCAATGTCCGCCAATGCATAAGCGGCAGTGATCGCCTCGGCATCGTTGGCCAGCACTTTGGCAGGCAACAGCAGCGGCGAGATATCCACATCGTTATTAACGGGTGCAGTTGCCAGACGGGACATCAGCGCTGCTCCTTGGCTGCACATGATGTGTCGGCGTTGTACACGGGGGTGATGGTGAAAATGACCATTCCAAACCTCGACATTAGCCGCAGCCAGCGTGTGAGAAGCTGCGGCGAAAATAAACTGACGGTGGTCCGGTGGTCCGGTAGATATACCCTAAGCGTGTATAAAAATTAAATAAACATGCTTTTTGGAATAACAATAGAAGCGTTAGGGGTGGCATGTAAGGGCGCAACGCTGAGTATCCGGGAGGGCGCCCAGCGTGAGTTGTTGCCAACCAGGTCGATGACGCAATAAGTGACTTCCAGCGATGGATCTTCGCCGGCCTCCAGAATCATCGCAGGCGGCACTTTGATCGTGATGGGCTTGCCGACATCCCGTGGATTGATCGCGGGTAAATCCATTCGCACATCGCCCCAGCGCAGGGTGATTTCGTCTTTCGCGGCCATATTGGGGTACGCCTCAATTGTCAGCGCAATCCCTTTTTTGAGCTGCTTGGCGGTCAGGCCATTGTGCAGCAGCGCGTCAGGAAGGGTCAGCGGCGTCAGGTTTTGATTTTCCTCGGTACAGCTGCTGGCAAGGTTTCCACCGGGCCGATCAAGCTTGACCAGCACGCTTTTACTGGGTGAAAGCGTGGGGTGCATGCCGATTTTTTGCACTTCATACCAAGTGCTGGTAGTGCCACTCTGCACGAAGCTTTCCGGTACCCGCAACGCCAGCGGCTGACCGATATCGTCCGCAGTCAGCAGCTTCGAGGCTACGTAGCATCCGTCCCAAAACAGCGTGATCAAGTCACCTTCGTCCATCCTGGCGTAGGGTCTGATAGTGACCATCAAATGCGCAGCGGCCGCAGCGCTTATACCGAACTTATTGGCTTGCGGTAACGAAGGCGCAAACAACTTGATGTGAGGGGAAGGTAGGGTCGCACTGTCCATGTTCGAGACTCCTTATTACCCGCGGCCGATGAATTTACGCCACGTGATAGTCCTTGTTGATTGAAGTTTAGAGGTAGCGGGGCCTAGCTAAGAGGGATTGGGAATAGGTGTCAAGGAGGGGAATGGCAGAAGAGTCGAGGGGGCAAAGGAATCAGATTGTTCCTACGTCGGCGAGGTTAGAAGACCACTGGAGAGTAGGTGCTGCGTCCTACTTGGCGGCCGCTCTCAGCTTTGAGTGATATCAGGACGTAATGTCGAATCAGGCTTGCGCAGATCGGTGAGGATTCCACGCCGGATGAGCGGCAACAGGCATAGCACGGTGCCGACTCCGCCGAACCATAGGGTCCAATCGATTCCAACGTATTTAATGGTTAGCGAGGTCAATACGCTGCCCAGTGGAATGGCTCCCCAGATCATGAAGCGTTGCACCGAATTCACTCTGCCCAGCAGGGATAACGGCGTGACTGTCTGCCTTAGCGTCAGTGAGGTCGGTCCAAAAACACCTTCGCCCAGACCATGAAGCACACTGGCGGCTATCAAGCCTGCAATTGAACCCGAGGCGCCGAACACGGCAATAAGAAAAAGACCGGAAACAGATGTCGCTGCAGCCATGACCAACGTGCGGGAGATACCGAAGTCATTCATTAATCTTGATGAGATGAGGTTGGCGACAGGAAATCCTGCGGCCGCTGCACCAATCACCAGGCCGATGGCGCTGGGAGAGAGCGCCAGAACGTCCTTACAATAAAGCACCAGACTGGTCTCAATGAAGGTGAGAAACAGAACATACACTGCTCCACACAAAAACACGGGTTCCAGTTTCGGGTGTGAAAAGACAAATTTCAGCCCTGTCTTTATATCCGCCACGATGGATGTCCGCACAGGCACGGACCTGGTTAGATCCAACGCGGTGTCGACATTTCGAATGGCCCCTAGCGTGAGCGCAGACACCAGGAAAGAACCGCCATTAAGGAGGATCGCAATAGGCGGGGCAAATACAGCAATCAAAGGGCCCGCGGCTACAGGTCCTAATGTGCGAGCAACCGATTCGGAAAAAAACAGCTTGGCGTTACCTTTTTGAAGTTCGGACGCTCCCGAATATATTTCCGGCAGGAATGAGGTGTAGGCCACTTGAAAAAAGACGGTCGCGGTCCCTGCAACAAACACCAACGCCATCAGCGCTGGAAATGTCATCAGGCCTTTGATCGACAGTATTGCGATACACGAATACACGAGCATCTGAACCAGATCAGCCACGACCATGGTTTTGCGCTTGGGCAGTCGATCAACCAAGGCGCCTGCTGGAAGTCCGAAAAGCAGAAAGGGAATAAACATCATAAAAGGCAGTAGAACCGCTTGGGCGGCTGAAGCCCCCACCACCTGTACGGCGAGAAGTGGAAGTCCGATAACCAAGAACTGATTACCAAAAAGGCTCATGGACTGGCCGGACCATAACAAGTTGAAATTTTTATGTGCAATGTGCCGCAATGGATCTGTTTTATCAGCGTCCATACTGTGTCTCCTGAATCATGGAAGTTAGCCGCCCATTTAGAGGGGGCGGGGGACATCAACTAGTTATATTGAACTGCGCGGGGCTGCAGCGTTTTTCTTGAGCCGGACTCGTTGTCCGGTAGGCTGGTTCCTGAGAACTAACACCACGTTCGCTAATCCAGTGGATCTGGCAGTGATACCTGACGTTGAATGTCCAGGTTTTACGGGATTATCGAACCCACAACCAATGGCAACTCTTCAGGCGAATCCATTTTTTCTCGCTCAAGCAACTTACGCTTACGCTCGACACCCCACCGGTACCCGGACAATGTTCCGTCGCTGCGCACGACGCGATGGCAAGGAATGGCCACAGCGAGGCTGTTGGCGCCGCAGGCGTTCGCTACCGCCCGTACTGCGCTGGGCATGCCTATCCGGACCGCGATATCGGTGTACGTGGCGGTCGATCCGGCAGGAATATCCCTCAACGCCTGCCACACACGCTCCTGGAAAACAGTGCCGCGAATATCAAGCGGTAGCGCCAGGCCCACAGCCGGCGACTCTACGAAACCCACGACGGTGGAAACCAGTCCTTCAAACTCTGCGTCCCCGCCAATCAGATTGGCATTTGGAAACTGATCCTGAAAACTCTCAACCAGGCTATTTGGATCGTCTCCGAGCAAAATCGCACAGATGCCACGGGCACTTCTGGCTACCAGAATCGACCCAAGTGAGCTTTCACCCAGCGCAAATTTGATGTCGACGTTGGCCCCTCCTGCGCGGTACTCGGTGGGTTTCATGCCGAGAATCTTCTGAGAGGCTTCATAGAAACGGCTGTTGGAGTTGTAGCCGGCTTCGTAAAGTGCGCTGGTGATCGTCCCGGACTGGGAGAGCTGGTCCCTGACCCGCGAGCGCACCGAGGCGACGCTATAGGCTTTTGGCGTCAACCCTGTGATTTTTTTGAAGATGCGGTGAAAGTGAAAGGTGCTCATCCCGACCTTTTCGGCCATGTCGCTCAGGTTGGGTACCGAGTCGGACGCGTCTATCATTCTGCAGGTTTCGGCAACTGTGGCTGCGTGCTTGAGCGCTATCGTCTCCTGATTGCTGTCGCGACGCTTGGACGGACGAAAGCCCGCTGCTTCAGCTTCGATTGCGGTGTCAAAAAAAACGACGTTTTCCGGACGCGGCAGCTTGGTCGGGCTGCGAGGTCCGCAATAGATACCTGTCGTCAATACGCCATACACGAAGTCGTCGCCAATGTCCGCCTGTCGGTTTATCAGGACGCCCCAGCGCGGATCATCTTCTATCCTTGGAACGTGCTTTGTTGCCGGAACCTTTGTGCTTTCCATGGTTTTGCTCCGTCGTTGATTGTTCTTAATGCCTGTAAATCCATGGTCATTCACACGATGCAGGTGCTCGCTCCAATTTTCAGAGCCCAGTTTTTTCTATTGCCAGTTCGAGCATCTGCCTTTCTTTATCGATTGCATGCAGGCCAACATACCGCGCGCGCAAATCCCCTGCCTCCCGTTTGTTGCTATCAAATTTTATTATGTGAATCACTTTCCGGAATTCCAATGGATGCCGCCCTCACACAAACAAAAACAGCGCCTGAAGGGCGCTGTTTTATTGATCCAAAGCCAACCTTCAATGGCGGCTTCGTTCCAAAAACTGCCGAGTGCGTTCTTCCTTGGGATGGGCGAACAGTGCCTTTGCTTCACCCTGCTCGACGATCACGCCCTTGTCGATAAAGATCACCCGATTAGCAACATCCCGGGCAAAACTCATCTCGTGGGTGACGATCACCATGGTGCGTTTTTCTTCCGCGAGCGCACGGATAGTGGTCAGCACTTCACCGACCAATTCCGGGTCCAGTGCTGAGGTGGGTTCGTCGAACAAAATGACTTCGGGTTCCATGGCCAACGCTCGCGCAATCGCTACCCGTTGCTGCTGTCCACCGGACAAGCGTCGCGGGTATGAATCTTCTTTACCGGCGAGCCCGACCTTGGCCAGTAAAGCCATCCCGAGTTTGGCCGCCTGTTCCCTGGCCATCTTCTTGACCACCAATGGCCCTTCAATGACGTTTTCCAGCGCTGTTCGGTGCGGGAACAGATTGAAGTTCTGAAAGACGAAACCCACGTGTTGTCGTAATTGCCGGATAAGGCCCTGTTGCTGAGTCAACGGCTTGCTGCCATCGATCTTGATATCCCCCACTTGAATGCTGCCACTGGTGGGTTCTTCGAGAAAGTTAAGGCAACGCAACAGTGTGGTTTTGCCCGATCCGCTGGGGCCGATAATGGCCACCACTTCACCGGCTTCAATGCGCAGGTCGATGCCGTTCAGCACGGTTTGGCCTTTGAATTGTTTGGTCAGTTTTTCAACCACGATCATGCTTCAAGACTCCAGATCATGTCGGTTGACCCTCGCTTCCAGTCGGTTTTGCAGGTGCGCAAGCAGGCTGGCGAGAATCCAGTAGATCAGCGCCGCAGCCAGGTACATGGTGAAAATTTCGAAGGTTCGCGCGGTGATCAACTGCGCCTGCCGAAACAGCTCGGGCACTTGAATGGTGGCCGCCAATGCAGTGTCTTTGACCAGCGAAATGAAACTGTTGCCCAGCGGCGGCAATGCGGTTCGCGCGGCTTGCGGCACAATGGCGCGTCGCATGGCTTGCGCACGAGTCATGCCGATGCTGGCGGCGGCTTCCCATTGCCCACGGTCCACAGCTCCGATGGCGGCTCGCAAAATCTCGCACGCATAAGCGGCCATGTTCAGCGAAAAACCGATCAAAGCAGCCGGAAGCGGGTCAAGCTCGATGCCCAATTGCGGCAAGCCGTAATAGATCACGAACAACTGAACCAGCAACGGCGTGCCGCGAAAGAACGACACGTACACCCGGGCAATACCGCTCACCAGCTTGAGACGCGACAGACGCATCAACGCCAGGCCGAAGCCCAGCAACAAGCCAAAGAACATTCCGCCCAGGCTGAGAATGACGGTGTAATACGCGCCCTTCAGCAAGAAGGGCGCGGAGTCCAGCGCTAGCGTTAGACTCTCTTCAATCATTGGGTCACGTCAGAGCCGAAGTACTTCTGTGACAACTTGGCCAGCGTGCCGTCGGCGCGCAGTTTGTCGATGGCAGCATTGATCGCAGCCACCAACTCAGGCTCACCTTTGCGGATCGCGATACCGGCTTCCTGACGCGAGAACGCTTTGCCGGAAGCTGCCAGTTTATTGTTGGTTTTCTTGACCATTTCCAACGCGGCAAGACGGTCGACGAGAATCACGTCAGTGCGGCCAGCCATTAAGTCTTGAAACTTGGTTGGGTCATCGTCGTAGGTTTTGACTACTGCGCCGGGCACGTTTTCTTTCAGCCATTGCTCGTAGTTCGTACCCAGGCCCACACCGACTTTCTTGCCGGACAGCGATTCAGGCGTCGGGAATTTGTCGGCGTCTTTCTTCTGGGTCAGGGCCTGAATACCGGAGATGGTGTAAGGCTCGGAGAAGTCGTACTTCTTCTTGCGCTCTTCAGAGATGGTTACCTGGTTGATCACGACATCCAGGCGCTTGGATTCCAGCGCCGCGAGGATGCCGTCCCACTTGGTCGGTTGCAGTTTCGCCGTCACGCCCAGCTCCTTGGCCAGTGCTTGGGAAAACTCGACTTCAAAACCGGCGAGCTTGCCGTCTTCAGCGACAAAGCTGAAAGGTGGGTACGTACCTTCAAGGCCGACGTTGATCGTGCCGCTGCTTTTGATTTTTTGCAGCTGATCCCCAGCAACGGCTTGCCCTATCAGGCTGGAACCGAGCACGAGGCTGAACGTAGAAAGAAGAAATGTCCGGCGGATGGCAGCAATATTCATGAAGAGCCCCTTATTGTGTTTTGAATGTCAGGCAAAAATCAGGCCCGACAAAAGTACTGTGACTGTGAAACGTTATCCTGCGATTTCACGCGGCCTTATTCCATCCGTGATCCCTAACGCGAACGCGACTATAAGGCAGTCGTCATATCAGTTTAAATACTAAAAATTACTTTATATATTTCTAAATCGAATAAAAGAGAGGTCTGTGTTACTGATCGGAAAATACGTCTGGGTACGCGAACAGCGCAGGCGCGCCACCGGTGTGCAGGAAGATGATCGGACCCTCATCCAAACGCTGGCGGCCGACACCGTCAAGCAGGCCCGCCATGGCTTTGCCGGTGTACACCGGATCGAGCAACAGGCCTTCCTGACTGGCGACTAATTTGATGGCAGCCAGTGTTCCCGCATTCGGCGCGCCGTAGCCGGGGGCAAAATATTCGTCCCACAACTCAACCTTGAAGCTGCTTGGCAGATCGATGCCCAGCAGTTCGGCGGTGCGCTCAGCCAAGCCTTGGACTTTCGGCCGTTGTGCGTCGTCGCTGCGGGAAACGGTGACGCCGATCACCGGCAGATTGGGCAGCGTCTCGCTGAGTCCCAATGCCAAGCCACTGTGAGTGCCGGCACTGCCCGAGGCGAGTACCACGGCCGAGAACGTCAGGCCGGTGTCTTTAATTTGATCGGCCAGTTCCAACCCTGCCCGCACATAACCCAAAGCGCCCAACGCGTTGGATCCACCAATAGGGATGCTGTACGGTTTTTTACCGCTGGCCCGCAGGCGTGCCGCAAGGGCATACAACTGGTCGTCGGCGTTGTCCAGGTTATCCACCCGCTCGACCTTGGCATCGAACAGGCTAAGCAGCAGCCGATTGCCATTGCCGAGGTAGTTGGGGTCGTTGGTGGCCAAGGGATTTTCCAGCAACACCACACACCCAAGACCCAGGTGTGCAGCCAGGGCAGCGGTTTGTCGCGCATGGTTGGATTGCAGACCGCCAGCAGTGATCAAGGTGTCCGCGCCTTGTGCCAGCGCATCGGCTGCCAAGTATTCAAGCTTGCGCACCTTGTTGCCGCCCAACGCCAGGGTTGTCGTGTCGTCACGCTTTATGTAAACGTCCCGGCCCACCCATGAGGATAAACGCGCAAGCTTTTCCAGCGCGGTGGGTGCGCCCAGTAATTCAAGACGATTAAAACGAGCGAGCTGTTGTTTGATCATGGTGGTTTGGATGGCCGACGAAGTAAGTCGATGGACTATAGGCAGTCACCCCGGGTGGCCGCAAACATTTGTGTATGCCTGAGATGCCGCATCCTCCAACGCCGCGCTGTCGCGCAGCAAACACGGGGCTACTGTAGGAGCGAACTTGTTCGCGAAACGGCTTACCTGGATCACCGCGTAATGCCCTTCGCCAACAAGTTGGCTCCTACAGACAAACGCGTGTTTACAGTTGAATCGAGATTCCGTCGCCTCTTCGACGCCGGGTTGTCGTACCTATAAATAGAGCGTCCGGTAGAAATTGTTATTTTTTCGTGTCTAAAGTTTGCCGTAAAGTTAGCCCATCCTGGCTTTAAGCCTAAAAAGGAGTGATGAGCGTGAGCGATATTTCAGACGCACCCGCCGACAACCGCGCCGGTAACTGGCAGTTGCAGCAAATCGTTAGTCAATTACGTGAGGCGCGGGACGACTGGCGCCAGCGCAATGGCCGGGTCAGTGGCGAACTGGGCGGTCGCGAGTTGCCGTCCCGAGCCGCCATGCGCGACATTCTTGAAGCGCTGTGCGGCGCATTGTTTCCGATGCGCTTAGGTCCAGTGGACTTACGTGAGGAGAGTGAAGACTTCTACGTCGGTCATACCCTCGACGTCGCCCTTAATGCGTTGCTGGCTCAGGCCCGCCTGGAGCTGCGTTATGTCGCGCGCCAGCGGGGCGAAGACGTCAGTGCCGTTGAACATCATGCGACCCAACTGATTCAAGCCTTCGCTGCCGCGCTTCCAGCCATGCGCATCCTCCTCGACACCGACGTCTTGGCCGCTTACCACGGCGACCCGGCTGCGCGCAGTGTCGATGAAGTGCTGCTGTGCTATCCGGGCATTCTTGCGGTCATTCATCACCGTTTGGCCCATCACCTGTACCGCGCCGGGTTGCCGTTGTTGGCGCGGATCAGTTCCGAAATTGCGCACTCGGCCACCGGTATCGATATTCATCCGGGTGCGCAGATCGGTGGCAGTTTCTTTATCGATCACGGAACAGGTGTGGTCATCGGCGAAACTGCGATCATTGGCGAGCGGGTTCGCATCTACCAAGCCGTAACCCTGGGTGCGAAACGCTTCCCGGCAGATGAAGATGGCCAGCTGCAGAAAGGCCATGCGCGTCACCCGATTGTCGAAGACGACGTGGTGATCTATGCCGGCGCCACGATTTTGGGGCGCATCACCATCGGCAAAGGCTCCACCGTCGGCGGCAACGTCTGGCTGACCCGCAGCGTGCCACCCGGCTGCAACGTGTCTCAGGCGAACTTGCTACAGAAGGATGATTGCTTGAAGTAACGCCCTTCCCCTGTAGGGGCCAACACGTTGGCTCTACAGGCTCTGAATGTTCGATCAAAGCGCTCGGATAATAAAAAAAGGGGGAACTGTGTCTCCGATTAAGGAGTCGCAACCCCATACACCTACGAGAGAGGATTCGATGACTTATATCGCTGCCGAAAACCGTTATGAAGCCATTCCGTACCGCCGCGTCGGCCGTAGTGGGTTGGTTCTGCCTGCTTTGTCTTTGGGGCTGTGGCACAACTTTGGCGACAGCACGCCGATGGATACCCAGCGCGCATTGCTGCGCACGGCGTTCGATCTGGGTATCAACCACTTCGACCTGGCCAACAATTACGGCCCTCCATATGGCAGCGCCGAAATCAACTTCGGCCGCTTGCTGCGCGAAGATTTCAAGCACTACCGCGACGAGTTGATCATCTCCAGCAAAGCCGGCTGGGACATGTGGCCAGGCCCTTATGGCCAAGGCGGCGGCTCGCGCAAATACGTGCTTGCCAGCCTTGACCAGAGCTTGCAGCGCATGGGGCTGGACTACGTGGATATCTTTTATTCGCACCGCTTCGACCCACTGACCCCGCTGGAAGAAACCGCCAGCGCGTTAGCTACTGCCGTACAGCAGGGCAAAGCGCTCTATATCGGGATCTCGTCCTATTCGGGTGCAAAAACCCGGGAAATGGCGGCGTTGCTCAAAGAGTGGAAAGTGCCGTTGTTGATTCATCAACCTGCGTACAACTTGCTCAACCGTTGGGTTGAACGCGACCTGTTGGACGCCACCGATGACCTCGGCGCGGGCGTAATTGCCTTCACCCCGCTGGCTCAAGGTTTGCTGACTGACAAATACCTTAATGGCATTCCCAAGGATGCGCGGGTGAACAAGCCGGGTGGGGGTTCGTTGCAGGCTTCGCACTTGTCCGAGAGCAACATTGCTCACGTCCGCGCGCTGAATGAAATCGCCAAGCGCCGCGGCCAAAGCCTCGCGCAACTGGCATTGGCCTGGACCCTGCGTGACCCGCGTATTACCTCGGCGCTGATTGGTGCGAGCCGTCCGGAGCAGATCGTTGAAAACGTCGGCGCATTGAAGAACCTGGACTTCACCTCCGAAGAGCTGGCCGAAATCGACAGCTTTGCGGTGGAAGGCGGGATTAACCTGTGGGAAAAGCCGTCGACTGATCAGTGACCTAGGAGTCGGCGAGCGGCTTAGCTGGGTTAACGGGCACCTTATGTTGGAACGGGTAGAAAACTGCTCCCAGCTTCGCTTGCCAGCCGACGGTCATGAATTTTTCGTTCTCTAGTCTTGGGTCGGCTGGCAGCAGGCCGGGACTGATAGCTGGCGCCCACTTTACGGTAAAAAAGGGTGTGCTGTTGATCAGGCTCATCGTGAAATCCCCTGTCTGACAACCGGGTCTGTTGAGGTTTGTGGCGTGACGGGACGTACTCGCGGAATATTCGCTGGGCGCCTTGGGTCGGGCATTGGAGGGTCGGGCGGCGCAACGGTGTGGTAGCCGGAAAACCGGTCTTGATAATCGATGGCTGCCTGGATAATCAGCGCTTCGCTAAATCGAGGGCCCCAGAACGCAGCGTTGATGGGTAATTGCCTCGACAGCCCAGTTTGACCATAGCCAATAGGGAAACTCAGCATTGGCCAGCCATGGAGATTAGGTGCGTCAATCTGTAACCGTCTGACAAGAATCGAGTCGAGTTTGTCGTCGAATCGGCGGCCAACGTGCGCGCCCAGTGGCATGACTAACATAAAGTCCACACCGGCTTCGTCTAGCGCTTTTTGATAAAGCATTTGCTCCTCACGCCTGCGCCGCTCACCCTCGGTACGCATCCCGACGGTCACTCTCTGGGCCCCAATGCCTGTGTTTTGCCAATACATCCCCAGCAGTTCAGTTTGATGATCGGGAAGACTCCCTGCCGCGAACTCGGCGACCGCTCGCCAGTATTCCGTCTCCACTGAGTTGCTATAGGTGACCGCTGTTAGCGGCGTGATTGGATTTACATTGCCCTGATCGTCGACGACCTCTCCCAAGATCTCCGTATTGGAGAAAGGGCATTCGGGTGTTCCAATGTTAAGTCCAGGGAACTCTTTGACGGTCGCTCCAAGATGGGCCTGGGTGCCATTTTTACTTTCCCGGCCCTTTATACCAATCGAGTCTTTCACCCCATTGGAATACCACACAGCGGTGGTGCGAGACCGCGGTCGTCGTTGGGGTTTTGTAACCAGAGATCGGCGTCGCGTGCTTGCGTCAGTGCTTCCAGTCGATCAATACGCACAAATGCGTTGTAACCGCCGTTTGCATCGTAGGTTTCAAAAGGGCCGTTGAACTGATCGATTCGTTGCAAGTAAGCGACTGTAATGTCGTAGGACGTCAGTTCCTTACTGCGAAACAGCACAGCCATTTCGACGATTTCGTAATCGACGATTCGATCACGCAGGGGGATTGAAGACCGAGGCGGCAGGGCCGCGAGCAGACGGGTGTTTAGTGCTGTATCCATAGCAGCCAGCTCCTTGTCTGACCTCGAATGTTGAGGTCAGATAAGGAGCTAATCACTTTTAAGACGCTGCGTAAACTGTCAGAAATGACAGGTTTAGGCGTCGTCGCCGTCGTCTTCGTCGCCATCGATCTTCATGCCCAACTCCTTGATCTTGCGCGTCAAGGTATTGCGGCCCCAGCCCAATAACACAGCGGCATCCCGGCGGCGGCCGGCGGTGTGCTTGAGGGCGGTTTCGATCATGATGCGTTCAAAGGTTGGCACCGCACTGTCCAGCAGGCTCGACTGACCCCGTGCCAGCGCTTGGTCAGCCCATTGACGCAGCGCGTGTTCCCAGTTGGTGACAGGCGCGGCATCGTGGGGCAGGCTCAACAGCTCTGGCGGCAGGTCGCTGACATGGACTTCACGCCCGGACGCCATGACGGTGATCCAGCGGCAGGTGTTTTCCAGCTGACGCACGTTGCCAGGCCATGGCAGGTGCTTGAGATATTCCTCGGTTTCAGCTTTAAGCAGTTTCGGCTCAACCGCCAGTTCCTGCGCAGCGCGGGCCAGAAAATGCTTGGCCAGCGTTGGAATATCTTCGCGGCGATCAGACATCCGCGGGATGTGAATCCGAATCACGTTCAAACGGTGGAACAAATCCTCACGGAATTTACCGGCCTGCACCAAAATTTCCAGATTTTGGTGAGTCGCGGCGATGATTCGTACGTCTACCTTCACCGGCGTGTGCCCGCCAACGCGGTAAAACTCACCGTC
Source organism: Pseudomonas sp. CCI4.2 (assembly GCF_034350045.1). Lineage (NCBI taxonomy): Bacteria > Pseudomonadati > Pseudomonadota > Gammaproteobacteria > Pseudomonadales > Pseudomonadaceae > Pseudomonas > Pseudomonas sp. CCI4.2. The sequence continues at coordinate 1,180,933 of NZ_CP133781.1, read as the reverse complement.
TGCCAGTACCCGTAGCAAACGGGTTTGAGTGTCAGCAGGCATGTCGCCGATTTCATCAAGGAACAGTGTGCCGCCGTCCGCTTGTTCGAAGCGGCCGCGCCGCAAGTTCGCTGCACCGGTGAACGCGCCTTTTTCGTGGCCGAACAGCTCGGACTCCATCAAATCCTTGGGAATGGCCGCCATGTTCAACGCAATGAACGGCGACGACGCGCGAGGGCTGTGACGGTGCAATGCGTGGGCAACCAATTCTTTACCGGTACCCGACTCGCCGTTGATCAACACGGTAATGTTGGAGTGGCTTAAACGACCGATGGCGCGAAACACTTCCTGCATCGCGGGCGCTTCGCCAATGATTTCCGGAGTGCGGGTTAGCGCGGGTACCACTTCCATGCCTTGCTGTTCTTGAGCGTGTTGATTGGCGCGCTTGACCAGCGACACAGCCTCATCGACGTCAAACGGCTTAGGCAGGTATTCGAACGCGCCGCCCTGATACGACGCCACGGCGCTGTCCAGGTCTGAATGGGCGGTCATGATGATCACCGGCAAACGCGGGTGCTGTTCTCGAATTCGCGCCAGCAACTCAAGGCCACTGGCCCCCGGCATGCGGATATCGGAAATGATTACGTCGGGTTGCTGACGGGCCAGACGGCTCATGACGCCATCGGCGCTGTCGAAGCTTTGGGTAGTCATGCCTTCTTGTTGCAGCGCTTTTTCCAAAACCCAACGGATGGAACGGTCGTCATCGACGATCCAGACAGTTTCACTACGGCTCATGACGACGCTGCTCCTTGTTCCAGCGGCAGGAAGATCGAGAAAGTGGTGTGGCCAGGATGGCTGTCACACTCAATCAGTCCTTGGTGCTGGCTAATAATGTTCTGGGTAATCGCGAGGCCAAGCCCCGTGCCATCTGGGCGGCCGCTGACCATTGGGTAAAAAATGGTTTCCTGCAGTTCTGCTGGAATGCCAGGGCCGTTATCGATAATTTCGACCTTGGTCACCAGACGATGGCGGACATGGCCGATGGTGAACTGACGCAGCGCTCGCGTACGCAAGCTGATACGGCCCAGACGCAGTTCGTTCTGGCCGCTGATTGCTTGCATCGCGTTGCGAACGATATTGAGCACGGCCTGAATCATTTGCTCACGGTCGATCAACACGTCGGGAATGCTTGGGTCGTAATCACGTACGAGGGTGATGCAACCTTGGCTTTCGGCGTCCACCAAGCTGCACACACGCTCAAGCACTTCATGCACGTTGGTCATGGCCAGTAATGGCAGCTTGTTCGAGCCCAGCATGCGGTCGACCAGATTGCGCAGGCGGTCGGCCTCTTCGATGATGACGTTGGTGTAATCCTTGAGGCTCTCTTCGGGCAGTTCACGTGCCAGCAATTGGGCGGCGCCGCGAATCCCTCCTAGGGGATTTTTAATTTCGTGAGCCAAGCCACGCACCAACATTTTGGTGGTTTCTTGCTTGGACAACTGGGCCTCTTCCTTGGTGATGCGCATTAGGCGATCACGCGGGTGGACCTCCAGCAGCAGCATGGTTGCGCCTTGGTTCAGAATAGGCGTGACAGCGTAATCGACGGTCAGTGTTTGCCCGGTCAGCGCCGTCAACATCGCTTCGCGCTTGGTGAACGGGTGGGCCTGTTCGACAGCCTGACGCAGAGCGTTCAGCGCTTCGACTGACTCGGTGAACAGCTCGCTGATAAATTGTCCGTGGCTGCGCTGACCGCTGATCGCCAGCAGCATTTCGGCTGCGGGATTCATGTACTCAAGCCGCAAGTCGGCGTTGAGCAGAATAGTGGCAGTGGTCAGGTTGTCGAGTAACAGCCGGTGCAGCGCATCACTGATAGTCATAAATCCTCGTTGACCTCTTTTGGCACATTGCAGCCTGCGGCGGGCCGTGTTCAAGCCTCGCCATCATCGGGCAACCTGCTGATACGGTGCTTAGTTCACTGGAAGTTGCAAAAACCAAACCAAGGCTCCGAAAAGAAGCGTTTAATCCGTAAAATCGAGCTTTTTTCGGACAGCGGGTCCTTCGACTGAACAGTTTGGGACTATTTCCGAACCAAAATGGGTAACGAGGCTAGTCGGTACGGGAAGTATTGCACCAATACGGAGCGTCGCCAGTTTTGACGCTCATAAGAACGGCAGGAAGCTGCTCTTTTCTGGGGGCTTGTCCGCGATCGGGCACTCGGGTCTAACCCCGTAGTCGTCCGTTGTGCAGGGCTGTGCCTGGCGTTTTTGCGCGAGGCTGATGCGCAGCATCTGAAATTCCTGGCTTGGTGTACGTTCGAGCATACGCCCGGTTTCATCGAGAATCTCGACAGCCAATGAATGAGTGCCACGATCAATGTTGCTCAGGGGAAATACCGGGCTGCGACCCGCTTCGCCAAAGGGTTTGCCATCCAGGAACAGGCGGTACATGTGCCCCGTTTGCAACTCAGGGTCATTATTGACAGTGACAATCAACTCACCGGCGATATTGCGAATCGTCGCTTCGGGTTCGGGCACCAGAATCCGTAGTAACTGGTAATGGAACAGCGGGCCGGGTTTTACGACTGCAGATTTGGCTTTTGCGGCTGATCGGGGCGCAGAGGTGCCAGTCATGTTGTTGCTGGGAGGAATCGCAACGCGATGAGCGCCGCTGTGGGGTTGGTCCGTAAATACACGGTTTCCCTGAGCGTCGACGTAGGTATAAACGTCGGCGATGGCCGGCATAGCAATCAGCAATAGCGCTCCGATCAAACAGTATGTGTTTGCTCGGCGACAGCGCGGCGTTGCAGGCGCGGTGGCGTGGAGTGGGAGCACTTCAGGGTTTCCCAACATGGACTCGCTGCACCGTCGTCGTGACGGTTGAGCTTTGCTGGATGATCTTGTCACCGCTCACGACACGCACGGCCAAACTGTGTTCGCCGCGTTCCAGGTTCACCACTTGCAGTCGGGGCACATTACTGGCCTGGCCATAACTCATGCCGTCGACGACCATCTGCAACAGATGCCCTGGCTGTAGGCGCGGCTGAATGGCCACGCCAACGCTGAAGGTGCCGTTATTGGCGCGCAACGCTTCGTCGGTGGGCAGGTTGGTCAGTTCCAGCAGACTGTAGGCGCTTGAAGGCTGACTGGGTTGAGATGTCGCAGGGTTAGTGTTTTGTTCAAGCGTCTTTTTGACATTGACGGTATTTAGCGGCGGCAAGTCTACCGTCTGACTGGGTGTGCCGTTGGGCGGCAGATTGCTGTAGGCGGGGTTGCCATTGGCATCGGTGTATTTATAGATCTGCGCAACAGCAGGCAAGGCAACCAACAGCAGCAGAAAAATAAGGCCTCGACGCATGAAGTCTCCGATGACAATGGTGTTTAAGTTACATGGCAGCGTCGATCGAGATTGGCATGCCCGGGGTGCCAGCATAGAACACTATGAGTTCGGTAGGGCGATCACCGCTGCTGCCACGGTGAACAATGTTGTTCATTTCCGGTAAAACCTCTCCTGCGCTCAGTGTCACGGTTTTCCCGCCCTCACGTGCTTCGACGATCAGCTCGCCGGAAACCACATAGCCGGCAGCCGGCATTGGATGCTTATGCCAGTCAAAACTGCTGTTGGGGGCCATGGTGACTTTTCGGATGGTCAGCTCAGGCTGGCCGGCTGGGTAGGCAGTGTAGGGCGTGCCGTCCCAGGACGAAGAGGTCTGCAGAAGGATTTTCGAATCAATGGCGGGTTGTGTTTCTGCGTTGGCAGTACCGATCAGGGTCAATAGGCCAAAGGAGAGAGGGGCGAGTTTTATCATGATGTTGTTCTCTGTCTTTCAGGGCGAAATGCTCTGAGTGGCGCGGATTAAACGTCATGAAATAGGCACGATCCAGCGAGGTTGATTTACCGGAAATGTCTGAAATACGGGGATATCAAACGCCTCGGTCGCGGGCTTCATACCGTGGTTGACGATTAATAATTTGCCACAAAAAAGGCCTCCCGAAGGAGGCCTCTTTGTTACGTCAATGCAGCCGACGTGACTGGATTAGCAGCTGTAGTACAGCTCGTATTCCAGTGGGTGTACGAACGTGCGTACTTTGATTTCTTCTTCGCTTTTCAAGCCGATGTAAGCGTCGATGAAGTCGTCGCTGAATACGCCGCCTTTGGTCAAGAACGCACGACCTTTGTCCAACTCTTCCAGGGCTTCTTTCAAGCTACCGCAAACCTGTGGAATCTCTTTCGCTTCTTCAGGCGGCAGGTCATACAGGTTTTTGTCAGCAGCGTCGCCAGGGTGGATCTTGTTCTGGATGCCGTCCAGGCCAGCCATCAACAGTGCAGCGAACGCCAGGTAAGGGTTAGCTGCTGGGTCCGGGAAGCGTGCTTCAATACGGCGAGCTTTAGGGCTGGACACGTAAGGAATACGGATCGAAGCGGAACGGTTACGTGCCGAGTAGGCCAGCATGACCGGTGCTTCGAAACCTGGGACCAGACGCTTGTACGAGTTGGTCGACGGGTTGGTGAAGCCGTTCAGTGCTTTACCGTGCTTGATGATGCCGCCGATGAAGAACAGGGCGGTGTCGGACAGGCCGGCATAACCTTCGCCAGCGAAGGTGTTCTTGCCATCTTTGGCAATGGACAAGTGCACGTGCATGCCTGAACCGTTGTCGCCATAAAGAGGCTTAGGCATGAAGGTAGCGGTACGGCCGTAAGCATCAGCTACGTTGTGTACGCAATATTTCAGGGTCTGAACTTCGTCAGCCTTCTTCACCAACGTGTTGAACTGAACGCCGATTTCGTTTTGGCCAGCAGTCGCCACTTCATGGTGGTGAACTTCGATCACCAGGCCCATCTCTTCCATTGCATTACACATGGAGGTACGGATTTCGTGGTCGTGGTCGAACGGAGGCACTGGGAAGTAGCCGCCTTTCACACCTGGACGGTGGCCTTTGTTGCCGCCTTCAATGTCCTGGTCGGACATCCATGAACCTTGTTCAGAGTAGATCTTGAACATGGAGCCGGAGATGTCAGATTTGAATTTTACGGAGTCGAAGATGAAGAACTCTGGCTCTGGACCGACGAAAACAGTGTCGCCGATGCCAGTGGACTTCAGGTATTCCTCGGCACGGTGAGCAATGGCGCGTGGGTCGCGGTCGTAGCCTTGCATGGTCGAAGGTTCGATGATGTCGCAAACCAGGATAATGGTTGGGTCTTCAGTGAACGGGTCGAGCACGGCGGTGCTGTCGTCGGGCATCAGGATCATGTCGGACGCTTCGATGCCTTTCCAGCCGGCAATGGAGGAGCCGTCGAACATTTTGCCGATTTCAAAGAAATCTTCATCCAGCGCATCGCGAGCCGGCATGGTCACGTGGTGCTGAATGCCTTTGGTGTCCGTGAAGCGCAGATCAATCCACTTAACGTCTTGATCTTTGATGAGTTGAACCGTCTTCGACATAGTGTCCTCCGGGTGGCTTCGGGCCAGGGTAGTGGTTTTTGACCCTTTGAATTGGGTGATGCCAGGCGCGAATATCGGCCAAGGCAGCCTGCCTCACAAGGGAGCAAATTGCATGCCAGTGCCCCGTGTTGGGTTTTTTGCTTGAAACGCAGGCGCTTAGGCTATTAAAGCGGATATTTGAAATATTTGATGCGCCATAATGATGCTCGCTTTTCCAAAGATGGTCTTTTTTGGTGCGCTCAGTGTGGCGCTCAGAATAACTGGTTAAACCTTGAGCAATTTCCGCTATAATTCCGCCCCCACTTTTTCGGCTGGCACATCGCGCGCTGTATACATGAAACTAATCGTAAAAGTCTTCCCAGAGATCACCATCAAAAGCCGGCCGGTGCGTAAGCAATTCATCCGCCAGTTGGCCAAGAACATCCGTACCGTGCTCCGCGACCTGGACCCGGCGCTGGTGGTGGCCGGCGTGTGGGACAATCTTGAGGTTGAGACCAAGGTCAGCGAGCCGAAAGTCTTGCTTGAGATGACTGAGCGCCTGAGTTGCATGCCGGGCATCGCGAATTTTCTGCAGGTCGCAGAATATCCCCTTGGCGACATGGATGACATTCTCGCCAAGTGCAAATTTCACTACGGTGATTCCCTGGCCGGGAAAATATTTTCAGTACGCTGCAAGCGCGCCGGTAAACATACATTCAGCTCCATGGACGTCGAAAAGTACGTCGGCAGCCAGCTTCGCCAGCAGTGCGGAGCTGCCGGAATTGACTTGAAAAAACCTGAAATCGAAGTTCGCATGGAAATTCGCGACCAACGGTTATTCGTGATTCACAGTCAGCACAACAGCATCGGCGGTTATCCGTTAGGCGCCCTCGAACAGACCCTGGTGTTGATGTCCGGCGGTTTCGATTCGACGGTGGCGGCCTACCAGATCATGCGCCGTGGGCTCATGAGCCACTTTTGCTTCTTCAATCTCGGCGGCCGCGCCCACGAATTGGGTGTGATGGAAGTCGCCCATTTCCTCTGGAAGAAGTACGGCAGCTCGCAAAGAGTGCTGTTTGTCAGCGTTCCGTTCGAAGAGGTTCTGGGAGAAATTCTCGAGAAAGTCGATAACAGTCATATGGGCGTGGTTTTGAAGCGTATGATGTTGCGCGCTGCGTCTTCAATTGCGGATCGGCTTGAAATCGACGTATTGGTCACTGGTGAAGCGATTTCCCAGGTTGCCAGCCAAACGCTGCCGAACCTGTCACTCATCGATGCTGCGACTGACAAGCTGGTATTGCGCCCGCTGATCGCCAGTCACAAGCAAGACATCATCGATCAGGCTAGCGAGATCGGGACTGCCGATTTCGCCAAGCACATGCCTGAATATTGCGGGGTGATTTCGATCAACCCCAAGACCAACGCCAAGCGCAACCGCGTTGAGTACGAGGAACAACAGTTCGACATGGCTATTCTCGAGCGAGCGCTTGAGCGAGCAAAACTGGTGACAATCGATCGAGTAATCGACGAGTTGAGCCAAAGTGTCGACATAGAAGAAGTCAGTCAGGCGCTGGCCGGTCAGATCGTTATCGACATCCGTCACCCGGATGCTCAGGAAGATCAGCCGCTGGAATTGCCTGGCATTGAGATACAAACACTGCCGTTCTATGCATTGAACAGCCGTTTCAAGGAACTGGATTACACGCGCCAGTACCTGTTGTATTGCGACAAAGGCGTCATGAGTCGCCTGCATGCTCATCATTTGCTCAGTGAGGGGCATGCCAATGTGCGCGTTTATCGACCGAGCTAAGTGCCCGGGGCTGTTTGCCTGTGGCTTGCGTCACCGGCCCCCCGACGCCAGTCGTCTAGCCGTAACGGCTTAGGCCGACTCTACTGTTAATAGCTGCCTACAATAGTCAGCTGACCGAATCCTCTGATCGAGATACACAAGTGATCGAAAATCTACGCAACATCGCCATCATTGCTCACGTTGACCATGGTAAAACCACCCTGGTAGACAAACTCTTGCGTCAATCCGGCACCCTGGAACGCAACGAGCTCAACGACGAGCGCGTGATGGACTCCAACGACCAGGAGAAAGAACGCGGTATTACCATTCTCGCGAAAAACACCGCGATCAACTGGAATGGCTACCACATCAACATCGTAGACACCCCAGGCCACGCCGACTTCGGTGGCGAAGTAGAACGTGTGATGTCGATGGTCGACTCCGTTCTGCTGCTGGTTGATGCTCAAGACGGCCCTATGCCGCAAACCCGTTTCGTGACTAAAAAGGCTTTCGAAGCCGGCCTGCGTCCAATCGTGGTTATCAACAAGGTTGACCGTCCAGGCGCGCGTCCGGACTGGGTTCTGGATCAAATCTTCGACCTGTTCGACAACCTGGGCGCTACCGAAGAGCAGCTGGACTTTAAAGTCATCTACGCCTCTGCCTTGAACGGTATTGCCGGTCTCGACTACAACGAGATGGCTGACGACATGACGCCGTTGTACCAGGCTGTTGTCGATCACGTTCCTGCTCCACAGGTTGACCGTGACGGTCCGTTCCAGATGCAAATCTCGGCACTGGACTACAACAGCTTCCTGGGCGTCATCGGTGTTGGCCGTATCGCTCGTGGTCGCGTCAAGCCGAACACCCAGGTTGTTGCGATCGACGCTGATGGCAAGCGCCGCAACGGCCGTATCCTGAAACTGATGGGTCACCACGGTCTGCACCGCGTTGACGTTGAAGAAGCAGCTGCCGGCGACATCGTCTGCATCAGCGGCTTCGACCAGCTGTTCATCTCCGACACTCTGTGCGACCCACTGAATGTTGAAGCGATGAAGCCGCTGACCGTTGACGAACCTACTGTTTCGATGACCTTCCAGGTAAACGATTCGCCTTTCTGCGGTAAAGAAGGCAAGTTCGTCACCAGCCGTAACATCAAGGAACGTCTGGACAAGGAATTGCTGTTCAACGTTGCTCTGCGCGTTGAAGAAGGCGACTCTGCCGACAAGTTCAAAGTGTCTGGCCGTGGCGAGTTGCACCTCTCGGTACTGATCGAAACCATGCGTCGCGAAGGCTTCGAAATGGGTGTTGGTCGTCCAGAAGTGATCATCCGCATGGTTGACGGCGTTAAGCACGAACCTTACGAAAACGTCACCATCGATCTGCCAGAAGATTCCCAAGGCGCGATCATGGAACAAATCGGTATCCGTAAAGGCGACCTGACCAACATGGTTCCGGATGGCAAGGGCCGTGTTCGCCTTGAATACAACATCCCGGCTCGTGGCTTGATCGGTTTCCGAAACGAATTCCTGACCCTGACTTCAGGCGCCGGCATTCTGACCAGCATCTTCGACCGTTACGACGTGATGAAGTCGGGCGACATGTCCGGCCGTCAGAACGGCGTTCTGGTTTCGGTTGCTACCGGTAAGGCATTGACCTACTCGCTGGAAACTCTTCAAGCGCGTGGCAAGCTGTTCCTGGGTCATGGCGAAGACGTGTACGAAGGCCAAATCGTCGGCATCAACAGCCGCGACAACGACCTGGGCGTTAACCCAACCAAAGGCAAGAAGCTCGACAACATGCGTGCTTCCGGTAAAGACGAAACCATCGCTCTGGTTCCGCCTATCCGTTTCACTCTGGAACAAGCGCTGGAATTCGTTCAAGAAGACGAACTCTGCGAAGTGACTCCAAAGTCGATCCGCCTGCGTAAGAAAATTCTTGGCGAAAGCGAGCGTACCCGCGCTGCCAAGAAAAACGGCAACTGAGTTTAAGTAGCTGTTAAAAAAACGCCCCCGACAGCGATGTCGGGGGCGTTTTTGTTTGTGTGGCGTATGAGCTATTTTTCTGTATGAGCCAACTTGTTGGCGAAGCGCCATAGCTGACAAACCGCATCAGACGCCTCGCCAACAAGTTGGCTCTTACAGGCTGATCAAAAAATATACAGGGTATTATCGACCGGCTTACGCTCAGGGGTTTTTGGCACGTATGCGCAATACCCAGGCCTTGGCCCAATTTTCGGGTGATTGCGGCAGGTATCAGGGCGCTGTTCGTAAATTGTGCACAACCGGCTTTTACGGTCCAGATACAAGCAATCGTTGTTGCTCATGCGCTGCAACGTAAAAATCCCGAGCTTCTGGTTATAGCGCTCGACGATTCCTTCCTTTTGCAGGCGTTTAGCGATGTTCTTCGGTGGATCGCCACGCTCGAACTCATCCACCACACCGATGCGGATCAAGTCCTTGATCTTCACTTCCACCGGCAGCGTACAGCAGCTGGAAATGCAGCCGCCACACATGGTGCTGGAGTATTTAGCCCAGGTATCGATTCGGTCGATTTCTGCGGCGGCGATCAGTGTGGGTTTCATGTGCTTACATTTCCGGGTGTATCGGGCGCGCGATGATACCGGTGGTTGAGGAATTCGCGTAAGCAAAAATTAAATGACCGACTGTCGGTGGTCATCGAAGGGCTGATCAGGCGCTGGCCGCACCTTATCTGTAGGCGCTTGTTGGCGAGGCAGTATGACAGGTGCACCACATAAGGCCTCTCGCGAACAAGTTGGCTCTACAGTAACGCAGCCAGCCCCTCAATGTGCTCCTGCCTCTGCGCTTGGCTCAGCCGCGAATGTGGATTCAGCGACGACCACTGTGGATGCGCCCGTGCCTTTTGCAGTGCATCGGGAAGTTTGCCTTCACGCCAGCTTTTGTCGCTTGGCGCGGCCAGCGTGATGCTTGTCATGGCAGCATGACCGCGCAGGGTCAGCGCTTGCAGCAGTTGCCGCTGGCGCAGGGCGAGCAGCCTCAACACCGCATCGTCAACCGTCAGCTCGCGTTTGCCCTTGAGCTTGCCGATCAGCCGCCCTCCATAGCTGCGAGCCGTTTGCAGGGCACCACCGGCAATCGCACCCGCCAAAGCGGCAGCGCCCAGCGTAATACCGCCCAATAATAAATCGACGCCAGCCCCGGCGGCGGCACCCGCAGCGAGTCCACTGCCGACGCGGACACCCAGCACCTTCAAGGTTTCCGGGTTGAACAAATCGTCGCTCCATCGCCCGTCCAACAGCGGTACATCAATGGCCGTCGCATCGTGCGGGCGAAACGAGTACAGCTTGAGCAGCGCATCGACGCAGCGTTGCTCGCGTTGCCGCACCGCTTTGCGCAAGTCCTCGATAGCAGCCTGTTCCAACCCCGAACCGGTGACGACGCTGCGGCGACAGGCGGCGCAATCTATCAGCAGTTCGGCAATCAGCCTCGTCGCACTGTGCTGACGAGCGCCCCGTTGTGTCTGTTGATCAACGATCAGGCGTTCCAGTTGATCGCGGGAATTTTCCAGCAGCAGCGCCAGGCTTTCATACAACCGGCGCTCGCCATCTTCCGGCGGTGCTACGCTGTCGAACCGCACTAATGCGTGCAAGCCCAGCCGCGCTAGCGCTTCGCGCCACTCGGCTTCGCGGTGTTCAGCGCTGCTGACGAAATTCAGCACCGGCAGCAAGGGTTTGCCACAGCTCGCCAGCACGGCCAATTCATCTCGGTATTTGGCCAGCACCGGTTCACGAGCGTCGATGACGTACAAACCGGCGTCCGACGCCAGCAACTGACGCAGCACCTTGGCTTCTTGCTCGAAGCGCTGTCGGGCTTCGCTGCCCTCAAGGAATCGAGCCAACCGCGCAGGCCCATCAAGGCGCTCACCGGGGCGGTCAAGACGTTCCAGGTAGTCGAGCAGCGCGATGGCGTCTTCGAGTCCCGGCGTGTCGTAAAGCTCCAGCAGCGCCTCGCCGTCCACCGACAAGCGAGCGCCTTCGACGTGTCGAGTGGTGCTCGGGCGGTGCGACACTTCTCCGAAGTCGACATCTCGGGTCAAGGTTCGCAGCAGCGAGGTTTTGCCAACATTGGTGTGACCGACCACCGCGAGCGTGAGCGCTTTAGTCATGGCCAGTCTCCAACCAAATCAGCGGCGAGCTGTTAGCGTAGGTAATGGCGAGGGAGTCCAGCGCCGAATGCCAGTCATCCAGTCGCTCTGCGTCCAGGGTCTGGTCCAACGGCGCCGGCAGCAACCAAACCCTGGTAGCACCGGCACAACGCGCCAGCTCGGCGATTAGCGCCAGGCTGCCACGGTCCGGGGAGCGACGCGGATCGCAGGCGATGCCCAGCCGGGCAGGGGGAAAGCGAGTGAGCTGATCAAGCAGTTTTCGCCGGGATTCGCGGCTGTCTAGAACACCTGCGTTCTTGACTGTCTCGGGCAGCATCGGTGGCCACGGGTGTTGTTCGTCCAGTTCGATGGCGACCAGCAACGCCCCTTCGCTGTCGACGGCCACGGTGTATGACGGCGCGCTCGCCAGATGCTCTGGCGCCGCGTCATTGATACCCAAACGCTCGCTGCTTGGCATCAGCTGTTCGCGCAGATGGGCGTAACCGGGCAGCGTCAGATCAAGACTGAGTGCGGCACGACCGCGATGCCAACGCCACAGGCACATCAGCGCCAGTAACAGGCGTGGGACTATTCCGAATACCAGCAGCACGCCAACCATCCATGCCGCCCACGCTTGACGTGCGCTGTCGATGCTCAAGGCGTTATCGCCACTGGCGCGAATCATCGCTTCGGTCGGGACATTGAAGCCCAGGACCGCTGGGATCGCTCCCAGAAAACGGGTCACGCTGACGAAGGTATCGCTGCCTAGAATGGTGGTTTCCCACACAAAGCCGTAACGCCGAGTCGCCATCAGTAACAATAGGATTCCCAGCGCGCTGAGCAACGCCAGCAGCCACGCACCGTTGACCACCATGCCCAGCGCCCAGCGATTCAAGCGTTGGCGTTGCAGTAACAAAATCAGCGCCGGGGCCAGTTGCGCGGCCTGTGCGTCGCGGGCGAGCTTTTCGCTCAGCCATAACCACAATCGACCAAGGCTGGCGGTGCTTTCCCCCGCGAAGACCATGCCCAGCACCCAACTCAGCAGCAAAATCAGATCAAGTCCAAGCAAACTGCCCAGGGCCCAGAAGACATTGACCGGCGTTTGCCCATTGCCCAGCGCCGCGAACGCCAGGCCGGCGCCGCTGATGACGACGATAACGGCCAATAGCAGCAGCGCCAGTCGCGCGCCTTGTTTCCAGCGATGCAGCGCGCGGACTAAACCATCGCGTTGGGCCAACCACAACGCCCGGTTCTTGATCCGAGTCGTCAAATCTCCCGCCGTGGCGCGGGCGCGGCGATTGGCTTCCATATCCTCCAGCGGCCCGGCGTGTTCTTCGCGCAGGCGCACGGCTTCGGTCAGCCAGAGGTTATCCATAGGGGTTAGAGCAGTCACGCGGCGTCCTGTCGATAAAGTCAGCGGTGAGCATAACCTCTGTGACCGGGCTCGGGGCAAGCCCCGTGCTTCTGCTATTCTCGCGCCCATGAAAACTCATCTCCCCCTCAGTCTGATTGCCGCCCTTGGTGAAAACCGTGTGATTGGCGTCGACAATTCCATGCCGTGGCATCTGCCTGCGGATTTCAAATACTTCAAGGCGAACACCTTGGGTAAGCCGATCATCATGGGTCGCAAGACTTGGGATTCACTCGGTCGGCCATTGCCGGGACGGTTGAACCTAGTGGTCAGTCGGCAGGCCGATTTACAGCCTGAAGGCGCGGAAGTATTTGCTTCGCTGGACGCTGCTGTTGTACGTGCCGAGCAATGGGCGCGGGAGCAGGGCGCCGATGAAGTAATGCTGATCGGCGGAGCGCAGTTATATGCGCAAGGCTTGGAGCAGGCGGACCGACTGTACCTGACCCGCGTTGCACTAAGCCCCGACGGTGATGCGTTGTTTCCCGAGTTCGATATGGCGCAATGGGCGCTAGTCTCGAATAACCAACACCCAGCGCTAGATGACAAACCGGCCTACAGTTTTGAAGTATGGGAACGCACTAAGGCCTGACTAAAAACCTGTACAGGAACGTGGGTCGCTTTCAAACCCTGTGTCGCGATTGTTATCAACATGACGCCGTCGGAACAAAAGTAGTCGCGGGTAAACCTGATATGTCATGAGATTTTGTTACGGTCGGTACTTAATTAAAAAAAGGGGACGCCGTTATGAAACTCGTGCCGAAACTGCTTGCTGCCGCACTAACGTTGGGAATTGCCAGCCACGCGTTTGCCACCGAATTGACCCATTGGCCTGCCGCTCAGGCCAAGCAGCTCAATGCCATGATCGAGGCCAACGCCAACAAGGGTAACTTCGCCGTATTCGACATGGACAACACCAGCTATCGCTACGATCTGGAAGAGGCGCTGCTGCCGTACATGGAAAACAAAGGGCTGATCACCCGCGAAACCCTTGACCCTTCCCTTAAGCTGATCCCCTTCAAGGACACGGCTGACCACAAAGAAAGCCTGTTCAGCTATTACTACCGACTGTGCGAAGTCGATGACATGGTCTGCTATCCGTGGGTCGCCCAGGTGTTTTCCGGGTTTACCCTGACCGAACTCAAAGGCTATGTCGATGAACTGATGGCGTCCGGCAAACCGGTACCCAGCACCTACTACGACGGCGACACGGTCAAGACCATCAATGTCGAACCGCCAAAGGTCTTCACCGGGCAGGCTGAGCTGTACAACAAGCTGATGGAAAATGGCATTGAGGTCTACGTCATGACGGCCGCTTCTGAGGAGCTGGTGCGCATGGTCGCGTCGGATCCCAAGTACGGCTATAACGTCAAACCGCAAAACGTCATTGGCGTGACCACCCTGCTGAAAAATCGCAAGACTGGCGAGCTGACGACGGCACGCAAGCAGATCACAGCGGGCAAATATGACCAGAAGGCCAACATGGGCCTGGAGCTAACCCCATACCTATGGACCCCAGCGACTTGGATGGCGGGAAAGCAGGCGGCGATTCTGACCTACATCGATCAGTGGAAAAAACCGGTGCTGGTGGGCGGCGATACTCCGTCGAGCGACGGCTACATGCTGTTCCACAGCGTTGACGTGGCCAAAGGTGGCGTTCACCTGTGGGTCAACCGCAAAGACAAGTACATGACCCAACTCAACGGCATGATGAAATCCAACGCACAAGCCCAAGCCAAAGAAGGCCTGGCGGTGACGGCGGACAAGAATTGGGTGATTGTGAAGCCGCAAGAGATTCAGTAAAGGCTTTGAAGGGCGCGGTGTATCAATGGCAACGCGTCGCTTCATTCGCAGGCAAGCCTGCTCCCACAAATTGAATGTCAGGCACAAACTATGTGTCCGGTCCAAATGCTGTGGGAGCAGGCTTGCCTGGGAATGGCCGGTTGCGTTTAAGGCATCAACTTATCAAGCATCGCTTTGTCGCGGACCGCGCCTTTGTCAGCGCTGGTGGCGAGCAGGGCGTAGGCTTTCAATGCTGTGGTTACTTTGCGCGGGCGCTTTTCAACCGGCTTCCAACCTTTAGCGTCTTGCTCAGCACGACGGCCTGCCATTTCTTCATCGCTGATCAACAGGTTGACCCCGCGGTTGGGAATGTCGATCAGCACTTTATCGCCATCACGTACCAAACCAATCGCGCCGCCTGCTGCTGCTTCTGGTGAGGCGTGGCCGATGGAAAGACCCGACGTGCCTCCCGAGAAACGACCGTCAGTCAGTAACGCGCAAGCTTTACCCAGGCCTTTTGATTTCAGGTATGACGTTGGGTAAAGCATTTCCTGCATGCCTGGACCGCCTTTCGGGCCTTCGTAACGAATGATCACGATGTCGCCGGCCTTCACCTCGTCAGCCAAAATGCCGCGAACAGCGCTGTCTTGGCTTTCGAAGATTTTTGCGGTGCCTTCGAACACATGGACCGACTCGTCAACGCCTGCGGTTTTTACGACGCAACCATCCAGCGCGATGTTGCCGTACAGCACGGCCAAGCCGCCTTCCTGCGAGTAAGCGTGCTCGACGCTACGGATACAGCCGTTTTCACGGTCGTCATCCAGGGTTTCCCAACGGGTCGACTGGCTAAAAGCCGTCTGCGTCGGAATGCCGGCCGGGCCCGCTTTGAAGAAAGTGTGTACGGCTTCATCGTCAGTTTGGGTGATGTCCCATTTGGCGATGCCTTCGGCAAGCGTCTTGCTGTGTACGGTGGGCAGGTCCGTGTGCAGCAGACCGCCACGGGCCAATTCACCGAGGATGCTGAAAATTCCCCCGGCGCGGTGCACGTCTTCCATGTGGTACTTCTGGATGTTCGGCGCGACCTTGCACAGCTGAGGCACTTTGCGCGACAGGCGGTCAATGTCCTTCAGGTCGAAGTCGATTTCTGCTTCCTGCGCCGAGGCCAGCAAATGCAGGATGGTGTTGGTCGAGCCGCCCATGGCGATGTCCAGCGTCATCGCGTTTTCAAACGCTTTGAAGTTGGCGATATTGCGCGGCAGAACCGACTCATCATTTTCGTTGTAGTACTGACGGCACAGGTCAACGATGGTCCGGCCAGCTTGCAGGAACAACTGTTCGCGGTCGCTGTGGGTCGCCAGTTGCGAGCCGTTGCCTGGCAGTGCAAGGCCAAGGGCTTCGGTCAGGCAGTTCATCGAGTTAGCGGTGAACATGCCTGAGCACGAACCGCACGTCGGGCAAGCGCTGCGCTCGTATTCAGCCACCTTCTCATCGCTGGCGCTGGGGTCGGCGGCAATTACCATCGCATCGACCAAATCCAGACCGTGGGCTGACAATTTGGTCTTGCCGGCTTCCATCGGTCCACCGGAGACGAAAATCACCGGAATGTTAAGGCGCAAGGCAGCCATCAACATCCCAGGGGTGATTTTGTCGCAGTTGGAAATGCAGACAATGGCGTCGGCACAATGGGCGTTAACCATGTACTCCACGGAGTCGGCGATGATCTCGCGGCTCGGCAGGGAATACAGCATGCCGTCGTGGCCCATGGCGATGCCGTCATCCACCGCAATGGTGTTGAATTCCTTGGCAACGCCACCGGCGCGTTCGATTTCACGCGCGACCAATTGGCCCATGTCTTTCAAATGCACATGGCCGGGCACGAACTGGGTGAACGAGTTAGCGATGGCGATAATCGGTTTTTTGAAGTCGGCGTCTTTCATACCGGTGGCACGCCACAATGCGCGGGCACCGGCCATGTTGCGGCCGTGGGTGGACGTTTTTGAGCGGTAATCAGGCATGGGGCACTCCGGCAAATCAGGTATCAAAGGGGGAGAGAGCTTCTACTGACGTCGCGAACATCCGGCAGTGACCGGAAATTGCGATGAAACCGACAACGCCACGGGATCGCCGCGCGCTCGGCCTGAGCTCATAAACCCGCCGGGGGATGACTGGCGATGAATAGAAGCGATTCTACACCTGTGGTGGCTTGAGGGAATGCTAAAGGTCGGGAGGCAGACACAGAACAGTTTGTTTGCATCTCCAGAGCGCGGCCATCAAACCCAACCATCTTTACGCTTACGGCCGCGGGTCATTGCGGGAATGATCAGGCCGAGGAGCAACCCGGCACCGGCGATGCTGCCGCCGTAGGCCATGTAGCGCATCAATACCTGATTGTTCTCGTCACCCATCTTGGCTTGGGTGCTGCGAAGTTCGGACTGCGCGTCGGTCAGTTGCGCGTTGAGGTCCTTGCTGCGGGCTTCGAGTTCATCGATAAGTTTCTTGCGGGTGTCGAGGGTCTCTTGCATGCCCTGAATACGGGCCTTCCAACTGTCGTCGATGGTTTTCAACTGGCCAGTAAGGTCGGCTACTTGCTGAACCAGCTGCGGCAAGCGTTCGGCTTGGCCGGGTACGGCTTGCAGGTCGGCGCTGGGAATCCATACGGTGCCGCCGCCTTCGCCACGCACTTGGCTGTATTCGCCTTGGGTGTTGATCAGCTCAACTTTACGACCGGATTTGAGCGTACCGACGATGCGGTAACCATCGGTTGGGCCAGCGCGCACGTAGGTATTGAGGTTGTCGCTAACCCAGCGGTCAGTGGTTTTGGCGTCTTCAGCCTGCGCCATGCCACAGAGCCCGAGCAATGTGCCAAACAAGCTGGCACCTAAGGCATATCGTTGACGGGAAATGAGTGTAGAAAGATGACGAAACATAGGCATGGTTATCTTTGGTTGGAGAAAAGATAAGGGCGCCGATGGACGGGCCGGTCACGAAGGGGAATTCGGTAGTAAGACCCGCTTAGCCCCAACAAAGACCCGACAAATTGTTTCAAGTTCATTTCGACCTGATGTGTGGACGGGCCATCTACACACCTTGGTGGCACGAGCGTACGTACTACGGGACAACGCGGTATGGACAAACCGCGTCGTACGCCTCGCCAACAAGTTGGCTCTTATCAAGCTACTTTGTAATCTTTTAAAAACAATGGGTTGGCGCTGTATTTTGTGTGTATATCCGGCATTTTTGGTTGCTGAAAGTAGGGTTTCGCTTTTACAGCGAGGAACCTTTTTCAAACGCCCAAAAAGGTCCCGCCAAAAGGGCTTGCCCCACCATGCGGGCCCTCGCTTAGGCTCGGTCTTCCCTCACTCCGGCGTTGCTCCGGGGGTCGCCGTGAGCGGCCGTCCCTGGCCGCGCACGGCTTACTCGGCATCCTTGCCTCGTCACCCCCTGCGCAACGCCTGCGTTCGGCCGCATGGTTTCACGGGGCCTCTTTCCGTAATTTGATATTCAATTCACGGGCGATCTACAGGCAGGCGACCATCTGTAGCCAACTTGTTGGCGAAGGTCCTTCGGACCTATCGCAGCCTTCGGCAGCTCCTACAGAAATCTGTGCGGCGCCAAAACTGTGGGACCGAATTTATTCGGGAAGGCTTCCGTCCTGACACGCTGCAATCTCGAAGCACACAAAGTGCTTCCCAGTTTGCTGCGCGACAGCGCAGCGTCGAAGACGTGGCGGTCCCTCCTACAGAACGCTCGTTATCAGCTATTCGGCAACAACCGGCACGTAATGCTTTTGATGTACCGCGTTTCTGCGATAGCCGGGTGAACCGGATGATCCGGGCCTTGGCCGCCGCGTTCCAGCAGTTGGATGTTGCGATCCAAATGGCGGGCGCTGGTCAGGAGGATGTTTTGCAGGTCATCTTCCGGCAGGTGCATGGAACACGAGGCGCTGATCAAGATTCCGTCTTTGCTGAGCAGGCGCATGGCTTGCTCGTTCAAGCGGCGGTAAGCACCTTCGCCATTTTTCATGTCTTTTTTGCGTTTGATGAAGGCCGGTGGGTCTGCAACGATGACGTCGAAACGCTCTTCGCTGTTTTTCAGTTCCTTCAGGGCTTCAAACACGTCGCCTTCGATGCAGGTGATTTTGTCAGCAAAGCCGTTCAGCGTTGCGTTGCGCTCAACACCGTCCAAGGCAAAGGCTGAAGCGTCAACGCAGAAAACATCGCTGGCACCGAATGCTGCTGCTTGCACGCCCCAGCCGCCGATGTAGCTGTATAGGTCCAGTACGCGTTTGCCTTTGACGTACGGGGCGATGCGCGCACGGTTCATGCGGTGATCGTAGAACCAGCCGGTTTTTTGCCCGGCAATGACCGGTGCTTCAAACTTCACACCGTTCTCTTCCAGTGCAACCCACTCCGGCACCAGGCCAAACGCGGTTTCCACGTAGCGGGTCAGGCCTTCGGCGTCGCGTGCGGCGGAGTCATTCTTGAACAGAATGCCGCTTGGCTTGACCACCTGAACCAAGGCCGCAATCAAATCGTCCTTATGATTTTCCATGGTGGCGGAAGCCAGCTGCACCACCAGGATGTCGCCGAAACGGTCAACGACCAAGCCTGGCAACAGGTCGGAATCACCAAATACCAAGCGGTAATAAGGCTTGTCGAACAGACGGTCACGCAGGGACAGAGCGACGTTCAGGCGATGCACCAGCAACGACTTATCCAGTTGCACCTTGATATCGCGGGATACAAGACGCGCGCAGATCAGGTTGTTGGGGCTCATGGCAACGATGCCCAGTGGCTTGCCGCCAGCGGCTTCCAACTGTGCTTGATCGCCTGCAGCAAAGCCGCTGAGTGGGGTGGCGGCTACGTCGATTTCATTGCTGTAGACCCACAAGTGACCGTTGCGCAAGCGACGGTCGGCGTTGGCTTTGAGGCGCAAGCTAGGCAGGGACATGACGTCGCTCCTGAAAAAAGAGCGAGATTATAACGCGTGATCCCGACTCAGGGCCGGGATCACGGTAATTAACTCGTTCGCGCCCAATTATGCCGACAGGGCCTGAATCAGCTCACGGTTAAACGCTGGAATATCGTCGGGCTGGCGGCTGCTGATCCACTGCCCATCCTTGACCACTTCTTTATCAACCCAGTTAGCACCTGCATTGATCAGGTCGTCCTTCAGGGTCTTATAGCTGGTCATGGTTTTCCCTTTAACCAGGCCGGCGGATACCAACAGCCAGCCGCCGTGACAAATTACTGCAATCGGTTTGCCTGCCGAATCAGCTTTTTTGACGATCTGTTGGGCATCGACATCAACCCTAATCGTGTCGGAGTTCTGAACGCCGCCCGGCAGCACAACGGCGTCGTATTGATCAATATTCGCTGACTTAAAGGTCAGATTGACCTTGAAGTCGTCAGCCGGTTTGTCATGGTTCCAGCCTTTTACCTGCCCTTCCTTGGTCGACAGGATTTCGACTTTTGCGCCTGCTTGCTCCAGCGCATCTTTAGGGCCGGTCAATTCGGCCTGCTCGAAACCATCGGTGACTAATATTGCGATGCGCTTACCACTCAGGGTGTTGGACATGGTTCTTTCCTCGTTTTATGGCAGTGATCGTTAGTCCTGAGCTAACGTGATGGCTATTTTGCGTTCGTTGAACGAACCCTCAGTCATCACACTGTCCGAAGCATCTCTTTGGTCAAAGTTCCTGCCTTGTGCGCCAGCGGTTGTCGACTAAATCCGTGATGGGGTTAGAATCGCCGCCTAGTCAAGAGTACGTATTTATGTCACCAGAGCTTACCTCCGAGCAGATCCGACAGGCCCTGCAAGGAATCAGCGTGCCGCCCCAGCCGCAAATCATGGTGGATTTGCAGATGGAGCAGTACATGCCCGATCCAGATTTGGGCACGATTGCGCGGTTGATTGCGCAAGATCCGGGCTTATCCGGAGCGTTGTTGAAAATTGTTAATTCACCGTATTACGGCCTGACCGATAAAATCGCCTCGATTGACCGCGCCGTGAACTTGCTGGGCAGCCGTTCGATCATCAATCTCATTAACGCCCAGTCGATCCGGGGCGAGATGTCCGACGAAACCATCGTCACCCTGAATCGTTTTTGGGACACTGCCCAAGACGTTGCGATGACCAGCCTGACCGTGGCCAAACGCATCGGATCGGAAACGGTAGATGAAGCTTATGCGCTGGGGCTTTTTCACGATTGCGGCATCCCGCTGATGCTCAAACGCTTCCCCAATTACATGAAAGTGCTGGAAGACGCCTATGCCAAAGCAGGCCCTACCTGCCGTGTGGTGGACACCGAGAACGCCGCGTTCAATACCAACCATGCGGTGGTCGGCTACTTCACTGCCAAGTCGTGGCGCCTGCCTGAATTTGTCACCAACGCCATCGCCAACCATCACAACGCTCTGGCGATTTTTCAGGATGACACCGGGCGCAATAGCCAGTTGAAGAACCTATTGGCCATATTGAAGATGGCCGAACACATCTGTGCGTCCTATCGGGTGCTGGGTAATCAGGGCGAAGACCACGAGTGGGACAGCATTGGCCACTTGGTCCTGGATTACGTTGGGCTGTCCGATTACGACTTTGAACACTTGAAAGAGTCCATTCGCGAGTTGAGCGTCCACTAGGTGTCGCTCCCGCTTTCTGCCTGGGTCCCTCATGCCTGAATTACCCGAAGTCGAAACCACCCGCCGAGGCATCGCGCCGCATCTGGAAGGGCAACGCGTCACTCGCGTTATAGTCCGTGATCGGCGTTTGCGCTGGCCCATTCCTGAAGACCTTGATGTGCGTTTGTCCGGGCAGCGAATTGTCCTGGTTGAGCGCCGAGCCAAATATTTGCTGATAAATGCCGAGGTCGGGACGCTAATCAGTCATTTAGGCATGTCCGGTAACTTGCGCCTGGTTGAAGCCGGCCTGCCTGCGCTCAAGCATGAACACGTTGATATCGAACTGGAATCGGGACTGGCCTTGCGCTACACCGACCCACGTCGTTTCGGCGCGATGCTCTGGAGCCTCGATCCGCACAACCACGAGTTGCTGGTCCGCCTCGGACCTGAACCGTTAACTGAACTGTTCGATGGCGAGCGTTTGTTCGAGCGGTCGAGGGGCCGATCAATGGCGGTCAAGCCGTTCATCATGGACAACGCTGTCGTGGTCGGCGTCGGGAATATCTACGCCACCGAAGCGCTGTTCGCTGCCGGAATTGATCCGCGCCGGGAAGCCAAGAGCATTTCCAAGGCGCGATACATGCGGTTGGCCGTCGAGATCAAACGGATCCTGATCCACGCCATTGAGCGCGGTGGCACCACGCTAAAAGACTTTATCGGTGGTGATGGCCAGCCCGGTTATTTTCAGCAGGAGTTATTTGTCTACGGGCGTGGATATAAACCGTGCAAGGTCTGCGGCACTGAGCTGCGGGATGTCAGGCTTGGCCAGCGGGCGAGTGTGTTTTGCCCTAAGTGCCAGACCTGAAATACCTTTAACGAAAGCAGCATGGCGGATGAAACGATATCTCACCGATGCAAGCCTTGCGAAACCGGCGCCGCTGTTTATAGTGTGCGACATTCCTACCTTAGCGCTTGAAGGATCACGCCATGAGCCCGTTTCGTACCCTTGCTGTTGCCTTAGCCTTTTTGTTTGGCTTGCAGGCGCTACCAGCGCAGGCTGAGCAAGAGCGCAGCGGTGATCCGACCTACGACATTGAAGCGCCGCCAGCCTTCGCTATGATTGGCGATTTGCTGATTGCCCGCCCTTTACTGATTGCGGCAACCGCCGTTGGTGCGGTGTTGTTTGTTGTCGCGCTACCGTTTGCCGCCGCTGGCGGTGGTATTGGCGATATGGGTAAAGCCTTGGTGGTGCAGCCCGGACAAGCAGCGTTTGCGCGCTGCCTGGGATGTACCGGCGTAGGCTACAACAAGCGCGAATAACCAACGTAAAGCGTTTACGCCTTGCTGGTCAGAATCAGGTATTTGCTCATCAAGTCGTCTTTGCTCTCAACGTGGGCTTCATCCAACGGGATGCAATCCACCGGGCAGACTTGCTGGCATTGCGGCTCATCGTAATGGCCCACGCACTCGGTACACAGGTTCGGGTTGATCACGTAGATCTCCTCACCTTGTGAAATCGCTTCGTTCGGGCACTCAGGTTCGCAGACGTCGCAATTAATGCAATCGTCGGTGATGATCAGGGACATGAAACACTCCTGCCGCGGTCGGCGCCGGGGCATAGGGAAACTAATGCGGCGAATTGTGCCGCATTAGGCATGTTTCTGCACCCTAGCGTTTGAACCGTTCGGTCAATGCTTCGGCGACGGCGGGGTGGACAAACTTAGTGATATCGCCGCCCAGCGCTGCAATTTCACGGACCAATGTCGACGAAATGAACGAATAACGCTCAGACGGGGTGAGGAACAGGCTTTCAACGTCGGGTGCCAATTGGCGGTTCATGTTCGCCAATTGAAATTCATATTCGAAATCCGACACCGCCCGCAGGCCACGCAGGAACACGTTGGCGTTCTGTTCTTTGGCGAAGTGGGCCAACAGGCTGGAAAAACCTACAACTTCGACATTGGGCAGGTGTTTGGTGACCTCGCGGGCCAGCTCCACGCGCTGTTCCAGGGAAAACAGCGGGTTTTTCTTCGGGCTGGCAGCGACAGCGATGACCACTTGATCGAACAGGCGCGAGGCGCGTTCGACCAGATCGCCATGGCCCTTGGTAATAGGGTCGAAGGTGCCTGGGTACAACACTCGGTTCATCGCGTCGTCCTGGTCGGAGTCCTTGGGGAATCGGATGGTATCGCAGCCATCCCGGTCGGCCAAGTCGGCTTATGGCTAGCGTGCGCTTTTCAGCTACCTCTGTAGGCGCCAACTCGTTGGCGAGGCGGCGTGTCAGGCGCTCCGCATCATGCCTATCGCCAACAAGTTACCTCCTACAGTTGGCTTGATTATGTCTTCAACCGCTCCGCCAACGCCGTCGCCAGCTGTGCGGTCAGCCCGTAAACCGACAGCTGTGGGTTCGCGCCGATGCTGGTGGGAAATAATGAGCCGTCGTGAATCGACAGATTACTCAGCTGATGATGGCGTCCAAGGCTGTCGCACACGGCACTATGTGCTGCTTCTCCCATGGCGCAACCGCCCATCACATGGGCGCTGCCCAGCCGGGTGCGAAAGGTTTCCAGTTTCAAACCATCGATGACCGCCTTTGCTTGCGCAATATTTTTCACGTAACCGGTGTCCTCATGCAACGGCATCACCGCCTTCGCGCCGCCAGCGAATTGGATTTCGGCCATGCTCTTATAGGCACGACGGATGCCGTCCCACGCGTAGGGGGAGACTTGATAATCCAACACTGGCGTTCCGTCACCGCGCAATTGCACGCTGCCACCCACGCTGTCGGGGTGAAAGCCATCGCGCATCAGGGCCAGCATCATGTGGGTCTTGGGCAACTGAGCCATGTGTTCGGCGTTGTCCTGGCCAAAACTACCCAGCAGGGTGGTTGCCAGTGCGGGTTGTAGAGGTGGCACTTCGAGTTTGTAGGACATCTGCCCGGTGGTGCCGTCGAGCCACTGGAAATGGTCGGAATAGATCGACTGAGGTGCGCCGTAAAACGGATTGATAACCCGGTCAAACTGCGCCGCAGAAAAGCTCGTCAAGTGCAGAAAAGTCCGTTTGCCGACCCGATTATGGGGATCGGGCGCCTCAGAGCGCATCAGCAATGCCGGGCTGTTGATGCCGCCACCGGCCAACACATAATGCTTGGCGTTGACCGTGATACTGCGACCGTTGGGCGTCACGCAGCGCTCATCCATGCCCAGGCATTGCAAGCCGACCACCTTGTCGCCCTTGATCATCAGTGACTCGGCCCGCGCCAGGTAAAGCAGTTCACCGCCCTTGTCCAACGTGGCGGGAATGGTCGTGACCAGCATCGATTGCTTGGCATTGGTCGGGCAGCCCATGCCGCAGTAACCCAGATTCCAGCACCCGCGAACATTGCGCGCAATGACCTTCCAGCTATAACCGAGCTGGTGGCAACCCTCGCGGATCACATCATTATTGGCGTTTGGCGGCATGGCCCAGGGCGCGACACCCAGCCGCTGCTCCATCCTGTCGAACCACGGCGCCATTTGCGCAGCACTGTGGCCTTCGACAGCGTGTTGGTCCGCCCAATGAGTCAGCGTTGGCTCTGGCGTGCGAAAACTCGAGGTCCAGTTCACCAGCGTGCTGCCACCCACGGCGCGGCCCTGAAGGATGGTGATCGCGCCGTTCTTGCTCATCCGGCCAAGACCTTCTTGATACAGCGTGGAATAGGCCTGCTCTTCAAGCATCTTGAAATCGCTGCTGGTTTTGAGTGGGCCTTCTTCAACCAGCAATACCTTGTAGCCGGCGGCGCTGAGAATCTCTGCCGTCGTCCCTCCACCGGCGCCACTGCCGATGACCACTACGTCGGCCTCAAGCGTCAGGTCTTTCTCCAGCCGCGCACCGTTGTAGGCTTTCCAGCCACGGGCGAGGCCTTCTCGAAACATGTCAGGTACCGGCATAAAACCTCAGTTCTTATTGTTATTAACAGGCTGGTCAAACGGTCGGCGGGCCGGGGTATCCGCAGTGCGCCCATGATTGCGTTCGGCTGTACCACGCCATCATCACCAGTTGCAGCAAGGCGTTATGGCCCATGCGCAAAAGGCTAAGCGAGCTGTTATCCCAACGATCAAGAAAGCTCCTGATTTGCTCCGGGCTCGCGTTGACCCAGCGTCCCCAAATACCGGTTAACGGTGCACGCGTCACCGGCAACGCTAAAACATCGAACAGTTGCTGAGTCAGCTTCTGCACTTCAGGCGAAAGCCCATGCAGGCTGGCATCAATGTTTTTTAACGTTCCTGCGACGGCATCCTGTATTGAAACGGCGCCGAGGCTGCCTTCCAGCATCACCGGGATCAGCGCGCGTAGAAACGGCAAATCGCTGTCGCGCAGCACGTTAAAATCGCTGGCGGGCACGCTGGCTGAGCAGCCGCTCAGGCTTGCGGCGAGCCCGGCCGTGGACAAAAAAGCGCCCGCACACAGGCCGACTTTCAGTGCACTACGCCGCGACAATCCGAGGCTTTCAGGGCTATTCATTTTTAGTCGTGGACCTTTAGTTTCAGGAGCCTGATCAGCGAACAAACAGTTTGTAGATCAGCCGTTGAATCGCCTTCCCATACGGCGGATAGATCACCCGTGCGGCGTTAAAGCGTTGTTTGACGAACACACCCTTGGCCTTACTGAACGTTAGAAAACCTTCATGACCATGGTAGTGACCCATGCCCGAAGCACCGATGCCGCCGAACGGCATGTCATCCTGAGCGACGTGCAACAACGTGTCGTTCAGGCAGACGCCACCGGAATGTGTCTGCTCCAATACCCGCTGTTGCTCAGCTTTGTTGTATCCAAAGTAGTACAACGCCAGCGGGCGTGGTCGCTGATTGATGTAGGCAAACGCTTGGTCGATACGGCCGTAGGGCACGATGGGCAAAATCGGACCGAAGATTTCATCCTGCATCACCGTCATGTCGTCGCTGACGTTGAGCAATACGCTGAACGGCATGCGTCGACCTTGGCTTTCGTTGAACAGCGAAATCACGTTTGCGCCTTTGCTGCTGGCGTCGGTCAGGTAGCTACTAAGCCGTGCGAGCTGACGGTCATTGATGATTGCGGTGTAGTCCGGGTTGTCAGCCAGGGTCGGGTAAAAATTGTGGATCGCCTGGCGATAGGCTTCGACAAAGGCATCGACTCGATCTTCCGGAACCAGCACGTAATCCGGCGCAACGCAGGTTTGCCCGGCGTTCAGAGTTTTGCCGAAGGCGATCCGTTCAGCCGCATCCTTGAGTGGCACGTCATGGGAAACGATGGCCGGGGATTTTCCGCCCAGTTCCAAGGTGACCGGTGTCAGGTTTTCAGCTGCCGCGCGCATCACATGCTTGCCAACGCTGGTGGCGCCAGTGAACAACAAATGGTTAAACGGCAGCTTCGAAAAGGCCATGCCGACTTCAGCTTCGCCCAACACCACCGTCACCAAGTCCTCGGGAAAGACCTGGCCCAACAACCGCTTGAGTAACTGACCGGTGGCTGGCGTGGATTCGCTGAGCTTGAGCATCACCCGGTTACCCGCCGATAACGCCCCAACCAGCGGCCCAATGGCGAGAAACAGCGGGTAATTCCACGGCACAATAATCCCGATAACTCCCAGCGGCTGATATACCACCTTGGCCGAGGCGGGTTGAAACGCCATGCCGACACTGCGTCGAGACGGCTTCATCCAGCGCTTCAAGTGTTTGCTGGCGTAATGAATGCCCAACAGACTCGGCATCAACTCCGCCAACAGCGTTTCGTCGGCGCTGCGGTGGCTGAAATCACTGCTGATGGCGTCGATCAACGCCTGCCTCTCATCGCTCAGCAACGTGCGCAAAGTCTTCAGCCATTGCTGGCGCTGACCTGCAGTCGGCATCGGATTGGCCGCGAAGGCCTGACGCTGGACGTTGAAGCGCTGATCAAGGTCGGTGGCGGTGTGTTCAGACGCTTGCAAATAGGCGAGTTCGGCGGGCATGGTCGTGGCTCTTTTTAGCGTTGTGCTGTGGTTTTAGAGTCATAACTCTATAAAGTCAAATACAAACATGCCCTCTGTAGTATGCAAGGTGTGGGCGAGGGTATTTACGCGGCGACTCGTGAGCCGCTTCGCCAACACGTTGGCTCCAGAGATTCTGTGTGGGGTATGCCATTCTCGGTTGCGTTAAGATCCGGCTCATTCCCGCCTACCCGAGTTGAACATGGCCCCGCGTATCAAAACCCGTGAGCGCATCGTTGATATCAGTCTGGAGCTGTTCAATCAGCAGGGTGAGCGCAGCGTCAGCACCAACCATATTGCGGCGCACATGGAGATTTCTCCGGGCAATCTGTATTACCACTTCCCCAACAAACAGGCGATTATTGCCGAGTTGTTCGCCGCGTATGAAACGCTGGTGGACACCTTTTTACGTCTGCCAAAAGGCCGTTTGCCCGGCCTGGATGACAAGCGGTTTTACCTGTTTGAGCTGCTTGACGGCATGTGGCGCTATCGGTTTTTGCACCGCGACCTGGAGCATTTTCTCGACGCCGATCCAGAGTTGGCCGCGCGTTATAGGCGGTTTTCTCAGCGCTGCATGGTTCACGGCATGGCGATTTATGGCGGGTTTGTCGAAGCCGGCATTCTGCAGATGGACAAAGTGCAGATTGAATCGCTGACCCTGAACGTCTGGATTATCCTCACCTCGTGGGTGCGCTTTCTATGCACCACAACCGAAAACGCCACGCGGCTCAGTGAGGAAGCCCTGCGCCGAGGCGTTTACCAAGTGTTGATGTTGGAGTTGGGTTACGTCACGCCACACGCACGCGGTGCGGTGAATGCATTGTGCGAAGAATTTTATGTGCCGTTGAGCCGGGCGCTGCAAGAAATGAGCTGATGCCTGGGTTTGAATCAACTTTTTCCATAGAGGAGCCTGTCATGTCTATTGCGCAATTGATCAGCCCGGAACAACTGGCTGCCCGCCTGGGGGAACCAGGGTTGGTGATTCTGGATTGCCGCTTCGCCTTGGAAGACCCGGAATATGGCCACAGCAGCTATGCCGAAGGGCATATTGCCGGTGCGCTGTTTGCAGATCTGGAACGTGACTTTAGCGGTTCGGTGATTAAGGGTGTGACCGGCCGGCATCCGTTGCCGAGCCCGGCTGATTTGACCCGGCGCTTGCAGGCGTGGGGCGTTAATCAGGACAGCGACATCGTGCTTTACGACGATGCTCCCGGTGCATTCGCCGCGCGGGGCTGGTGGCTGTTGGCATGGCTGGGCAAGCGCGATGGCGTGTATTTACTCGATGGCGGATTGAAAGCCTGGCATGCGGCGGGTCAAAAACTCAGTCTGGATGTGCCCGACGTTCAAAAGGGAGCGTTCGCCGGGCATGCAGACGAGTCGTTGCTAGTAAGCGCAGAAGCGTTGCAAGCGCGTTTGGGCCAGCCGGAAATGACGTTAATCGATGCTCGCGCCGAACCGCGTTTCCGGGGTGAGGTTGAGCCGATTGACCCCGTCGCCGGGCATATCCCCGGCGCAGTGTGTGCCGCGTTCAACGAAAACCTCGGCCCGGACTCTCGCTTTCTCCCGGCAGCACAACTCAAGCAGCGTTTTGCGGCAAAACTGGAAGACCGCTCACCCGACGATCTGGTGGCGTATTGCGGTTCAGGGGTAACGGCGTGCCAAAACCTCTTTGCACTGAGCTTGGCCGGCTATCCACTGGGCAAGCTGTACGCCGGATCGTGGAGCGAGTGGATTACCGACCCAACCCATGAAATCACCACGGGGGCGTGATCAACACAACCGCCTCCCTCTGAGAGCCAACAAGTTGGCTCCTTGGTGCTGTTAAATCTGCCCCAGCGCCCAGCGCAGCAGGAAGAACACCAACAATCCGCCGCCAATCGTGGCCAGTAAATTTCGGCTGAGGGCGGCGATGGCGATGGTGGCTAATCCTGCCAGCAAGAACGCGTTGTTCAGGGTCAGCTGCCAATGCTCGCCGTCGGGCAGCAGCATGCCGGGCACCACGATCGCGGTGAGCACGGCGGTTGGCACGTAGTGCAGTCCTTGGCGAACCACCGGCGGGAAGCGTAAGTTCGGCCAGGCGAAGAGGCTGTAGCGCATCAAAAAGGTGATCGCCGTCATGCCGAAAATCAGCCACCAATAACTCATGAGTGCACCTCGTGGCTCGACGACCCGGTCACATCGGTGCGCCGACGTTCCAACAGCACGCCCATCGCAATCCCGCTGAAGGCCGCTGCCATCAATCCGAGTTTGTACGGCCAGGCATGGGTCATAAGGGCTACCGCGCCTGCCGCCAGCGCTGCCGCCACTTGCGGTCGGTTGCGCAACAGGGGCACGACGATGCCAATGAAGGTCGCGAGCATGGCGAACTCCAATCCCCAACTCGCCATGTTCGGGACGGCTTCGCCAAACAAAACCCCGACCAATGAGCTGCCGACCCAGCAGGCATACAACGCGCTGGCGACCCCCAGCCAATACCAGTGGGCGAGCGCTGAACGCCCGTGCACCAGGTAATAGCGATGAACCACCGCGAAGGTTTCATCGGTCAACCAAAACGCCAACAACACACGCCAGCGCTGGGGTAATTCGTTGACCTGCGGTTGGAGGGTGGCGCTGTACAGGACGTGGCGAAGGTTGACGATGAAGGTGGTCAGCAAAATCACCACACCGCTGGCGCCTGCGCCCATGAGGCTAACGACGATGAATTGCGCGGAACCGGCATAGACGAACAGCGACATGCCGACCGCCTGCCACAGCGACAAACCGCCTGCACCGGCCAGCGTACCGAAGATAATGCCAAAGGGCGCAATGCCGACCAGCATCGGAACGCTGTCGCGAAGGCCTCTGGAAAACAGTTGATAGCGGGACATGGGTCTCTCCTTGAGCCGGCATCTTAGGCGGTCAGGAAAAACGTGTCTCGAACGATTGTGCAGTTAAATTAATGAGCCGCTTGAGAACCCACGCCATGGGCCGTGCTCAACCACGACGGAATGCGCCGTTCGAGGTAATAGCTCGGGTTTCTCAGCGAACCCTCGACGAACCCGACATGTCCGCCTCGGGCTTGAAGCTCGAAGTGTGTGCTCGACGACAGTTCGTCGGGGTCTGGCAGGCTGTGAAGAAACACGAAGGGGTCATCGGCCGCGTGAATAATCAGCGTGGGCGTGCGAATTTCTCCCAAGAAATAGCGGCTCGAAGCGCGGCGGTAATAGTCTTGGGCATCGACAAACCCGTGCAATGGCGCCGTGACCCGGCCATCGAAATCCCAGAACGTGCGCATATTCTCCAGTGAACCCAATGCTGAAAGCTCTGCCAATCCTTCGCTGAGTCCCTCGTGCTGGAAACGCCGCTGTTTGTCTCGGATGTAGGCGACCATCTCGCGCATGAAGTGCGCCTGGTAGACCTTGGAAAAACCTTGGCCGATCCGATCGGCGCTTTGATCCAGACGAAACGGTACTGAGACCGCCACGGCGCCTTGTAACTCGCTGTTTACGCCTTCTTCCCCGAGGTATTTGAGCAAGACGTTGCCACCGAGGGAGTAGCCGACTGCGTACAACAGCGATAATGGCCGCTTGGCACGGACATGGGCGACAACACTGGCGAGGTCCTCGCTGGCGCCGGAGTGATAGCTGCGTGGGAGCAGATTGGGTTCGCCGGAACAACCCCGCCAGTTTAAAGCGACACTGGCCCAGCCTTGCCGGGCCAACACCTGCTGCAAACCCAGTACATACAGTGAATTCGATGACCCGGTCAGGCCGTGTAATACCAATACCAGTGGAGTACCCGTTTCATTCGGGCCGTACCAATCGAGGTCGAGAAAGTCGCCATCGGCCAACCACATCCGTTCCCGCTCACGCTCGATTCGCGCTTTTTTGCGCCACAGCGGACCCCATAAGGTTTGCAGGTGGGGATTTCCCAAGCCCAAGGCGGGGATAAAGCGTTCGGTGGGCGTTGGCAAAGCAGGTCGGATAGGCACGTCATTACTCATCGGCGATTCACGGTTACTGCTTAATCGCTACGTTGCCACAACCGTGGAGCGGCGTGCGGAGGTTTATGACCAACTGCAGGAGACAGCGTGTTGGCGAGGCGGTGTGCCTGACACACTGCTTTGAGCCTCTCGCCAACGAGTTGGCTCCTACAGATAATTTCTGGGGTGACATCGAGCTTGGGGCATCCGCAAGCTCGATTACCGCTGCCACAACGCGTAATACACCTGACCCGCTTTCTTCTCGCGGTGCAGCCGCCACGTGCCGGGGACGCCGATGGTTGCCGGTGGTATCTCGCTTTCGGTGTAGACAAACGCCTCCTCGGCCAACCAATTGCGCTCTTCCAGCAGCGCGCAGGCCGCTGGCAGCAGGCCTTGGTGAAACGGCGGATCGAGAAACACCACGTCGAACTGCTCGGCAGGTTGGCCTTCCAAATGACGCAATGCATCGGTATGTACCAACTGCCCCGTCGTGCAATCAAGGGCGGTCAGATTGTGGCGCAAGCTGGCGATGGCGGCGCCGCTGGAGTCCAGGGCCAAGGCCATGCTCGCGCCACGGGACAATGCTTCCAAGTACAATGCGCCGCTGCCCGCGAATAAATCGAGTACGCGCGCGCCTTCGATAATCGGCGCCAGCCAGTTGAACAAGGTTTCACGTACGCGATCAGGCGTCGGACGCAGGCCAGGAGCGTCAGGAAAAGTCAGGCGACGGCTGCGCCATTGGCCGCCGATGATGCGAAGTTGACCCAGGCCGTTATGGCCCTTAGGTCTTGGATTAGCCATTAATGCTCCGGTACGCCAAGCGGTTGCTCGACGGGGTTATCTGTAGGGGGCGGCAAGTCTTTTTGCACGACCGTTGGGCCGGCGGTGACGATGACCATCTTGTCCGCACTCAGGTGCTTGTTCATCGCTGTTTTGACTTGCTCAACCG
This sequence comes from Pseudomonas sp. CCI4.2, assembly GCF_034350045.1. Classification (NCBI taxonomy): domain Bacteria; kingdom Pseudomonadati; phylum Pseudomonadota; class Gammaproteobacteria; order Pseudomonadales; family Pseudomonadaceae; genus Pseudomonas; species Pseudomonas sp. CCI4.2. The sequence goes on along the minus strand of NZ_CP133781.1, from coordinate 1,148,918 downwards.
TGGTGCTCTGAGCTTGTTGCATGAAATCTTCGAGGAACGTCAGCGGTAAATCGTAGAAGCCGATGGCGCCCAACTGACCCACGATGTCGGCATTACTCGCCGTGGACAGTGGGAAGCTACCGGCCAATTCGCGCTTGGCGTCATCCAGCTCTTTCTGGGTCGGGCCTGTAACAAGGAAGTCTCGCACGATGCCCTGCACCAGTTTAAGCGTGTTTTCGCTGAGCTCGGCGCGGGTTTGCAAGGCGATCAAAAACGGACCTTGGACTTCCATCGGCGTGAAGCCCGACGAAACGCCATAGGTCAGGCCGCGTTTTTCACGCACTTCAGTCATCAAACGGCTGCCGAAACCACCGCCACCCAATATCGAGTTGCCCAATGTCAGCGCGACGTAGTCCGGGTCATTACGGTCGATCCCTAACTGCGCGAGCATCAAGTGGGTTTGCTTGGAGGCGAACTCAATGTGGGTTTCGCCGGCTTTGGGCGCCACAGGCTCGGTTATTTTCGGCAGTGCCGGGCCTTTCGGCAGCGCGGCGGACACCTGAGCCGCGATAGCTTCGGCTTCTGTTCGAGACAGGTCGCCCACCAGCGCGATCACCACATTGCCCGCCGCGTAGGCTTTGGCGTGAAATGCCTTCAGTTGCGCAACGGTAATCGGGGTCACGCTTTTGGCGGTGCCTTCGCTCGGGTGCGCGTAAGGGTGGTCGGCATAAAGACGTTCAAACAGTTCATTACCCGCCAGCCTGCCGGGGTTTTGTTTCTGGTATTCAAACCCGGCCAGCAACTGGTTTTTGATCCGCGCCAACGACTCCTTGGGAAACGTCGGTTTACCCACGACATCAGCAAACAGCTTTAGCGCCGGTTCGCGTTTATCCACCGCGCTCAGGCTGCGCAACGACGCTACTGCCATGTCGCGGTAGGCGCCATTGCCGAAGTCCGCGCCCAAACTGTCAAAACCTTCAGCGATGGCGCTGACATTTTTGCCGGCCACGCCTTCGTTGAGCATGGCGTTGGTCAGCACGGCGATGCCAGGAATGCCCTGGTCGTGGCTGCTGCCAGCGGCGAAGATCAGGCGCATGTCGAACATTGGCAGCTCTCGCGCCTCGACAAACAACACCTTGGTGCCTTCGGCGGTTTTCCAGGTCTGAATGTTCATCGTGCGGTGGGCTGGCGGTTTGCCGTCGAGTTCTTTCAGCGATTGCAGGGTGTAAGCCGGAGCCGCAACGTCGGGTGCCGCGTTATCGGCCTGGGCCGAGGCCGTGATGAACAGGCCCAAGACCGTGGTCAGCACGACATGCAAAGCCTTGCGCTCACTCATGTGCTTTCTCCTCAGGCAAAACGTGCGCAACGCTGAGGCGCTCGCGGGTGAAATAGGTGCGCGCAGCTTTTTGAATATCAGCTGGGGTGACGTTTTTAATTGAATCCAGTTCTTCGTCGATGAGTTTCCACGACAGGCCTACGCTTTCAAGCTCGCCGATGGTACTGGCCTGACTGCTGATCGAATCACGTTCAAACACCAGGGCGGCAATCACCTGCGCCTGAACCCGTTCCAGCTCAGCGCTGGTCGGCGGGGTGGTTTTCAATTCATCTAACAGGCGCCAGATACCGGCTTCCACATCGGCCAGAGTTTTCTTTTTCTGCACGTTAGGCGTGGCGTTGATCATGAACAGGCTGTCGCCACGGCTGAAGGCGTCGTAGCTCGACGAGGCGCCGGCCACCAGTTCCTCGCCACGCTCCAGGCGGGTGGGAATTCGGGCGCTGTAGCCGCCGTCGAGTAACGCGGAAATCAGGCGCAAAGCATTGACCGAGCGTTTGTCTTCAGCGGTGGCCATGCTTGGCACGTTGAAGCCGTAAATCAAGCTCGGCAGTTGGGTCTGCACATGCAGCGTGATTAGCCGTTCACCCGGCTCTGCCAGTTCCAGCGGAATTTTCGCAGGCGGTGTCTCGCGTCGGGGGATCGGGCCGAAATAGCGTTCAGCCAGCGCCTTCACTTCATCAGGCTGCACATCGCCTACCACCACCAGCGTGGCGTTGTTCGGGACGTACCAGGATTGGTACCAATGGCGCAGCTCGGCGACGTTCATTCGGTCCAGGTCGGCCATCCAGCCGATGGTGGGCGTGTGATAACCGCTGGCGGGGTAGGCCATGGCTTTGAAGCGTTCGAAGGCTTTCGAGGTGGGCTTGTCATCGGTGCGCAGACGACGCTCTTCCTTGATCACTTCGATTTCACGGGTGAATTGCTCGGGCGGCAGCAACAGGCTGGCCATCCGATCCGCTTCCAACTCGAAGGCCACGCCTAAGCGATCGCGGGCCAATACTTGGTAGTACGCGGTGTAATCGTCGCTGGTGAAGGCGTTTTCTTCCGCCCCGAGGTCACGCAGAATCAGCGAAGCCTGGCCGGGTCCAACGTGCTTGCTGCCTTTGAACATCATGTGTTCCAGGGCGTGGGACAAACCGGTCTGGCCAGGAGTTTCGTAGCTGGAGCCGACCTTGTACCACACCTGGGAAACCACCACGGGAGCACGGTGGTCTTCGCGTACGATGACTTTAAGGCCGTTGTCCAAGGTGAATTCATGGGTAGGTTGTGGATCTGCGGCCAGTGCTGACAAAGGCAGGCAAACCGCGCTGAACAGCAGGCCGGCAGCGCGGCGGGCGAAAGCATTCATTCGTTTTTGAACCTGTGAGGCGGCCTGCTTGAACTTAGCGTAGGCGGGCGCGGAGGTGCTAGGATACTGGTCCGTTTGACTGCCGACCACGGCTAGAGCAGTACTTATGCTGTTACTTGTGTTTCAGCGGCCGGTTAGACATCGACAAAATCCGCAGAAATGACGTTCCGGGCCAGCCCATTCGCTGCTTATCTATAGCTGCGGGTGAACAAGCCGGGACAAAAGCAGTCTGTTTCCCATTGACAGAATTTCCAGAGGCGCCGCTATGGCGCGTCGCTACCTTGAGATAGCCGTCCTCCATGTTTGGTTCCAACGACGACAAGAAGACCCCAGCTCCGGCTGCAGAGAAGAAAGGCCTGTTCGGTTGGCTGCGCAAAAAGTCGCAGGAAACCGCTGCCGATCAACCGCAAGGCGACATTTCAGCAACGCCCGAGCCGGTCATCGACCAGGCTCAGGTGGCCGTTGAGCCGTCATTAGTGCCCGCGCCGCTTCTAGACGCGGTGACTGAAGCGCCTGCGCCCGAAAACCCAACGTCCAAGCCATGGCTAGTGTTGCCAGTGGCCGAAGAGCCCGTCGCGCTGATCGATGAGCTTGAACCCCACGTTACGCCGCCGATTGCGCAGCAGATTGCTTCAATCGTGCAGTCGCTGCCCGAGGTGATGGTTGAGCCGGTGGTAACGGTGGAGCCTGTGCTCGCACCTGAGCCGGTCATCGTTTCTGAAGCATTGGTTGTGGCTGAACCGATCATCGTTGCCGAAGCATCGGTCTTACCGTCGCCCGTTCCCGTTCCGGCTTTGATGGTTGAATCGGCACCTACCGAAGCCAGCAAAATCGGTTTTTTCGCTCGCCTCAAGCAAGGCCTGTCGAAAACCAGCGCCAGCCTTGGCGAGGGCATGGCCAGTCTGTTTCTCGGCAAGAAGGCCATCGACGATGACCTGCTCGAAGAAATCGAAACCCGTTTGTTGACCGCTGACGTGGGCGTTGAGGCTACGTCGGTGATCATCCAAAGCCTGACTCAGAAAGTCGCGCGCAAGCAGCTAACCGACAGTGACGCGCTGTACAAATCACTGCAAGACGAGCTGACTGCGTTGCTAAAGCCGGTTGAACAACCGTTGGTGATCACCGGTCAGCAAAAGCCTTTCGTGATTTTGGTGGTGGGCGTCAACGGTGCTGGCAAAACCACGACCATCGGCAAGCTGGCGAAGAAACTCCAGCTCGAAGGCAAGAAAGTCATGCTGGCGGCAGGCGACACCTTCCGCGCAGCGGCAGTAGAGCAATTACAGGTCTGGGGCGAGCGCAACAACATTCCGGTCATCGCTCAGCACACGGGCGCGGACTCGGCTTCGGTTATCTTCGATGCGGTACAGGCTGCCAAAGCCCGGGGCATCGATGTCTTGATCGCTGACACCGCCGGGCGTCTGCACACCAAAGACAACCTGATGGAAGAGTTGAAAAAAGTGCGCCGGGTCATGGGCAAGCTGGACACCGAGGCGCCGCATGAGGTGCTGTTGGTGCTGGATGCTGGCACCGGGCAAAACGCGATCAATCAGGCCAAGCAATTCCACCAGACCGTGACGCTGACCGGTTTGGCACTGACTAAACTCGACGGAACGGCCAAGGGCGGCGTCATTTTCGCGCTGGCCAAGCAATTCGGATTGCCGATCCGTTATATCGGCGTTGGTGAAGGCATCGACGATTTACGCACTTTTGAAGCCGAACCCTTTGTTCAAGCTCTGTTTGCCGAGCGGGAGCGCACATGATTCGTTTTGAACAAGTCGGAAAGCGTTATGCAAATGGTCACGTAGGCCTGCACGAGCTGAGCTTTCGGGTTCGTCGCGGTGAATTCTTGTTCGTTACCGGCCACTCCGGCGCCGGTAAAAGCACGTTGTTGCGCCTGTTGCTGGCGATGGAGCGGCCGACCACTGGCAAGCTGCTGTTGGCCGGTCAGGATTTAGGCAAAATCAGCACCGCGCAAATTCCTTATTTGCGCCGGCAGATCGGGGTGGTCTTCCAGAATCACCAGTTATTGTCTGATCGCACAGTGTTCAACAATATTGCGTTGCCCCTGCAAATTCTTGGTTTGTCCAAAGGCGAAGTCACCAAGCGCGTCGATTCTGCCCTGGAGCGCGTGGCGCTCTCGGACAAAACAGATCTGTACCCCGGTGATTTATCCACTGGCCAACAGCAGCGCGTCGGCATTGCCCGGGCCATCGTCCACCGTCCGGCGTTGCTGCTGGCGGATGAACCCACCGGTAACCTCGATCCACGGTTGGCAGCGGAAATTATGGGCGTATTCGAAGACATCAACCGTCTCGGCACCAGCGTGTTGATCGCCAGTCACGATTTGGCGCTGATCGCTCGGATGCGCCATCGCATGCTGACCCTGCAGCGCGGTCGGTTGATCGGTGACGGGGAGTCGACGGTATGAGTGCCACACGCACCCCCAAAGTGTCGGAGCGGGTTTCGCCCAAGGCCGCCGAGCCGACCCCGCAGAAAAAGAAAAAACAACGCGATGACGACGATGGCCCGGATTTCAGCGCACAGCTGAGCGCGTGGCTGGAAGCGCATCGCTCCAGCATGGTCGACAGCTTGCGACGCCTGGGCAAACAGCCTATTGGCAGCTTTTTCACCTGTTTGGTCATGGCCATCGCATTAAGTTTGCCGATGGGGTTGTCGTTGTTGTTGAACAATGTGGAACGACTAGGCGGTTCCTGGCAGCGTGCGGCGCAGATTTCGCTGTATTTGAACCTTGATGCCAACGCCGGTGACGGCGAGCAACTGCGCGAACAGATCAAAAGCATGCCTGGCGTAGCCGATGCTGAGTACATCAGCAGTGATCAGGCCTTGGCTGAGTTCCAGCAGCAGTCGGGTTTGGGTGAAGCGCTTAAAGAACTTCCGCAGAACCCGCTTCCCGGTGTTGTATTGGTCACGCCGCAGGAAGTTGATAAATCAGCGCTTGAAGCGTTGCGCGCTCGTCTGGCGCAGCTGCCCAAAGTGCAACAAGCCCAGCTCGACTTGGTATGGGTTGAACGGTTGGCTGCGATTCTGAAGTTGGGTGACCGTTTTGTTTTCGGCCTGACAGTCTTGTTGGTGCTGGCGCTTCTTTTGGTAATTGGTAACACAATTCGTCTGCACATAGAAAATCGCCGAACCGAGATCGAAGTGATCAAATTGGTCGGCGGTACAGACAGTTATGTCCGTAGACCTTTTTTGTATATGGGCGCGCTGTATGGCCTGGGGGCAGGTTTTCTGTCTTGGGGCGTACTTGCTTATGGGTTGAATTGGTTAAACGATGCTGTAATTGGACTCGCCGGCTTGTACGGAAGTGACTTCTCATTGGCTGGCGTACCTGCAGCCGATGGTCTGTCGCTCTTGCTTGGAGCCGTGTTGTTAGGGTATATCGGTGCTTGGATTGCGGTAGCCCGCCACTTAAGAGAGCTGGCGCCACGTTAATTTTTTACTTTGTGTTGTCATTTCAGCTGTTTTGGGAACTTGTCTACTGGTTCCCCGGTCAATTTCGCAGTGCTGAACTGCACCTGTCATGTGAGTTGGAGGTTTTTTTCGTATGACCACTTCTTTGCAACCTGTTTATGCATTAGTCCCAGGCGCAAACCTGGAAGCCTACGTGCACACGGTCAACAGCATTCCTTTGCTGACGCCCGAGCAGGAGCGTGAACTGGCTGAGAGTCTTTATTATGAGCAGGATCTTGGGGCGGCTCGGCAGATGGTCCTCGCCCACCTGCGTTTTGTCGTGCACATCGCACGCAGCTATTCCGGTTATGGCCTGGCACAGGCTGACCTGATTCAAGAAGGCAACGTTGGCTTGATGAAAGCCGTCAAACGTTTCAACCCGGAAATGGGTGTGCGTCTGGTGTCGTTCGCCGTTCACTGGATCAAGGCTGAAATTCACGAATTCATTCTGCGCAACTGGCGCATCGTCAAGGTCGCCACGACCAAGGCGCAGCGCAAACTGTTCTTCAATCTGCGCAGCCAGAAAAAACGCTTGGCTTGGTTGAATAACGAAGAAGTCCATCGCGTGGCGGAAAGCCTTGGCGTCGAGCCGCGCGAAGTGCGTGAGATGGAAAGCCGTCTGACCGGCCACGACATGGCGTTCGACCCTGCTGCTGAAGCGGACGACGACAGTGCATTCCAGTCGCCTTCCAACTACCTGGAAGACCACCGTTATGACCCGGCTCGCCAGTTGGAAGACTCCGACTGGACCGACACCTCCAACGCTAACCTGCATCAGGCGCTGGAAGTTCTCGACGAGCGCAGCCGTGACATTCTTTATCAGCGCTGGCTGGCTGAAGAGAAAGCCACGCTGCACGACCTGGCGCAGAAGTACAACGTCTCCGCTGAGCGTATTCGTCAGCTGGAAAAAAGCGCGATGAACAAGCTGAAACTGTCGATCGCTGCGTAAACAGCTAGCCGACACACAAAAACGCCCCGATCAGAAATGGTCGGGGCGTTTTTTTGTTGTTTCGTTTTAACCGTGGCGTCCCCTTCGTTGGCAAGCCAACTCCCACGGGATCTATGTCAACAGAACCTGTGGGAGCAGGCTTGCCTGCGAAGAAGTCCGTTCAATCAGCGCAGAGCTGGCGTTTAAAACTTGCGGCTATGGTTCAGCCCCACCAAATAATCATCCCCGCCCAACTGACGCATCTGCTGGCGTATCCAGCTCGCACGGCTGGACACATAGCTGCTGGGATGGCTGGCGCTCCATTCGCGGGGGTTGGGCAATACGGCGGCGAGGTAGCTGGCCTGTTGCGTCGAGAGCGCGGCTGCACTCACACCAAAGTGATGCCGCGCTGCCGCTTCAGCACCGAACACACCGTCGTCCCACTCGACGCTGTTGAGGTAAATCTCAAGAATCCGCTGCTTGGACCAGAACACTTCGATCAAGCCGGTGAACCACACTTCCAGCCCTTTGCGCAGCCAGCTGCGGCCCGACCATAAAAACAGGTTTTTCGACACTTGCTGGCTCAGCGTACTGGCGCCTCGCACCGAGCCGCCCAGTTCGTTGTGCGCGATAGCCGCCTGAATTGCCTCGACATCAAAGCCCCAATGCTCGGCGAATTTTTGATCCTCGCCCGCAATAACCGCCACTTTCAGGTCGTTGGAGATCTTGTCCCAGGGCCGCCATGTGCGCTGCAGGTTGATCGGTTGGCCGTCAGACCAGGATTCGATCTTGCGCTCAACCATCAGCGCGGTGCCTGGCGGTGGCACCCAACGAAAGATCACTACCAGCACGACGCTGGCCGCTGCGAACCAGAACAGAGCTTTAAGGAGGCGATTGAAAAAGAGACGCAGCATAGAGATGGCTTGGCCGGAGCTGTTGAGCGGGCCATTATACAGACCCTGAGCAAATGACAACCGTTGACTGGAGTTCGACATGTTTCGTGGCTTTTTGATGCTGGCTGCTTTTTTTGGCTTCACCGGCGTAGCCCTTGGCGCGTTCGCCGCCCACGGCTTGAAGAACCGGCTCAGCGCCGAATACCTGGCGGTTTTCCACACCGGCGTGCTGTACCAACTGATTCACACCTTGGCCTTACTGGCGGTTGCCGTGATCGCGATCCAAATTCCCGGCCGTCTGGTGACGTGGGCAGGCATCTCGTTTGCTATTGGTATCCTGCTGTTTTCCGGCAGCCTGTACGCGTTGACCCTGACCGGCGTCAGCCAGCTCGGCATCATCACTCCGTTCGGCGGTTTGGCGTTCTTGATCGGTTGGGCGTTGCTGGGCCTGACGGCGTGGCGCTTGGGTGGGGTTTAAGCCTTCGAGTCCTGACTCTCAAGCCCCGCTTGAGACGAATGGCTCGGCTTTGCCTTGGTCATACGTACTGATCGGGCTAGAATGCTGGCCCCTAAAATGATGGCTGCTGCCCGCATGCACATTCAATTGAACGGCGAGTCCTTTGAACTGCCCGATGGCGAAACCGTCGCGGCGTTGATCGTCCTTCTGGACCTGACCGGACGCAGAGTCGCGGTCGAACTCAATATGGATATTGTTCCGCGCAGCCAGCATGTTTCCACGACCCTACGCGAAGGCGATCAGGTTGAAGTGGTCCACGCTATCGGCGGCGGTTGATCCGCGCCGAGCAACCAGCGGCCGTCTAACCCGGTTTCAAATCTGCACGAACCTCAACCTTAAAGAGGATTTCCGATGAGCAACTTTCGCACCGATAAGCCTTTCGTCCTGGCCGGTCGTACGTTCCAGTCGCGCCTGTTGGTCGGCACTGGCAAATACCCGGATATGGAATCAACCCGTCTGGCGATCGAAGCCTCGGGCGCTGAAATTGTGACGGTTGCCGTTCGCCGAACGAACCTTGGGCAGAACCCAGGCGAGCCGAACCTGTTGGATATCCTGCCGCCGGATCGCTACACCATCCTGCCGAACACGGCGGGTTGCTACGACGCCATCGAGGCCGTGCGCACCTGTCGCTTGGCCCGTGAGTTGCTCGACGGTAAAAATCTGGTGAAGCTGGAAGTATTGGCCGATCAGAAAACCTTGTTCCCGAACGTGATCGAAACCCTCAAGGCCGCCGAAATTCTGGTCAAAGACGGTTTCGACGTGATGGTGTACACCAGTGATGATCCGATCATCGCCCGTCAGTTGGCTGAAATCGGCTGTATCGCGGTCATGCCCCTCGCGGGACTGATTGGTACCGGACTGGGCATCTGCAATCCGTACAACCTGCAAATCATCCTCGAAGAAGCCAAAGTGCCGGTGCTGGTCGACGCAGGTGTCGGTACCGCATCCGACGCGACCATCGCCATGGAGCTGGGCTGTGAGGCGGTTCTGATGAACTCGGCCATCGCCCACGCGCAAAACCCGGTGATGATGGCCCAAGCCATGAAGCACGCGATTGTCGCTGGTCGTCTGGCGTACCTCGCTGGCCGGATGCCGAAAAAACTCTATGCCAGCGCCTCCTCGCCGCTGGATGGCCTGATCAAGTAAGAGCTCGTTGATGACTGATTCGTTAGAAGCTGCACCGATCCCGGAAGAAGGCGAAGAGCGCCAACACCGCCGCATCAAGAGTTTCGTGATGCGCGCGGGGCGTATGACCGAAGGCCAGCAACGCGGCCTTGACCAAGGTCGACCGCTGTTCGTTCTGCCGCTGGTGGATGCGCCCGTGGATTTCGATCACGTGTTTGGCCGTTCTGCGCCGCGCACACTGGAAATCGGCTTCGGCATGGGCCATTCGCTGTTGGAAATGGCTGCGGCCTCGCCTGAGCATGATTTTATTGGGGTTGAAGTGCATCACCCTGGTGTCGGTGCGCTGCTCAATGGCGTGCTGACTCAAGGTCTGACCAACGTGCGTGTCTACGAGTGCGACGCCATTGAAGTGCTCAACCGTTGCATCGCTGATAACAGCCTTGACCGCCTGATGCTGTTTTTCCCGGACCCATGGCACAAAAGCCGCCATCACAAACGTCGCATCGTTCAGCCAGATTTCGCTGAACTGGTGCGCAGCAAGCTGAAGGTCGGCGGTATTTTGCACATGGCCACCGATTGGGAACCGTATGCCGAGTACATGCTGGAAGTGATGAACGTTGCGCCGGGTTATCGCAACCAGGCCGAAGATGGCAAATGCGTGCCACGCCCGACCGAACGCCCCATCACCAAGTTCGAACGCCGGGGTGAAAAGCTCGGGCACGGCGTGTGGGATTTGAAGTTCGAGAAGCTTGCTGTCTAACGACACAAATTTCGATCAAACAACACATAACGTGTTGTTTGTTGAAATATTTTGGTTGGCTGTAAAAAATCTGTGGGAGCCGAAGTCCTCTGTGGGAAGTTGGCTTGCCAACGAAAGCGTCATTGCAGGCGACCCAGGCGTCAAGTCGACATCAGTGGCGCGATGACGGACCTCTTCGCAGGCAAACCTGCTCCCACAGAATGAGCGGCGGCGTGAGTCTTTCGGCAGCTCTACCGTCGTTCGGTGTTTGCTGCGCGACAGCGCCGCGTCGAAGACGTGGTCGCCCCTCCCACCGGATTATTTGTGTAGCACTTAGCGGCGATCCGCGATAACCCCGATCAGTACCAGCACCACCAACAGCACCGGCGCCAGGCTGTAGTTGTTGAATTGGCTCAGGCCCCGAATCACCCACGGGGTGGCATAGATCAGCGCTAGTCCGCTGCCGATGGTGCACAGCAACGCCATCACCGGTATCCGCAACGCGCCGGCGAATCCGCTGATGCGCCCGTCGATCCAGCCCTTGATATCCGAACCGAACAACACCAGCAGGCAACCGACCAATGCCAGCGAGATTTCGGAAAGGTTACTGCGGCTCCAACGCGAAACGGTAGCCAGCAGGTCGAGTACAAGATCCATACAAAAAGTCCTTAGAGCAAAAAATAGTGCAGCAAGTCATTCAAAAACAACTGACCCTGCGGGCTGGCAACCAGTCGCGTCGGGTCAGTGCTCAAAAGGCCACGCTGTTCAGCTTGTTTACGGGCGTCGGCCAGCGTGTCGAGGCTTAGACCGGTACGTTGGGGAAATAGCTCGGCGGCGACGCCATTTGTCAGGCGTAGCGCGTTCATCAGGAAGTCGAAGGGCATTTCTTCGAGGCTGACCAGCTTCTCTCCCGCCTTGAAGGCTTTGTCCGGGTTCAGGTAGTCCTTGGGCAGTCGGGTCTTCCAGGTGCGCACGATACGGCCGTCTGGATGGCTGAGTTTGCCGTGGGCACCTGCGCCGATCCCGATGAAATCGCCGAAGCTCCAGTAGTTCAGGTTATGCCGCGCGGCTTTTCCGGGTTGGGCGTAGGCCGACACTTCGTATTGGGCGTAACCGTGTTCGGCCAGCAGCGCTTGCCCAGCTTCTTGGATGTCCCAAAGAATGTCGTCTTCCGGCAAGGTCGGCGGCTGATTCCAGAACACCGTGTTCGGCTCAAGGGTCAGTTGGTACCAGGACAGATGAGTCGGTGCCAGCGCAATGGCTTGGCGTAAGTCGCCGAGCGCGTCGTCCTGTGACTGATCGGGCAAGCCATGCATCAGGTCCAAATTGAAGTTATCGAAACCCGCCTGGCGTGCCATGTCAGCGGCGCGAATCGCTTCGTCGCCGTTATGAATGCGGCCCAGCGCCTTTAGTTTCTCTTCTTGAAAGCTCTGAATGCCGATGGACAGTCGATTGATGCCCAAGCCGCGATAGGCGCTGAATTTGGCCTGCTCAAACGTACCGGGATTGGCTTCTAGCGTGATTTCGATGTCGCTGGCAAAACCAATACGTTGCTCAACGCCCTTGAGCAGACGACCTAAGGCATCAGCACTGAACAAACTCGGCGTGCCGCCACCAAAAAAGATCGAACTCAGCTCGCGACCATGAACGTGTGGCAGGTCTTGATCAAGGTCCGCCAGCAACGCATCAACGTAGTCCTGCTCCGGTAATACCGGGCTGGCGGTGTGCGAGTTGAAGTCGCAATACGGGCATTTACGCACGCACCACGGGATATGAATGTACAAAGCCAGCGGCGGCAGATGCGGCAGTGCGATCCGAGGCGCTTGCGACGAAAATCCCGCCTCGCCCAAAAACAGCGGCTGTACGGACGAATCTTGTGTCATTTCAAACCCAGACGCTGACGTAGCAACACCATGGCGCGTGCACGGTGGCTGAGTTGGTTTTTCTGCGCCGGACTGAGTTCGGAGCTGGAGCAATCGCGCTCCGGCACCCAAAACAGCGGGTCATAGCCGAAGCCGTGTTCGCCAATGGCGGCGGTCAAAATGCGCCCCTGCCACAGGCCTTCACACAGGATCGGCAATGGGTCATCAGCATGTCGAACCAGCGCCAGCACGCAAACGAACTGTGCCCCGCGCTGCTCAAGCGGCACGTCTTTGAGTGCTTCCAGCAATTTGGCGTTGTTGGCGGCATCGCCTTGGCCATCGGCGTAGCGCGCCGAATAGATGCCCGGGGCGCCGCCGAGAAAATCCACCGCCAGCCCTGAGTCATCGGCCAAGGACGGCAACCCGGAGATTCTCGCCGCGTTGCGCGCTTTGAGAATCGCGTTCTCGACAAATGACAAGCCGGTCTCTTCCGGCTCGACGTCGCTGAATTCGCCGATGGAGCGCAATTGCACAGAGCCGCCAAGCATGGCTTGGAGTTCTTTGAGTTTGCCGGCGTTATGGCTGGCCAAAACGAGTTGCGTGAAATTCATCATTCGCCTGGGAAAAGTTCTTGATCGAAGCTGATACTGTGGGTTTCTTCGCCAGCTTTGACGTTGATGGAGAAGGTCAGGGTTTCTTGCTGCTCAATCGGGAATTGCGCGATGTAATACACCGCATCGTTTTCGGCGATCTGCTTGAACGTCAGTGCGAGGTTACGCCCAGTCAGGTCTTTCACGGTGCCGGTTACGTTCGCGATCAGGGGTTTTCCCGCCTTGATGGCCGCAATGTTCAACACGCCTTGATTCTTGCTTCGGATCAGCCCGGCTGCGGCGGCTACATCGGGCTGCAAATAACTGGAGGTGATCGCGCTGTAATACACGGTCGTTTCACCGAAGACTTCTTTACGTTCGGGTTTGGCGTAGTCTGCGGCGATGGCCGGTAAAGCGAGGCATAAAGCGCAGAGAAACAGGGCTAAGCGGCGCATGAATATTCTCCTTATTAATGTAATAACCCCTGTAGGAGCTATATCGCGATTTGGTGATCTTGCAGGCCAGGGCTGCTGACGCGGTAGATCCCGATCTCACCCAAGAGATTAGGCCATAGCTTGCTGGCCCATCCGTGACGATGCTGCTGATCGACGGCCAACCGGTCAATAACCCGAGCGTCGCGGCCACGGCACAACGCTTCGAAGTCTTCGAAGGTGCAGAAGTGGATGTTCGGCGTGTTGTACCAGGTGTACGGCAGAAAGTCCGAAACCGGCATCCGGCCCTTGCTTGCCAAGTACCAACGGCAGCGCCAATGGCCGAAGTTGGGGAAGGTGATGATGCATTGGCGGCCCACCCGCAGCATCTCGTCCAGGATTCGGTCCGGGTAGCTCACCGCCTGCAGCGCCTGAGTCATGACCACGATGTCAAAGCTGTTGCTGGCGAAGTTGCCGAGACCTTTGTCCAGGTCTTGCTCAATGACGTTGACGCCTTTGCTCACGCACAGCGCGATGTTGTCGGCGTCGTTTTCAAGGCCGTAACCGGTGACTTGTTTGTTGTCGCGCAGCCAGGCCAGCAGCTCGCCATCACCGCAACCGAGGTCGAGCACTCGGCTACCGGCAGGGATCCAGTCTTGGATGATTTCCAGGTCGGCTCTCATGGTTTCCTCAGAGTGCAATTCGGTTCATATAGCTGGTGAAGGCCTGCAAGTAGCGCGGGATCGGAATCAGGAAGGCGTCATGGCCTTGGGGGGCGTCGATCTCCAGATAACAGACATTCTTTTTCGCAGCCATTAGCGCATCCACGAGTTCCCGCGAGCGGGCCGGCGAGAATCGCCAGTCGGTGGTGAAAGAAATCACGCAGAAATCGGCCTTGGCCCCGGCGAGAGTCAGCGCCAGGTTGTCGCCGTGATTGGCCGCCGGGTCAAAATAGTCCAACGCTTTGGTCATCAACAGGTAGGTGTTGGCGTCGAAGCGGCCAGAGAACTCTTCACCTTGGTAGCGCAGGTAGCTTTCAACCTGAAACTCGACGCTGTGGAAGTCGTAGTTGAGCTTTTCGCTTTTCAAGCCCCGGCCGAATTTCTCGCCCATGGAGTCATCGGACAGGTACGTGATGTGCCCCACCATCCGCGCCAACATCAGGCCGCGCTTGGGAATAACCCCGTGTTCTTGGAAATATCCGCCATGGAATTCGGGGTCGGAGAGAATCGCTTGCCGCGCCACTTCATTGAACGCGATGTTTTGCGCGGACAGTTTTGGCGCCGACGCAATCGCCAGGCAATGGCGAATCCGCTCGGGAAAACTGATGGTCCATTGCAGCGCTTGCATGCCGCCCAGACTGCCGCCTACAACTGCCGCCCATTGCGCAATTCCCAGCCGGTCAGCAAGACGCGCCTGGCTGTGGACCCAATCTTCCACCGTCAGCACCGGAAAGTCGGCACCGAACGGCTTGCCGGCCTCGGGATTGATGCTGCTGGGGCCGGTGGAGCCGTTACAGCCGCCCAGGTTATTCAGGCTGACGACGAAGAATTTGCTGGTGTCGATGGGTTTGCCGGGCCCGATGCAGCTGTCCCACCAGCCGGGCTTACGCTCATCGACGCTATGAAATCCCGCCGCATGGTGGTGACCAGACAGCGCGTGGCACACCAGCACGGCGTTGCTGCCCGCAGCGTTGAGCTCGCCGTAGGTTTCGTAAATCAAGTCGTAAGCGGGCAGCGAGCGACCGCAGGCCAAGGCCAGTGGTTCGCTGAAATGCGCCATTTGCGGCGTTACCAGTCCAACAGAATCGGGGGGGAAGACCGTGGGCATCGATCCTGCTCTCGCATAAATGAGGCGTAAGTCTAAAGACCGCTGCCCCTAGCGGCAAGCAAACGCAGATTCTGGACCTGACACCGCTATTTCTGTAGGAGCCAACTGGTTGGCGAAGGCCCTTCGGACCTCATCTCAGCCTTCGGCCGCTCCTACAAAAATCTGCGCATCTCCGGAATCCGTGGGACCGAATTTATTCGGGAAGGCATCAGTCCTGACACGCTGCAAACTCAGGCCTTTGCTGCACTATCAAATCAGGCGCCACAACACGTCTGGCATCTGTGCATAGGTGGCCAAGGGAGGCATTACGTAGGACTGGATCACTTGAATCGCGATAAAGGCGAAAATCGGCGAAATGTCCATGCCGCCCAGGTTCGGTATCAAGCGACGGAACGGCGCCAGCACCGGCTCGCTGATCTGATAGGCCAGTTCTGCCGCCGGGTTATGGCTGCCAGGTGCGACCCAGGAGACGATCACCATGACGATCATCGCGACCCAAAAGATTTTCAGGAACAGCGAGGTGACGCCAATGATCGACCAGATCAACAAGTGTGGAACATCGCCGATAGTGCCGAAGGTCAACGTCAAGACCAGCGCCATCAATAACGCCTGGATGATGATCGCAAGCAGCAGTGAGGAGGTGTCCAGCCCGAACACGCTGGGGATTATCCGGCGGATGGGCTTGAGCAGCGGTTGTGTGGCACGCACCGCGAACTGGCAGAGCGGGTTGTAGAAATTGGCTTTGACCAATTGTAGAACGAAGCGCAGCAAGACAATGGCCAGGTACAGGCTGACCAGGGTCTGGACAACAAAAATCAGGGCGCCAGTAAGTGCATTCATCGGTAGTTCCTTATTTGCCCAGCTGTTCGGCCATTTCTGCCGAACGATGCGCGGCAGCAGTGAGTGCTGTGTCGACCAGGGCTTCAAAGCCACCAGCCTGGAATGATTTGATAGCTGCTTCTGTGGTGCCCGCAGGCGAGGTCACGCGGCGTCGCAGCTCAGCAGCATCAACATCGCTGCCCGTGACCATCAGCGCGGCACCCAGGGCCGTCTGCTTGGTCAGTTGAACGGCTATCTCTCGTGGCAAGCCGAGTTTCTCGGCCGTTGCCGTCATTGCTTCAATCAGCAGGAAGAAATACGCCGGACCGCTTCCAGACACGGCCGTGACCGCATCCAGTTGTTTTTCCTCGTCGAGCCACAACGCGATCCCGACCGCCGACAGCAATTGTTCGGCTTGCGCCCGTTGTTCGCTAGACACTTTGTCAGTGGCGAACAAACCGCTCACGCCCTGACGCAACAGCGCTGGAGTGTTCGGCATACAACGCACGATCGGGTGATCACCCAACCAGTTATTCATGCTCGCGCTTGTGATCCCCGCGGCGACCGACACCACCAACTGATGGGGCTTCAGAGTTGGGCGCAGAGCGATGCACATCGCTTTCATCATTTGCGGTTTGACGGCAATCAGAACTACGTCCGCGCCTTCAATGGCTTGGGCGTTATTGGCGAAGAGTTCAATGCCGTGTTCGGCGGCGACCTTGGCGCGGGTCTCGGCGCTCGGGTCACTGGCTCGAATCAACGCGGCGTCCACGCCTTGGGCGCGCAGCCCGCCGATCAGGCTGGTGGCCATGTTGCCGGCACCGATAAAGGCAATACGAGTCGTGCTCATCACTGGCTTCCTGTTAGCAAAGGGGTTATGGCTGGCCGTAGTCGCGGGCGCCAAACAGGGCGGTGCCGATCCGAACCCAAGTGGCGCCTTGTGCGATGGCGGCCTCCAAGTCGTGGCTCATGCCCATCGACAGTGTGTCCAGCGGCAGGTTCAGACTCTGCTGCAGGCTGCTCACGGCAGCAAACGCGCCGTGTTGAGCCGAAACGTCGTCCGTGGGTTCAGGGATCGCCATCAGCCCACGCAGTTTCAAGCGCGGCAGCGCACTGATCGCCGCCGCCAGCGCAGGTAGGTCTTCAGGCGTACAGCCAGACTTGCTCGCTTCGCCGCTGACATTGATTTGAATACAGATGTTGAGCGCAGGCAGTTCAGCAGGACGTTGTTCAGACAGCCGTTGTGCAATTTTCAAGCGATCCACGGAGTGCACCCAAGCGAAGTGCTCGGCAATAGCACGAGTCTTGTTCGATTGAATGGGGCCGATGAAATGCCAACACAAGGGCAGGTCCGCCAATTCGAGTTGTTTGCTCAGGGCTTCTTGCAGGTAATTCTCGCCAAAATCGCTTAGACCGGCGGCGAATGCTTCGCGCAACGCAGCCGCGGGTTTGGTCTTGCTTACGGCCAACAGGTTAATTGTGCTTGGATCCCGTTGCGCCACAAGGGCCGCAGCGCGAATTCGCTCATCAACTTGGGAAACGTTGTCTGCTATCGTGGACATTGATTTGCGCCAGCAGGGCTAAAGTCTGCGGCATTCTATGTGATTGGGGAGCTTTATGGATATTACCGAGCTGCTGGCCTTCAGTGCCAAGCAGGGCGCGTCAGATTTGCATTTATCCGCTGGCCTGCCACCGATGATTCGTGTCGACGGTGATGTACGGCGTATCAATCTGCCGGCTTTGGACCAGAAAACGGTCCAAAATTTGATTTACGACATCATGAACGACAAGCAGCGTAAGGATTTCGAGGAGTTTCTGGAAACAGACTTTTCCTTCGATGTGCCTGGCGTTGCGCGCTTTCGGGTCAACGCTTTCAACCAGAATCGCGGCGCCGGTGCGGTGTTTCGGACCATCCCCTCCAAGGTCCTGAGCATGGACGATCTGGGCATGGGAGAAGTGTTTCGCAAGATTACCGATGTCCCGCGCGGGCTGGTATTGGTCACCGGACCGACCGGGTCAGGGAAATCCACTACTCTCGCGGCGATGATCGATTACCTGAACAGCACCAAGCACCACCACATCCTCACCATCGAAGACCCTATCGAGTTCGTTCACGAATCGAAGAAGTGCCTGGTCAACCAGCGTGAAGTGCATCGCGACACCTTGGGTTTCGCCGAGGCGTTGCGTTCGGCGCTGCGGGAAGACCCGGACGTCATCCTCGTCGGTGAAATGCGCGACCTCGAAACCATTCGGCTGGCATTGACTGCCGCTGAAACCGGTCACTTGGTCTTCGGCACGCTGCACACCACCTCTGCGGCGAAAACCATCGACCGTGTGGTTGACGTGTTCCCGGCGCAAGAGAAGTCCATGGTGCGCTCGATGTTGTCCGAATCGTTGCAGGCGGTGATCTCCCAGACACTGCTGAAGAAAGTCGGCGGCGGGCGGATTGCGGCTCACGAAATCATGATTGGCACGGCGGCCATTCGTAACCTGATTCGCGAAGATAAAGTGGCGCAGATGTACTCGTCGATCCAGACCGGTGGTTCATTGGGTATGCAGACGTTGGACATGTGCCTGAAGGATCTGGTCAACAAAGGCTTGGTGACCCGCGAAAGCGCGCGCGAAAAAGCCAAGACCCCGGACAATTTCTAGGGCGCCATGTGCGTGCTTAGGGATTTAGAGAGGGAACGATGCGCCGAAGGAGTCTTCGGCGCATCACCGCTGCGGCTTGGAGCCGCTAGCGAATCAACGTTGGCTGATGCGCAGCGTCGATTGTGAACCTTGTTTCGGCAGAACGCGCTTGGCAAGCACGTAGTGGTCTTCCCAATACGGTTTGCGCAGCGAGTCAATGGTGACGGCCTTACCCCGGCGTGGCGCATGGATAAAGCGATCGTTGCCCAGGTAAATAGCAACGTGATTCACCTGATGGCCCTTGATGTTGAAAAACAGCAAATCGCCTGGCTTCAAATCCTTGCGTTCAACCTTCTGCCCATGACCTTCAGCCATTGCGTTGGAGGTGCGTGGCAAATCAGCTGAATTCACGTCACGAAAAGCATATTTAACCAAACCACTGCAATCAAACCCTTTGCTTGGGCTACTACCGCCCCAATGATAAGGAGTTCCAAGGACATTCACCGCCCGGCTCAACACGACGCTGCTCTGCTTGGCGCCCATTTGAGGCGGCGCTATCGAGGCAACGGATGATTTGCCATGAGCGGAATGGCGAGAAGCCTGGTTGGAGGTCTTGCTGTGCTTGGAAGTGGAGGCTTGCTTGGAAGATTTGGAAGATTTGGTTTGTTTGGTGGTTTTCTTCTGAGCGGTTTTCCCGGAAGCAACCTTCCCAGGCTTAACTTTTTCGCTCGCTTCAGGTGTTTTTGAAGCCGTGGTAACGATCGAAGAATGAGATTTCGGAGCGTGGCCGTTAAAACTCGGCGGTAGTTGTTGCTCACGGTTGGTGGCGTGGGCGGCCAGTGGCATAAATAGGCAGATGGTTAGCCATGTCTTGAAAAATGGACGCATTCGGCAGGGCTCTTATTGGTCAGCGCGCAACTTTATAACAGCTTTTTCGATGATTCTGACCCCGTTTGTCGAAACTTTTACACCAAGACCCATAGGATTGTTGCGGTAATGTGTCACATCAATTTGAGCAAAGCCGCTGAAACAAAGACTTACAGCGGAGGTCGAAGCCGCACGCCATACGTCAGGTCGGCAAATTAAAGTCACACAAATTACGGATATTTTTTTCTATCGGCTTGAAAGAGGCAGTGAATGAACACCTATCGGCAAGACCTTCAACCCCAAGACACCCACAGCAAACTCCTCGGATATTTGTTGTGGATCGTCGGCTTCACAGGATCGCATCGTTTCTACTACGGCAAGCCAGTCACCGGCACCATTTGGTTTTTTACGTTTGGTTTGCTGGGGATCGGTTGGCTTATCGACCTGTTTTTGATCCCGTCGATGGACCGCGACGCCGACCTGCGGTTTAACGCGGGCTCAACTGATTACAACGTCGCTTGGGTGCTGCTGACTTTTCTCGGCGTGTTCGGTGTGCACCGGCTGTACCAAGGCAAATGGATCAGTGGGATTGTCTATTTCTTTACTGGCGGGTTGTTTCTGTTGGGCGTGCTCTATGACTTCTGGACCCTGAATGAACAGATCTCCATGAAGAACGCACGAGAGGGCTAGAGGGTCTGTAGGAGCCAACGTGTTGGCGAAGGTCCTTCGGACCTGATCGCAGCCTTCGGCAGCGCCTACAGAAATCTGTGCGGCGCCAAAACTGTGGGGCCGAATTTATTCGGGAAGGCTTCAGTCCTGACACCCTGCAACCTCAAGCCACACCAAGTGCCACCCAGTTTGCTGCGCGACAGCGAGGCGCCGAAGACGTGGCGGACTCTCCTACAGGTTTATCTTTTTACCCAGCGGCGCGGTCTATCAGACAATCCGCGTCGCCTGCTTCGCGAATAAATTCGGTCCTGCAGGCATATCGCATCTTATGTAACCCACGTGTTGGCGAAGCGCCCCATCAAGCGCCGTAGCTGACCCGGCCATCCACCACGGTGTAACGCACCGCACCGGGCAGGCAATGCCCAATGAAAGGGCAGTTTTCACCTTTGGACAACCAGGTTTCACCCGCCACTGTCGAGGATGTCGGGTCGAACAGCACAATGTCCGCCGCGCTTCCCACGCTCAACTGACCCGCTGGCAAGCGCAATGCCGCGGCCGGGCCCGCGCTGAGGCGTGCCAGCAAGGTGGGCAGGTCAAGCAGGCCGTCTTGCACCAACGTTAGTGCCAACGGCAACAGCAACTCAACGCTGCTGATGCCCGGTTCGGTGGCACCAAAGGGTGCAAGCTTGGCGTCGCGTTCATGGGGTTGGTGGTGGCTGGAGATGGCTTGGACCACGCCGGACCTTACCGCTTCACGCAAGCCTTCGCGGTCGGCGCGGGTGCGCAGCGGCGGTTGGACGTGATACAGGCTGGAGAAGTCGATCAGTGCCTCGTCGGTGAGAATCAGCTGATACATCGCCACGTCGGCGGTGACCGGCAGGCCTCGGGCTTGCGCCTGGGCAATCAATTCGACGCCACGGGCGCTGGTCAACTGGCTGAAGTGCGCACGGACGCCGCTTTGCTCCACCAACAATAGGTTGCGCGCCAAGGCCACGGTTTCGGCGGTTTCCGGGATGCCCGGCAAGCCGAGGAAGCTCGCGGTCGCGCCTTCGTGTGCCAGCCCGCCCGCTGCCAAATCATGATCTTGAGAGTGAAAAATAACGGTCAGGTCGAACGTCGCGGCGTACTCCATCGCCCGGCATAAGGTCCGGGTGTTCTGGAAGCTGTCCAGGCCGTTGCCAAATGCAACGCAACCGGCATCGCGCAATGCCACCAGTTCCGCCAGTTGCTCACCTTCCAGCCCCTTGCTAAAGGCGCCAATGGGAAACACTTTGCAGTTGCCCGCTTCTCGAGCGCGGTCGAGGATCAGCTCCGCGACGGCAGAGGTGTCCAGTACGGGTTTGGTCCGGGGCGGGCAGCACAGGCTGGTTACACCACCGGCAGCAGCGGCCTGGGTTTCGCTGGCAATCGTGCCTTTGCGACTATAACCCGGCTCACGCAGGGCGACGCTGAGGTCAACCAGGCCGGGTGCGGCGACCAAACCCTTGGCATCAATGACCTGGACGGCGGCGAACCCTGGCGGGGCCTCGCCGATGGCGATGATCTTGCCGCCGTGCAGGTGCAGGTCGATCACTTGGTCCAAACCGCTGGTGGGATCAATGACGCGAGCGCCGAGGATGCTGAGCTTCACTGGGCAATCTCCTGCTCGAATTGACGTTGCGCGGTTTGCCCACTCATGGCCATGGACAACACGGCCATGCGAATGGCGATGCCGTAGGTGACTTGATTCAGGATCACCGACTGCGCGCCGTCGGCCACCGCTGACTCAATCTCTACCCCGCGATTGATCGGGCCGGGGTGCATGACGATGGCATCCGGCTTGGCACCGGCGAGGCGGCCGGTGGTCAGGCCGAACAGGCGATAAAACTCACCTTCGCTCGGTAACAGGCCGCCCTGCATGCGTTCACGTTGCAGGCGCAGCATGATCACCACGTCCACGTCTTTCAAACCGGTGGCCAAGTCGGTGAAGACTTTGACCCCATATTGTTCAATGCCCACCGGCAGCAAGGTTTTCGGCGCGATCACCCGGATGTCCGGGCAGCCAAGCGCTTTAAGCGCAATCATGTTCGAGCGCGCGACCCGTGAATGCAGGATGTCGCCGACGATGGCCACGGACAGGTTTTCAAACCCGCCCTTGTGCCGACGAATCGTCAGCATGTCGAGCATGCCTTGGGTCGGGTGCGAGTGACGGCCGTCGCCGCCATTGATGATCGCGACATCAGGGCACACGTGCTCCGCAATGAAGTGCGCGGCGCCCGAGTCGCCGTGGCGCACGACGAACATGTCGGCGGCCATGGCCTCAAGGTTGCGCAGGGTGTCGAACAGGGTTTCACCCTTACTTGTCGATGAGGTGGAGACGTTTAGCGTGATTACGTCCGCAGACAGCCGCTGAGCCGCCAATTCGAACGTGGTGCGGGTGCGGGTCGAGTTTTCGAAGAACACGTTGCACACGGTCTTACCGCGCAGCAGTGGAACCTTTTTAACCGCGCGGGCACCGACTTCGAGAAACGAGTCGGCGGTGTCGAGAATTTCAGTCAGCAGCTCGCGGGGTAAACCATCGAGCGAAAGGAAGTGGCGCAACTGGCCCTGATGATTGAGCTGCAGCGGTCGCTTGGCGTCGAGAGGCGTCATCGCAAAGACTCTTTATGAAGGGCTAGAGGGCGGCGCAAAGGTTTTGATATTCAAGCGCGAGGGGCGTTGGGCCCAACAGCTTTACTCGTTCGTCCGGCCCCAGCGACAAGGTCGCGCCGACCACGTTGGGGGCAATCGGCAGCTCCCCGGCGTTGAGGTCGAGCAGGCAAACCAGGGTCACGCTGGCAGGGCGGCCATAATCGAACAGCTCGTTGAGCGCTGCGCGAATGGTGCGGCCACTCATCAACACGTCATCGATCAACACCAAGTGCTGGCCTTCGATCTCGAACGGCAGCGCCGACGGGCGCACTTGTGGGTGCAAGCCGTTCTGGCTGAAGTCGTCCCGATAGAACGAAACATCCAGTGTGCCGAGCGGTGACTGGTTGCCCAGTTCGTTGAGTAACGCTTGAGCCACCCAGATGCCGCCCGTGCGAATGCCAATAAAGCGCGGTTCATTGATGCCGCGTTTGTTTAAATGAGCCGTGAGATCAACGGCCATCTGGCTGATCAGTGCGGCGGGATTGGGCAGGCTCATGGTTGCTCCTTCAAGGGCCTGAGCGTCGTCGACGCGTGTCGCTCAGGCTGAAACTGGATTCGGGTGGTTCAATCAAGCGGGGTGGCAATCAAGCGTCGAACAGCGCGCCGTTGGCGTCCAGCCAGCCTTGTAACAGCAGTGCTGCGGCAATGGCGTCCACCGGGTTATCACGATACGTGCCTTGTTGACCGCCTCGGGCCTGGCGTTCGCCTTTGGCCTCGAAGGTGGTCAGGCGCTCATCGTGGGTAAACACCGGGAGGTTGTAGCGGCCGTTGAGCCGGCGCGAGAACTTTTCAGCACGGGCGCTCATCTCGCTCGGCGTGCCGTCCATGTTCAGGGGCAAGCCGACGACGATTGCATCGGGCTTCCATTCACGCACCAGCGCCTCGACTTTGTCCCAATCCGGGATGCCGTTTTGCGCCTTCAAGATGCACAGCTCGCGGGCTTGGCCGGTGATGGTTTGACCCACTGCCACGCCGATCTGTTTAGTGCCGTAATCGAAACCCAGCAATAGGCGAAGTCCAGCCATCAGGCGTGGCCCGCCTGACTGGTCAATAAGCTCAGGTTGACGCCCAGACGCGCAGCAGCAGCGTTGAGACGCAGCTCCATCGGCATGTCGAACAGGATGGCGGGATCAAACGGACAGGTCAGCCAGGCGTTGGCCGAGAGCTCAGCGTCCAATTGCCCGGCATCCCAACCCGCGTAGCCAAGGGCAATGACGCTTTTTTCCGGACCGTGACCGTCAGCGATGGAAAACAACACATCTTGAGACGTCGACAGTGCCAGGTCACCCAAGTCCAGCGTGGCTTGGAACACTTGCCCTGGGGGGTGCAACACAAAACCACGGTCAGTCTGCACCGGCCCGCCAGTCAGGATAGGAATGTATTGGCAGCGCGCGGGCGGATCGATTTCCGGACGCAACTGCTCAAGCACATCCGCCAGATTCAGGTTCTGTGGGCGGTTGATAACAATGCCCATGGCGCCTTCGGCGTTGTGTTCGACAACGTAGGTCAGTGTCTGAACGAAGTTCGGATCGGCCATGTGTGGCATGGCGATCAGGAAGTGATGCTTGAGGTAGCTAGCGGAGACGTTTTTCATGAGCCCTAGTGTGGCGCTGGTCGGCAGACCTGACAACTGGCTAATCGGCTAGGTGGTCAGTTACTGGACAGCTTGTCGTTGGTGAACTTCCATGTCCGAATAATCTCCAGACGGTCGATGTCAGCAAGATCGCCGGTGAACGGCGAAAATGGCGCTGCCAACCGCACAATGCGCTGCGCCGCCTGATCAAGCAGCGGTTGGCCGGAAGACTCCAGTACCAACATTTCGTAGATCGATCCGTCGCGATTAATCGACACCATCATCCGCAAATTGCCGCGTATCTGTTGGCGGCGTGCTTCTTCAGGGTAGTTGAGGTTGCCGATGCGTTCGATTTTCTTGCGCCAGTCTTCTTTATACCAGGCACCTTTGTCGTGCATGGTCGACGCGGCGTTGAGGCGCTGGATCTTGGGTCGCTTGGCGTACAGCTGCTGTTCGTTGGACAGCTCCGCTTCCAGGCTGGAGATCTCGGTGGACAGCTCGGCGCTGTCAAAGGTCGGCGCCGCCTTGGCCACCGGCTCTTCCTTGACCTCTTCGTGCTTGATCACGGTCTTCTGGGCTTTCTGCGCCTTGGTGGCCACGGCAGTTTTTGGCGCTTCTTGCTTCTCGACCGGCTTAACGGCAGCGGGCGGCGGCGTCACCTTATTGATCTTGGTGTCCTGAAACGGTGCGATTTCGGTGGTTTTCGGAATCGCCTTGTTATCCAGCGTGCCGCTGCCCTGCTGATTGTCCTGAGCGAGGTAATCTGCCTGCTTCGGTGGGGCCTGGCTGACGAACGTGGCGAGGGTGATTTCCAGCGTTCGGCTGATGTCCTGCGGTTTGACGAAGGTAAAGCCCACACCGAGGATCAGCGCCACATGAATCAGCGCCGCAATCATCAAGGTGAACCCCAGCCGATCAGCCGGGCGCACGCCGCTGCGGGAGAATTCGGGGGGCATATCGTCAGCCAAAGCGTTCATCGGCAAGT
Organism: Pseudomonas sp. CCI4.2; assembly: GCF_034350045.1. Taxonomy (NCBI): domain Bacteria; kingdom Pseudomonadati; phylum Pseudomonadota; class Gammaproteobacteria; order Pseudomonadales; family Pseudomonadaceae; genus Pseudomonas; species Pseudomonas sp. CCI4.2. The sequence continues at coordinate 1,123,655 of NZ_CP133781.1, read as the reverse complement.
CAGCATCACATTCCGCGTTTCACAGGGCGCGCATGATAGCGCACTGGCTGGTGGGTGAGCCTACAAGCTGCATTTTTGTGGGACCCAATTCATTCGGGAAGCAGACGAAGCGGTCGGTCTGATACATCGTGTAGCGGCTTTCCCGAATGAATTCGGTCCCATAGTTGGAGGTGTTATTTCGCCTTTAACTTCCCTTCAATCGCATCCATCAGCATTGAGCCGATATTGGTGCCATAGGCATTGTCGATTTCGCGGATGCAGGTTGGGCTGGTGACGTTGATTTCGGTGAGGTGTTCGCCGATGACGTCGAGGCCTACGAACAACAGGCCTTTTTCGCGCAGGGTGGGGCCTACTTCGGCGGCGATCCAGCGGTCGTGTTCGGTCAATGGGCGGGCTTCGCCTCGGCCACCGGCGGCGAGGTTGCCTCGGGTTTCGCCAGCGGCCGGGATGCGCGCCAGGCAGTACGGCACGGGTTCGCCGTCAATCATCAGGATGCGTTTGTCGCCGTCCTTGATCGCAGGCAGATAACCCTGGGCCATGATTTGCTGGGTGCCGTTGGCTGTGAGGGTTTCGAGAATCACCGACAGGTTCGGGTCGCCAACGCGGTGGCGGAAGATCGAGGTGCCGCCCATCCCGTCCAGCGGTTTCAGAATCACGTCGCCGTGCAAATCAGCAAATCCACGCAGAATATCCGCACGACGGCTGACTAATGTCGGCGGCGTGCACTGTGGAAACAGCGTGGCGAACAGCTTCTCGTTGCAGTCGCGCAGGCTTTGCGGACGGTTGACCACCAACACGCCCGAACGCTCGGCTTGCTCCAGCAGGTACGTGGCGTAAACAAATTCCATGTCGAACGGTGGATCCTTGCGCATCAGGATCACGTCCAGGTCATCCAGGCCGGCGTCGATTTCGGCTTCCAGCTCGAACCAATGTGCCGGGTCAGCGAAGACTTTAAGCGGTTTCATGCGCGCGCGGGCTTGCCCGGCGTTTTGGTACAGGTCTTGCTGTTCCATATAGAACAGCGTCCAACCGCGAGCCTGGGCGGCAAGGAGCATGGCCAGCGAGCTGTCCTTTTTATAGGAAATGCGCTCGATGGGGTCCATGACAATTCCTAGGCGAACGCTCATGGGCAAAATCCTCTGATGGGTATGGGGCCGCGACGGCCTTAAAATAGGCGTCAGGGTGGCGCCGTGCATGCGCCGGGTCAAGGGGAACGCGCGTGACAGCGGGCGTTATGGATTGCGTCTGGAGAGTGTGCTAAAAAGGCTCGGCACTTGAGCTTGGACCCCGCTGACGCGGGGTTTGGCGGCAGATAATGACCCGATGACGCCGGGCACATTGCAGTAAATGATTCGCCGCGGCGATGGTAGAGCGCACATGGAACAACATTCCACAGCTTTGAAAGTGATGGTTATCGACGATTCGAAGACGATTCGCCGAACCGCTGAGACGCTGTTGAAAAACGTCGGTTGCGAAGTCATCACTGCAATCGACGGGTTTGATGCACTAGCGAAGATCGCGGATAACCACCCCAGAATTATTTTCGTCGACATCATGATGCCGCGTCTGGATGGCTATCAGACCTGCGCGTTGATCAAGAATAACCGTGCGTTCAAGTCGACGCCGGTGATTATGCTGTCCTCCAAGGATGGCCTGTTCGACAAGGCCAAGGGCCGGATCGTCGGTTCCGACCAGTTTCTGACCAAGCCTTTTAGCAAGGAAGAACTGCTGAATGCGATCAAGGCCCATGTGCCTGAATTCGTTGCAGTAGAACAACAAGTATCTTGATGCGCTGTGACCTTGACCGGTCGCGGGCATCCATTGCATTTGGGGAACACCATGGCTCGAGTTCTGATCGTCGACGATTCGCCGACTGAAATGTACAAGCTCACCGGCATGCTGGAAAAGCACGGTCACCAGGTCCTGAAAGCCGAAAATGGCGCTGATGGCGTTGCTCTGGCGCGCCAGGAAAAGCCCGATGCGGTCTTGATGGACATCGTGATGCCCGGCCTCAACGGGTTTCAGGCTACACGCCAGTTGACCAAAGACCCCGATACGGCCTCGATTCCGGTGATCATCATCACCACCAAAGATCAAGAAACCGATAAGGTCTGGGGCACCCGTCAAGGCGCTCGTGATTATTTGACCAAACCGGTAGACGAAGAAACCCTGATTAAAACCCTCAACTCAGTGTTGGCAGGCTGACGGTCTCGTCATGCCTGCGACGAAAACGGCCTTTCAGTTGCTGCTAGAAATCGATCAGCGTTGTCGCTCGCTGGCTGCGGGCCTGCCCTTGCAGGACACCCGCCAGCAAGATTGGACCGGGATCGGCTTTCGGATGGGCGAGCACTGTTATGTAGCGCCCATGGGTGAAATCGGCGAAATCCTGCACGAGCCGCGTTATGCCGTATTGCCTGGGGTGAAGCCCTGGGTCAAGGGCGTCGCCAATTTGCGTGGGCGCTTGCTACCGATTATGGATTTATGTGCTTTTTTCGGTCAGGACCTCTCGCCGTTGCGTAAAGAGCGGCGAGTGTTGGTGATCGAGCACCAGGAAGTGTTTGTTGGTTTATTGGTGGATGAGGTGCTGGGAATGCAGCACTTCAATCAGCGCAGCCTGATGCCTGAGGCGCTGGTGGCGTTCGATGCCGATGTTGCTCCGTTTATTCGAGGGCAGTTTTTGCGCGAACAAGCCTGGCTGGTTTTCAGTCCGCGTGCGCTGGCCCAATCGCCAGGTTTTATGGATATAGCGCTGTAAATTCGGGAGGGCCTCGCCAGGCTCTTAATTCCAGGGACGTACACATGCAGTTGGTCCAGGCGGGGCCTGAAAAATGAGCAAGACAGGTAGGTCATTGGAAGGAATGCGCAGTCGGTCGCAGATCGTTGTGCTGTTTGTCGCCCTGATCATTTTCATCATGTTGCTGTTCGCTAACTTCGCCTACCTCAACACTCAGTCGAATTACGATAAGCAGTACATCGGCCACGCGGGTGAATTACGCGTGCTGTCCCAGCGGATCGCCAAAAACGCGAGCGAAGCGGCAGCCGGCAAGGCCCCAGCGTTCAAGCTACTGGCCGATGCGCGTAATGACTTTGATCAACGTTGGATGGTGTTGAAAAAAGGTGACAAGGCCACCGGTCTGCCCCCTGCACCCCGCGATGTCAAAGACGAAATGCAGTCCGTGCAACGGGACTGGGAATCCCTGCGCAAAAGTACCGACGTGATCATTGCCAGCGAACAGACGGTGCTGTCGCTGCACCAGGTCGCGGCCACCCTGGCCGAAACCATTCCGCAGTTGCAGGTCGAGTACGAAAAAGTCGTCGACAGCCTTCTGCAAAATCATGCGCCCGCCACTCAAGTGGTGGTCGCCCAGCGTCAATCGTTGTTGGCTGAGCGGATTCTAGGCTCGGTCAATACCGTGCTGTCTGGCGACGACGCGGCGGTGCAGGCCGCCGATGCGTTTGGTCGCGATGCCAGCCTGTTTGGCCGCGTGCTGAACGGTATGCTGGAAGGCAATGCGACGATGAAAATCGCCCAGGTTCAGGACCATGACGCTCGCGCCCGCTTGAGTGAAATTGCCGAGCTGTTCCAGTTTGTCTCCGGTTCCGTGGATGAAATCCTTGAAACGTCACCCGAACTGTTTCAGGTTCGAGAGTCGGCCGGCAATATTTTCACCACCTCACAAACCCTGCTGGAAGAGGCGTCGGTATTGGCCAACGGCTTTGAGCACCTGGCCAGCGGCCGTGCGATGCACAGCATTGTCGGTTATGTGCTGGGCTTGCTGGCGCTGATGTCGATCATCTTGATTGGCATCGTGATGGTGCGTGAAACCAACCGTCAGCTGCGGGAAACTGCCGAGAAGAATGAGCGCAATCAGACGGCAATCATGCGTCTGCTGGATGAAATCGAAAACCTTGCCGACGGAGACCTGCGCGTCGCGGCCTCGGTGACCGAAGACTTCACCGGTGCCATCGCCGACTCCATCAACTATTCCATCGACCAGTTGCGGGACTTGGTGGGGACGATCAATTTAACCGCTGAGCAAGTGGCTTCCGCGGTTGAGGATACGCAAACCACTGCCATGCAGTTGGCTGCTGCGTCCGAGCATCAGGCGCTGCAAATTGCTGCCGCCTCCACCGCGATCAACAACATTGCACTGTCCATCGACGAAGTGTCGGCCAATGCGTCGGAATCTTCGGCGGTGGCTGAGCGTTCGGTGACCATCGCCAACAAAGGTAACGAGGTGGTGCACAACACCATTACCGGGATGGACAATATTCGCGAACAGATTCAGGACACGTCGAAGCGAATCAAGCGTTTGGGCGAGTCTTCGCAGGAGATTGGCGATATTGTCAGCCTGATTGATGACATTGCCGACCAAACCAATATTTTGGCGTTAAATGCGGCCATTCAGGCGTCCATGGCCGGTGATGCCGGGCGTGGGTTTGCCGTGGTGGCGGACGAGGTGCAACGGTTGGCCGAGCGCTCATCGTCGGCCACCAAGCAGATTGAAACCCTGGTCAGGGCGATTCAGAACGACACCAATGAAGCGGTTATTTCCATGGAGCAAACCACCAGTGAAGTGGTGCGCGGTGCTCGACTGGCGCAGGATGCCGGGGTGGCCCTCGAAGAAATTGAAGGCGTATCGAAAACCCTCGCGGCGTTGATCGAAAGCATCACCAACGCGGCAAAGCACCAAGCGTCGTCGGCGGGGCAGATTTCCCAGACCATGGCGGTGATTCAACAGACCACCACCCAAACCACGTCCGGCACCGCCGCCACGGCCGAGAGCATCGGTAACCTGGCGAAAATGGCCAGCGAGATGCGCCGCTCGGTATCAGGGTTTACCTTGCCGCCGTCAAGCGAGGTCGGTTGAGATTGAAGCCGTAACCCCTGTGGAGCGAATTTTTTCGCGAATACGGTGCAGCAGGCGATCACGATATTGAACGTACCCACGCTTTCGCGAATGAATTCGCTCCCACAGGGATTGCGGTGAACCCAAGATGAAGCGTTCGAGCAAAGACTGGAGTTGTCATGGCTGATCGGCACGACTATGTGGCCCTGGAGTGGGTCAAAGGCGAAATTGCCGAAACGCTGAAACTGGCCCGTCAGGCCTTGGAAGCGTTTGTAGCTAATCCCCACGCGCCAACTGCCATGCTCGACTGCCTGAGCTATGTGCATCAGGTGCACGGCAGCCTCCAAATGATCGAGTTCTACGGTGCCGCTCTGCTCGCCGAAGAAATCGAACAATTGGCGATGGCGCTGCAGCAAGGTCGCGCTGCGCAGCAAACCGAAGCCGTGCAATTGCTGTTGCAAGCGATAACCCAGTTACCGCTTTACCTGGACCGCATCCACTCTGCGCGGCGCGATTTGCCGTTGCTGGTGTTGCCGCTGCTGAACGACCTGCGCAGCGCCCGAGGCGAAAGCCTGTTGTCGGAAACCAGCCTGTTCACGCCGCAACTACTGGCCGTTCCCGAGCTGGATGCCACGGCCCTGGCGGCGCTAGACAGCCCCGACTTGATGGCTTTACTGCGCAAATTGCGGCAAATGCTGCAAACCGCGTTGGTCGGTTTGCTGCGTGAGCAGGAAGTGCAGACCAACCTTGGTTACATGGCCAAAGTCTTTGCGCGCCTGGAAGCGCTGTGTGAAAACGCACCGCTCGGGCCGTTATGGCAAATCGCCTCGGCGCTGGTCGAGACCATGGCCGACGGCCACTTCACGAACAGCCCGGCATTGCGCGGATTGCTTAAGGAGTCCGACAAAGAACTCAAGCGGTTGCTGGAGCAGGGCATCAGCGGCATCAATCAGCCCGCGCCCGATGAATTGCTCAAGAGCTTGCTGTTTTACATCGCTAAATCGGACAGCCAGGCGCCGCAGATGTTGGTGCTCAAAGAGCAATACGGACTGGACGAAGCGCTGCCCGACGCGGCCATGGTCGATGAGGAGCGGGCGCGGCTTGCCGGCCCGGATCGTGATGCCATGCGTTCGGTGGTGGTCGCCTTATGCGAAGAGCTGGTGCGGGTCAAAGAACGCCTTGATGGCTTCGTGCGTAGCGACCGCAAACACGTCGGCGAACTCAGCAGCCTGTTGCCGCCGTTGCGTCAGATTGCCGATACCTTGGCGGTGCTCGGTTTCGGCCAGCCGCGCAAGGTCATCATCGATCAGTTAGCGGTGGTCCAACGCTTGGCCCAGGGTCAAAGCGAAGCCGACGATTCGGCGCTGATGGATGTAGCCGGTGCGTTGCTATATGTCGAAGCGACCTTGGCCGGCATGGTCGGTCCCGTGGAACAGGCGAGCCACGAGGAAAGCCATCTGCCCACGACTGACTTGACCCAAATCCATCAACTGGTGATCAAAGAAGCACGGGTTGGTTTGCAGCAAGCTAAGGACATGATCATCGATTACATCGACGGGTCGTGGGATCGCGATCGCTTGCAAGCATTGCCCGGGCTGTTGGTGCAAGTGCGTGGGGCGTTGGCGATGATTCCGCTGGCGAGGGCCGCCAGCTTGCTTGCTGCCTGCAACGATTACATCCAGTCGCACTTGCTGATGGACACCTCGCCGCCGACCTGGCCACAGCTTGATGGCTTGGCCGACGCCCTCACCAGCATCGAATATTATCTGGAGCGCTTGGGTGAGGATCACGAAGCGCCCGGCGAACAGGTATTGGATATGGCGCAACTAAGCCTGACCCAACTGGGTTATTCGCCGATCCCTAACGCAGCGATGGACGTACCGCTGCTTGAAGAAGTCATCACTCAGGATGAGTTGCTGGAAATGAATGCTCGACAAGCGCTGGTCAGCTCCACCCTCACCTTGGCTGAAGTGCTTGCCAGTCCGGTCTTGGCGGTCAACCCGCCCGCGCAGCATGTGCCCACCAGCCTGCTGCCGCCCCCCGCCGATGAAGAGCGGGTAGATGACGAGCTGCTCGAGGTGTTTCTCGAAGAGACCGACGAAATGCTCGCGGCGCTGCACGCGCATTTGCCGCAGTGGTTCAAGGACACTGCTGACACCGCCGCGCTCACCGAAGTGCGGCGAGCGTTTCACACCCTCAAGGGCAGCGGGCGCATGGTCCGCGCACTGATCCTCGGTGAGCTGGCCTGGTCGGTGGAAAACCTGCTCAACCGGGTGGTGGAACACAGTGTCCAGCCGGATCAGGACGTTCAGGGCCTGCTCAGTGATGTATTGGTGTTATTGCCCGCGATAATTCGGGAGTTCGCCGACAACGTTCAGCGCCAACGCGACGATGTGGACCTGTTGGCCGCGCGTGCCCACGCGATGGCCAAGCGGGAGCGGGTAATGGAACTCCCCGTTGAGACGCCCGGCACAGAGGACGGTGTTTCAGAAACGCTGGACCCCCAATTGCTGGAGATTTTCCGTCAAGAAGCACGCAGCCATCTCGACACCCTCGATTCATTCCTCCGGCGCGCCACCGCCACCGAAACGCCCGTCATCAGCGATGCCCTGCAACGCGCGCTGCATACGTTAAAGGGCAGTGCTTACATGGCCGGCGTGGTGCCCATCGCCGAACTGGCGAGCCCGCTGGACCAGTTAGTGCGCGAGTTCAAGGCGAACTTGATTCCCCTCGGCGCTGCGGAAATTCAACTGCTGCGCGCAGCCGAACCGCTGTTCAACCAAGGGTTGATGCAGCTCGGCAGCGAACCGCTGGCCACTATTCCAGGCGCCGAACACTACATCGCGGATGTCCTTGAACTGTTGCAACAGCGACTGAAAACAGCACTCAGCGCGCCCAACAGCGGCCTGCGATTGAAGCGGAATCCGCAGTTGATCGCCTCGTTTCTGGCGCAGGGCATGGACATCCTGCTCGACGCCGAAAGCTTGTTGCAGCGCTGGCGCGAACACCCTGGCGAGCGCCAGGAACTCAGCGCGTTGCTCGATGAGTTGACCACCCTCGGCCACGGCGCGCACTTGGCCGACTTACCCCAGGTGGATGAGTTGTGCGAAGCATTGCTCGACCTCTATGGCGCCGTGGAAGAGAGCAGCCTGGCAGTCAGTGAGCGGTTCTTTGAAGCCGCAGCGAGTGGCCACGAAGCTCTGATCGATATGCTCGATCAAGTAGCAGCGGGCCAAGAGGTCCATGCCCGGCCTGAACACATTCAGGCCCTGCGTGAGCTGCTCGACCAAGCCCTTGACCCGAGCGCCATGGGCGTAATCAAAAGTGATGGCAGTAGCCGAGCGTTAAGCATTACCGAATTGAATGCCGCCACCGAGCGCCTCGCGACTCAAGTGTCGGCTGAAAGCTTGGCAGATGAGCCAGTCGCAACCCAAAGCGGCATCGACGATGAGATTGTGGAAATCTTTCTCGAAGAAGCCGTGGATATCCTCGACAGTGCCGGGCATGCCCTGCGGCGCTGGTTGGATGACCCTGAAAACCCGATGCCGTTGTCGTCGCTGCAGCGCGATTTGCACACCCTGAAGGGTGGCGCGCGCATGGCCGAAATCCAACCGGTAGGCGATTTAGGCCATGAGCTGGAGACGTTGTATGAAGGGTTGATCGACCGCCGTTTCAGCTACTCGCCAGAGATGGCCAGCCTGCTCCAGAGAAGCCACGACCTGCTTGCCGTGTTGCTGGAACAATTGCAGGCCCATCAACCTCTGACGTGCCCGGCCCGGCTGATCGAGTCCATTCGTGCGTTTCGGCAGGACAACATCGTCGTACAGAGCCTGGAACCCGAGACGAAACCCGCTAAATCAGCGGTGGAAACCCTTCACGAAAGCGATCCTGAATTGCTGGAGATCTTTCTCGAAGAAGGCTTCGACATCATTGAAAGCTCTGGCAGCGCGTTAGCCCGCTGGCAAGACGATCCGACCAATACCCTGGAAGTGGAAAACCTGCTGCGTGACTTGCACACGCTCAAGGGCGGTGCGCGGATGGTCGAAATCACCCCAATTGGCGACCTTGCCCACGAGCTGGAGTTTCTTTACGAAGGCTTGGCGGCCGGGGTGCTGCACAGTCAGCCGCTGCTGATCAGTTTGTTGCAAAGTGGCCACGACTTCCTCGCCGACATGCTAGATGCGGTCCGCGTGAATGAGCCATTGCCCAGTGCGACGCTATTGATCGACAGTATTCATCGATTCAGCACCCACAGCGAATTGAGCGAAGCCTCGGCCCGCGTTGAGCCAGGCGCGGTCCTCGAACCGGCGTTGCAGGTGGCCCCGTCGCCGGAGCCCGAAACCGAGCGGACGCCGCCAGAAATGGTCAAAGTCGCCGCCGAGCAGTTAGAAAGCCTGGTCAATTTGGCGGGTGAAACCTCGATTTTCCGCGGACGCATCGAGCAGCAAGTCACCGACGTGGAAGTCACCTTGGCCGAGATGGAAACCACCATCGAACGCATGCGTGATCAGCTTCGACGTCTGGACATCGAAACCCAGGGCCGAATCCTCAGTCGCGAACAGGTCCAGGCTGAGCGGTTGGGCTACGAAGAATTCGACCCGCTGGAAATGGACCGTCATTCCCAGCTGCAGCAGCTGTCGCGGGCCTTGTTCGAGTCGGCCTCCGACCTGCTGGACCTCAAAGAAACCCTCCACACCCGCAACCAGGATGCGCAACGGTTGTTGTCGCAGCAGGCTCGGGTCAATACCGAGTTGCAGGAAGGCTTGATGCGCACGCGGATGGTGCCGTTCGAACGCCTATTACCGCGTTTGCGCCGGATCGTGCGCCAGGTCGCGGGGGAGTTGGATAAGCAGGTCAATTTCGATGTCGGCAGTGCTGAAGGCGAGATGGACCGTAGCGTCTTGGAGCGCATGGTCGCGCCGCTGGAGCATATGCTCCGTAACGCCGTCGATCACGGCCTGGAAAGTGCCGAAGAACGCCTGGCTGCGGGCAAGCCGGAAGAAGGCACTATCAGTTTGAGCCTGATTCACGAAGGCGGGGATATCGTCATTGAAATGCGTGATGACGGTGCCGGTGTTGACCTTGACGCGGTGCGGCGCAAGGCCATCAAGCGCGGGCTGATTGATGCAAGCGCCGAGCTGAGTGATTACGAATTGCTGCAATTCATCCTTCAGGCAGGCTTCTCCACGGCGGAAAAAGTCACCCAGATTTCTGGTCGCGGAGTGGGCATGGACGTGGTTCATGCGGAGGTCAAACAGCTCGGCGGCTCGATGATCATTGACTCGAAACCGGGGCAAGGCACGCGCTTCCAGATTCGGCTTCCGGTTACGGTGTCGGTCAACCGGGCGCTGATGGTTCAGTGCGGCGACGAACAATACGCCGTGCCGTTGAACACCGTTGGCGGCATCGTGCGGGTCATGCCTCATGAGCTGGAAGCCTGTTACCAGTCAGACCCGCCGCGCTATCAATTTTCCGAGCGCAGCTATGAGTTGCGCTACCTCGGTGAATTGTTGAATAACGGCCTGCCACCAAAGCTGCTCGGTCAGACTCAGCCGCTGCCAGTGCTGTTGGTGCATGTGCACGACCACTGGGTCGCGGTGCAAGTCGATGCACTGGCCGGTTCGCGGGAGATCGTGGTCAAAAGCCTGGGCGCGCAGTTTTCGGGATTGCAGGGCATTTCCGGTGCGACGATCCTGGGCGACGGTCGAGTGGTGTTTATTTTGGATTTGCTCACACACATCCGTTCTTTGAACTTGCGGCTCTTGGCCCAGCAAGCAGCCGGCCTGAGCACTCCGAAATACATCGAAATGGAGCAGGCGCGTCCGGTGCTGGTCATGGTGGTCGATGATTCGGTGACAGTGCGCAAAGTTACCAGTCGCTTGCTCGAACGCAATGGCATGAACGTGCTCACCGCCAAAGACGGCGTCGATGCCATGGCGCTGTTGCAAGAACACACGCCTGACGTTCTGTTGCTGGACATCGAAATGCCGCGCATGGACGGCTTTGAAGTTGCCAGTCGAATCCGCGCCGATCAACGCCTCAAAGAGCTGCCGATCATCATGATCACCTCACGCTCCGGGCAAAAGCATCGCGACCACGCCATGACCATTGGCGTGAACGATTACCTGAGCAAGCCGTATCAGGAATCAGTGCTGCTGGAGAGCATCGCCCAATGGAGCCAAGTTCATGTCTAGCACCACCCTCACCACTCGGAACCTGAGCAGCCATGCCGGCAGTTTGACCGGGCTGCTGCTGCCATTGAGCGACCGCAGCTTATTGTTGCCTAACGTTGCCGTGGCAGAGCTGATCGATTATCAGGACAGCAAAGCCGAGACCGATGCGCCTAGCTGGTACCTGGGGCCGATCAAATGGCGCAACCGTACCTTGCCGCTGCTCAGTTTCGAAGCCGCCTGCGGCAGTCGTACCCGAGTCGGTGGCCGCGCACGCATCGTCGTCCTCAACGCCTTGGGCGGCCGCGCGGATCTGAAATTCATCGCCCTGCTGACTCAAGGCATCCCTCGCTCTTGTAAAGTTGACAGCCAACTCAGTTACGTCGATGTGCAACTGGCCGCGCTGGAACTGGCTGCGGTGCAAGTCGGCGACACCATCGCCAAAATTCCGGATTTGGCGGGGTTGGAAGAGTGGCTGGTTGAGGCTGGGTTGGTTTAGAGCCCCCAACAATGCATAACCTTTCTAAGTCGTAGAGCGCGCTTGCCCGCGATCGGCTGCGCAGCAGTTGTAAATCAGCGACTCAGGTATTTCAGTTAAAACGAGTCAGTCCGATGGGACCGTATCGCGCTCCTATGTCTGTGCTGGCTTATAGGGATGAGCCGATTAAATGCCGTATTCGGCTCACAAAATGAGCCGAATACGGCTATTATTCGGCTCATGCACTTCAGGGCCGCCGAATGAGCACACTCACTGATTGGATCTGGCAACAACCGGCATGGCCACATTTCACTTGGCAAGTGGATCGCTTGCCTGCCTTGCTACGCGCCTGTTCCAAGGCCCAGGGCCAATTATTGGGCATGATCGGCGCTGCAGGAGCGGATGCCAGCGCACAGACCGAATTGGATGCGCTGTTACAAAACATCATCACCTCATCGGCCATCGAAGGGGAGCAACTGAACGCAGGGTCTGTGCGTTCATCCTTGGCTCGGCGTCTTGGACTGGCGGGCGATCAACGTGTCAGCCAGCGCAGCGAAGGTCTGGCCGAACTGATGCTTGATGCCACTCAACAGCATCATTCGCCATTGACCCTTGAGCGGCTGCTGCATTGGCATCGGCTGCTGTTTACTGTTGAAGACGCCTATTTGGCCCACGGCATTCGCATCGGTGCCTTGCGCGGCGACGAGCCCATGCAGGTGGTTTCCGGCAGGCTTGACCGACCAACCGTGCATTTCCAGGCCCCACCGCGAGAGGGGCTGGACACTCAGCTCGCCGATTTTCTCAATTGGTTCGACCGCAGCCGGTCCGACACGAGTCTTGATCCTTTCCTGCGAGCAGGCATCGCGCACTTCTGGTTCGTGACCTTGCACCCGTTCGACGACGGTAATGGCCGCCTGGCCCGCACGATCACCGACTTGGCGTTGGCCCAGAGCGAAAACCAGGCCATCCGTTTCTACGCCCTGTCCGCAAGCATCCTTGCTGCGCGTCAAGGGTATTACCGAATTCTTGAAGACAGCCAGAAAGCTGAGATGGACATCACCCCGTGGCTGGAGTGGTTCCTGCAAACGCTGCTGGATACCCTAGAGCAGGCGATAAAACGCATAGATCGCGTACTAGCCAAAGCGCGTTATTGGCAGCAACACCGCGCGCATGGATTATCGGTCGAGCAGGTCAAAGTGCTTAACCGGCTACTGGACGGCGACGTGCTGTCAGATAAAAACGGTTTTGAGGCAGGCATCAGCGCCGCCCAATACCAAGCCGTGGCCAAGGTCAGCAAGGCCACCGCCACCCGGCACCTCAGTGACCTAGTGGAAAAAGGCTGCCTGCAGAAACTGCCGGGCGGCGGGCGCAGCACGCGGTATGAGATCGACGGCCGTCTGTAGGAGCGAACGTGTTCGCGAGGCGGTGTTACTGAAACACCGCGTTAAGGCCTTCGCCAACAAGTTGGCTCCAGATGGGGGGGGTTACCCGCCCACGGCGCCTTTGATTTGGTCCAGCCAACTGGTTTTCTCTTCGGCGGGCAGGCTGTCGAACAGGTCTTTGGCCATTTTTGCGACCTTCGCCGTTTTGTGGGCTTTGAGCAGGGTTTTAAGCTCAGGCGTGGTGGCGGTTTCGTCGCTGAGGGTGGGCGGAATCGGCAAGGCGTTAACCAACTTCAGTACGTCGCCGGTGTCTTTGCTGAAGGCACGGAGGTTGTCGAGGTTGCTCAGCATGGGCAGGGCCATGCCGGTCAGGGTATCGAAGGCGCTGATGCCCGGCAGGCCGACTTTGCCTCGGAACAACGGAATCCCAAACGACGGCGCCAACAACCCCACCAGATAACGGGGGTCATGACGCTTGATGCTCAGGCCGATGCTGGCGACAGCGACAGCGACGCCAATCACTTTCTCAGTGGACACCAGAGGTGACAGAGCTTTGCTCGACTCGTTGTCGAAGAAAATGCAGCGGTAGCGGAAGTAATCGGTGAATAACTCGCGCTCGCCCAAGATGGCGTTCATGAACCAGGCGCGGGAGTCATGGACTTGCTCGTCGAAAAAATCGGTAAGGGTCTGCGCTTTATCGCTGAGGATTGCAAAACTGCCGGCGGCGTAGAGCTTGTCGAAGACGATATTGGCCTTTCGGCGCATTCGAATGTACTCCTCGGCTTCGTCCTCTTCGTTGGTCAGGTACACCCAGCCGCCGAAGGTTACGTGGGCGAGGGTGGCAAAGCTAACGGTATCGGCGTCCCACGACAACCCCCAAAAAGAGGGCACGTAGTCACGGCGAAACTCGGCCATGGCGTTGTCTATTTGCGCTTGGTCAAGGCTGGGTTCGAAGCCTTTGCGCATGTTGAACGTCATCGGCTTTTCAGCACCGATACGTTGCTCATAGGCCAGTTTGATCGCCAGCTGTTCCTCATGGGTCGCCAACGTCGTGCCTGACAACTCGCGTAATGGCTGGCCCTCGTAGATGGCTTTTTCTTCGGCGAATTGTCGTTGGTGCAGGGCTTTGAATGCATCGCGCTCCGGCGTGGTCATATCCTTGCCCTGGAAATGCTGGTAAGCGGCGGTGTGCTTGAACCTGTAACTGGCATAGCGATTGATCCGCCACGCAGTGAGCATTTCCAGTTCGCTTTCCATGGCTTCTTTGAGGGGGCCGGTTTTGTGGAAAGAGAGCCAGGTGTTGAAGCGGTGGGTGAGGGTTTCGGAGACGTCGAAGGCTTCGAAGGTTTTTCTGTCCATTTCCAGCCAAGGCCATTTCTCCCTTTGCTCCGTACTGAGAGCGACCGTCGGTGCCTGCAAAGGTGCGCCCACTGCGTACGCTTCGGCATACATGTGGTGTAGCGGAATCTGCGACAGCACATCCTTGCCTCCCGCTACCGCCTTCCCCTGTTCCCCCGGTGCATAACCACCGCCCACATCCGAGTGGACGCCGGGGTACAGGTATTCGAACGTTCCCTTACGGTAGGTTGACGCGCCGTTCGGATCGTCAGGATTGTCCTTGCGTCGAATTGAATCCAGTGGAAAGCAGCCGCGCTGTTCATGAGCCGCGACCAAATGCACGCAGCGCTCCAGAAACTTCTCCGAATCCGGCAAACGCATGGAGTCATCGGCCCAACCCATGTGCCCGGCGGCAAACGGGGCCACGTAGGCCACGCCCACCGAGGCCACGGTATCGAATAGCCCCATGAAGCCAATGCTGATGGGGATTCCGGCAAACAAATAACAGGTCTCACCGTCCACCTCGACCTTGGTCAGCGCCTCCAGCCAGTTGGCGAACGCCCGGGCTTCGGCAGCCCCCCGAGAGAAACCGTAGATCCACAGGCGCATGCCGATGATGCGCGGGACGGTCTTGCGGGCATGCACGTAGTCGACCTTTTTTTGCAGGGCCATCAACGGTGCTTGCAGGGCTTGCTGGCGTCGGATGAATCCATCTTTAAGCAGTGAGGCGCCAAGCATGTCTTCGGTGACCGAGGTGCCCATTTGTTTAACCAAGGCGTAAGCGTCTGGAGATTGCAAACGTTCATCCCCACAAGCTCTGCCAACGGCATCCAAGAGCCGAGTAATACCCCAGTTGATCCGGTTTTCGCCCCCGGCAGCCATCATTAGTCCATTGTCGTCGGGCGTGAATTCGCCGATTTCCTTGAACTCGGTGCCCACGCCTTGCATGTAATAAGCGTAAAACCCATTTTCATTGGCTCGGCTCTGACCGCCGCCCTGATCAGCGCCGAGGCTGGCATGGTAAAGCCGCGCCACATTGGTGGTGGTGGGTGGCAGGGCAAGTTTGTCCGATGGCTCATGGTTATTGGTGCCGTCGAAACACAGGGTAATTTCCAGCACATCAATGCACGGCGGCCCAGGGTAGGTGAAACCTGCTGCTTTGGCGGCTTTTTCAGCGGCATAGCCTGCCAGAATCCTGGGCCGGATTTGCGTGCGGTAATTGAGCCCGACGTCCAAGTGAGTGCGAGGTAACAGGCCTTCTTTTTTGAAGGGCGGCGTTGGTGTTAAAGACGCCGACGCGGGGCGTTGCGAAGCTGGGTTCAAGGTGCTGGACATACGGCAGGTTCTTCCATTTTCGATGGGTAGCTAAAGGGATACTTGGCATGGCCAGGCGTGGCCGCGACCGCCGAGACGGCGACTTGATCGCAGGGCAAAAAATGGACGTCGACGACGCCTAGCACTTCATACGGCGCCACCTCCACGACGGCGCGGTGGCGGGTGTTGTTGGTCTTTTCTTTTTTCATTCGGGCACGCCAGGCATCAGTGAATGGTGGCTCGGGCCAATCACCGTAAGCGTGTGGTGTTGGATCTTTCTCCCACTCCACCACCACGGTCAGGCCGGGATGCCATTGGCGCGGCAGGGTCACGCAGCAGTTCTGCTTGCCACCCCCGCCGTAAGGCCCGATGTTCGGACCGCCATTGCCGTTGACCATGAAGTAATTGATGGCCGCCGAGGTGTGGCTGTAACCCTCAATGGGCGCGCCGAGGCGGTCGGGTAATGATTGGCTGCACGCTTGCAGGGCCAGACAGGCGAGCACGCCCGCAGCCAAAAGCACCGGCGTACGGCGAGGCCAACCTGAATTCAAGGTGCTGGACATACAGAAGGGACTTCCATTTTGGATGGGTAATTGAAGGGGTAACTGCTTTGACCGGGCGTTGCCGCCACTGCCGAAACGGCGACTTGGTCGCAGGGTAGAAAGTGGCCGTCGATACCCCCCAACTCTGTATAGGGCGCCATCTCCACGACTACCCGATGTCGGGTGTATCTGGACCGGTGCCCTCTTGCAGCTTTGCGCCAAACGTCTGAGTAAAGGGGGTTAAGGGATTCCTTTCTGGAGAACGCGAACACCTGTAGGTTGCGCGACCTTTTCAGGTCGGTGACAGTCTGGGTGAATATGTTCTGAATGATAAAGATCGGCATGTTCGATCCTCTTTTTGTAAGGCCAAAATTCATTGGCTCACATGCTGGCTCAGGTCCACCCACGCCGTATGTAGGACGCATCCGCGACCGTATTAGGATATTTCCTAAACGTAAGTTATAAAAAAACCGCCTGCGATAACGCGGCGGTTTTTGAGTTGAAGGCGGGGATGTATTAGTGCTCAGTTGGAAACAGTAGAGCGTTTATCAACTAATGCCGAAGGCTGCGAAGCCGCTACGACTCTAAGATTTAATTGACAGGGGTGATAGCAAGCAGCCGTAGACCGTGGGAGCAGGCTTGCCTGCGAAGAGGCCGGAATCGCGCCGCTGATGTCGACCTGAAATGTGGGTCGCCTGCATTGGCACTTTCGTTAGCAAGCCCACAGAGACTTCGTTAGACCCGAAAGGGTACGACCGAAAATTTTTATCGCAGCCTTCGGCAGTTCCTACAGAATCCGCGGGACCGATTTATTCGGGAATACTTCAGTCCTGACACGCTGCAATCTCAAGCCACACCAAGTGCAACCCAGTTTGCTGCGCGACAGCGCGGCGTATAGGACGTGGCATTCACCATACAGTCGAAGCAATCATTACCCTAACCGTAACGATTGGGCGTTTTGCTTGATTGATGCTCAAGGCCATTCGATTCTAAGGTGACCCACGACAGCGAATTCGTGGAGCCAGCATGACAATAACAACAACACTCGATCCGCGCTGGTCGCGTCGGCGCAGCGAAAAGCAGCGGCGGCTCGAGCAGGTGCGGTCTCTCGCAGATGGCGTGGTACTGCCGACTGAACACATCGTCGCGGCGCTTGAGGCGCTGATTGCACCCGGCGACCGCGTGGTGCTGGAAGGCAACAACCAGAAGCAGGCAGATTTTCTCTCTCGCTCGCTGGCCAAAGTCGATCCCGCCAAGCTGCACGATCTGCACATGATCATGCCCAGCGTTGGCCGCTCGGAACACTTGGACCTCTTCGAACTCGGCATCGCCCGCAAGCTCGACTTCTCCTTTGCCGGCACCCAAAGCCTGCGCATCAGCCAGTTGCTGGAAGACGGCCTGCTGGAAATCGGCGCCATTCACACCTACATCGAGCTGTACGCGCGGTTAGTGGTCGATCTCATCCCGAATGTCGTGCTGTCAGCCGGTTTCATGGCCGACCGCGCCGGCAATATCTACACCGGGCCCAGCACCGAAGACACCCCCGCATTGGTCGAACCTGCCGCGTTTAGCGACGGTATCGTGATTTTCCAGGTTAATCAGATCGTCGACGATGTCAGCGATCTCCCTCGCGTCGACATCCCTGCGTCATGGGTAGACTTCGTGGTGTTGGCCGACCAGCCGTTTTACATCGAACCGCTGTTCACCCGCGACCCGCGTCACATCAAGCCCGTGCACGTGTTGATGGCGATGATGGCGATCCGAGGCATTTACGAAAAACATAACGTTCAGTCGCTCAACCACGGCATCGGTTTCAACACTGCCGCCATCGAGTTGATTCTGCCCACCTACGGCGAATCCTTGGGGTTGAAAGGCAAGATCTGCCGCAACTGGACGCTGAACCCGCACCCGACCTTGATCCCCGCGATCGAAAGCGGCTGGGTTGAAAGCATCCATTGTTTCGGCACCGAACTGGGCATGGAAAACTACATCGCTGCACGCCCGGACGTGTTCTTCACCGGTCGTGACGGCTCGCTGCGCTCCAACCGGATGATTTGCCAGCTGGCCGGTCAGTACGCGGTGGATTTGTTTATCGGCGCGACGTTGCAAGTCGATGGCGATGGTCACTCCTCAACTGTCACCCGTGGCCGCCTTGCCGGTTTCGGGGGCGCGCCGAACATGGGCCATGATCCTCACGGCCGTCGTCACGCCACCCCCGCGTGGTTGGACATGCGCCAGCAAACCGGTGACGGTCCGGCGGCGTACCTTGAACGCGGCAAAAAGCTCGTGGTGCAAATGGTCGAGACTTTCCAGGAGGGCGGCAAACCGACCTTTGTTGAAACCCTGGACGCGGTTGAAGTCGCAAAGAAAAGCGGCATGGCCCTGGCGCCGATCATGATTTACGGCGATGACGTCACCCACTTGCTCACCGAAGAAGGCATCGCTTACCTGTACAAGGCGCGCTCGTTGGAAGAACGTCAGGCCATGATCGCTGCGGTTGCCGGTGTCACCGTCATCGGCATGCGGCATAACCCCAAAGACACGGCGCGGATGCGGCGTGAGGGGTTGATTGCGCTGCCGGAAGATTTGGGCATCCGCCGTACCGATGCCAGCCGCGAGCTGCTTGCCGCCAAAAGCGTTGCCGATTTGGTGGCGTGGTCTGGAGGCTTGTACAACCCACCCGCCCAATTCAGGAGCTGGTGATGCGCGCACTTAAGCTAGAACCGCTCGCCATGTCGCTGGCCGAGCGCTTGGCCGACCTCGCGGTTGACGCATTGATTGATGAAGCCGACCTGTCGCCGAAACCGGCGCTGGTGGACCGTCGCGGCAACGGTGCACACAGCGATTTGCACTTGGGCTTGATGCATGCCTCGGCCTTGTCGTTGTGGCCCGCGTTTAAAGAGATGGCCGAAGCGGCGCTGGAGTTTGGCGCCGTCGGACAGCCGTTGCGGGAAGCCATCGGCCGCATCGGTCGCGACGGCGAAGCGGCGATGATGCGCACCACGGACGGCGTGAATACCCACCGTGGGGCGATTTGGGCCTTGGGCTTGCTGATAGTCGCTGTCGCGCTAGAGCCGGCGAATCAAACGCCCGCCGCGATCGGTCTGCGAGCGGCGCGCCTGGCCCTGATCGACGACCGTCACTCACCGGTCCAAAACAGCCACGGCGCTGAAGTCGCTCAACGTTACGGCGCACACGGTGCTCGGGAACAGGCGCAGTTGGGCTTTCCGGCAGTGCTGGAGTTTGGTTTGCCGCAGCTGCAACGCAGTCGTGCCGCAGGGCAAGGCGAGCAAAACGCCCGACTCGACGCCTTGCTGGCAATCATGACCACCTTGGGCGATACCTGCGTGCTGTACCGCGCCGGGGAAGCCGGTCTTCAGGCCATGCAACTCGGCGCACAGAAAGTGCTGGATGCGGGCGGCAGTGCCAGCCTCGCGGGTCGGCGTTGCCTGCACGAATTAGATGCGCAGTTGTTGAGCCTGAATGCATCGCCCGGTGGCGCAGCGGACCTGCTCGCAGCGTGCCTGTTTATCGATAGCCTTGAGCCTGGGCTCGGCGAACACTCGAGGAATGTTTGATCATGGAAACCCTTTCTTTTGAATTCCCTGCCGGGCAACCGCCCTTGGGCCGTGCGTTGGTGGGCTGTGTCGGTTCTGGCGATCTGGAAGTGATGCTTGAACCGGGCGAACCGGGCAAGTTGTCGATTCAGGTGACGACCTCGGTCAACGGTGCTTCCTCGCGTTGGCAGCACCTGTTCGAGCGGATGTTTGATGGACAAACACCGCCAGCCATGAGCATCGATATTCATGATTTCGGCGCGACGCCGGGCGTGGTGCGCTTGCGCATGGAACAAGGTTTCGAGGAGATCGGCCATGACTGACAGCGCACGCTTGCTCAATCAGCACAGCTTCGTCGAACTCAATGCTCGCCAGCGCGCCCGTGCAGTATTGGATGCCGGGAGCTTTCGCGAATTACTCGGCCCGTTCGATCGCATGATGTCACCGTGGCTGGCCAAACAAGGCGTCGTGCCACAAGCCGACGATGGGGTAGTGATTGCCAAAGGCACCATCGGTGGTTTACCGGTGGTGGTCGCCGCGATTGAAGGCGCGTTTCAGGGCGGCAGCATGGGCGAAGTCGGTGGCGCGAAAATGGCCGGTGTCTTGGAACTGGCCGCTGAAGACAACCGCAACGGAATTCCCACCGCCGCCGTGCTGTTGCTGGAAACCGGTGGCGTGCGTTTGCAGGAAGCCAATCTGGGCCTGGCGGCGATTGCTGATATCCATGCCGCGATTGTCGATCTGCGCCGCTACCAACCGGTGATCGGCGTGGTGGCGGGCAGCGTTGGTTGCTTCGGCGGCATGTCCATCGCCGCAGGCTTGTGCAGCTATTTATTGGTGACTCAGGAAGCCCGTTTGGGCTTGAACGGTCCGCAGGTCATCGAGCAAGAAGCCGGCATTCAAGAATACGACTCGCGCAACCGGCCGTTCATCTGGAGCTTGACCGGTGGCGAGCAGCGCTTTGCCAGCGCACTGGTGGATGCATTTGCCATCGACGACGTGGCAGCCATTCAGCAGCAAGTGGCCGCCCTGTTGCACAAGGGCTTGCCCGCGCAACATCGCAGCAATCAATACGAACACTATTTACAGCGCCTGTCCGAGTTGGACACCACCTCGCAAATCGACCCGCAAACCGTGCGCGCGCTGTACCAGGGAGAACAGTCATGAGTGATTTCTCAGTGCGGGGTTTGCAGTGGTTTTTGGCCCTGAGCAACGGCGCCGCTGAAGTACAGGGTTTGCCCGCATCGCTGAAAGTCGCCGACGGCGAATTGGGTCAACAGCCGGCGCGCTTTTTAGCGGTGGTTGCCGACACCGACAATCCGTTCCCTCGGGCGCGTAACGGTGAAGTGGGTCTGTTGGAAGGCTGGGGTCTGGCGAAAGCGGTGGACGAAGCCATCGAGCTGGATCAGCACAGCGAACACAAGCGGACCTTGATCGCCATCGTCGACGTGCCGAGTCAAGCTTATGGTCGCCGCGAAGAAGCATTGGGCATTCATCAAGCGCTGGCGGGCGCCGCAGACAGCTACGCCCGTGCGCGGTTGGCCGGGCACCCGGTGATTGCGCTGTTGGTGGGCAAGGCCATGTCCGGTGCGTTTTTGGCGCACGGTTATCAGGCCAATCGCCTAATCGCCCTGCGCGACCCCGGCGTGATGGTGCATGCAATGGGCAAAGCCTCTGCCGCCAGAGTTACCCTTCGCACCGTTGAAGAACTGGAAAAACTCGCGGCCAGCGTGCCACCCATGGCGTATGACATCGACAGCTTCGCGACCTTGGGTTTGCTGTGGAAAACCCTCTCTGTGAGTCAGATCGAAAAGCCCACTGCGCAAGACATTGAGCAGGTTCGAGCGTGCTTGATTGCGGCTGTGGAGGATGTTCGGGCAACTGGCACCGACTTGAGCAGTCGCCTTGGGGCAGAGAACCGAGCGGCGTCTTCCACGGTGCGTGAGCTGTTGCGGGCGCAGTGGTAATGAAGCGTTTTGGCGCGGTGCAGCCCCATGATTTGCTCTGGGGTTTGCCTGCGCGCGCGTTGCCGGCTGATGCGCCACTGTGGGTGGCCGACGCCTTGGGCCTCGGTCAACCGGTGGTGGTGCGTCGGGCATTGGTGGCGGCCGACCAAATCGCGGTAGGTGTGCGCGGTCAGCAGCGTGAACAACGCTATGCCACGCTGATGAACCGGGTTGATATACAACATCAGATTTCGCCGGAACAACTGATTGCTGCTGAATTTGAAGGTGATCACGATTGGCCCGCCTTGAAAGCGCTGAAGCAGATCAAGCCGGTGATGGACGATTTAGGCCTGGTGTGGGGCGTCAGCGGCAGCGCCGGTTTTGAACTGGCCAGTGGTTTTTCAGCGCTGCATGCTGGCAGCGACCTGGATTTGATTCTGCGCACGCCGCAGCTGTTTAGTCGCAACCATTCGGCGCAGTTGGTTGCTCAACTTGAATACGCTGTTTGCCGGATAGACGTGCAGTTGCAAACGCCCAACGGCGGCGTGGCATTGCGTGAGTGGGCCGGAACTGCGCACCAAGTGCTGTTGAAAACCGATCACGGCGCGCGCTTGATCGACAACCCCTGGCTGTCGATCGAGCAAGCGGCATGAGCAGCTTTATGGTATTTCCCGGCCAGGGTGCGCAGTACCCGCAGATGCTCCATCAGTTGCCGGATGAAGCGCTGATTCGCGAGTGCCTGCTTGAGGCCAGCGATGAGTTGGGCGAAGAAATAGGGGGGTTGGATTCTGCTCAAGCATTGACCTATACCCGGGCCGTGCAGCTGTGTTTATTGATCTCGGGTGTGGCCTGCGCTCGGTTGCTGATCGAACGCAGCGAAGCGCCTACCTATGTGGCGGGGCTGTCCATTGGCGCGTACCCCGCAGCAGTGATTGCCGGGTCGCTGGGGTTTGGCGATGCCTTGCGCTTGGTCGCCTTGCGCGGTGAGCTGATGCAAAACGCTTACCCCACAGGATACGGCATGACCGCGATCCTCGGTCTCGATCAAACCACGGTTGAGGCCTTGATCGCCGAGGTTCACTGCGCAGAGACGCCGCTGTACCTCGCCAATATCAATGCCGAGGCGCAAATGGTGGTGGCAGGCAGCGATGCGGCAATGGCTCACGTCGCCGAACTGGCAAAAGCCAAGGGTGCAGCCGCCGCAAAACGTTTGCTGGTCAGCGTGCCGTCTCACTGCGCGTTACTCGACCAGCCGGCGTTGGCCTTGGCAGACGCGTTTGCCAAGGTATCGATGCAAGCACCGACGGTGCGCTACCTCAGTGGCAGCACCGCGCGGTTGGTAATGACCGTCGATAAATTACGCGATGACCTGACCTACAACATGTGTCGGGTGATCGACTGGCGCAGCACCGTACAAACCGCTTACGAGCGTGGAGTGCGCCTGCAAATCGAATTGCCACCCGGCACCGTGCTAACGGGGCTGGGCCGAAAAGTGTTTGAACCAGGAGCTGCGGTCGCCTTTCAAGGGGCCCGCTTGGATACGTTGGGCGCGTTGCTGCAAGAGGAGGGACGCCGTAATCCATAGATCAAATAGCTGCTGCGAAGGATAAAAACAACAACTTCAGCAACGCAATGTGAGGATAAAAATAATGATTATTTACGGTGTGGCTTTACTGGCCATCTGCACCCTGGCAGGGGTCATTCTCGGCGACATGCTGGGCGTGTTACTGGGCGTCAAATCCAATGTCGGCGGTGTGGGCATCGCCATGATCCTGTTGATCTGCGCCCGGTTGTGGATGCAGAAACGCGGTGGCGGCATGACCAAAGACTGCGAGATGGGCGTGGGTTTTTGGGGTGCCATGTACATTCCGGTCGTGGTTGCCATGGCCGCGCAACAAAACGTAGTAGCCGCTTTGCACGGCGGTCCGGTTGCCATTTTGGCCGCCGTCGCCTCGGTGCTGGTGTGTGGTTGCGCCATCGCTTTTATCAGCCGATTCAACAAAGGCGAACCGCTGCCAGCTGAGGAACCGCCGGAAATGTTGCCGGCTGCACCTGTTGTCACCACCGTAGGGGGACGTTGATATGTGGCCACTACTGGCAAAAGACCTCGGCCAATACGGCCTGGTCACGGCGTTCGCGTTTGTCGGCATCGTCATGTGGATGTCCGTCGTTATCTCGAAACGTCTGACGTTCGGCCGTATTCATGGTTCAGCGATTGCCATTGTGATCGGGCTAATCCTTGCGTGGATCGGCGGCACAATGACCGGCGGCGAAAAAGGCCTGGCGGACATCAGTCTGTTTTCCGGCATCGGTTTGATGGGCGGCGCCATGTTGCGTGACTTCGCCATCGTCGCCACTGCCTTCGAAGTGCAAGCCAGCGAAGCACGCAAAGCCGGATTGGTTGGCGTCATCGCCTTGCTGCTGGGCACCACGCTGCCCTTCATCGTAGGGGCGAGCATCGCCTGGATGTTCGGTTACCGTGATGCGATCAGCATGACCACCATCGGTGCAGGCGCTGTGACCTACATCGTTGGCCCCGTCACTGGCGCCGCCATCGGTGCAAGCTCTGCCGTGATGGCGTTGTCCATCGCCACCGGCTTGATCAAAGCGATTCTGGTGATGGTTGCTACCCCGATGGCTGCACGCTGGATGGGTCTCGACAACCCACGCTCGGCGATGGTCTTCGGTGGCCTTGCAGGCACCGTCAGCGGCGTCACCGCAGGTCTCGCCGCCACGGATCGCCGTCTGGTGCCCTACGGCGCACTGACCGCGACCTTCCACACCGGCTTGGGCTGCTTGCTAGGGCCTTCGGTGTTGTACTTCATCGTGCGCGGAATCATGGGCTAAAAAGCAAAAGGCCTCTCGCCCACGTTGGCTCCTACAGAGCCAACGTGGGCGAGGCGGTTTAAATCCGCATCAACCTTGCGAATGCCGATTGGCATACATTCGGCATTCAGCTACCAAGGCCAGTAAGTTTGGGTCGCGCTCTTTGGCTTTCAGGAACACCACGCCGATGTGTTGTTGCATGCGATAGCGTTTCTGGAGTGGGATCAAACGCACTCGGTTCTCATACACCGCCGCTACTCGTCCTGGCAGCAACGCATAGCCGACCCCGGAGCTGACCATGCTCAGCAGGGTGAAGATGTCGTTGACCTGCATCGCCACTTTTGGCTCAAAGCCCGCTTGTTGAAACACCCTAACCCCGTCTTGGTGGGTGGCGAAGCCTTGGGTCAGGGTCAGGAAGGTGGCTTCGCGTAGGTCGCTAAGGTCGACTTCGCTTTGGTGCGAGAAGGGTGAGTCCGCGGGGGCCGCGAGGAAGATGTCGTCGGAGAACAGCGGCAGTTGCTCGCAGTCGGGGTCGCTGACGCTTTCGTTGAGCGACACCAGAATCGCGTCCACTTCCATGTTTTTCAGCTTATAGAACAGATCGATGTTTGAGCCGAGAATCAAGTCGATGTTCAGCTCGCTGCGGCGTATCTTCAAACCCATGATCAGTTGCGGAACGGTTTTGACGGTGAGGGAATACAACGCCCCGAGCTTGAATCGCGCGGCTGAAAACCCAGCAGCCTGACGCGTCACTTCCACGGTTTTGACCACGTCCTGAATCAGTTTTTGCGCACGCTCTTCCAGTACATAAGCGCTCTCCAACGGCGTCAGATTGCGGCCTTCGTGCTTGAACAGCGGGCAGCGCAAGGCGCTTTCCAGCGAGTGTATGGCCCGGTGTACGCTGACGTTGCTTGTCTGCAACTCAACGGCTGCCCGCGCCAAGTTGCCGGTGCGCATGAAGGCCAGAAATATCTCCAGCTTCTTCAGGGTCAGTTCTTCGTCGATCAACATGTCGGGCATTCCTATCAACAACCTATAACGCTTGAATTAACTGTAGGAGCCAACGTGTTGGCGAGGCGATTAATCAAGTACACCCGCTAGGGCCTCTCGCCAACACGTTGGCTCCTACAGATAGTTGTGTGTGCTGTGGAGCATCAGAACCAATCGGCATTCAACAAGCCGCTGGTTAAACCCAGCGCGGTTCCGATCAGGATCAGCCAAATCGCATTGATCCTGGAAAAATAGATGATCGCGGCGCTGATAACGGTCAGTGATATTTGAGCCCAGCCGTTCTCCATGCTTTTGATCAACACGAACGACGCAGCCAGAATCAGGCCGATGGTCACCGGCAATAACAAACGCTTCACCCGCTGCACCCACGGCCGATGAGCCTGGCGCTCCAGCCAGGCGGCGCCGTAATAGGTGATCATCGAACACGGCACCAGCTTGGCCACCATCACTGTCAAAGCACCGGAAATGCCCGCCGCTTCTTGGCCGATGAACACCAGAAACATACCATTGGGCCCCGGCAATGCTTGGGCCATGGCGAAGAACGCGACAAATTGTGCGTCGGTGACCCAATGCGCCTGCATCACGGTGTAGCGGTGAATATCGCTAATCGCCACGCTGTTGCCGCCAATGGCCATCAATGACCAGAGCACGCAGTTGAATGCCAGTTGCAGCAGCACACTTTGCATGGTCAAGCCTCGCCCTGATGCGCGCGACCGTCGGGGGTGAGGTAGCTGAGCGCCAGTGACAGCGGGATGCAGATCAACAGCACCGTCCACAGCGGCAACACCAACAACCCGGTGAAGACGAAGGTGATGACGAACACAGAAAGGGTATGAATGTTGCGCGGCATGCCCTGCAGTAACCTGAGGGTGGTGCCGAGCATCAGGCCGGTGGCGATTGGCATTACGGCGCCGAAGACCTGCTGCACTGCGTACACGTGCCACCATTTGGTGTAAGCAAAACCGGCGAGAATCGTGACGATAGTGGGGAAGAGATAGAGGCCGACAATCGATACCCGGGCGCCGGCCAACCCTTGCTGACGCCTGCCGAAGATGATGCAGATGTTGCCAATATTAGGACCGGGAAAGAACTGGCCGGTGGTCAGCAGCTCTGCGAACTCCGCGTCATCGACCCATTGCCGGCGGTCGACCATCATTTGCCGCGCCCACGGCATGACGCCACCAAACCCAAAGAGCCCGACCATGGCAAAGTTGAAAAACAGCTCCCACAGCGTCGGGCGAATAGGGTTGGGTAATTGCATGGCGATTCTCAAAAAGGCTTAGGCTCAAACGCGCTCAGTGTGAACGTTAGGGCGCTAATTACTCTAGTTTTTTATCGACCAGCGCGACAAGGATTGAGGTCGGGGATTGCGCTTTTGACGCATAACCCTGAGCCTTGCGCGCTGGGTTGTAGGCTTTTGAGGTTCGAGTATGTATCACGGGGAACGTTTAAACGCCTGGACCCACTTGGTGGGGGCCGTGTTGGCTTTCATAGGGGTGGTCTGGATGCTGGTAATGGCCAGCATGGACGGCAGTGTTTGGAAGATCGTCAGTACGGCTATTTACGGCGTGACCTTGCTGCTGCTGTACAGCGTGTCCACGGTGTATCACAGCGTCCGGGGCCGGGCGAAGGTCATCATGCAGAAGGTCGATCACCTGTCGATC
This sequence comes from Pseudomonas sp. CCI4.2, assembly GCF_034350045.1. Lineage (NCBI taxonomy): Bacteria > Pseudomonadati > Pseudomonadota > Gammaproteobacteria > Pseudomonadales > Pseudomonadaceae > Pseudomonas > Pseudomonas sp. CCI4.2. The sequence goes on along the minus strand of NZ_CP133781.1, from coordinate 1,096,577 downwards.
TACCTGTTGATTGCGGGCAGCTATACGCCGTTTTGTCTGGTCACCCTACGCGGGCCGTGGGGCTGGACACTGTTTGGTATCGTCTGGGGCTTGGCGGTGATCGGCATGTTGCAGGAAATAAAACCCCGCTCCGAAGCGCGAGTGATGTCCATCGTGATTTACGCGGTGATGGGCTGGATTGTGTTGGTGGCGGTCAAACCGCTGATGGCGGCACTGGGCACAGCGGGATTCGCGTGGCTGGCGGCGGGCGGAATTTTGTACACCATCGGTATTATCTTTTTCGCCTTCGACACGCGATTCAGGCACTGGCATGGCATCTGGCATTTATTCGTGATGGCTGGCAGTTTGCTGCACTTTGTGGCGATACTTTTTTATGTGCTGTGATCTTAAATCGGGTTGATTTCTTCGCAGGCAAGCCTGCTCCCACAGTTGTGTTCAGCACCCTGTGGGATCAGGCTTGACCGGTTCACCTTGCCTGCGAAGGCTGTTTAGAAATCACCCCATAACTGTTGGGCGACGCTCAGTGCCACCACCGGTGCGGTTTCGGTTCTCAGGACGCGGGGGCCGAGGCGGGCGGCGTGGAAGCCGGCGGTTGTCGCTTGGTCGACTTCAGCATCGTTCAACCCGCCTTCAGGACCAATCAAAAAGGCCAGGGTGAAGGGCTTGTCGTGGCGGCTCAGTGGCTCGGCAACGGGGTGCAGCACCAGTTTCAAATCCGCATCGGTCTGCTTCAGCCAGTCAGCCAAAGCCAGCGGCGGATGAATGACCGGCACCACAGAACGGCCGCATTGCTCGCAGGCGCTGATCGCGATTTGTTTCCAGTGCAGCTGGCGCTTCTCGGCCCGTTCGTCCTTGAGGCGGACTTCACAGCGCTCGCTGATGATCGGGGTGATTTCGCGGACGCCCAGTTCGGTGGCTTTCTGAATCGCCCAATCCATCCGCTCGCCGCGTGACAAGCCTTGGCCCAAGTGGATTTTCAGCGCCGATTCGGTTTGCCCGGCGAACTGCTCGTCGAGGTTGACCCGCACGCGTTTTTTGCCGACTTCGAGTAACGTGCCGCGAAATTCGCTGCCCGATCCGTCGAACAATTGCAGGGCGTCACCTTCGGCCATGCGCAACACGCGGCCGATGTAATGCGCTTGGGCTTCTGGCAGTTCGTGTTCGCCGAGGCTCAGGGGCGTCTCGATAAAAAAGCGGGACAGTCTCATGGTGGGTCTCTGAAATGGGTTGAATCTGTTGAAACAAGCGTGCGGGGTTGTGCCTGATATCTTGCGTGAACTTCTTCGCAGGCAAGCCTGCTCCCACAGGTTCGCATACCTGTGGGAGTCGGCTTGCCGACGAAAGCAATATTCCAGGCGCCACCGAAATACCTGCTAGCCCGGATCACGAAAATTCGGGTGGAAGTTCTCGTGCACGGCCACGCTGACGCTCGTGCGGGTGGCGATGTCGATGCCTTCGGTGGCGACTTCGGCGAGGAAGTCGATTTCCTCGGGGGTGATTACGTAGGGCGGCAGGAAATAGACCACGCTGCCCAATGGACGGAGCAGGGCGCCACGCTCCAGCGCATGCTGAAACACCTTCAAACCGCGCCGCTCTTGCCACGGGTAAGCGGTTTTCGTGGCTTTGTCCTGGACCATTTCGATGGCCAATGCCATGCCGGTCTGTCGCACTTCAGACACATTCGGGTGGTCAACCAAATGCGCAGTCGCCGTGCCCATACGCGTCGCCAGGGCTTTGTTGTTTTCGATCACGTTGTCTTGTTCGAAGATATCCAGCGTCGCCAACGCCGCCGCACACGCGAGGGGATTGCCGGTATAGCTGTGGGAATGCAGGAAGGCGCGCAAGGATGAGTAGTCGTCGTAGAACGCGTCGTACACATCATCAGTGGTGATGCAGGCGGCCAGCGGCAAGTAACCACCGGTCAACGCTTTGGACAAACACAGAAAGTCCGGGGTAATGCCGGCTTGTTCGCAGGCGAACATGGTGCCCGTCCGGCCGAAACCTACAGCGATTTCGTCGTGAATCAAATGCACGCCGTAGCGGTCGCAGGCGTCGCGCAATAGCTTGAGGTAAATCGGGTCATACATACGCATGCCGCCTGCGCCCTGAATCAACGGCTCGACGATGACTGCGGCGACGGTGTCATGGTGCTCGGCCAGGGTCTGCTCCATGGCGACGAACATGTTGCGCGAATGTTCTTCCCAGCTCATGCCCTCGGGCCGGTGGTAGCAATCCGGGCTTGGCACTTTGATCGTGTCTAACAACAGCGCTTTATAAGTCTCGGTAAACAATGGCACGTCGCCCACTGACATCGCGGCCATGGTTTCGCCGTGGTAGCTGTTGGTCAGGGTGACGAAGCGCTTTTTATTCGGCTGACCGCGATTGAGCCAGTAGTGAAAACTCATTTTCAGCGCGACTTCAATGCACGATGAACCGTTGTCAGCATAGAAACAGCGGGTCAGGCCCTTGGGCGTCATCTTGATCAGGCGCTCGGAGAGTTCGATCACCGGCTGATGACTGAAGCCAGCGAGGATGACGTGTTCCAATTGATCGACTTGATCCTTGATCCGCTGGTTGATGCGCGGATTAGAGTGGCCGAAAACGTTAACCCACCACGAGCTAACCGCGTCGAGGTAGCGTTTGCCTTCGAAGTCTTCGAGCCATACGCCCTTGCCGCTTTTGATCGGGATCAGCGGCAGGCTTTCGTGGTCTTTCATCTGGGTGCAAGGATGCCAGAGCACCGCGAGGTCGCGTTGCATCCACTGGTTATTCAAGCCCATGGGTAATCTCCTGGTGACACTCGCTTGGCGCGAGGGCAAAACAATCGCGCAAGCCTATGCAATGCATGGCTGCGGAACAACCTCTTGTAACGAACAATGATTAAGCAGTGCCGTTCATCGGGGCGTAAAGTCCGACTGTCACAGCGCAGTATTGTCGGTTGGGCATTATCGGGATGCTGATAGTTGGCCGATGTGAGGTCATCAATGATCGTATTTTTCGATACCTCACAGCTAAATTTTGCGCTTTCATTCGATAGATAAAAAGTTAGTCTTGAACCCATTCTTACAAGGTAATTGGCATGCAGTTACGTAACTCCTCCTCTCGTTACGGCCTGGTCAGCATGGTGCTGCACTGGGGCGTTGCGGTTGTCGTGTTTGGCTTGTTCGCGCTCGGGCTGTGGATGGTCGGGCTCGATTACTACGACACCTGGCGTAAAGCTGCGCCGGACCTGCATAAGAGCATTGGCATAACACTGTTTGCCGTGATGTTGTTTCGAGTCGTTTGGCGTTTGTTCAGTCCTGCGCCGCCGAAACTTTCAACCTACGGCAAGTGGACTCGCCTAGGCGCTACGTTCGGTCACGTGTTCCTGTATGTCGGTCTGTTTGCCACGATGTTCGCCGGTTACCTCATTTCCACCGCCGACGGTGTGGGAATTTCGGTGTTCGGTCTGTTCGAAGTGCCGTCGTTGATCGACAGCATTCCTGACCAGGCAGATGTCGCTGGCGACGTTCACTTGTACCTGGCCTGGATTCTGGTGATTTTCTCAGTCCTTCACGGTCTTGCAGCATTGAAGCACCACTTTATCGATCGCGATGCGACCCTAACGCGCATGTTGGGTCGCGACTAATGTTCAAACCAAACAGGAATTACAGCATGTTCAAGAAGACTCTCGCCGCTCTGGCACTGGGTACCGCTTTGTTGTCGGCCGGTCAGGCGATGGCCGCTGATTACAAAGTCGACAAAGAAGGCCAGCACGCCTTCATCAACTTCAAGATCAGCCACTTGGGCTACAGCTTCATTTACGGCACGTTCAAGGACTGGGACGGTACGTTCAGCTTTGATGCAGCCAAACCTGAAGACAGCAAGATCAGCATCAGCCTGAAAACCGCCAGCGTTTTCACTAACCAGGCTGAACGTGACAAGCACATCAGCAGCGCTGATTTCCTGGATGTCGCTAAATACCCGGAAGCCAAATTCGTCTCTACCTCGGTCAAAACCACCGGTAAAGATGCGGATGGCAAGGTCACAGCCGACGTAACGGGCGACCTTACCCTGCACGGTGTTACCAAGTCGGTCGTGGTCAAAGCGACCTTCTTGGGTGAAGGCAAAGATCCGTGGGGCGGCTACCGTGCTGGCTTCGCAGGCACCACTACGATCAACCGTTCTGACTTCGGCAAAATGATGAACCTGGGCCCAGCGTCCGAATCGATGGAACTGATCATTTCGTTCGAAGGCATCCAAGCTAAGTAACGTTATTGTTTGCACTTGTAGGGAGCCAACTTGTTGGCGAAGCGGCCTGACAGACCGCATGCAACTTTCGCCAGCAAGTTAGCTCCTTCAGAGATTCGGTTCTATAGAAATGGCTTAACCAGCACCCAAAAAAAAACGCCCCAGCCGGGGCGTTTTTTTATTCAGCTAGCTCAACCTTCGCGGTTACGCGTCAGCAGTGCTGGCTTCTCGCCGCGTGGGCGGCTTGGCAGTTGGTCCAGTTGCTCGGCCGACGGGAAACGGTCGGTCTTGGACTCTTTATGCACGATGGTCGGCGCTGGCTGACCGTCGCGAGGACCACGAACGGCGGGCTCTTGGCGCGCGGCAGGTTGGTCATCACGAGCAGCCGGACGGCGATTGCGAGGTTGTTCCTCGCGACGGGCCTGACCGTCACGAGGTGCGCCGTTACGCGCGCCGCCGCCAGTACGTTTGGCCGGCGGTGTGCCGGTCGTTGTGCCAGCGCCCGTGCGCGGAGCACTTGGACGAGCCTGACTCGGCGCACGGCCAGCAGGTGCTGCACCGCCCGCAGCAGGAGCTGGAGCCGGTGCGCCTGGACGACGACCACGGCCTTGGCCCTTGTTCGGGTATGGGCTGACGTAATCAGCGCGGTTACCGAAGTTATCCACTTCGTCATCCAGAAACTCATCCGGAGCACGGTCGGAACGCGGAGTCGCCGGACGTTGTTCACGTGCCGGGGTGCCTTCGCGAGGCTTTTGTGCCGGACGCTCAGGACGTGCTGCGGCAGCCGCAGCCGGTTTTTCCTGACCCCGGTCTTTGCCTTTGTCCTTGCGACCGCTGCCACCGCCACCGCCGGCAGGGCCATCACCGCGTGGGCCGCGAGGCGCGCGTGGGTTAGCGCGGACGTCTGGACGCTCGCGAACTTCTGGTTTCTCGGCTTCCACGGCCGTGATGTCGAAGCCCATCAGATCGCCGTCGGCAATCTTTTGCTTGGTCATGCGCTCAATGCTTTTGAGCAGTTTTTCTTCGTCTGGCGCAACCAGTGAAATCGCTTCACCGCTGCGGCCCGCACGGCCAGTACGGCCAATACGGTGGACGTAATCTTCGTCGACGTTCGGCAATTCGAAGTTGACGACATGGGGTAACTGATCGATATCCAGGCCGCGAGCGGCGATATCGGTGGCAACCATGATCCGCACTGCGCCGGCTTTAAAGTCAGCCAACGCTTTGGTGCGTGCGTTTTGGCTCTTGTTACCGTGAATCGCCACAGCCGAGAGGCCATGCTTGTCCAGGTACTCGGCCAAACGGTTTGCGCCGTGCTTGGTGCGGGTAAACACCAATACCTGTTCCCAGGCGCCAGCCGTAATCAAGTGCGACAGCAGCGAGCGCTTGTGGCTCGATGACAAACGGAAAACGCGCTGTTCGATACGCTCGACGGTGGTGTTCGGCGGCGTGACTTCGATGCGTTCCGGATTGTGCAGGAGCTTGCCGGCCAAGGCGGTGATGTCATTGGAAAAGGTCGCCGAGAACAGCAGGTTCTGACGTTTGGACGGCAGGCGGGCCAGGACCTTTTTCACGTCATGGACGAAGCCCATATCGAGCATCCGGTCTGCTTCATCGAGCACTAGAATTTCAACGTGGGACAGATCGACACTGCCTTGACCGGCCAGATCGAGCAGGCGGCCAGGGCAAGCTACCAACACGTCAACGCCTCGGGCCATGGCCTGGACCTGTGGGTTGGTGCCCACACCGCCGAAGATCACGGCACTGACAAACTTCAGGTTCTTGGCGTAGACCTTGAAGCTGTCATGCACTTGCGCCGCGAGTTCGCGGGTTGGAGTCAGGACCAGGACGCGGGGTTGGCGCGGGCCATGACGCTGGGACTTGTCCGGATGACCGTTGGGGAAAAGCCGTTCCAGGATCGGAAGAGCGAAACCGCCGGTTTTACCAGTACCTGTCTGAGCCGCAACCATCAGGTCGCGACCTTGCAACACGGCGGGAATAGCCCGCTGTTGCACTGGAGTAGGCTGGGTATAGCCAGCAGCCTCGATGGCGCTGACTAAAGCCTCGGAGAGACCGAGGGAAGCAAAGGACATGAGTAATCCTGTTTTAGTTAGGGCGGTGCCCATAAGAATGGTCTTGCCTGGCGCGATGGGCGTTTAGATGACGCAATCTCGTCCGGTCCTGCTGGGCCTTTTAGGCATTTCGGCACGTTGTCGCGGGATAGAAAAGGCGCGACTGGCGTGTTCGAGAGGTCTATTGCAAGGCGGAGCGTCCGGGCGTAAGCCTGGCGGGAAGGTCGGAGTATAACAGAGCATTCACCGTACGCCGCTTTCCTGCTGCTCAACGGTTTTATCAGGCGTTGACGCAGAGGGCGCAAGTGCTGCGGGCGCAATAACAATGGCTGGTATCGCTTCGCCGGTGTACCGAGCGACGAGTTCGGCATAGGCCGGCTCGCGCTTGAAGCGTTTGAGTTCGGCGCCAAAGCGCTGCACCAGCAGGTCCATGCCGGCATTTTTGCGCAGGGCAAGGTATTGCGCTTCACGGCTGAGGACGGTGGGGGACTGGGTAATCTGGTCGCGAGCCATCAATTGATCAAGCACGTGCTGACCGACACGTCGGTCAGTGATCACCAGGTCGATTCGGCCCAACAGCAGCTTGCCAAAGTTCGCTTCATGGCTGGGCGCGGGCTCGCGGGTGAACAGTGTCGAGGCCTCGAAATCCTTGCCATAGAGGTACCCCGGCGAAACCCCGATGGTCAGGCCGCGTAAATCCTCAAGGGTGAGGAATGGGTGAGGTCGGGCGTTGGCGTAAAACAGCACCCACTCGACGTCAGACAGCGGCTCGCTGGGATACAGCAGTAAATCGTCGCGCTCGCCCCGCTGGAAAATATCCAGCGCGCCATCGGCCTGGCCTTGTTTGAGCATTGAAAGGCAACGCTTCCAGGGCAGGAATTCCCATTTTACGTCGATGCCCAGTCGCTCAAAAATGATCGCCGTGGTGTCGTAATCCAATCCGCGCGCCTGACCGTCTTCAACGTAGACATACGGCGCCCAGGGTTCGGTGACGATATGCAGCGTTTCACCCAACGCAGTAAAGCTTAGGCAGTTGAAAAAAACGGCAGCAAATAATCGGGTGGTAGCGAGCATGGGCGGAGATTACGACGCGAGATGCTTAAAGAGAAGTGCCGCATCAGGTGGTTTGCACAGGCAGATCATTTATTCGCAGCGCTCTGTTTGAGCAAGTGCAGGTAAATCACATCGCGTTGTTTGCCGAGAATCTGCCGAACGCCCCAATGATTCAACCAACTGTTCAACTGGGCCGGTTCCAAGGTGTGCTTGAGCTTTTCTTCGGCGTTCTGCCGGGCTTTTTCCCACCAGACCGGCGAGCACGCGCGGTCAAATTCGTTGCTGTGCCATGAGCACCCGTAAAGAATCTCGCGCAGAAACTGCCTCTGGGTGGCAGGCACGCCAGCGGTGACGGCTTTGTACATCAGGCGTTTCCAAGTGGCCGGGCGTGGCAACAAGGTGTTTACGCGTCGTGTGTCATCCAGCGCCGCCTGGCTAAGCGGTGCATCCCCGTGCTTGGCGAGCCAGGCGCGAATCTTGGCGCGGAACAGCTGCTTGCGGCTCCAATAGTGATGGATCAGGTCCGTACACTCCTTGACCTCCATGGTGCGGTACGCCGCCACGCTCAAGCAGAACTCTTCGAGGGTGTAGGAGGTGGTCACTTCCGGATAAAACTCATCCATCAAAGCGATCGATTGATCCAGCACGCCTGCGTCTTCACGCATCAAGCCGATGACCCCCGAGTTGAGCAACGGCATCTGGTCGTCGGTCAGCCCGCGTGCCCCTAAACGTTCAGCGAGCACGGCATACAGCGGGACTTCGCGATAAGCCCCGTAGCGCGGACCGAACGCATTGCACAGCAGCGTGCCGGGCTTGACCCGATCAAACAGCTTTAGTGGCGAGCAATGGAAGAAGGTGTCGGTGTCGATTAGCAGCGCGCATTCCGATTCTGCCAACACGGTGCGAAGCGCGACGTGTTTGGTTCGGAAGTGGTAGCCATGAGGGTCGCTCCACGCAGCGCGGGTCTCTTTGTCCAGCGGGCGAACGCGCACGGGCAAGCCAGCGTAGGGCGCGGGGTTGTCGCTGAAAACCTGGATGTCCAAAGGCTGATCAGGCGTTTCGCGCATGCCGGCAAGGGCACTGGCGATACTGAATACCGCTTCCTGATGGTACGTGTCCGCACCAAAAACCAGGTAGACCAGCTGCGGCGCTTGCGGGGAAATATTGGAAGATGTCACAGATAAGTCCGTAATCCAAAGTGCCAGCAAGGTCCCGCCGACGCGAAAGCTTGCTGATTCAAGAGGCTCGAATGGTACACAAGCGCGCTTGTCACGTTGGATTTGTTTTCAGCGCGGCAGTTTCAAGTTATTCCAGATGGCCAAGCTCGGCTCAGCCTGATTCAACGTGTAGAAATGCAGGCCCGGTGCACCGCCGTCCAACAGGCGATCACACATTTGAGTGATGACCTGTTCGCCGAACGCCTGGATGCTTTGGACATCATCGCCGTAGGCTTCCAGTTGCTTGCGAATCCAGCGTGGGATCTCTGCGCCACAAGCGTCAGAAAAGCGCGCCAGTTTGCTGTAGTTGGTGATGGGCATAATGCCCGGCACTACTGGGATGTTCACGCCCATTTTCCGCACTCGCTCGACGAAGTAAAAATAGCTGTCGGCGTTGAAGAAGTATTGAGTGATGGCACTGTCGGCACCGGCTTGAGCCTTGCGCACGAAGTTAGCCACGTCGTCTTCGAAATTGCGCGCTTGCGGATGCATCTCCGGGTAGGCCGCTACTTCTATGTGGAAATGGCTGCCGGTCTCTTCCCGGATGAACGTCACCAGATCATTTGCATGACGTAATTCACCGCTGGCCATGCCCATGCCAGAAGGCAGGTCACCGCGCAGGGCGACAATGCGTTTAATGCCCGCTTGTTGGTATTGGGTCAGCAGGGCGCGCAAGTCGGACTTGCTGTCGCCGACGCATGACAGATGCGGGGCTGCCGGGACTTTTACTTCGCTTTCCAGCTGTAGCACGGTGTTGATCGTGCGGTCGCGGGTTGAACCGCCTGCGCCATAGGTGCAGGAAAAGAAATCGGGGTTGTACGTGGCCAATTGACGAGCGGTGGTGAGCAGTTTTTCATGCCCGGCATCGGTCTTGGTCGGGAAAAATTCGAAGCTAAAGCGACGGTCTTGGGACATGGACGCCGATCTCATTGTAGTAGCGGGCTTGCCCGCGATAAGGTCGGAACGACCTTCAAAAAATGTGAATGATGGCTAATGCAACTGCTTCACGCTCGTTCGCGGACAAATCCGCTCCCACAGGAGAGCGGACAGTCCGAGATCAATTGCGAGCGCGCGAGCGCCAGTCAATCAATAACGATAAGCGTGCGGCTTGAACGGGCCTTCGACAGCCACGCCGATGTAGTCGGCTTGGGTCTTGGTCAGTTGAGTGACCACGCCACCGAAACCACGAACCATCTCCAGCGCCACTTCTTCGTCGAGCTTCTTCGGCAGCACTTCTACGGTCAGACGCTCGGCTTTTTGGGCCGGTGCCAGGTCGGCGTATTTCTGATCGAACAGGAAGATCTGAGCCAGCACTTGGTTGGCGAACGAACCGTCCATGATGCGGCTCGGGTGACCTGTGGCGTTGCCCAGGTTTACCAAACGACCTTCGGCCAACAGGATCAGGTAGTCATCGTTGTGCGGATCGAAAGTGCCCGGCCCGGTACGGTGAATCTTGTGAACCTGCGGCTTCACTTCTTCCCACGCCCAGCTTTTGCGCATGAAAGCGGTGTCGATTTCGTTGTCGAAGTGACCGATGTTGCACACGACCGCGCGTTTCTTGAGGGCCTTGAGCATGTTCGAGTCGCAAACGTTGACGTTACCGGTGGTGGTCACGATCAGGTCGATCTTGCCCAGCAAGGCGGTGTCGATGCTGGCGGCGGTGCCGTCGTTGATCCCGTCGATGAACGGCGAAACCAGTTCAAAACCGTCCATGCACGCTTGCATGGCGCAGATTGGATCAACTTCCGTAACCTTGACGATCATGCCTTCCTGGCGCAGCGACTGCGCAGAACCCTTGCCCACGTCACCGTAACCGATGACCAGCGCTTGCTTGCCGGACAGCAGGTGGTCGGTACCACGCTTGATTGCATCGTTCAGGCTATGGCGGCAGCCGTACTTGTTGTCGTTTTTGCTTTTGGTCACAGAGTCGTTGACGTTGATGGCCGGGATTTTCAGCTCGCCCTTGGCCAACATGTCCAACAGGCGGTGAACGCCAGTGGTGGTTTCTTCTGTGACGCCGTGGATGCGTGCGAGCATCTGCGGGTATTTCTTGTGGATGATCTCGGTCAGGTCGCCGCCGTCGTCGAGAATCATGTTGGCGTCCCAAGGCTGACCATCTTTAAGGATGGTTTGCTCGATGCACCACTCGTATTCAGCTTCGGTTTCGCCTTTCCAGGCATAAACCGCAACACCGGCAGCGGCAACCGCGGCAGCGGCCTGATCCTGAGTAGAGAAAATGTTGCATGACGACCAACGCACTTCGGCACCCAGGGCAACCAGGGTTTCGATCAGCACGGCGGTCTGGATGGTCATGTGGATGCAGCCGAGAATCTTCGCGCCCTTGAGCGGTTGCTCGCCGGCGTATTTACGGCGCAGACCCATCAGGGCAGGCATTTCGGATTCGGCGATGATGGTTTCGCGACGACCCCAGGCAGCCAGGGACATGTCAGCGACTTTGTAGTCGGTAAAATCAGCGGGCGAAATTACAGCACTCATTGAGAGTCTCCATTCGTAAGTATGCGAATGGGCGCCGTTGTGCGTTTAGGTTTGACCGGCATGATTCGCAGAATCAGCTGATTAAACAACGCCCCATCCGAGCCTGACAGGAAGAACCTGCTGCAGCGCCCCTCGGACAGGTGGCGGGAACGGTATCAAGCGAAGATGACCGTTTTGAAGCGGTGGCGATTATCTTTTTTTGAGCGGTAAGTTGCAAGCCTCAAGCTACAAGCGGCAAGCTGAGCGCTATTTCTTGCAGCTCGCAGCTTGCCGCTCAAACTGCCTTTCTAGGAGTGATTATGAATTTCCACACCCGCAAGTGGGTTAAACCCGAAGACCTCAACCCCAATGGCACGCTGTTCGGCGGCAGCCTGCTGCGCTGGATCGACGAAGAAGCGGCGATTTACGCCATTGTTCAGCTGGGTAACCAGCGCGTTGTCACCAAGTACATTTCCGAAATTAACTTCGTCAGCGCCTCGCGCCAGGGCGACATCATCGAACTGGGCATCACTGCGACCTCTTTTGGTCGCACCTCGATTACGTTGACCTGTGAAGTGCGCAATAAAATTACGCGTAAAAGTATTCTTACCGTCGACAAGATGGTCTTCGTTAACCTCGGCGAAGACGGCTTGCCGTCACCCCATGGCCGGACTGAGATTTTGTATGTGAAAGATCAATTCAAGGAAGAAGCGATCCACGGCTGATTGCTCTTGTACCAAACATAAAGCCCAAAACTGGGATAGCTTTCTGTAGAGCCAACTTGTTGGCGAGAGGCTTGATGCCGTGTTACCGGTCAGCAGCCTCGCCAACAAGTTGGCTCTACAGATGACGAGACTCAAGTGATTGTCCTCTTACCGGTGCAACACAAACTGACCGCTGAAGGTCACTGCCACGTCTTCGCTGCCTTGGTTGACGATGTGCGTCGCCAATGTCAGGCGCGCTCGGCCATGGCGTTCATAAGTGCGCAAAAACTTCTCCCATACGACTGGCTCTGGCGCTTCGCAAATGGCGGTGGCATCGGTGGTGACGGGCAGCGGGTAACTGATCTGTCCTTCTTGAATAACGATGTGCCCGTCTTCAATTCCCGCTTCGCGTAGACGCAGATGCATCCAGCCCCAGCCGGCGAGCACGGCGCAGCAATACAGGCTGCCGCCGAACATCGTGCTTTTGTGGTTGATGTTGGGTTCCAGCGGCAAGTGCAGGCGCAATTGGTGTTCGTGCCAGCTCAGCACCTTCAGGCCCATCTCTCGGGTCAACGGAATGTCGTGATGGAGTACCTGTTCTAGCGCGTGGCTATGGGCGTTCATGCGGGGTCCTTGCGATCAATCGAGGTCATCGGCAGCGCTGCTATTGTCACCAAAGCTCAAGCCGTGTTTGCGCAACTTGTCATGCAGGGTTTTGCGCGGCAAACCCAGCGCTTCGGCCAGGCTGCGGACCGAAGTATGAGGCCGTGTCAGCTCGGCAGCGATCAGCGACCGCTCGAAACTTTCAACCTGCTCGCTGAGTCCGCTGCCGGTCGAAGGCATGCTTGGCAGTTCATTGCCCTCCAAGGCCAGTTCCAGCCCAAGGGCGAAGCGCTCGGCAGCGTTTTGTAATTCCCGTACATTGCCCGGCCAGGTGTGGCGCAACAGCAGGGCGCGCTGGCCCGGTTGCAGTTCGTGTTTAGGCAAGCCATGGCGGATGCTGGCTGATTCAGCGAAGTGCTGGAACAGCATCAAGGCATCTTCGCCGCGCTCACGCAGTGGTGGAATTTTAAGGGGCGCGACGTTGAGGCGGTAATACAAGTCGGCGCGGAAGCGGCCTTGATCCGAGGCTAGGCGCAAGTCTTCCTTGGTGGCGGCAATCACCCGGATGTCCAACGGGATCAGTTGATTGCCGCCCAAGCGCTCGACCACCCGCTCTTGCAGCAATCGCAGCAGCTTGACTTGAACCTCAAGGCTCATGCTTTCGATTTCATCGAGAAACAATGTGCCACCACTGGCGAACTCGAACTTACCGATTCGGCGTTTTTGCGCGCCGGTAAACGCGCCGGGTTCATGGCCGAACAATTCGCTTTCCACCACCGACTCCGCCAGAGCCCCGGCGTTGATCGCAACAAACGGCCCCGCTCGGCGGCTGGACAGATCGTGTAATGCACGGGCCACCACCTCTTTGCCCGAGCCGGTCTCGCCGAGGATCAGCACGTCAGCCTTGGTGGCGGCCAGTGCGCCGATTTGCTCACGTAAGCGCAAGATCGGTGCGGATTGGCCGACCAGCCGAGCACTCAGTTGCTGACGGTCGCTCAAGGCCAGGCGCAGGCTGCGGTTTTCCAGCACTAGGCGGCGCACGTCCAACGCCCGGCGCACGCTGTCGAGCAGGGCGTCGCTGGCAAAGGGTTTTTCCAGAAAGTCATACGCCCCCGCACGCATGGCCTGCACGGCGAGCGGCACGTCGCCATGCCCGGTGATGAGCAACACGGGCAATTCCGGGTCTTGTGCATGCAGTTGTGCCAGCAGTTCAAGGCCGTCTATGCCGGGCATGCGAATATCGCTGACGATCACGCCAGGCCAGTCGCGCTCAATGCGTCCGCCCAGTCCTGCGGCGTCGGTCAGCGGCAGCACTTTGAGCCCCGCCAGGTCCAGCGTCTGGCCGAGGGCGCCGCGTAAATGGGGGTCGTCGTCGATCAGCACCACTTGAATCCGGCTGTCGATGGCCTGGTCGGTGCTCATGCAGATAGATCCTCTGGCGGTTGAAGGCTTATTCCGGATGCGCCGGCGCGTAGCCGCAGTGTCAGTACCGCACCGCCGCTGGGATGATTGGTGATCAGTAATTCACCGCCCAACGCGCGCATCAGCGTGTCACAAATGGCCAGCCCGAGACCCAGCCCCTGTGTACGGGTTTTGGTGGTAAAGAACGGTTCTAGCGCGCGGGTCAGTGCTTCTTTGGAAAACCCCGGACCGTTGTCGCGAATAGACAGGTTCACGCCTTCGGCGGTCTGCTCGGCACTGAGCCAGAGTTTACGTGGCGGGCCTTTTTCGGTGAGGGCATCAAGGGCATTGGCTAAAACATTGCCCAGCACTTGGCGAAGGCGTGTTTCACCCGCTTGCACCCACAAGGTCGCATCCGGCAGGTCGCGGATCAGTTCGACTTCCATCGCTCGACGGCGTTTGGCGAGTAGCGCCAGGGCGTCATCCAACGCCGGTTGCAACGCGACACTTTCCGGCGCGTGCCGGTCGCGGCGGGCGAACGCACGCAAGTGGGCGATGATCGACGCCATGCGTGCCGTCAGTTCACTGATGAGCTTGAGGTTGCCGCGGGCGTCATCGGTGCGCTCATGGTCGAGTAGCACTTCGGCGTTTTCCGCGTAACTGCGGATGGCCGCCAGCGGCTGGTTCAGTTCGTGGCTGATGCTCGCCGACATGGTACCGAGCGCCGACAGCTTGCCGGCCTGCACCAGTTCGTCTTGCGCTCGAACCAATTCCTGCTGCGCCTGTTCGCGCTCCAGCACCTCTTGTTTGAGCCGACTGTTCAGGCCTTCAAGGTCACTGGTGCGTTCAATGACGCGCATTTCCAACTCATGCCGGCCCTCGGCTTCGAAGGCAATTCGGTCCAGGTAATGGCGTCGCCGTTGCATGATCAGGCCCAGCAGCAGCATAAGCACCAGCAATGCTGCACCGCCAACAGCGACCACGGTGCGTACCGGCCGATCCACCAGCACGCGAGGCGCAAGGATGTTTACGCTCCAGCCGATCTCCTCAATGGGCTGGGTTTGAGTAATCCACGCCTTTTCATTGATGGTAAGCGGCTTTGGGTCTCGGGTCGGATACGGTTGAATGGCGGTGATAGCCTTGCGTTCCTCATCACTCAGCGGGCGTGTAGCGCGAAAACGCCATTCGGGGTTGGAGGTCAGGATGACGACGCCGTTATGGTCGGTCAGTAGCAGCTGTTCCGGGGTTTTGCCCCACAAGGTTTCAGTGCGGTCCAGATCGACTTTGACCACCAGTGCGCCGACCACTCGATCACGGTCGTGTACGGCTGCGGCGAAGAAATACCCGCGCTTGGCCGAGGTCGTTCCAAGGCCAAAAAAACGCCCAAGTCGTCCGGCCATGGCGTCGCTGAAATAAGGCCGGAAAGCGAAGTTGCGGCCCACGAAGCTGTCGTGTTTGTCCCAATTTGAGGCCGCCAGTGTCTTGCCGTCGGGGTCCATCAAATACATAACGTCCGCCCCGGTTTGCAGGCTAACGTCTTTGAGCAGGCGGTTGGCATTCTCTTGGGCAAGGGGTTGCAGCGGGTCCACCAAGGCTGCACGCAGGGCCGGAAGATCACTGAGGATCTGCGGCAGTACTTCGTAACGGTGCAGGGTGCCGAGCAGGTTGGCGACGTAAAGATCCAATGTCTGCCGGTTCTGGCTGATCAGTTCGTTGCCGTAATAACGCTCGGCCAAATGCTGCAATGGCCACAGTAACGGAGCAAGGCACAGCGCCAGCAAGGCAAGGCTGCGCCAGCGGGGGCGACTGGCAATGGTGGGAGTACGGCTCATGACATGACTGTTGGCCAAGTGTTGCTAGAAGCAGGTGTGCCTGCGCATGGACGGGGTTGTGTCCGCCGCCGACCAGAATACCTGTCGGCGCTGCCGAAGGCTGCGATAAATAGGTTCGGCGTTCAATAGCAACACCAATGCGTCCCGCTTGGGGCGGGGTTCACTCAATCCCTATCGACTGCAAATACTCTGACCGTTCATCACTGTTCTGCGCAAAGCAGTCGTTCTGGGCGATCTGGAACGCTTGGCTGCCTTTTTCATTGAGGAAGGTCTGCACTGAGCAATCGGCTTCACGTAGCTTTACCCAGATGTCTTGGGCATTTTTGATTTTGGCTAAATAGTCGTTGAGTTGTGGCGGGTGCGCGGCGTATTGAGCGCTGATGCGATCAATCAAGTCTTTGTAGGCATTGTTCATTTCGCGATCGGCGGTGGTTCTGTTGAACGCAGAGCACTCGAAGCTCTGTTGGGTGGTCTCCACCTTGTCGCACGGCGTGCCGTCCTCGGCCTGTGCGCCAGTAGCCAGCACTGCCAAAACCAATAGCATTGACCTCATTTGAGACATCCTCGTCCGTTATGTAAACCATTGGCCGGCGATTCTGGCCCAGTGGGCGCGCAAAGAACAGGGCTATCCGGGTCAGCGGTATCGACCCTTTGTCGCTTCTTGACGCTTTCGGCAAACCCCTTGTCGTTTTTGCACCCGGCTCGCTCAACCCTCAGGCATATGCTGGCCCCAAAGCGCCGGCACACGATTCGGTGCATGAATCACTAAAGGGGACCGCCTGATGAGCCCAGCCGAATTACACGCCGACAGTATCGTTATTGACGGGCTGATCATTGCCAAGTGGAACCGTGAGCTGTTTGAAGACATGCGCAAAGGTGGTCTGACCATGGCCAACTGCACCGTGTCGGTGTGGGAAGGTTTTCAGGCGACCGTCAACAGCATTTGCACCAGCCAAAAGTTGATGCGTGAAAACAGCGACCTGGTGATTCCGGTACGCACTACTGCGGATATCCGCAAGGCCAAGGAGCAAGGCAAGACCGGCATCCTCTTTGGGTTCCAGAACGCCCACGCGTATGAAGATCAAATCGGCTACGTCGAGATCTTCAAGCAGCTCGGCGTTGGCATCGTGCAGATGTGCTACAACACGCAAAACCTGGTTGGCACTGGCTGCTACGAACGTGACGGCGGCCTGTCGGGCTTTGGTCGCGAAATCGTTGGCGAAATGAACCGCGTCGGTGTGATGTGCGACCTTTCCCACGTGGGGTCGAAAACTTCCGAAGAAGTCATCCTTGAATCGAAAAAACCGGTTTGCTACTCCCACTGCCTGCCGTCCGGTTTGAAAGAGCACCCGCGCAACAAATCTGACGAAGAGCTGAAGTTTATCGCCGACCACGGCGGTTTTGTGGGCGTGACCATGTTCGCGCCGTTCCTGGCCAAGGGCATTGAGTCCACCATCGACGACTACGCCGAAGCCATTGAATACGTGATGAACCTCGTCGGCGAAGACTCTATCGGTATCGGCACTGACTTCACTCAAGGCCACGGCCAGGACTTCTTCGAATACCTGACCCACGACAAGGGCTATGCCCGCCGTCTGACCAGCTTCGGCAAAATCATCAACCCGCTGGGTATCCGCACCGTGGGCGAATTCCCGAACCTCACCGAGACGCTGCTTAAACGCGGCCATCCTGAGCGAGTGGTGCGCAAAATCATGGGCGAAAACTGGGTCAACGTTTTGAAGGACGTTTGGGGCGAGTAAATCCCCGACACCCCCACCGCTTAAACACCCCTCTGCCTTTCGCGCAGAGGGCGTCACCCGAATTTCTGGAGTTTTACCCCATGGCTAAAATCGCCCCGCAACTGCCTATTGAAGTCGACAGCGAAACTGGCGTCTGGACCTCCGACGCATTGCCAATGCTGTACGTGCCGCGTCACTTTTTTGTCAACAACCACATGGGCATTGAAGAAGTCCTGGGCGCCGATGCTTACGCCGAAATTCTGTACAAAGCCGGCTACAAGTCGGCTTGGCACTGGTGCGAGAAAGAAGCTGAATGCCACGGTTTGTCTGGCGTTGCGGTGTTCGAACATTACATGAAGCGCTTGTCGCAACGTGGTTGGGGCCTGTTCAAGATTCAGGACATCGATCTGAAAAAAGGCACCGCCAGCGTCAAGCTTGAGCACTCTTGCTTTGTCTACGTGTACGGCAAAGTGGGCCGCAAGGTCGATTACATGTTCACCGGCTGGTTTGCAGGCGCCATGGACCAGATTCTTGAGGCGTCGGGCAGTTCAATTCGCACGGTCGCCGAGCAAGTCTACGGCGGTTCCGAAGAAGGCCACGACGACGGCTTGTTCACCGTCAAGCCGTTGTAAGTCGAGGTTTCCGTCATGGCTTTCGAAGCGATGTTCCAGCCGATTCAGATCGGCAAACTCACCATCCGTAACCGCGTACTCAGTACCGCACACGCCGAGGTGTATGCCACCGACGGCGGCATGACCACGGATCGGTATGTGAAGTATTACGAAGAGAAAGCCAAGGGCGGTATTGGCCTGGCCATTTGTGGCGGGTCTTCCAGCGTCGCCATCGACAGCCCGCAGGGCTGGTGGAAATCGGTCAACCTGGCGACCGACAAGATCATCCCGCACTTCCAGAACCTGGCCGACGCCATGCACAAGCATGGCGCCAAGATCATGATCCAGATTACTCACATGGGCCGTCGTTCCCGTTGGGATGGCGACCATTGGCCGACGCTGCTGTCGCCGTCGGGCATTCGTGAGCCGGTACACCGCGCGACCTGCAAAACCATTGAGCCGGAAGAAATCTGGCGAGTGATCGGCAACTACGCCAGTGCGGCTGGGCGGGCTAAGGCTGGCGGCCTCGATGGCGTTGAGCTGTCTGCCGTGCACCAACACATGATCGACCAGTTCTGGAGCCCAAGGGTTAACAAGCGCACCGACGAATGGGGCGGCAGTTTCGAAAACCGCATGCGCTTCGGCATGGAAGTGATCAAGGCTGTGCGCAAGGAAGTCGGGCCTGATTTCTGCGTCGGCCTGCGTATTTGCGGCGACGAGTTTCACCCTGATGGCTTGAGCCATGAGGACATGAAAGAAATCGCCAAGTACTACGACGCCACCGGTTTGATCGACTTCCTCGGCGTGGTCGGTTCGGGTTGCGACACCCATAACACCTTGGCCAACGTTATTCCGAACATGAGCTACCCGCCTGAGCCGTTCCTGCACTTGGCGGCCGGCATCAAGGAAGTGGTCAAGGTTCCGGTGCTGCACGCACAGAACATCAAAGACCCGAACCAGGCCACACGAATTCTGGAAGGCGGCTACGTCGACATGGTCGGCATGACCCGCGCGCACATTGCTGACCCGCACCTGATCGCCAAAATCAAAATGGGCCAGATTGACCAGATCAAACAATGCGTCGGCGCCAACTATTGCATCGACCGTCAGTACCAAGGTCTGGACGTGCTGTGCATTCAGAACGCCGCGACCTCCCGTGAATACATGGGCGTACCGCACATCATCGAAAAAACCACCGGCGTGAAACGCAAAGTGGTGATCGTCGGTGCCGGTCCTGCCGGCCTGGAAGCGGCTCGCGTGTCAGCTGAACGTGGGCATGACGTGACCTTGTTCGAGAAGAAAGACACCCTCGGCGGGCAGATCACTACGGCATCGAAAGCACCGCAGCGCGATCAAATCGCGGGCATCACTCGCTGGTTTCAGCTGGAACTGGCACGTTTGAAAGTGGACGTTCGTTTGGGCACGGCGGCTGATCCTGCGGCCATTCTCGACCTGCGTCCTGACGTGGTGGTGCTGGCCAACGGCGGCCATCCGTTCCTTGAGCAAAACGAGCATTGGGGCGCAGCAGAGGGTTTGGTTGTCAGCAGTTGGGACGTGCTGGATGGCACCGTGGCACCGGGCAAGAACGTGCTGGTCTACGACACCATTTGTGAATTCACCGGGATGTCGGTTGCCGACTTCATCGCTGACAAAGGCAGCCAGGTCGAGATCGTCACCGACGATATCAAGCCGGGCGTGGCCATCGGTGGTACATCGTTCCCGACGTACTACCGCAGCATGTACCCGAAAGAAGTGATCATGACCGGCGACCTGATGCTGGAAAAGGTCTACCGCGAAGGCGACAAACTGGTCGCGGTTCTGGAAAACGAATACACCGGCGCTAAAGAGGAGCGGGTGGTTGACCAGGTGGTGATCGAGAACGGCGTGCGTCCTGATGAGTGGATGTATTACGAGTTGAAAGAAGCCTCGCGCAACAAAGGCCAAATCGACATCGAAGCGTTATTCGCGATTCAGCCGCAACCGTGCCTGAGCCAACCGGGCGACGGCTACTTGCTGTTCCGCATCGGCGACTGCGTGGCCCAGCGCAACATCCATGCGGCCATCTATGACGCCTTGCGGTTGTGTAAGGATTTTTAAGCTGATGACTGATCCCGGGAATGTTTAATCCCCTGTAGGAGCAGGCTTGCCTGCGAATGAGTTAACGCGGTTTGTCTGACGCGTCGCCTTCGCAGGCAAGCCTGCTTCCACAGAGATCAGGGTGACGCATTCCGGTATATCCCCTTGCAAGACCCGAGGTCTTTTGGGAGCTCCACATGTTGAACACCCTTCTTCCCATCCTGTTGTTCGTCGCCCTGGCTTTGGCCGTGTTGGGCGCGGTGCGGCGGGTGATGCTGTGGCGTCAGGGCCGGGCGTCCAGCGTCGACCTGCTCGGCGGCTTGCTGGCCATGCCCAAGCGCTACATGGTGGATTTGCACCATGTGGTTGCTCGGGACAAATACATCGCTAATACCCACGTCGCGACCGCAGGTGGTTTTGTGCTGGCCGCGCTGTTGGCGATCCTGGTCCACGGTTTCGGCCTGCATAACCGTATCCTCGGTTACGCCCTGTTATTGGCGTCGGCGATCATGTTCGTCGGTGCGATCTTCATGGCCCTGCGCCGGCGCAACCCGCCTGCACGCCTGTCCAAAGGCCCGTGGATGCGCTTGCCGAAAAGCCTGATGGCGTTTTCCGTGAGCTTCTTTCTGGTAACCCTGCCGGTCGCCGGGATTTTGCCGGAAGATTTTGGCGGCTGGTTCCTCGTGGCCTTATTAAGCCTCGGAGTGGTCTGGGGCGTTTCAGAAATGTTTTTCGGCATGACGTGGGGCGGGCCGATGAAGCACGCCTTCGCCGGTGCATTTCATCTGGCATGGCACCGTCGCTCCGAGCGTTTTGGGGGCGGTCGCTCTACGGGCTTGAAACCTCTGGACCTGAGCGACCGCAGCGCGCCGTTGGGCGTGGAAAAACCCAAGGACTTCACCTGGAACCAATTGCTGGGCTTCGACGCCTGCGTGCAGTGCGGTAAATGCGAAGCTGCATGCCCGGCGTTTGCGGCGGGCCAACCGCTGAACCCGAAAAAACTGATTCAAGACATGGTCGTTGGTTTGGCAGGCGGCACAGACGCTAACTTCGCCGGCAGCCCGTATCCAGGAAGGGCCATCGGTGAACACGGCGGCAACGCCCATCAACCCATCGTCAACGGCTTGGTCGATGCCGACACGCTGTGGTCGTGCACCACCTGCCGCGCTTGCGTTGAAGAATGCCCAATGATGATCGAACACGTGGACGCCATCGTCGACATGCGTCGCTTCCTGACCTTGGAAAAAGGCGCGACGCCGAACAAAGGCGCTGAAGTGCTGGATAACTTGATCGCTACCGACAACCCCGGCGGATTTGCACCGGGCGGGCGGATGAACTGGGCGGCAGATTTGAACCTCAATCTGCTCAGCGAGCAGAAGACCGCCGATGTGTTGTTCTGGGTCGGTGACGGCGCGTTCGACATGCGTAACCAGCGCACCTTGCGCGCCTTCGTCAAAGTGCTGAAAGCGGCCAATGTCGACTTCGCCGTGCTCGGTCTGGAAGAGCGCGACAGTGGCGACGTGGCTCGGCGTCTGGGCGACGAAGCGACGTTCCAGATGCTCGCCAAGCGCAACATTCAAACTTTGGCCAAATACGACTTCAAGCGCATCGTCACCTGCGATCCGCACAGCTTCCATGTGCTGAAAAACGAATACGGTGCGTTCGACGGCCATTATCAAGTGCAGCACCACAGCACTTACATGGCCGAACTGATCGAAGCGGGCGCGTTGAATCTGGGCCAGCACAAAGGCACCAGCGTGACCTATCACGATCCGTGCTACCTCGGTCGCTACAACGGTGAATACGAGGCGCCGCGCGAGGTATTGCGTGCGCTGGGGATCGAGATCAAGGAAATGCAACGCTCCGGTTTCCGTTCCCGTTGCTGCGGTGGCGGTGGCGGCGCGCCGATCACGGACATACCGGGCAAACAACGTATCCCTGACATGCGCATGGACGACATCCGCGAAACCGGCGCCGAGCTGGTGGCGGTCGGATGCCCGCAATGCACGGCGATGCTCGAAGGCGTGGTCGAACCTCGGCCGTTGATCAAAGACATCGCGGAACTGGTGGCTGACGCGTTGCTGGAAGGCGCCGTCGTCAACAAGCCGCTGCCGATTAAGCAGGGTTCAGTTAAACCTGAACTCGCGGAGGCACACTGATGAGCGACATTATTCGCCGTGACCCTCGCGCTGAGTGGATCGCCCGTAACCGCTTGCACCCGCTGCACGCGGCCATGCAACCGGCGCAAGCCAGCTGGATGGGGCCTAATGGCGTCGTGCGCAAAGACGTGCACCACGTTGGCTTCATCGGTCCTAACGGCGTCAAACGAATCGACCGCAGCGGCGCGCAACAGGGCGGCGCGGTTAAGCGTTCTTCTGCTGCTGAAGTGCAACTGCCGCTGCATCAGGTCGCGCAACCGGCGTTCTACATTTGTGTCGCCCCGGACATGGTTGGTGGCCGATTAAGCGCTCACGACCGCGACCTGCTGGGTCTGGCCCACAGTTTGGCCGGTAACGACGGCGCGGTAGTGGCCGTGGTGTTCGGCGAACACAAAGAAACCACCTTCGCCACGGCGGGCGTCGATAGATTACTGACGTTGGAAGGCTACGAATTCAGCGGTTATTCACCCGAGCAGCGCGTACAAGGGCTGCGGGCTGTGGATAACCAGTTCAACCCGCGTCACTGGCTGCTGCCGGACAGCCGCACCGGTGGCGGCGAATTGGGTCGGCGTTTTGCCGCCAGCTTAGGCGAACGCCCGGCAACACGGGTTTGGCAGGTCACGGATAACCAGTGCATCGGTCGCGCTGGGGCCGGCCGTCAGGACGTGGCCGGTCCGTTGGCGCGCTTGATTTTAGCCGCCGTCGAGTGTGCCGAACCGGTCAGCGACACCCGACATGAAGTGTTGCCCGTGGAGTTATACACAACCGTGGCGCGTAGCCTGTCGCGTATCGAAGACCTTGGCGCGGTGGCGGTTGATCCGGCAGCCATTCCCATGGCCGAAGCGGAGTTCATCTTCTCTGGCGGCAATGGCGTGAAAGATTGGGAGTTGTTCCACCGCACCGCTGCCGCATTGGGCGCCACCGAAGGCGCATCCCGTGTGGCGGTGGACGACGGCTACATGGCGCGTGATCGCCAAGTCGGCGCCAGCGGTACGTGGGTCACAGCGCGGGTGTACGTCGCGGTGGGTATTTCCGGCGCGATCCAGCATTTGCAGGGCATTGGCGCCTGCGACAAAGTCGTGGCGATCAACCTAGATCCGGGGTGCGACATGATCAAACGCGCCGATCTGTCGGTCATTGGTGACAGCGCAGCGATTCTTAAAGCGCTGATTGCGGCGATTGAGACCCACCGCAACGAGGGGAAACGCGATGCCGCTTAATTCGAAGGCCCCTGTGGATAACGGCTCGATTCATGTAATTAGCCTGGTCTCTATCGGCGCTCACCCGACTTCTGGCCGTCCGCGCCGCGCCGAGCAAGATGCACGCGCCGTTGAACTGGGCCTGCAATTGGCTGGGGATAACTTGCACGTGCTGCATGCCGGCAATGTCGAAGAGCCTGCGCTGCGGGCTTATCTGGGCATGGGCCTGGACGAATTGCATGTCTTGGAACAGCCCGAAGGCGCAGACGCATTGCCTGCGCTGACGGAGTATTTACGTGAATCCAACGTGCAAGTGGTGCTCACCGGCAGCCAAGCTGAAACGGGCGAAGGCTCAGGCATGCTCCCGTACTTGCTGGCAGAAAAGCTCGGTTGGCCGTTAGTCGTCGGATTGGCGCAGGTTGAATCATTGGCAAACGGCGTGGCCCATGTGCTCCAAGCGTTGCCACGTGGCCAGCGGCGTCGGCTGAAAGTCCGCCTGCCGTTTCTCGCGACTGTGGATAACGCCGCGCCCAACTCTCGGCAAAGTGCCTATGGCCCAGCGCAGCGTGGTTTGCTGGCGGCTGATCAGGTTGAAGTGGTGATGGACGAGCTGTTGGCGGCCTCGTCGCTCCAGCCCGCCAAGCCTCGGCCAAAACGACTGAAAGTGATCAAAGGCAAAAGCGGCGCTGATCGGATGAAAGCGGCGACCGCCAAAGCCAGTGGCGGCGGTGGGCAAGTGCTCAAGGGTGTCAGTGCCGAGGCCGGTGCTGAGGCTATTTTGAAGTTGCTGATTGAAGAAGGCGTGGTTCGCTGAGAAGCCGGCGGCCAGTCGCCTATCAAGCGACGCATGACCCGGTTGAATGAATAAATAATTTTTAGGCGCTGCCGAAGGCTGCGATAAGATTTTTCAGTGCCTGCCATTTCATGTCTGCCGAAGTCTCTGTGGGAGAGTTGGCTTGCCAACGAAAGCGTCAATGCAGGCGACCCAGGTGTTTATTCAGGGATGCCATAACTGCACTCCTTTTGCTTGTTATCGAAAAGCAAAAGCCTAGCAATCAAGACAACAAAAAACCCGCACGGGGCGGGTTTTTTGTTCACGTTCAGACGGGTAGCACCGTCCACCGCAAGGGCTGCTTACTTAGCCATCAGTGCACTGCCCGCCGCGCCGCCCAAGCCAGCGCCAACGGTGCCGCCAGTGCTGCCGCCCAATTTGTTACCGAGCAGCGAGCCGCCCGCTGAGCCAAGGCCGCCACCGAGTGCGGCTTTGGTTTTATGGCCCTTCTTGGCGGTCAATGCGCCACCTGCTGCGCCGCCGACACCCGCGCCCAAGGCTGCACCCGTGCTGCCGCCGCCCATCTTTTGGCCAACAACGTTACCCAGCGCGCCACCGACGCCGCCGCCCAATGCGGCATTAAGTTCGCTGCCAGCCATCGCGTTCTGGGCTGCGAGCAATCCAAGGGTAAGGGTCAAGGCGGAAAGTGTTGTACGCATGTTACGAACCTCAAAAAGAATAATGCAGAGGGAATACCGCGACTCACGGCGTGAGTCGGTAGAAATCTTCAGCGAGACTGCTGATTGTTTTTGCCAACTAGAATGCGTGACGCCTCGTTGTAATCAGCTTGGAAAGCGTCGCCTTCCATCCATGCAACGGCAGTGTCTTCGTCTTCATCGTAAAAATTCGTTCGATACGCGATGAGCAGGCCCATGAGGAAGTCGGTGGCGTGCTGTTCTTCTTCCTCGGAAATCACCAGCTCTAACACCGGGTACTGCAAAAACACCACGCACATTGCCAACTGACTAATGGCCTCTGCAGCTTTCATCGCCTGGAACAGGTCATCGAAGTCAGCCGGGTCAAAACCATTGGCGAGAAGATCGGCAAAATCGAACGTAGACAGGTCAACCTCGACGTCATCAAACGGCTCGTTGACCAGCGGCGAGGCGAGTACCGGATGGAACAAACCCTGGGTCTGCTTACCCGAACGGTTCTGCTTGGCTTTGGTTTTTGCTCGCTTGGCGCGTTTCTGCTGTTTGTCTGGCGAAGCCATGGCTTAGAGTCCTGTGCAGGCTGGATGCCGTTAATGGGCGCTATTGAAACGCATACGTTTTGAATAGCCAAGCGGGATGGGGCAAACGATACCAACAAAAAACCGCTAAGCCTTACGATTGAGGGGGTTTTAGGTTGTTAGTCGATTTGAGGCGGAGACTAATCTCACACCACAAGCAATGTTGAGCGAGATTGGCCTGAACGGTTATTGTGGCTAATTCCAATTGCAACACTATTGCTGAAATGATCAGGTAATCGCCATGCCCATCGAAGCTATGCCCACATTCTGGAGAGACGCAGAGTTGCCTTTCATCGAGGCGCGCCAAATAGAAGATGGGCGAAAGGTCTTTTATGGCCGGCATTCTCATGAGGTGTTTTCCATTGGTGCGGTCACCTCTGGGCAAAGCACTTACCTGCATGAAAAGAGCTGCCAAACCATCAGCGCCGGGACGGTGGTGTTGATGAATCCAGGCGAAGTCCACGCCTGCAATCCCGTCGAAGACCAACCGTGGTCATACGTGATGTTGTACGTTGATGCGAACTGGCTAGCGGGGATTCAGCACAGTCATGACGATGGTGACGGCTTGGGTTTCCAACCGATCTCGGCTACCCACACTCAATCATCTAAATTGTTTGCTGGCCTGATTGACCTGTATGCGCAACTGATCGATCCAGCGCTGGACGCCCTGCCGAAACGTAAAGCGGCTGTTGCCTTCTTCATGTTGATGCAGCGGACGTTAGGCCATTCGACGCTGGAACTAAAAAGGATCAATCCGAGGGTGGTACGCGCTGCTGAATACATCAATGAGCACTTTATGGGCACGGTGCGCCTTGCGGCAATTTGTAAGGCGGCCAATCTCTCGGAAGCTTATTTGATCCGCGCTTTTGAGCAGCAATATCACATGACGCCCCACGCCTACTTGATCAACCGGCGAATTCAGCACGCTCAGGCGCAGCTACGTGACGGCGCGTCGATCATAGATATCGCACATGAAGCAGGGTTTGCCGATCAGGCGCATTTTCAGCGGGTGTTCAAGAAGCATCTCGCGGCGACGCCAGGGCAATACAAGCCTTAAAACAACAGCAGGGACACCGCGCAGCCCGCCAGTATGGCTGCCATGCAGCGGTTGAATAAACGGATCCGGGGCGCGCTGTGCAAGTACCTTCCCAGAACCGCACCGGCGTAGACCCAGCAGGCCACCGACAAGTAGCAGATTACAAAGTAGATCAGGGCAAACGACCAGATCAGTTTGGCATCTCCGCTGGCAACAAAGGCCCCCATTCCTGCGACGGCTGCAAGCCAGGCTTTGGGATTGAGCCATTGCATCGCAGCGCCGCGCAGAAAGGACGGTTGACGCGTCGCACTGCTGACCTCCAATCGCCCGTCATCCACCGCCAGTTTCCACGCCAGCCACAGCAGAAACGCAACGCCAGCCCAGCGAATCAGGTCGGTCAGAATCGGCCACTGCTTCAGTACCTCATGCAGCCCGAAACCGGTGAACAACAGCAACACAACAAACCCCACCGTAGCTCCGAGCACATGCCTCAGGCTGGAACTCAAACCGAACTGCGCTCCGGAACTCAGGGCCACAACATTTACCGGCCCCGGTGATATCGACGCCGCCAAGGCAAACGCCGCCATTGAAATCAACACGCTCATTTTTGCTCCGCTTCGTTTAATGAATGCGCGTTGAAAGTAGTTGGGTGGGGGTGTGGAGTATTGAAAAAAACTGCCCTGTGCGGTGGGGTTTGAATTTATCGCGGAGGTGAATGACCTTCGGCTTTGCAAAGTTCGTGCAGGGCTCCGGTAATTTGCGGGGAGGAAGGTTGTTATCAATCCACGAGCCGACGGTCTGCGTTAGTCGATGATATTCCGGCTGTTGACGTTGATCGAAAATTGGCACCTTGAGATGAAGCCAAAGTGCGATGCCATCGCTCGTCAGTTGGATGATCGATACCGTCTGTCGGAATAAAAACGTCAAATTCAAATACAGATATTTTTAGAGGTTTTGATATTTAATTATCATTAATCAATAGGTTGGTGAGCCTGTAGGCGATTTCTGATAATGCAGTCGAGATATTGGCTCACCCATGCTTCGATGTTAGTTTGCCCCCCCTTTTTAATTCGACGGATCGAACATGTCTTCTCTCACGCCACGGACTCGGCTGCTGCTGGGCGTCTGCCTGCTGACTTGCTTCGCGCTGAACAGCGCGTCGGCTGCCCCTACGCCCGGCGATCAGGACCTGATCCGCGACCGGCAAAACCGCCTGCTGGAAGAACAGCAGCGGCGTCTTGAAGAGCTCAAGGACCTGCCCGGTAAAGAGGCCAAGCCAAAAGCGCCCACCACACCTGCGGACACCCGCTGCTTCCCCATCAAAGACATCAAGCTCAAGGGCGCTGACAGCCTGTCCGCACCCGACCGCGAGCGCCTGCTCAAGCCTTATATCGGCCAGTGCCTGGGCGTGTCCCAGCTCAATGAATTGCTCAAGACCATTACCGACTACTACATCGACAAAGGCCTGGTCACCAGCCGGGCTTACTTGCCGCAACAGGACCTGTCCAAGGGTCATCTGCAAGTATTGGTGGTGGAAGGCAAACTCGAAGGCTTGAAAGGCGCCGACAACAGCAAACTCTCGGACCGCGAACTGGCCATGGCCTTTCCCGGCAAAAACGGTGACTTGCTGAACCTGCGAGAAATCGAGCAGGCCATTGATCAGCTCAACCGTTTGCCCTCCAACCAGGCACAAATGGAACTGGCACCAGGCGATGCCGTTGGCGGCAGTTCGGTGCTGGTGAAAAACAACCCGCAGAAGCCTTGGCGTGCCAGCCTGTCGCGTAACAACGATGGCCAGAAAAGTACTGGCGAACAGCAATGGGGCACCGGCTTTGAATGGGACAGCCCGCTGGGCCTGGCTGATCAGTTGATTCTGCGCGGCGGCCACGACGCCATCAGCGACCATCAGAAAACTTCAAAAAACGCGATGCTTTACTACAACGTGCCGTGGGGCTGGTGGAATTTCAGCTACAGCTACAACCAGAGCGATTACCGCTCGGTGGCACACGGCGACGGTTTTGATTTCAAGCAGACCGGCGACAGCCAGAACCGCAAACATGAACAGTGACTACAAGGCCGTGACCGACCAAAGCGGCCTCTTCGCGGGCGCAGGTGGCTACGACATCAATGTCGGCAAGACGACTGCCTTGCAGGGCGCTGTGATTGCCAGTGAAGCGTCTGTCGACAAAAACCGCCTCAACACGGATCGCCTAATCGTCAACGACATAAAAAATATCATCGAGATCGAGAGCCAATCGGTAGGCCTCGCTGTTTCGTCCAGCAGCGCTGGCGGCGCCTCAATCGGCGGCAGCATCCCGGTAGCACTCAAGGATGAAGACCGTAGTCACACCCGCAGTGCAGTCAGCGAAGGCACGATTGTTGTTCGCAATGCCGAGAGCGCTAATGACCTCGTGGGACTGAACCACGACACCGCCAACGCCAATCAGAAGCTGGACAGGCCTGATGAAAAGGCAATGAAGGAGCGTATCGAACTGATTCAAAGCACGGCCCAGTTGGCCAGTGGGATTATCAGTACGGTGGCGAAGGCGTCGGTAGATGAGGCGAAAGAGCGGTTGAAAACGGCCAAAAGTCCGTCTGATGTTAAGGCTGCTGAGCAAAACCTCAAGGCAGTTTCCGAGAGTTGGGCGGCGGGCGGCGACAAGCGAGTATTGGCCGACATTGCTAGTGGGATTATCGCTGCGGCATTAGGGGGAGCTGGGGGATCCACATCCCTGGGAATTGTCGCCAACACCACGGCTGCTGATGCGTACCAAAAAATTGGTGATTACGCTGATCGGCAGCGTGACGTTGCGGGCAAATCAGGTGACCTCGCAACTCAGGCGGCTTGGGACGAGGGCGGGGCCGCGCGGATTTTGTTGCATACCTTAGCCGGGGCGACCCAAGGATTGTCAGGTGGTGTAGTGGGAGCCAGCGCCATGAGCGCAGGCGTAACTGGTCTGACGGTACCGTTGATTGCTGAAAAAGTCGCTCAGTTGGACATTCCTGTTGATGTAAAAAAAGCGCTAATTTCCAGCGCCTCCGGGTTTGTAGCAGCCGGTGTAGGTGGTATTGCCGGGGCTAACGCAGGTTTACTGGAAGTGCAAAACAACTACCTCAAACACACGGATATTGAAGTTCTATCTAAGCAGTTGGCCGTTTGTGCAGCGGGCAACACAGCGTGTCGTCAACAGGTGATCACAGATGCCAAAAGGATGAGCGACGCCAACGACGCTGAGTTGATGGCTTGTAAGGACCAACAGTGCCTCAATATTCACATCGCTCAGATTTTTGAAGGCGCTAAAAGCTTTGGAGACCTGTATGCCGCAGACAAGGCTATCAACTCTAAGGATAAAACCACCTTTGGCGCGATCAGTGATATTGAAACTAACAGCCTCCTGATGGCCGCTAACATGGCCTCGGGTCTTCCTAGCTATGCCAGTTGGGCTGGTAAACACTGTGAGTCTGCAGGCTCGTCAGCCTGTCAGGCCAAATTCTCTGATGCAGTTAAAAGTGGTACGTTCATCAATTCACAGGGGCTACCCGGGGGGGGCATTCCTGAGGCCTTCCAGTATTGGGAGACGGTGTTTGGTGACACCCGGCAACCTCATGAGTACAGCGACGTGACCAAAGGCTGTATTCCTTTGCTAGGTGGCTGTGGTTCGTTGATACAAGCGTATGAAGCTTTACGACGAAATGCAGGCCCTGGTGGAGATGGGATAAGGGTGGTTAACAGTGGAGATGTGAGTGAGTTGCATATGATGGGGGCTAAGCTGGGTCATGTTGCGCACCTGACAGATGACAGTACCATGAGTGTGATCAATATCACGTTGCCAGGAATGCACGCACTAGATCCCGGATTCGTGATACGTACAGTCCAACCCACTCAGGACGGCGCATTTAATGTGAAAACGCATGGTTGGGGAACAGGTCCCAGCCCACTATTTAACTCCAACAGTTGGGCTGCTTATATGGTCTGGGGAGGTAATACTACTTTGGGGATCGCATGGCAAGAACTTATCAATAATAGTCCTGAGCGTGTCAAGAAAGCGCTTATACCTGCACCTGAGATGCCGAAATGAGGGCCGATGGAGTTCTGCGCTTGTTCGCGGTGCCATTTTGTGGTGCTCTGGTTTATGCAGCGTTTATGCCATTGCTCAAGGGCTTTAATTTCACGTCCTTGTTCTCGGGTTTTTTGTTTGGGTTCATTGTTTCCATGTTTGTGGGGATTCCCTTGTTGCTGCTGGGTGACAAGGTTTTTCCGGGGTATAGGGTTCGCCATATTTTGAGCAGCTTGTTTCAGAGCTTGCTGATCTATCTGGTTTATGGCGGTTTTACTTTGCATTTGCTAGTTGTTGCGATAGCTGGCGGTTTGGTGTTGGGAGGGTTATATACCGCGCTTGCAATGCGAATAGAGCAACATGTAGCGAAACAGAACGAGCCGCAGAGAGGGCGAGGCTACATACTAGGAATTCCACTTTGCGGCGGTTTGTCCCTTGTGGCTGCAGCGTGGGGCTTCTTCAGCGGGACTGAGTTCGTCGCTTTTTTTGTTCTGTTTTTCTTTGTAGGCGCAGGGCTGAGTATGCTAATCAGTTGGCCTGTTTTGTGGCTAATAGAGGGTTTTCTTACTA
This sequence comes from Pseudomonas sp. CCI4.2, assembly GCF_034350045.1. Taxonomy (NCBI): domain Bacteria; kingdom Pseudomonadati; phylum Pseudomonadota; class Gammaproteobacteria; order Pseudomonadales; family Pseudomonadaceae; genus Pseudomonas; species Pseudomonas sp. CCI4.2. Next base: position 1,065,479 of record NZ_CP133781.1, on the reverse strand, counting down.
CTCCTTTTCGTTATGTCGTCGGAGGGATCCTCAGTGGTTTTTTAATATGGCTACTCTGTGGCGCACCTGCGGGGTCATCCGCTTTGTTTGGGCAAGAGTCTCTGGGTTTCTGGCCCTTCCCTTCTATGGTTGGCATGTTTTATTTTGTCTCGGTGGGGTTAGTCTCTGGATTGTTGTTCACCGGGTTTAATTGGATTTATGAAAAATTTAGTGGAAGCGAGTGAAAAAATAATTTTGCTGATTTTGCTTAAGGAAAAACTAGTAGATGGTTGGATTTATTTGGTTTTCGAAGCGGGGGGATGGATTTATTGTGCTTTCTTAAACTAATATTTTCAGAAGGGGTGGTGGGGCGTCTGAATACTAAAGCCGCACCTACTACTGACTTTATCAATCGCTCCCCTTATTTGGTCGACGGAGATGTGCATGCTTGAGTCATGTAGAACCAGCTCCGTCAACATACATATATGATCGGGTAAATCGCCGTAAGGCGACTGGCCGGTTACGTTGTTGATATGGCGGTTGTTATTTTTGCTCTGGTATTAAAAAGGCTTCATAAAGCATCTATCCGCTCGATTCAGTTCTGCGTTGAGCCTGACTATTTTTCAGGGGTAGAGTATTTTTTAACCCTGCTTGCCCTTACCTACTTTCTATTTTGTGACGCTCTACCTAATGGTCAAAGCTTAGGTAAATGTCAGTTAAAAATGTCGGTGGTCGGCCTTTTTTTAATCCGTTCTGTACCGTTTTTCAGCCAGGCCTGATCTTGCTAACTGGATAAAAAATGTATGGATTGATGGTGAGTGATTATCCGCTTCGGAAAGATAAATAACGGCATACACAGCGTAATCGCGTACGCACCGCGTATACCGCGTGACTTCCGGAGTCTATGAAAAAGCAAAACCAGAGAGGATTGCTCAGAGGCCCTGCAGCGCGCCGTGGGAGAAAAGAGTGTACGTAGTGGCGTACAGGATTTTCGATGCCTCAGCGTGCCAGAAGGAAGCTTTAACCTGACAATTTAAATCAGGCTAAGAAGATGTTCAATTTTGGGTCAGGTGCTGAAAATCCGTTGGACTGACTTCGATCAAACTGCCAAAGCGTCTAGGGAAACTCTGAAAAAGGTTTTCAAATCTGGTGAAATGTCCCCCATCACATGAGCCGAGCGGTTGCCCCCCATGAAGCAAATTTCTTTCGCCGATGCCGAGTACGCCGGTAAACGTAAGCGAACCCGCCGTGAGATTTTCCTGAGCGAGATGGACAAGGTCGTCCCCTGGAAGGGGTTGATCGCTTTGATCGAGCCGCATTATCCAAAAGGCGAAGGGGGCCGCCCGGCGTATCCCTTGATGGCCATGTTGCGTGTGCACCTGATGCAGAACTGGTTCGGCTATAGCGATCCAGCAATGGAAGAGTCTCTTTATGAGACCACGATTCTGCGCCAGTTCGCGGGGTTGAATCTGGAACGCATTCCCGACGAAACCACGATTCTCAACTTCCGTCGCCTGCTGGAGAAAAACCATCTTGCCGGGGGAATCCTGGAGGTCATTAATGGCTACCTGGGAGACCGAGGTTTGATGCTTCGTCAGGGCACAATTGTTGATGCCACGATCATTCATGCGCCGACGTCGACCAAGAATAAAGAGGGTAAACGCGACCCCGAAATGCATCAGACCAAGAAAGGTAATCAATATTTTTTCGGGATGAAAGCGCACATCGGAGTAGACGCTGATACGGGTCTGACGCACAGCGTGGTGGGCACGGCAGCCAATGTCGCGGACGTCACTCAAGTCGATCAGTTGCTGCACGGCGAAGAGACCCATCTCTGTGGCGACGCGGGCTACACCGGCGTAGAAAAGCGGCTTGAACATGAGGGGCGCGAGATGATCTGGTCGATCTCCGCCAGGCCCAGCAGCCGCCGCAAACATGGAGAAAAAAGCGTCATTGGCCGTGCGTTGCGCAAGATTGAATACGCCAAATCGCAAACTCGGGCCAAGGTTGAGCACCCGTTTCGGGTGATCAAGCGCCAGTTTGGTTACACCAAGGTGCGGTTTCGCGGGTTGGTAAAGAACACGGCGCAGTTGGTGACACTGTTTGCACTGTCGAATCTGTGGATGGCGCGCCGACATTTGATGGAGCCTATAGGACAGGTGCGTCCGCAGTATGGAAATTAAGGGTTAATAAGTGCTTAAAACCGGCTTATTCATCAATAAAAGCCGATATTTTCGAAATTTCAGTGAAGTACTTTCTTTCGGAGCGCTTGACGCCCGATTTGCCAGAAAAAGAAGGTCTTATTTCAGACCTTCCCTAGGTCCAGAAATGGAAGTCCAGGGGCCACTACAGTGACAGATAGCTTTTGCCTGTAATATAGAGTCGTCAAAGAGTTAATCCTGCACTGCGCACGTAGGGCGGTAAGTAAATAAGCAACCGTTTTTGTGCCGATTTTGCCATATCAAATCTCTAGCTCTCTCAGGTAGGCCTCTACCCACTGGCGAGGAGACCGGCATCGAATGATCTTGTTCAGGGTTAGCCGAAACTCAGCACTGACCTTGTCCCTGACTCTGTAGGCGGTGGCGATTATGCCTGATCGGTTTCGTGTATCCGCCCGGCAAGAACTAAACAGAGAAGGGCATCGCCGAGTGTCAGTTGATGGGTGGTGCATGCGAGGTCAGTCCTGAGTTTGAAATGACCGGCCATAGATACCGGTGTCGATTGTGGGGCCTGAGAATGGGCGTGATCTGTATGCCTATTTCAAGGATGTGCTGACACGGATAGCGACGCAGCGGCCGGTGGGATTGTCTTCGAGGCGGGAGAGATATTGTTGTTTGAAGGGGCTTACTGGCCTGAGCTCAAAGGAAGGGTTCCTGCTGCTGGGCTTTTCATTTGAGGTGGGCGCTGTCGGTAGTTTGTAGTCGTCTATCAGGAGCACGCAACGTAATCGCATGCGCACCGCGCACACCGCGTGACTTCAGGGTCTATGAAAAAAGCAGGGAGGGTTGCTGAAAGGCCCTATAGCGCGCCATGGGAGAAGAGGGAGCAATGCTGGGGCGGACTGTATTGCCGACGCCTCAGCTTGTCTGAGGGAGGCTCTCAACCTGGCAATTTAAATCAGGTTAAAAATATTCAGTTTTGTCACTGCTCCATAAATTCCTTGGACACCTTTCAATCCCACTACCCAAGCGCCCTGGTCCAAAAATGGTCCAGAGATCATAAAATCGCAGGCAATAAAAAACCCCAAGGACACATTGTTCCTTGGGGTTTTCGGTATTTTGGTGCCAGAGACGGAATCGAACTTTTGGCTGTAGGTCACGTTTTATATGGTCGTAGTGAGTGACGCTCATTAAATCTACTCACAAATCTACTCACTTTTTGAATTGTGACTCTCCAGTACGTCGATCTGGACGGGGCCGGATTGGGAGCCACTGAAGCAATTGATGCGCCGATGAGCGGCGATAATGTGAGGCGCTTCATGCGGTGAGACGACGGCAATGCGATTTCTGAAAGCCCAGCCCGTCAATCGCCAATCCGCACTGATACTCCACGTACTCGACCTCATCCTCATATTCGCCGTCTGGGCCGCCATGGATAGTGTAAACATGGCGCTTGACCAAGGGTGCTCCGCACTCAGGGCACATCAAATCGCCCTCCTGGATTAAGTCAGACAGAGTAGTGAGCTTGTCTTGGATGCCGCGAAGCTCTTCCTCCTTTAGCTCTACCTCTTTGCGATGTAAGTCCCCATCGTTTTTCAGACGGCCAATCTCATCTTGAGTGAGCTTAATTCGATCATTGAGGGCAGCAGCTAAAGCATCAGGCGTCTGAGCCTTCAGATCTGCAATTTTTTCGTCCTTCTCGGTTATGCGTTCTTTGAGAAGCTGAATAACTCCGTCCTTCTGCTCCACCAAACGGTGATAAATCGTGAACAGAGCAATAATAAACGCGACGATTGACGCGACCTGAGTGTAAAAAATCACTTCGTTGGTCATGGCCATACTCCTTGGCTTCGTTTTGCCGTTGGGCGCAGCTTACCGTCGTCACGCCGAAGGACAAGCATGAATTAGCATTGGGGTTGGGGGAGGTTTATGGTTCGGTTGATTCCGGTCGTTCGCTTCGGCGATACATGCGCCGTCGTATCCACCCCTCAGAGTCGGGTCTACTCCCTAAGCATGAAGGGATACTGGTACCTATTGAAATCAACTACAACACGAGGTGGGCATGGCAGCCGACAACATTGATCGATTCAACCGTTTGACCGGCAGCGTCTTTGGGCGGCTTTACTCGTCCTTTCCGATGCCAATCGACTTGGAGGTTATGGATTTTGCTGGCGCCGTGGTGCGAAGTGGCGATCCAGACCAAGAAGATCAAATGGACAATGCGAGGGAGTTCTTTCGATCGACTCTAACGTGGCTCAGCGAATCCGGGTACATGACGCACACGGCTTCTACGTCCGACATTGCGCGCTTCTATGGTTGCACGCTAACCGCGAAAGCACTTGAAGTTCTTAAATCCACGCCTTCAAGTGTTGGAGGGGAAACACTTGGTGGCAAGCTTGCAAGCGCGGCGAAAGATGGCGCCACCTCGAAACTGAAGGACTTGGCCGGGGAGGCACTGAGCAAGGGTTACGATCTAGCGTCTCGCACTGCAATGGCTTGGATCGCAAGCCAATAGGGATACCGCACCAAGATTTTCGGACGACAACCTGACCTCCCATTTCGTTATGGCAGATGCAACCGTAGGCGAGTCAACGCCTCCGGTTTTTATCGACGTTTCTGCCCATGAGCTTCTCATGCTCGACCTTGGCCCTATCCCGCTGGGTATCTAAATACTCAGCTAGATCGTTAACGTGAACGCCCAGCGCTGACTTCTGGCTTTTCTCCATCCGCGTGATAACTAGATCAATCTCCCCGGTCAGCACTTTTCGTTTCATGCCTTCAGGGGTGAGGTGGAAGTAGTCGGCGCATACCCGGTCTAGCGGGATAATAGCCAAGCCATCGTACTGGGCCATTAGCAGGAAAATAGTTTTCAATTGAACGTTGCTGCCAATCAGTGGGAGATGAACGCCATCAGAGCTGTTCACCCATCCAAGCCTCAATTGCTAGTTGGTTGTAGACGATTCGATTCATTGGTCTTTGCGCCACTGCTTACCCTCGGGCTGTCCCATCGCTAGCTCTACCCTTTTGTCCGACGATCACCCTTAGTCTTGATCCTACCTGTGACCAATGCCAGCACTCTTCGGAACTCCTCCTTTGACTTCGCGTGAGGGTCTATTGGCTGGCTGATCAGACCGGCTATCGCCGAGCTTCGCTCCTTCCGTTTCGGCTGTAGTGCCTCGTCCGTCTGACGCGCGAGGGTATCTGCGTGCTGCCGCTTATCAATCGAGTGCGCCGCGATGTACGCATCCGCCCAATTGTCGAGCTCGATGCGGTCGAAGCCAATGCCCTGCTGACCGATTGGGAACTCGCACACGTATGGCCGCACTGTCTTGTTGAAAACATCGAGACACATTCCAAGATAGCTAGGCGCCTGAGAGGCCCTAAGAATTCGAGGCTGAACTAGTAGTCTGTTCATGTGCATTCGCTTTATAGATGAGGCGCGACCTATCGAGTTGCGCAGCGAGCGCCTGGTTCGATTAAGTGAATGGAGGCCGCGCCAGCTTCAAAGCCTAGCATTTCATTCCGAAGCGAGACGACCGCCCGCCAGGCGGCTGCCTGAAGCGCAGTGGTAAGTAACAGATCAGCGTCAACGTGGGGGCCGTGGGTTAAGCGATTTCATTCGCAGAGCTACCCGGACTTGCCGTAATTAAACTACCCAAATTCGGGGTAGTTAACCGGATCAAGGGTTTGCATCCAATGCACACCCTTGGTGGCGCCAGTCAGGCCATATGGTCCGAGTCGGCTTGTATGGTCTGTTTCGCCAGGCAATCGAAATTACCAATATTGGTAGTTTCAGCCCCAACGCCTCCGACTCCAGATTAATCGCGAGCCTTACCGAATATGGCGGAAACGCCACTCAGTGTTGAAATCGACACAGTGTGTTGAAAGCTACACGCCTGATAGCGCTTTTCACGAGAGGTGGTTGCCAGGCGAAAAGCTTATTTTCCGTGGCAACCTGCGTGGAAACCTCCGATTGGAAACCTGCCGGTTACCAGTTCCGTGTTAACCAGCGTGGTAACCAGTTGCTTGGTAACCACCGCAAGAAGCCAGCGTGACACCAGCTCCCGCGTAGGGGTGTTAACTCGCGTGCAACGCTGTTAACTGATTCTCTGCGTACCGTCTTGCGTACCAGTTCGTGCGTACCGGCAATGAGAGATGTTTCACGCAAGGCTGGCTGCGTGAGATCTGTGCGTGAGCTGCTTCGTGAATTTGGCTTGCCTGCCTTCGCGCACAGCCCGCTGCGTCCCAGAGGTGCGCGAAGTTGTGCGCGAAACTATGGTGGACGGTGTTAATTAGGAGTACGCCGGTACGAGTGGGAATAGCTGTTAAATTGCGTCTACATTTAACCGGGAGCGGCTTCCGCACAAACTACCAAGGAGGTTTCCGATGTCAGATGCAGAACGCGCTTACTGGTTAGCTTCGGCTATGAGCGACAGTACCGACCTAGGCGAGCGGCTGATCGGTTGGAATGGGAGGTGGTTGATGATGGGCAACCTTGTCGTCTGTTATACGTGCCTGGCTTCGCAACCCGCTTCCCTTGCAGGATTGTCTTTTACGCACCTTCCTGGATGCATAGCGAGCGGCGACAAACTGTATCCGTGGCGCGAGTTGGCCGAAATCCTCTCTGAGTTGCCGCCGACGCTTAACTGATTTCTGCAAACGCGCACGCTCGGGATCACCTCGACTCAATCTCCAGGGATGCTCAGGATTAACGGCAATAGATCATTACTCACTTCCGTCAAGCTGGCCCCTTTGGCTGTTCTTAGGAAGGTCGTACGGCGCAGAGTCATAAACAGCGTTGATTGGCACCACCTTGGGCCATAGGTCATTTATCCAGGAAAATTCCTCCGGCGGTGAGGTTGTAATGACGTAAACCCGTCGTTCCTCTACCTCGCCAATTACAACGCATTCGATTGCATAGCCCGGAATGACGTCGAACCAGTGCGAGTTGAGGTCGCAGTCTTTTTGCATATGCCCCTGGACCAGAGCAAGCGCTCGCTGGGGAAAATGGCGCTCCCATCCGCCGAGTTCGAATGTGTCAAGTTTTGCCCATCCCCCATATGGATGGGAGCCAGGCTCACTTTTTCTACGGCCCCAACGCACCCATCCCAACTCTGTCCCATCTGCCAATATTAAGGGTATGGCTGCCTCTGGATTTGGGAAGTACACCCTGCGGAATCCGTCTTGGTCATGCGCTTCGATCCCGCCGCACATAGGACATCTCCTTTCGTTTATGGTGACGCCGGAAGAGTTACGTCTTACTGATCTATCAAGCCTCAAACATCATGACGTTTAGCGCAGAATCCTTACTTGGCGTAGCTGTAACCATACGAGATGGCAGCGACGAGAATTGCCTGTTTCAAGCTATGTCTCAATGAAATCAGCACCGTTTCGAATGACTATAAATTTAAACTCATTCGGATAGATTTTCTATAAAAATCATTTCGCATGAATAGATTTTAATATCTCGACATCTTGGTAGGTGAAGCAGTGCTCTTACTTTATAAACTTTTGTCAGTTTATTCATTGAGTTATAGCGATCACTTAGGCTCTTACCGTTTATCGGTTTCGCGGAGAACATATCCGGATTAAGCGTTACGCACACTTAGATAAATAACCTCATTCCCTAGGCGATAGAGTGCGATTTGGACACCGCGCCTCATCTCTTCGAAATAGTTCAAATACATTAAAATACGTTCAATTTCGCTCACTAAATGAGCAGGGCAGTCGAACCAGAGACAGGGACATGCCGGGTTATTTTGCCCGCTGGTAACACGCATCTCCGCGTAACCATCAGCGTAACCATGCCCGTAACCAAGCGGTTTCCGACACCGGCTTATCCGTGGATACCGGTGTGAATACCGCTGCTGGGATACCGCGTGTAAATGCTACGGAAATAGCAGTTATCGAATAGAGAGATGCTGTCTATCGAGCTTGAAGCGCCCACCCGGACATGAACGTGCTTCGCCTCAAAGCTGGCTCTAACGCAGCGCTCCAACTGAAGCCTCGCAAACGCCGCATTTTGACGGTCGACCACTTGAGCCCGAGGCGAGATGCCCACTCAGCAGCCGGGAGCGTCATCCCCTCGATAGTGATAGGCGTAGCTCCAGCGCAAACGGTACTGCGAACGGGTGGGCGGGGAATGAAAACGGTGCCGATTTCGTAGGGAGCATTTCGCATGGCGCTGTCTCGCGGTATCTGGATGCGAGAAACGCTATGTGGCTGGAAACGCCGTGACACCCTGTGCTAACAATATCCCTACGGATTAAGTCGTATTACTCCACCAAGGAAGAGCAAGTGACAATATCGGAAGCAGGAATTACACGGCTTAAGACGTGGACGCATGTGGCGGGCTTGATGGCTGCGATGTGTGCAACGTCCGCGCAGGCAGAATGCTGGATTGTTTCGGGATTGCAAGGCAAAAGCGCCAGCGCTGACTTAGGCTACACATTCGTTGACGACGGGTTTTCACGTACGACGTTTGCAGTAACGCTTGATGAGCAATCGCCTTCGGTTGAGGTGGTCGGATCGCCAGGGGCTTACGACAAGGGGGCTTTCATTTCGGTCAACAGTTTTAGCCTTGTGTTCGTTGTACCTGGCGAGCCATCTATAGTTGAGGCATGGGCGATAGACCGCTCTCAGAACAAGGCGGTCGTGACCCAACTCAGGACAGGGAAATTATTTCAAAAGGGAGCGGCATTCATAGGTAGCGCCCACCCTGGATGCTGATCAATCAGGCCGAGCGAAACCTTCGATGATCCAGACTGTGGCCGCACCTATCGCGTATACCAGAGCTACCGGGGCAACACCCCACTCAAGGAACGCCATTGAAAACTCTGGACCGCCCCAGAATACAGCTAGAGCCAGCGATAGCCAGATAACGGATGCAACTACCCAAAACCGCCTGAATCCACGCTTGTAGGCGAATACGACCTTTACATTTTGCATGACGCCCACCCTTCCCTTGAGGTGCCATCGTAGAGCCATCCCTGGCTCTACGGCAACGGTTATTGGTCCGGCTCTGTCAGGTAAACCAGCGGGCCAACAGTTGCTATACGGGCCCGCGCTGAATCGTTGAGACTCCGCTCCCACTTCCGATACGCCATCGTACGAGCAAGCCGCTTTTGCTGGGCTAGTACGATGGGACGAAGCGCTCCATCTGAACTCGTGATCGCCCGCACCGCATCTCCCAATTGGCGGCCAGCGAATAATTGCATAGCGGCTTCTAGTGTTGGCGTCTTTGGCGTACGCAACACCGAGTAAAGCGCCGCAGCACTTCCTAGGCCGGGGATGCCAGTCAAATGCCCAGCAGCCTCTCCTAGTGCAATTGGCTTGACCAGTCCGAGCACGCGGCGAATTACAGTTTTCTGTCCTGCCGCATCCTGATCCTTGAACGGGTCTTTCGAAATGCCTGTGCCTATGACCTTTGCGTCTGCGGCAGCCATCGCCCTGGAAGATGTAACGACATCCTCAAGGCGTTTTTGGGCGCCTTCCGGCATGTACTTATAGAGAAGGTCTAGCCCGGCTTTGTTCTTGAGCAGGCCGTCATACCAATCAGTCAGCCCCTTTGGCGTGATGTCTTGCGAGGTGCGCGAGCCTTTGGTGAAGCCGCTACTCAGTGCTGTCATGACCACCGACTGCTGCTGTTCTTTCGGAACCTTGCGCATCATGGTTTCGAATTTCTCGGTGTTGCCGGTGCGCAGTTGCTCAATCGCCGGCCCCATCTTCGCGGCTATGGAGCTTTCAAGTTTGCGACCCAGCAAGTCGGTCAAGTTGTCTTGGGCATGTTTGCCTTTGTGCTCCAGGTATCGAGCTGACGCGAACGGGACGCCGACACCGTGAGCGTCTGCGACCTTCTGTTGATCACTCAGTAACGCGCCATGGAATTTTTGAAGCTCATTGTCCTCAGCGTCCGCAAAGTGCCCGTTATGCGCTTTCGACTCAATGGCGCGGCGCAGATCATCTACCGTCTTGAACGTAGGCACTCTGACTGAGCTGTCCTTTACCGATCCGTCGGCAAGGCCCCGTAGATTTGCGGCGCCCGTGTTCAGGTCGCGCAACTGCTGGGCAGCCTCGGGCGTCAGATGCGATTCCAAGCGCGCCAAGGCAGCAGGATTGCTTTGAAGGCTGCGATACCAGTCAGTCATCGCCGGAATATTCAGGCCTTTGCCCTTGCCGCCGGAAAAGGCATCACCAATGCCTGTCAGCACCGCCTGCGACTTGAGGCTATCCGGGATGTTAGACAGGGTACGGTCAAACGACTGGAAGTCACCGGTTGCCAGCTTCTTGACTGCGCCCGACACGACGTTGCCGACCGATCCTGACAAGTCTTTGCCGAGCGTTGCCTTGAGGGAGTCTTCAAGCTGCTTGCGCTGGGCAACCAGCCCTTTTGCTTGCGAGAACATCTCTCCATATTCCGGACCTGCCGCCTCAACTGCTCGCTGCTGATCCTGGCTTAGGGTTGCATATAGTCGGTCAAGATCGTGACTGTCGCTGTCGGCGAATGGGCCGCGCCCTTTGTAGCCGGCCGCAACCTGGCGCCGCACGGTATCTAGCGCCGAGTAGGTAGGTTCGACGGCTGATCCGCCTACCAGTTTAGGAGATAGCGCGTTGAGCGTCAGTCGTTCGGCGGGCGACAAAAGCTCATCTCGACCACCGAGCTCTACGAGCTTGCCGGCCAAATAGCCAACGGTAGACTTGGCAGGGGCAAAGGTTGTTTTTGGAATGGCCGTATTAAGCTGCTGATAAAGGCTGTTCGACTGAGTTTCCAACGCATCGCGAGTGTCCACCCCCTGCTGTTTGAAATCGTCGGAAAATCGAGCCTTGTCCAGTGAGCCGCCATTGCCGGTAACCAGATCATCGGCGGCGGCGCTGAGCGCCTTGGCGGTGGCGACGTGCCTGTCGGGGAGGTTTAGCCCAGCAACCGATTGAAGCGGCTTGCCCACGTCAGGGTCGGCAGTCAGCACCCTGTATGCTTTCTGCTGGTAATCCGGAAGCAAGCTAACGTCGCCACCCACGTTATCCAGATTCGCCTGTATATGCGCCAGTGCGCCCTCGGCGGGCGCAGGGGTCGATTCCGGAAGAGCGGTGCCAACATGGTCGTAAAGGTCAGATGCTTCCTTGCGCAGACCATTTATGGTGTCGAGGCTCTTGTCCTTAAAATCCATAGAGAATGCGGCCTTGTCGGTCGACCCTCCATACTCGCTGATCAGATCGTCAGCGGCGCTCGCCAACTTATTGCGGTTCTCAGTGAGCCGGGCTGTCAGTGGGTTACTAGACTGGGCCGCGAAAGCACCTTGAAGGCCGCGAACCTCAGGATTTCCGGTGATCTCGCCGGGGGTAGGGTTGTGAATACCGAGGCGCGCCATTGCGTCGACGACGTTCTTTTGAGGATTAATGTAATCAGCCAGATCGGCAATCGCCAAGTCCTGCTTTTTGGCGGGGGCGTTCACAGTGTCGTAGACGTGCTGATTGGCACTCTTGCTTGAATCGAGCGCGCCACCAATAGGGCCAGATGGCTGTGCGTCGACTCCCGGAGTTGGAGCGCCAGCTTGACTCGCTGCCTGAGCATCGCCCTCGGCGCCCTGCGCTACTGAAGCGCCAGCACTCTGGCCGGGAAGGAATCGCTGCGGCATGACCCTGCGTGCCACTGCGCCAACACCCGAAATTACCGCTGGAGCAGCTGCTCCGACAGTCCCGCCGATCAGTGCGCCCACACCAGCACCAGGCAATCGATCCACCACGTCGCCTTCCGCAGATCCAAAGCCGTAAGCCGCCCCCTGGGCCGCTCCGATTCCCGCGCTTTTAATCGTCGCCCGGCCGAGTGTGGATTTTCCTACGGCGAGTGCGGCCGACTCTGGAAGTGAGGCTCCGAGGGTTGCTACGGCAGGTATAATCGCGCCAACTACGCCGCCAACGGCCGAGGCGATAGGGTGCTGCTCTTGACCGGTCTTTAGTTGCTCACGCTGGTTGGCGACGTTTTCGTTGTAGCGCTGGCGCCAAGTATCAGCAGAAGAGCCGTTTTCGGGTATTGGTATCACGGGCTGAACAGCGGCATCCAGCCCCGCTAGAATCTCGTCCTGATGCCCATACGTCAGCATATCGCCAATGCTACGGATCGTCGCAGTACCAGCTCCAACGTTGTCTTTGCTGTCGCTGAAAACTCCACCATCCGCTGGCTGGTTCGGCGTGGCGCTTTGTTCGGCTGCTGGCTGATTGATCAGGGGGGCTGACTCCCACGCAGAGCGGGCGGTAGGCACCGACTCGGCGTCAGGCAAAACGTTGCGCGGGGCATTGATCAGAGGTGCGTTTTCCCAAGCGGCCATTATGGTTTCCTCCGATGATTACCGTTGGGATCGATGAATTGCGCCCCGGACGGCAGCTTGTTGAAGTCGTCGTCATTCTGAATCTGTGGGATTGCTGCGGGTTGCACGGCGGAACCCTGAGCCGCTTGTAGCGCTGGAGTACTCGAAGCCGTGCCCGTCTGCTGGGGCTGTGCAGACTGTGCAGCCTGTGCGGCCTGAGAAGGCTGCGGCGGCGCACCAATTATGTCGTCAACGTTTAGCGGGCCTATACCCTGATTTTTACGTCGGCTGTTGATCATCCCTAGGCGGACTTGAGCAGCTTTGTTGTTCATTACTTGGATCTCGCCAAGACGCTGTTTCACAACCTTCGGGTCGTTTATGTTGGAAAGAAGCTCGTTCCAAGCGCGGTTTGCATCACCCTCAGTTTGCGGCCCTTTGTTCAGGCGAAGGCTGTCATTGCGGATCTTTTCCAAGGTTGACTTGAACGATGCGTAGTTCGCGCTCTGCGGGTTACTTCTGCCGCTAGCGTTCCGGAGCTCGTTCGTTCTGTTTTCAACCGGACCAAGCACTAGACTGCCGTTATCGAGTTGACCGAGGATGTTGCCCATCTGAGTGTTGATGCTCTGAACGTTGCTCACCGCATCAATGTCACCGTCTTCAAGTTTCTGAAGACCCACAGGAAGATTCCCTGCCTTATTGGTATTTCGAAGCTTGGCAGCGGTGGAAGCATTTTTCTCGTCGATACTCGCCACTTTCAGCTGCCGGTCAAGGCCCGCCGTGCCGGTAGGGTCTACCAATGTCCGCAAGCGCTGTTGCTGCTCCGGCGTCGCGTCTGGAGCAGTTGCCGCGTTAAGCGCATCCTCAAGCCGGCCCGACTGTCGTAACTGCTGCTCGCCGGCGCGATCTTTAATGCCTGAGTCGACTAAGCCTTGAGCGGCGACAACTCTGTTCGCGGCGCGCTCTCTGGTCTGATCTAGCCCGGCGTCGCTTTGCTTCTGCCCGGTGGTGAGCGGCTTGCTGCTGTCGTGGACGATATTAGTGTGATCTGCGCTCCATTGCGCACCAAGCGCCTGATCGCGTCGGTCTTCGTTTTTGTAACTCTCTCGGAGGTCGTGCGCTTTCTGGAAGCGACCCATGGCCAGCGCGGCATCACCTGGCTGCGCCTGACTGAAAGTTCCGATACCGTCGCCGAGATTAGCCGCCGAGCCCAAAGACGCGAGACTGGCATTAGGGTTGGCTGCTGGCGGGGCTGGTTTGTTGATGATGTCCCCGAGGTTTTGCGCGGAACCTTGATCGCCTGGAGCATTAGAAAAGCTGGCCTCGCCGTTCGCACCGGTTGCCGCGACAATCTGTCCGCCAGCCCTATTAGCCCCGGCAGCGTCTGTTCCTGCCCCAGTTGAGCGATAGATATCTAACGAGGCTGGCTCAGGCGCAGTAGTTGGAGTGCTCGATGCCTGGCTAGCGGGCTGCGCCTGTGCAACAGGATTTGGATCTGTCGGAGTGGCACCGCTCATTGATGCGGCAGGCTTGCCGGAAAATTGGGCATTCCATGCGGCTACCTGTTGCTGTTTTGTAAATGGATCTGTGCTGAACACGCCTGATGCCGGCAAAGGCACGGGGCCAGGGCTAGCATGAGAGAGATTCGTTGCCGTCGGCAGCATCCCAAGTGGGCCGGCATCTTGGGGCGGCTTAGGATCTACGGGCTGAGCCTGCGCGGGCGCAGCCAAAGCGTTCGCGCCAATGGTCGATCCGATCTGCGCAAGATTCGTCAGTGGTGGTGCCTGCGGACCTGCTGGCATCGGCGTGACAAAGTTAGGCTGACTAAGATTGGCTGGCGCAGGTTGCGCGGGAGGCGTAACCGGTTGTGCTGGCGGGGTTGGAGCAGGCTGAGAAACGGCCGACGGCTGAAAAACATTCGCCAAGTTGCCTGGGCCGGACTGAGCGGCAGAAACCGGATCAAGTGGCGACAGATTGATGTTGCCGAGATTGTTCGGCTGTGGCGCTGGTGTCTGCGGCGCGCTTGGCTGCGCTGCCGTAAAGCCAGGAAGCGCGTCAGTCAGACTTGATGGCCGCTGCGCGTCAGCCACCGGGTCAGGCGGCGTTAGATCGCTTTGACCAAGATTGCCCGGCTGCGAGGGCGGGAGCTGCTGCTGCGCACGACCAATAGGCCCGGCCGGAGGCTGCTGACCAGCAGGCGGCGCCAAATACTTCGCGGGCGTATTCGTCACGTCAAAGCTGGTTTGCTTGGCGCGAGCAGCGTAGGTGTCGGCGGTATCGCCATTAATGTCGCCAATTGCCATTTCTTGATACTCCGGAGTGTTGATTTGATTGCTTAGCCACAAACAGAGAATTTGTGGCTAAAACTTTTATGCAACCAAAGAATCACTTTCCGGCTCACATATTTTCCCGCACGTACCACAACGGTAATTGGGTTTTCTGCCTCGCGGCTGGGGTTCAAACGCTTTGTCCCAGCTCAGGCCTCGATACCTGCGCATCTTCACGGTCGTCCATTTAATGCCATGAATTGCTGCCCACTCATGCGCCGGCCTTGCCTGGCCATCGAGTGAAACCAGCATCGATGCCGCACACACGCTGTCCAGTCTGTTATTGCTGCTCATGATTCTGCCCCATCATTGATTTGATGTTGCTGGTATATGTGACTGGCTTGAGAAGGGAAGTTTTTGCTTCGGGTTCTAGCGGGGATGTGGCGCGCGGTACGAGTGCTTGCTGGTTCGTACCGTTCGTACCAACGAACGATGAGGTAGCGCTCATTGCGCTGGAGGTGACGCTGATGTTTAAGCGCAAGGGCACGGCGACTGTGTTTGTGGTCAAGTATGGCGTGCGAAGGGCGGAGGCGTAGCAGGGCGAATCGCAGGCAATAAAAAGCCCGGAGGTTGGCCGGGCTTGACTTACGCGACACTAAATCTTCTGCTTGTTCCACCCGGTCTTGAAATCGAGAGCACGCATCATGCTGAAAACGTCACAGCACTGCGCTCCAAGAGCCTTGCATACGTCCGGAACTTTCTTGTTTTGCCTTTGGGCGGAAGGTTTAGACGTCTCCAAAGACACTACGCATCGGTCTGCGGATGATGCTAGAGCATAAGAAATCAAAAATGGATCTCTGCCTATATATGCCAATTCGTTTTCATTAAGGTCTGCTGCATATCCGCTGAAGGTCACGTGCGCAACGGCCGCAGGATCTGCATCTTCTTTCAGTATCAGGCTGGCTTTTACCTCTGGTTTTTTCAGCCAACCTGTTAGCTGATCCTCTTTCCCGGCCAGTACTTCCTCATAAATTTCAATCGGCATTTTTATGCGGCCAATCTGGCTTTGGTGGAGCAGCCACGACCAAAGCTCGGGGACCATCGTTTGTGGATAGTAAACACCATTTGATGTAATTAGCGTGTTTGCATCCAGCAGGTAAATCTTCCTATCAAGCGCCATTATAATGTGCCGACCAAGTTATAGACATTGGCGGGCTTTACGCCCAATACTCTTCCAGCTTTAGTTGCCGTCAAAGCGCCTTCGCGCATAGTTCGCTGGACCAGGCCGACGATTGCGCCACCCAGCTTGTGTCTTCGAACTACGTAGTAACTAGGGCCGCTAGAACTACCTCTGCTTTCTTTTGTGGCAGCCTTTTGGGCGATCCACAGCTCTCGGAATTTCGTAGATAGCTCATTCCATGTGTCCAGCTGAATAATGCCAGTTGAATACAGGCGGTAAGCGACAAGAGAGTTGCTTATATTCAGACCTCTAGCGAATCCACTAATTTTCTGCGCCAAACTTTCTAAGTTTTCTGCATACCAGTTTTGCTTGGATAAATCACCAGCAGGTAATAGCATCAGGCTGGCGATGTCATTGCAGTATCTTTCAATTTTCTGCTCGGAACGACTGCCACTCAGGCCGGTTACCCCAATTAAAATATGAGCGAACTCATGCAGTAGAGTGAATGATCTGGCAGATGGCGCGTCAAGATCATTAATCACGATAAATGGAGCAATTTTATCTGACAATGCGAAGCCTCGGAATGCTTCCACCGGGATATCCGTATGATGGCTGCCTAAGTTACCCATCAGCAGTACAAATGCGCCCACGCTTTCCACGAGCCGTCTTAGATAAGAGAATGCTTCCTCAGACTTTCCGAAGCGTCTAAACTCATTTATATCGAATCCTATTATAGCGCCAAGACGCTCAGACACTTCCTGTGGCGTACGATCTATCTGCACGCTACCCACATACTCCCGAGGAAACGCCTCTTCTACGTCCTGAAGAACATTTTTTACTAGGTCTTGGCGGACATAGATGTCTCGAACTAGGGCGTCTAAACTTCCATTGCTTTCTATTCGAAGCTCTTCTGGAAGAGTTCGGAAATCTTCTCCCCTTGCCGCTCGCGCCGGAGGGCTTGGGAGGTAGAAAATTAGAAGAGGACGCCGGTATACGTTCGCCATCTTTACCAAAATCGGACGAGAAATTTCCTTCTTACCTTCTTCGTACAGGCGCAACATCTCGTCACCGGGAATTTTGCTACCCCCGATAGAAAGTGCCTTCGCAGCCTTTTCTCTTGAAAGCCCTGCTGTCTCGCGGGCCCATAAGAGCACCTCTGGATTAATCCCCGGCATTGGTCACCGCCCTAGCTCCATCTTCATATATCTCATCCATTATCACGGTGGCGGTCAGTACAAGATACTGATGTTCGATACCATCTATCGCAAGCGTTATCCGCTCAACCCCTACAAATCCCCGCCACGCCACCCACTCAGCGATTTACTCAGCTTCACCAGCAAGATCCATCAAGCGGGACGAGGTGTAGAGAAGCCGATCTATCAGCTCTTTTGTTTCGGCATCCATCATCCCTTCGGCGATCCGAAGCTCACCCAGGCCTGCCGCCGTAGACTGAAATTCTTCCGCAAGCTTAGTAAGCTCCGAAATCATTCGCGCTCTAGCAATATCGGTACTCATGATTGCGCTCCTGTTCCTGCAAATCCCCGCCACGCAAAATACTATTCACTATTGCACGGCCGTGCCATTGGCATTCCACGTAGGCAAGTTGGTCTGGCTGACGCTGCGATTCCCGTTATCGCGCAGGATAGCACTAGCCCATCGCCTAATGCGCGAGCATGGTCAAGTGAAGGTCTGCGAGTCAGACCTGTTGATCTGAGTCGGATCATTTGGTCTGACTGGGGTAGGCGGGTGGGCGTTCGGAATATCTAGGAAAGGGTTCTCTGCTACGTTACAAAGTCGGAACTCAGCTCCCTGCTGCGGCGTGACGATTCCGCTTTGTCACGGCCTGTCGTCACGCGCTACGTTTTCTAGTTTTCATTTCGTGGCGCGGAAACTGGAGTCATCCCGGTAGTTTGATCAGCGAATGAATTTTGAGCGGTGGGTGCCTGGGTTTAATGCCTCACCAGATTCTCACCCAATCAGGTTTTCTATGATGCGATTTGCGTCCGCAGTGTCGCGCCGATCACTGGCGACTAAATATCGCAGCACGGCTTTGGCCTCGTCCTTATGTCGCGGCCTGATCTCGGCAAGCAATCCAAACACGAAATGTTCACGGGAGCTGGCTTCCTGCGGTCCCTCGGCGTCTGTGGAGCTGTCGCAGAACGCGCACCTCAGTCGGTACAGCTTGTGCCAGTAATCAAGCTCGTACAGGCAGTCCGCCAATGTGCACGGCATCAGATCCGGGCGCCCTTTGAAGCGGACAGCTATGTCAGCCTCGTCGATTGATCCGTATTGACCAATCTTGGCTCCGTCCAAGACTTCAGCACAAAACACCTCGGCGTCAGTGTCGAACATGGCACGATCACCGAAGCGCGCACGGCCTTCTTCCCGAGCGTGTTGGTCGGCAATGGCGGAGCGCGCCAGCCCTTCTAGATTGGCAAAGCCGATGGTCTTGAACACCACCGCCCAGTTACCGGGGTCAGCATCAGACAGCAGGTGGCTATACCGCTTCTCAAGTTCATCGAGCGGGGTCTTGATTCGCTTGGCCGCAGCTAGGGCAGTCTCGATGTGCGCAGAGTTGCCAGTCTTGATGACGGAGCGCAGCCACAACACGGCGTCGACTTCCTTGTCCCCCGTCACGCGTTGCTGTGGTGGCAGCTCCGGCACGCTGGGCAACGTCTCGGCACTGACTGTTATCGGTGGCAGGCAGAACAGCGTGCGGTGGGCCTCGTTGTCCCGGAATACTCCCGAACGACTAACGATTGTCTTGACCGTTCCCAGTGGTAGGCCGGTTGCCTCGGCTACTTCGCGCAGTGAGTGACGGCGGCGCAGATCCAGCACTTGGCGGCGCTGGTGTTCTGAAACCCCCCGTTTCATCTTCAAGGATGAATCCCCCAGTTTCATATCTGGCGTAGTCATGGCTTACACCATCCTCAGTTTTGGCGGCAACTTCGGGCCGAACACTTCACCCGGTGCGAACGGATCGGGTAGCAGGTGCTCAGGGCATTCCTTGATGAAATGGATCATTGCGGCATGACAGGCGCGATACAGCGGGCCACCGTCACCCCATTCGCCGCCGTACCCGGTGGCGCTGTCCTCCAGTTGGGATAGGTAGGCCACTCCGCGAAGACTGGTGTCACCGTCCTTGTGCGCTTGCTGGCGATGAACCGGGTTGACGCTCATCAGGTCGCACATACGGTCGAAGCCCAGCGCATCGGCCAACCCTTCGCGGTCGAACATCAGTGATTGTCCAAACCCAGCCAGTACAAAGCGCGCCCCACTGCGCTCATCCTCTCGGTGTGCCTGCGCTCGCTGCTCCAGGTCTGCAATGGCTTGCCGGGTGAATGGCATAAACGCTTTCAATTTGCCCGCTTCACGACGCATGGTGCGGCGTTCGCTATGGATTGAGTCGAGTTGATGAGCAACGACGCGACAAATACGCCGGTTGGTGATGAGTTTCGTGGCGGCGCTGGTGTTTGGCTTCAATCCGATGTTGCACAGCGCGATGATGAGGTTCGGCGTCATTGGTGCGACTCCATAGGTGTGCGGTCATAAGTGGCGCGCAGGTCAGCGCCAGCTAGGCAGTGACGGGCTGTCGGCGCGTAGCAGGAACGACACGCCATAACGTGGCTGATGTATTGGTCGCGGGCGTGGCGCCACTCACGCGTTGCATTGGCGGCATTGGTGTAGGTGCTTGCCTGCAATTGGGCGGGGCGCTCGACCAGCACCAAACGTGGACGATCCGTGGTGCGATTCGCCATGGTCGGTTTGTCGGCACCAGCGATGGTCGGCGGCATGTGATCGAGCAGGCTTGAAAGGAGGCTCATGGCTTCACCGCCGTCGAATTCCGCCATTGCCCAAATGTCACTGTGGAAAATAAATGGGGGAACGGGGGAACGGGGGGAACACCCAGTGTTTCCGGGGCTTCCAGCGGGGTTTTCTGTTCCCCATGTTTTTTTGTGGGGAACAGTGATAACCAAATGTTCAGAAAGGCTGGCGCTCTTATATTGAAAAACATGTTTGTGTTCCCCCTGTTCCCCATACATCTAATAAGGGGGAACGGCTACAGGCCACGGTTTTAAAGGCCGTTCCCCCGTTCCCCCTGTTCCCCACGTTTATAGGTTCCTGTGAACTCGGGCATTCGTGTTTGGTGCTAATACGGGTCATACGCTTCCACCTTCGCCGTCCATGACTTCGGGATCGATCACGTACAAGCGAGCGGAGCCACCGGCCGGAATGCGGTATTTCTTTGTTTTGCGGCTATCGCGGTCGGTGTCGTGCTTGGCGAGGGCGCCACCCACCTCAAGCGCTTTGATGACGCGGGTAAGGCCGAACCCGTGAGCTGCTTCGACCAGCGCCGACTTGTTGAACAGGTAGAGGCGTTTCTGGCCCACGGTCTCCCAGTACCCGGCGCGGTTGAACACCTTGGCGTCGACGGTCTGATCATCCACGTTGGAGAACCGGCTACTGCCGTGCTTGTCGATGAAATCCAGAATGCCAGCGAGGATCTGCCGGTCTTCGGCATTGCCTCCACCAACGCGGGAGAGCCATTCCCCATAGAGCAATTGGCAGTCGGCGAGCGCGCTACCGGCTGGCCAAGGGAGCAGTCCATAGGCGATAGCCATTTCACCCGCCAGCGCGATCACGGCGAAGCGGTCGGCGACTCGACCGGCCTGGGCGTTGTCCTCAACGAACTGCGCCCGAATGCCGTCAAAATCCTTAAGCAGCCCCGGTTTGTCAGCGGCGGTAACAAGCTTTTCAACGAACGCTGGCCCAAGGTGCCCGTGATGGGCGCCAACGGCTACGGTGAGCAGGCGGTGGAAGTCAGCGCCCTCATGGCCGTGCAAGTCATCGAAGGCCCGGTGGGTGCGGGTACCGGCATTCACGTCGACCATCCGCAGTTCAGCGCCAGCATGGGCGGCATTGCCGGATATGGCGGCGTGTTCCGAAAGCGACCGCTCGCCACTGGAAAGGGTGAGTAGGCGCCAATTCAGTTTGGCCCGACCTTCGCGCTCACGGGTCATGGTGCCCTTGCCTTGGCCGTTGGCGAGGGAGTAGGCCATTTCCTGTACACGCTTGGGGTCGGCGCGCTTGATCTCATCAAGGGGCAGGATAGTGTCGTTGCGGCTGGATGCTTCGATCTCCAAGCCGCCTTTGGTCATGTCCCACGACGCGGCGAAGATGCCAGGGTCGCCCCACACTGACGAGCCGATCAGTTGCGCCAGTGACTTGCCGCTGGAACTGTCGCCCACCAGGTGAACACCGCCGCCCAGTACGCCAACGAGACTCAGAAGCGGGCCAGCCAGCGCGCAGCCAATCGCTAACGTCAGTACGGGATTACCTGCGCATTTGGCGGCTATCTGAGTCTGCCATTGCTCCAGCTCGCCGCGCCGGCTGAACAGTACCTGGGCCTTGTTGCTCGCCTGATAGCGCACTTTGGCGCTACCGATCGTATGGCCGGGCAGTACAAACGCGCCCGACTCATGCCAGCCCGGGCGACAGGTTGTGGCGAACACCTCGGCGGGGCGCTGATCTAATAGGAACTCCATGAACGTGCCGCGTTTTTTGAGAGCAATGATCACGCCCATACCAAAGAGCGCACGCCTGGCATCCTCGCCACTGCCGCCGAACACTTCCATGGCAATAATCCATTCCTTAACACCGCCCTCGGTCACCAGTCGAAGCAAGCGGCCTTCGCTGCCGTCATCGCTATTGGTGGTGCGAGCCACGACGGTGACCGGGCTGGCGATCCACTCATCCGTGATAGGGCGGTCTGTCTTGTCGTCGTCCGCTTCATCGTCGGCACCGCCGCGTTTGAAACCATGCCAGTACACACCGGGGCGCAGCCGGCGACCTTTCTCGTTGATAACCCAATGTTCATACACGGCCCAGCATGGACGCTCAGGCACGACCGTGGGCGCTTCAGGGCGCAAGTTGATGACGTTGGTTTCAGGCGATACCATGGGCTTTACTCCATACGGCCAAATCATTGAAGTCGGTCAGCGTGTCGGGCGCGTCGGCGGGCCATTCGGGGAAAGTCACCAGACAGCCAGCGATTGCGGCGGCGGCATTGGCTGACGCGCGCCCAGGGTTTTCAGGGGTGAGCCTGTCGTCGTCGCCGGCAATGATGATTTCTTGATTCGGGTACCGCGCACGCAGCGCCAGCGCCACCGGCTTGAGATTGCCCGCATTCATCGCGGCGGCGACGGTATAGCCGCCGTCCTGATGGAGCGTTGCGCCAGTGCCCCAGCCTTCGCAGATGAATATAGGCCGGTCGGGCGTGATGGTGCCGAACGTGGAATAGCTGGCGCTGACCTTGCCCCCAGCGAGGAAGCGCTTGCCGCCGTCCGGGCCGATACGTTGTAGATTGACCAGTTGGCCGTTGGCATAGAGCGGGATTAGCAGTTCGTCACCGCGCTGGCGCAGGCCGTGGCCACGTACACCCTTGGCGACCAAATAAGCATGATCAGGATCGGCGCGGCGTGCGTGACTCCACCAACGGCCGGCCCATTCGGCTGCGATCTTCTGGCGCCGTTGGCGTTCGACTTCGCGTTGGCGCCGGGCCTGCTCAATGCGTTCTCGAACCTGCTCGGCCTCACGGGCGTCGACCGGCTCACGGCTACACCAGGTCATGGTGCCACCGGTTTTCCAACTGCCGAATGCGCCTGAAGCGATGCCGTCCAGGTACAGGACGTACCAACCGTTTACGCTGCCGGACTTGTCTCCGGGCACATGGAACCGGTGAATATCGCCGTCTGGTTCGGGCGGCCAGTCGAGCGGCCCGTGTACCGATTGAAGGGCTTCACGAAAAAGAATCACGGTGTCATTCATGATGTCCACCAGATGTGCCAGCAAACGCCCGGCAGATGGCGCCGTTATTGATGCCTGTCCAGCGCGTCAACTCGTCGATACCGTCTACTAGCGAAGATGTCACCACCGCTTCGGCGCTACGCATCACCACAAGCCCGCACGCGGCATCCTCTTGACTCAGGAACGGCCCCAGCAATGCCTTTGGTGCCTTCGGATGCGTAACGAAAAAAGCTCGATGGCTTTCTTAGGGCAAGCCGGTGGCGTTGGCGTTGATACGCCAATTTGAAATTCCATGGTTAGCCTCTTAGATCAGAGTTTCGGCACGCTGTTTTGAAGGTGTGGCTGGCGCGGTTTTCCGGCCTAGGATCACAGTCATTAGCGCGCCCTCGAGCGGGTGTCGCGGCGGTAGGTTCTGGCTTTTTCTCGTACCGAGATCACCGCAGCCGCTGACACGCCCGTGCCGACGTACGAAATCAGCGAGTC
Organism: Pseudomonas sp. CCI4.2; assembly: GCF_034350045.1. Lineage (NCBI taxonomy): Bacteria > Pseudomonadati > Pseudomonadota > Gammaproteobacteria > Pseudomonadales > Pseudomonadaceae > Pseudomonas > Pseudomonas sp. CCI4.2. The sequence continues at coordinate 1,042,303 of NZ_CP133781.1, read as the reverse complement.
AGTCAAAAGCATGGCTTCGGGAATATGCAGATACCGGCCTGACGGGAGCTTTCTGGCTTCTCGGTGAACCCGTGGTATGTACTTGTCCATCAGAGCAAGATCGAAAGCCACCTCGTCCTGGATACTTTTGCCGTATTCGCACAATGGAACTGGCTCACCGGGGCGGATTTGGCTCCATGCATAACGATCAGCCAGGACTTCATTGATGCTGCGGATAGTGCTTTCGCAGCGCGTGCGGATCTGCTCATCATCGATACGGCTGGTATCCCAGTAGCAGAAGTTATCCATACGGTGACCCACTTCGTGCGCCACGATGAACGGGTAGATTTCGTCATCCTCAAGAGCGGACCAGTCGATCTCGGGGCGCGACTCATTGCGCATAAGGCCGGTCTGTACGCTCGTCGACAGTTGAATGTTCGCGCACTCGGTAAACATCAGGTCGTCTGTCGAAACGTCCATACAAGTGAGCTTGGCGCGGGGGTCAAAGATTCCCCAGCAGTTTCCCATTGCGCGGAATGTCGAAAGGCTCAGCGCGCAGCCAGCGTGCTTAACCTGCTCGGCAAATTTTCGGTATTGGCTGCGGGTAAGGCGAAGAGTGGTGTCAGTTTTCATACCGACACCGCCGCATTTGCCGACACGATTTCGGATTCCGCATTTTGTGTCGCGGGTTTGGCAGCGCTTTGAACACGCTCAAGGTAATGCTCTGCGTCTTCCTGAAGGCGAACGCTGACGAGTCTGAGGCCATGCCCCAAGCCAGCGATTACAGACTGGGACATGATTCCCTCCTCGTCGCCGGAGTCGGCCAAACGCTGAAGAAGGCTACCGATAGCCCACACAAACTGCCCCGTCGCTTCCATCGTTGCGGCAGCATTGCCCAAGCAGGCATTCGTAGTGGTTGCGCGAGTCATTGTGCACCGCCAACTGTTTCCAGAGTGCGGGCTTGTTCCATGTGAGCGTTGTAGCGTTTCAATCTGACGCTGAGGCTAGAGTCAGCTTGGAGCGCGGAGATTGCCATAGCGCGGTGTGCGGCGGCTTTGCTGGATGCGGCGGACGGATTTTGAGTGCGGGAGAACTGCATAGTTACGGCTCCAATTTCATTTTTGGAGCTGCCACGGATCGTCGCCAAACGATTTGAGGGTGACAGCTGTGCGCAGGTTGGCGAACCGGGGAAATTGAAACCCGGCAGACCCGAAGATCTCCCACGCACAGCCGTCATAGAGCGAAATTGCAGACAAACAAAAGGCGCCTGCTTTCGGATCATAGACGCCTGTGCGTCAATTTCATTTCCGGGTCGCCAAACCCGAGTCGCTGAATTTGCAGCGACGGGCGCACCATACCGCCGATGTGCGAACTTGGCAACACTCGGGAATGATTGAGTGGGCGTCATGCGGCTTTGCTCCCGATCAGTTTCATCTGCAGATCACCGACGTAGCCCAGCAGATGGTTCTTCCTGGCCGCAAAGTCCTTGCCCTGACCGATCAACAGCACGTCGCGATTTTCCACCAGCATGATCAGCTCAAGTTCAGCCTGGGTCAGTTGGTCACGGTTGCGGCCCTTGAATGCGCCGGTGATGACCTCGGTAATCAACCTGGCCTCGTTCATGTAGTGGTGCGGCTTCGTGGTCTTGCCAATGGAGTCATGAGTGATCGACAGGGCATCACACAAGCTCCGGTAGCCGACCGCCGCCAATCGGCGGGCGACTGACCGTGAGTTGATTTCACCTCGTACCAAGGCATCAACTTGCTCGTCGCACCAGATTTCAAAGTCGACTGAAAGCCAGCGGGCAAACTTCACTGCCAACCGTGGGTGAATCCAAGTTCCGCCACCCCGATCAGCCCGAGCGCGACTGGTTTTTACATATGTGATTTTCCCATATGTACGTTCCAGCCCTTCCAGATAGCGGATCGCGTCGGGCAGCCGAAGCCATTGCGCTGGCTCTTTGCCGAACCGTGCGGCGGCTTCAGTCGCATTGATCCAGCCGTCAGCGTTGAAGCGTACCGTATGGCCTTCGTAGTCGAAGGGAATGATTGTGGCGCTCATGCGGCCGCCCTTACGCCAGGCTTGGCGATCAAGGTGTACACGGCAACACCTCGGTGGGTGCGCCCCCACTCGTCTGTCAAAACTATCCGGTTGGTAATTATCTTGTAACCGGCGTTTCGCAAATCACAGATCCGCGCGCCGGGGCGACAGATATTTAGTTCGCGCATTATGGCGAACGTATCAATGGAGCCTTGCTCCATACGACCGGCAAGCCGTGAGTTCTGAGCACTGACGCTGGTGTTACTATTGTCTTGCGACAGGCTTCGTTTCTCTTCTGGGATCGTGGCCTTTTTCATTTATGCCACCTGCCGGCTTTCGGCGATGCGCTCATTCATCCAGCCGTAAATTTCAGCCTCGACCCACACTACGCACTTCGGCCCCAGCATGACTTGCTTCGGGAAGTTGTCGGCGCCAATGCGGCGGTAAATCTCGGTACAGGAAAGTCCGGTAATGCCTTCCACGGCCTGGCGCTTAATGAAGCGGATCGCTGGCTTGTCGCCGGAGACGAGTGCGGTCTGATGGGATTGCTTGCTGATGGAGTGGGTTGTGGCTGTCATCGTCTGCGCCTCCTGAGGCGGTTTGGGTAATCGACGATGACAATGCTGGCGGGTCGTAAGCGCTGCTGACAGTCCGGCATGCCGCGCAGACCGTACAGTTTGCCCAGCATAATGTACGGTCTGCAGCGCACCCAGTAGTTAACTCACAGATTCTTTTTTTGGTGAGCCTGAATCCATTCTTGTAGCGTTCTCTCTTTTATACCGTCGCGGCGAGCAATAATGCGGCAGAAGTCAGCGCGGCTTTTGTACTCTTTAGAACTCTCGTCCCACTCAGCTAGCAGGGAGATTTTAATTTTGTTAGTAGGAGCATGGCGTTTGTGAGCTCGGGCCTTTGCAGCTGCTGACAATTGTTCGAACTGTTTGGCCTGGGCGTGATGTACGGCGAATATGGAATCTAGTTCGCCCCGTGTTTGTGCAATCAGCTCTGTTATGACAAACGCCTCTGCAAACCGCTTCTTATGAATGGCCCAGCCCAGCTTGTCGTATTGGTAGACGTGGAGCGCGGTCTTTTGGTGCAGTTCAAAATTTCCCCACGTCGCTGCGATGGTCAGCGTAATCAGTCGATTTACGGTATTTTCCATTGATACCTTTGGCCCTGGCATAGGCACCTCGGCAGCCACGGAAATCAACTCCAAGCTATTCTCAATCAGCGCCGATACCCGTGTCGTGAGTACCTCTGAGGGCATTCCCTTCCAAGCATCTTCTGGAAGGTCCTCTGTTGCCGAATCCGCCAGGATGCAAAGCATTGTGGAGAGCGAGTCGGTAAACTGATGATGGATATTTCCCAGAAATAACCCTGAGCCTTCACACACGCTATTCAAATCTTCAATAGCATCAGCTAGATCGATATAGCTGAAATACTTACGCAGCATTAGATGCGTCCGGCTGTGCTGACGTGTTCTCGGCTGAACACAGATTATCGATTGAATCAGCCCACGCTTGCATCATTTCACTGCGCTGCGCCACGTAGGCAGCGTGGTTGTAGGTGCCGCGAATCTCGTCAGTGTCGCCATGGGCAAGCTGGCGCTCGATCCAATCCTTGTTGTACCCCCGCCCGTTCAGTTCGGTGCTGAGCAAGTGGCGGAATCCGTGGCCCGTCTGCCGGCCTTCGTACCCCATCTGGCGCAGCGCCTTATTGACGGTGTTCTCGCTCATTGGCCGCTCAGGGTTGGCGCCAGCAAATAACAGTGAATAATGCCCGGTCACTTCCTGAAGCTTGCGCAGGATGGCAACAGCCTGGCGGGGAAGCGGCACAACGTGAGGGCGGCGGGCTTTCATGCGGGCAGCTGGGATCGTCCATAGCGCGGCGTCTAAGTCGAACTCCGACCACGGAGCTTGGCGCAGCTCGCCAGGGCGAACAGCGGTCAGCACTAGCAGATTGATGGCGTGGCGGGTCAGGGCATGAATTTTGGCAGCGTCGACCTTGCCCAGTAGCTCTGGCAGTTCGGCAAAGTTGACGTGTGGATGATGGCGGGCAGCTTTGGCCTGTGCCGCTACCACGCTCAGGTCGGTGGCGGGGTTGGCGTCCACAACACCCTTGGCCAGCCCGTATCGGAATATCTGATGCAACCATTGGCGGATCTTGCCAGCGGCATTCAACGTACCCCTTGCTTCGACCTTGCGCACCAGTTCCACCAGATCGGGGCGGGTGATCGCTTTCACCGGGCGGGCGCCAATGCCGGGTATCAAATCGTTTTCAAGGTACAGCTTTGCCTTGTAGGTGGTGCTCTCTGCCCAGCGAGGGGAATTGTAGGCAAACCACTCGAGCGCCAACTCCTTAAAAGTTACGCCGTCAACGGCCTGTGCTTGTTTGGTGGCTTTCTTGTGCTGGCCAGGGTCGATGCCATCAACGAGCAGCTGACGCGCGTCGTCACGGGATTGTCGAGCCTTGGCCAGCGTGACTGCGGGATATGAACCCAGCGCCAGCATCTTTGCACTGCCATTGAAGCGATAGCGGTACCGCCACAGCTTGGAGCCCGTCTGCGTGACTTCCAGGCATAGGCCGTTGGCGTCACTGAGCCGATACAGCTTCTCTTTTGGCTTGGCGGTGCGAATGGTGGTGTCTGAGAGTGACAAAGCAGCCTCCTGCGGGCCGCACCGGGCGGGCGTATTGCTGCCGGGTGTGAGTAGATTTCTAGACCGAACTGAATCTACTCACGAATCTACTCACAATCGTCCGGGCTTACAAGGGAACGCTTGGGAACGCTAGACAACAAAAAGCCCGCGCTAGGCGAGCTTCTTGTAGTGTTTCGGGTGGTTTTGACATCACCTGAAAACGAAAGGTGGTGCCCAGAGACGGAATCGAACCGCCGACACGGGGATTTTCAATCCCCTGCTCTACCGACTGAGCTATCTGGGCAACGGGGCGCATTAGACTTGTTTTTCTGGGGGTCGTCAAGCGTGTTGTTGAAAATAGTCAGTTATTACCGTTGCTTACGACCCACAGTGGCTGCAAAGGGTTATTCCTTGGGCGCGACGTAGCCTTCTGCTTGGGCGTAATCGGCGCCGGAGAGGAACTTGTCCATTTCGACCTGGAGGAATTTACGGTCTTCGGCGTTCATCATGTTCAGGCGACGTTCGTTGATCAGCAGGGTCTGGTGTTTCTGCCAGTCGGCCCAGGCCTTTTGTGAAACGTGGTTGAAGATGTCTTCGCCTTTGGCGCCTGGGTAAGGAGCGCGGTCCAGGCCGGGTAATTCTTCTTTGTACTTGCGGCACATCACGGTGCGGGTCATTACAACTCTCCTGCGTTCAATACGTCGGCTGCGCGTTTCAGCAGCTTCTTCACCGGGGCAGCCAAGCCCAGGCGCGGTGGGGTGGCGAGGTTATACCAGAGCCAGTCGGCCTCGGCCACGTGGTTGGCGGACTCTTCGACCTGTACCAGCCACGGTTCGATGGACAGCTGGAAGTGGCTGAAGGTGTGAACCAGGCCCGGCAGCTCATGGTGTTTGCCCAGTGCCAGCGCGTGTTGGTTGGCCAAATGCTCCAGGTCACTGAACTGATCCAGCTCAGGCAAGCTCCACAACCCGCCCCAGAGGCCCGTAGAGGGACGTCGGTACAGCAAAATGGCGCCATCGCGGTTAGCGAGCATCGGCATCAGCGTGCGCTTTTGTGGCACGGTTTTGCGCGGTTTGGGAATCGGGTACCGGATCTCTAAACCCAACAGGTGCGCTTCACAGCCTTTTTCCAGCGGGCAGAGCAGGCAACTCGGTTTACTGCGGGTACAGAGCGTTGCGCCCAGGTCCATCATTGCTTGGGTGTAGTTGTTGACTCGGGTGTGCGGCGTGAAGCGCTCAGCGTTCGCCCACAGCTGTTTGGCCACCTTGGGCTCGCCAGGGTAACCCTCTTGGGCGGTATAGCGCGCCAGCACGCGCTTGACGTTGCCGTCGAGGATCGGCGCACGCAGGCCCATGCTCAAGCTGGCGATGGCGCCAGCGGTGGAGAGGCCGATACCGGGTAATTCGATGAGTTTCTCCACGTCGTGAGGAAACTCCCCCGCATAGTCAGCCACCACAATCTTTGCGCTCTTTTGCAGATTGCGGGCCCGGGTGTAATAACCGAGTCCGGTCCACAGGTGCAGCACTTCATCTTCCGGCGCTTGAGCCAAGGCCTGCACCGTTGGCAAGGCTTCCATGAACCGGTCGAAGTAATTCAAAACGGTGCTGACCTGAGTCTGTTGCAGCATGATCTCTGACACCCAAACCCGGTACGGCGTGATGCCCTGTTGCCACGGCAGATCGTGCCGGCCGTGGCGGTCGTACCATTCCAGTACAGCCGTTGAAAACTGCTCGGCTTTCATCGTTTAAACAGACCTTTGAGCGCGTCCTTGAGCTGTGGATTGATTTTGTCGCCTAGTTTGTCGTCGATTTTCTGCTCGATCTTGTCACCTGCCAATTTGGCCGCGGCTTCGACCAATCCTTCGTTGTCGACGCGGCACGCCTTGGCGCCCAGCTCCAGTGGTCCACGGCAGCGCAACGGAAATTCGAAATTGGCGTAGCGATCATTGACTTGGCAGGCCGGGTCCGGCATGTCGCTCTTGTCGCCTTCGACGATGATGCCGATGCGGTAATCCATGCCCAGTACGCGTAGGTCGATGTCGCCGTTACCGTTAACCGTTAAACCGGGGATTTGCACTTTCAGGTCCGGATTGCTGGCAACGCCGTTGCGTATGACCAAGGTGCCGCCGAGTTGCTGAAAAGGCGTGTCCTTGCCGTGAGGTTCGGCGCTCAACGTTTTGCGATTTAGCTTGGCGATGCCTTGGCAGACTTGCTGCTCCAGGTTTGCGTTGACCAGCACGCCGTTGTTGAGCATGAAACTGGCGGTACCGTTGAGGCCGTCAATCAACGCTTTTTGACTATTGCCTTTGCCGGTCATGTCGCTGCGTGAGGTCAGCAACCCTCTGACAGGCGCGTTATCCTCGCTCCGGTAAAAGCTTTCAACCGGAACTTTGTTGACACGGGTTTGCAGGGTCACTACTGGCAAATCAGGTCGAACATCCAGCGTGCCTTTGACTTCGAAATCACCGTTGCTAATGTTGCCGCGCAGGCTATCCAGCGTGATCTGTCCATCGAGACCGTGGGTTTTCAGCACGGCATTGCGTATCGGCAATCTATCGATGGTCAGTTGGCCAAAACTAAGGTCAGCTTGAGCGTCGAGTTTGCGCATCCGCTCCAGCGGTAACAGACGATCATTACTCCAGGCAACCTGGGTCGGCTGATTGGGCAGAGGGGTCGTCCCGCCCGCTGTGGCGAACGCCTGGTTTTCTGTACCGGTCACTTCAGACTTACGGGCAGCACCCGCGCTGTTGGCCTCATCGCTCCTGGCGGGACGATAACGGTCGGCGTCAAAGGTGTCGGCCTTGAGTTGGATGCGAATGGCTTGCTTGGCAAAGTCGTCAACGGCCAAGCGTCCACTGAACGTGCTGTCGTCAACCTTCATGTTGAGGTCTTCGACGGCAAGGCTGGTGGGGCTCCCGGTGAGGCGACCGACCAGTTCGACCTTCTTCAAGCTGTCTTTGTCTATGTCGGGTACGGTTTGACCGATGCTTTCGAGAAAATCCCGCAGGTTGAATTGCGCGATGGACAGGCCGCCGCTCAGCTGTGGTGTCTTGTCCAGATCGCGTACATGCAACTCGCCCAGTGCGCGCAATTGGTTCGCCGAAAACTTCAGGCCATTCCAGTCCGCGATATTGGCCGCCATGTCGACGAGCAGTTGGCCTTGTGCAGCGAAGGTCAGGGTATTGCCGTCCAATGGATCGCCAGAGGCTTCTCCGGACAAACGCATGTCTTCGAACTGGTAGCGTTTAAGCGCACGGTCAAAGCGCAACTGCCCGACCAGTTCGGTCTTGGCGCGTATTACCGGCTGATTGGTGCTGAAAAACGAAGTGAACTTGATCGGAATATTGGCCCCTTCATGCACGGCGCCGGTGCTCAATTGAATACTCTCGGCAGTAAATTGCCGGCCAGTTTTGGCATCGCTGTAATCGATGCGGGCGTTGTTGACGGTCAGGCTGTCGATATCGAGCTTGATCGGCTGCGATGATTTATCTGGCGCTGCTGGCGTGTTTTTTCCGGAATTAGCGCTGGCGTTTTCAGGTGTTGGCGCGGGCGCTACGGTGGAGGGGGCTGGGCGGCCAATGTCTTCCCAATTGCCGTGGCCGTTTTCGTCACGGTTCAACGTCAGGTTCAGGCCTTCGATGCGTACATCGCTCATCTGCACTTCGCGGCGCAACAGCGGCAGCACGCGAACTGACAGACCAAGCATCTGCAAATCGGCAAACGGTTTGGTCGGGGTCACCAAGGTGGCGACGCTGGCGTCATGCAACTCCAGGCCAAGCCAAGGGAACAGGCTCCAACCAATGTCACCTTTTAGGGTGAGCTCCACATGGGCTTTGTCGCGGGCCAATTGGCGAATCTCGTCTTTGTAATCGTTGGGATCAAAAAAATGGGTCAGGGCAAAGCCAAGAGCCACGATGATCAGCAACAACCCGAGAATAACCAGACCCAGGATTTTGCCGAACGCTTTCATAGGCGAGTCCTTGTGATGGATTCATTCAAAATTTAGCCCGCGAGTATAGCGTTCTCGACTGGAACCGTGCCGCGGACGGTTTTTTTGTTGTGTGCATTCCCTCAGCTCTGAGCCAGCTGCGGATCGAGAATCAGATGGAATTTGGCCGCCAAAGCTTGGGCCTCAAGATGTCCGACAGGCGCCAGCAAGCGCAGTTCACAGCCTGCAACGCGGGCCATTTTTTGTGCCTCGACCAACAGGCGTTCTGCGACCCCTCGGCGCCGGGTCAATTTTCTTACGCACAGTTGAGATAGGTGCCAAATGTTGTTGTTGCGTTGAACGCAAGCGGCGCCCAGCAGTCGATCATTGAAACGTGCCGCGAGTAATGTGCCTTCGCTTAGCCCCGACTCAATCAATGCCTGACCATCGTGGAACGGCGCTAATAGCCACTGGGGGGCATCGCGATAGATTTTTTGCAGATCTTCCTGGTCCTGATAAGTGGCTGAGTGTACTGACTCGACAACAATGGGCATTACTTTTCCTCAGGGTCTTGATCTGGCGTGAGCGCAACAGCTAGCAAACGTTGTAACAAAAAAACCGATATCAGATTGCTTTCCATGTTGTTTCTAGATGTTAACCTCTCGAACACTGCCGATCCTGCTGCGTCGTTTTGTCACGTCATCAGAATTTCTGCCGTAAAAAGCAAACGCCCTTTGAGGATAGAAGGCTGCGGGCGCAATAAGGTGTTCAGCCATGCGTATGTACCATTTGGGGTAATAATAATGAATAAAAGTGCCACTCTAAGCGGCCTTGTTGCGCAGCCTGCTTTTTTATCCAAAGAACGCATTATCGCTAAGCCCGGGTTTAACCGATGGTTAGTCCCACCTGCCGCTCTAGCGATCCACTTGTGTATCGGCATGGCGTATGGCTTTTCAGTGTTTTGGATCCCGTTATCTAAAGCCGTTGGTATTACCGCTTCAGTTGCCTGCGCGCCGAACACGAGCTTTTTGACTCAAGTTTTCTCATCTAGCTGCGACTGGCCTATTTCGATGTTGGGCTGGATCTTTACGCTGTTCTTCATCTTTTTGGGGTGTTCCGCCGCTGTTTGGGGGGGGTGGTTGGAGCGAGCGGGTCCGCGCAAGGCCGGTGTGGTTTCGGCGGTGTGCTGGTGCGGTGGGCTGGTGATTTCTGCCTTGGGTATCTATACCCACCAGATAGGATTGATGTGGCTCGGCTCCGGGGTAATCGGCGGTATTGGTCTGGGCCTGGGATACATCTCCCCGGTGTCGACCTTAATCAAATGGTTTCCAGATAAACGCGGTATGGCGACTGGCATGGCAATCATGGGTTTCGGCGGAGGCGCAATGGTTGGGGCTCCGCTGGCTGCGGCGTTGATGGGCTATTTCGCTTCGCCCACCGGCATGGGGGTTTGGCAAAGCTTTCTGGCCATGGCAGCAATTTACTTCGTCTTCATGATTGGCGGCGCATTGTCATATCGCGTACCACCCACGGGTTGGAAGCCTGAAGGCTGGACCGCTCCGGCTAAAAAAGCCGGCAACGCTATGATCACGCACCGTCATGTGCACGTGAGCGTGGCCTGGAAAACCCCCCAGTTCAAGCTGGTGTGGCTGGTTCTGTGCCTGAACGTGTCGGCGGGTATCGGCATTCTCGGCATGGCGTCGCCGTTGTTGCAGGAAGTGTTCGCCGGCAAATTACTCGGCAACGGGTTGGCATTCGGGCAATTGGATGCCGGTCAGTTGGGTCAGATCGCAGCCATTGCAGCCGGATTTACCGGCTTGTTGAGCCTGTTCAACATTGGCGGGCGCTTCTTCTGGGCGACGTTTTCTGACTACATCGGCCGTAAAGCCACGTATTTCGTGTTCTTTGTGCTGGGGGTTGTGCTCTACGCGTCGGTACCGACCTTGGGTCATACCGGCAACATTGCACTGTTCGTCGCGGCATTCTGCGTAATCCTCTCGATGTACGGCGGTGGCTTCGCTACGGTGCCGGCCTACTTGGCCGACTTGTTCGGCACGCAGATGGTTGGCGCAATCCACGGTCGGCTGCTGACGGCTTGGGCGGCGGCGGGTGTGTTGGGTCCGGTGTTGGTCAACTACTTGCGTGAATACCAATTAAGCCTTGGCGTTGCGCGCTCTGACGCTTACGACATCACGCTGTACATTCTCGCGGGCCTGTTGGTGTTGGGCTTCATCTGCAACTTGCTGGTTCGCCCGGTTGCCGATAAATATTTCATGGCTGACGATGAGTTGGCTACAGAGCAATCCTACGGTCACGATGTCGGCGCTGACCACAACACGGTGTTGGAGTGGAAAGCGTCCGCTGCCAGCAAGCCATTGGTGGTTGCTGCCTGGTTGGCAGTCGGTATTCCATTGGCATGGGGCGTTTGGGTCACCCTGCTTAAAACGGCGGTGTTGTTTCACTGATCGGTAGCGTTGAATTTACGGTAATAACTTCACTGGGGGAGCGAATTCATTCGCGAATGTGGTGCATCAGGCCGCCAATGATGTGGCTATGCTGACCTCATCGCGAATGAATTCGCTCCTACAGGATGTGTGGTGTATCTGATTGCTTCATGGCAGCCGGTTCTAGGCCTATAATGCTCGCCTTTTTCGCCCAATGATTTTGCGGAGCTAGTGATGGCCGAACGTAAGGCGTCCGTCGAGCGCGACACTCTGGAAACCCAGATCAAAGCCTCGATCAATTTGGATGGCACCGGAAAGGCCCGATTTGATATCGGCGTTCCTTTTCTTGAGCACATGCTCGATCAGATCGCCCGGCACGGGTTGATCGACTTGGACATCGAATGCAAAGGCGACTTGGCTATCGACGACCACCATACGGTGGAGGACGTCGGTATCACCTTGGGCAAAGCCTTCAGCAAAGCGATTGGCGACAAAAAAGGCATTCGTCGTTACGGTCACGCTTATGTGCCGCTCGATGAAGCGCTGTCGCGTGTGGTCATCGACTTCTCTGGCCGCCCTGGCTTGCAGATGCACGTGCCCTATACCCGCGCTACCGTTGGCGGCTTCGATGTGGACTTGTTTCAAGAGTTCTTTCAGGGCTTCGTCAACCACGCCAACGTAACGTTGCACATCGACAATCTGCGTGGGACCAACACCCACCACCAGATCGAGACTGTGTTCAAGGCGTTCGGCCGCGCCCTGCGCATGGCTGTAGAGCTTGATGAACGCATGGCTGGGCAAATGCCATCGACCAAAGGCGTGCTCTGATGCAGACCGTCGCGGTTATCGACTACGGCATGGGCAACCTGCACTCAGTCGCCAAGGCGCTGGAACACGTCGGCGCCGGCAAGGTGTTGATCACCAGCGACGCTGCGGTGATTCGCGAAGCTGACCGTGTGGTGTTTCCCGGTGTTGGCGCTATTCGCGATTGCATGGCTGAAATCCGCCGCCTGGGCTTCGACGCGCTGGTGCGTGAAGTCAGCCAAGACCGTCCGTTTCTCGGCATCTGCGTCGGCATGCAAGCCTTGCTTGAGCGCAGCGAAGAAAGCGGCGGTGTCGATTGCATCGGTGTGTTCCCTGGGCAGGTGCGCTTTTTCGGCAAGGATTTGCATGACGATGGCGAACACCTGAAAGTGCCGCACATGGGCTGGAACGAAGTAAAACAAACCGTCGAACATCCGTTGTGGCACAACATCGCGGACATGGCGCGGTTCTATTTCGTACACAGCTACTACATCGATGCTGCCAATAAGCGGCAAGTGGTGGGCGGTGGTCATTACGGTCTGGATTTCGCTGCCGCATTGGCTGAAGGCTCGCGCTTTGCCGTGCAGTTCCACCCAGAGAAGAGCCATACCCATGGCCTGCAGCTGTTGCAGAACTTCGCTGCATGGGACGGTCGTTGGTAATGGCCAAGAAGGCCAAGCCGCCGATCCTGACCCTCACCCCTGAACAGGAAAGTGAGGCGAACCACAAGATCAAACGGTTCATGGCGGACCGTTTCGAACTGGATTTAGGTTCGTTTGAGGCGGCTGAAATCCTCGAGCTGTTCACTCGCGAAATTGCTCCGCACTACTACAATCGGGCGATTTTTGATGTCCAGGCGCACCTCAAAGAGAGGTTCGACAGCATCGAAAGCGACGTGTGGGCGTTGGAGAAGAACAGTTGAAAAACAGCTAGAAGCTTCAAGCTTAAAGCTGCAAGACAGATTGGTAGACACGCATGCTTGCAGCTTACGGCTTGCAGCTTGCCGCTCTTTTGACGAAGGAAAAACGCATGCTCATTATCCCCGCTATCGATCTTAAAGACGGTGCCTGTGTGCGTCTGCGCCAAGGCCGTATGGAAGATTCCACGGTGTTCTCCGATGATCCGGTGAGCATGGCCGCCAAGTGGGTTGAAGGCGGTTGCCGTCGTTTGCATCTGGTCGATTTAAACGGCGCGTTTGAAGGCCAGCCGGTCAACGGCGACGTGGTAACGGCGATTGCCAAACGCTACCCGCAATTGCCGATCCAGATTGGCGGCGGTATTCGCTCGCTGGACACCATCGAGCACTACGTCAAAGCCGGCGTCAGCTACGTGATCATCGGCACCAAAGCGGTGAAAGACCCCGCATTCGTTGCCCAAGCCTGCCGTGCGTTTCCCGGCAAGATCATTGTGGGGCTGGATGCCAAAGACGGCTTCGTCGCCACCGATGGCTGGGCTGAAATCAGTACCCTCCAGGTAATTGATCTGGCCAAGCGTTTCGAAGCGGACGGCGTCTCGGCCATTGTTTATACCGACATCGCCAAAGACGGCATGATGCAGGGCTGCAACGTCCCGTTCACGGCAGCACTGGCGGCGGCAACGCGTATCCCGGTGATCGCTTCAGGTGGCATTCACAACCTGGGCGACATTAAATCCCTGCTGGACGCTCGCGCGCCAGGAATCATCGGCGCTATCACCGGCCGGGCGATTTATGAAGGGACACTGGATGTGGCAGAGGCCCAGGCGTTTTGTGACAGTTATGCAGGGTAGCCATAAGCTGCAAGCTTCAAGCTGCAAGTAACAGCCGATCATCGGTGTGCATTAACTTGTGGCTTGAAGCTTGACGCTTGCCACTCTTAATCGGAGATTAAGCCCATGGCCCTGGCCAAACGCATCATCCCTTGCCTCGATGTCGACAACGGCCGAGTGGTCAAAGGCGTCAAGTTCGAGAACATTCGTGACGCCGGTGATCCGGTGGAAATCGCCCGCCTCTACGACGAGCAGGGCGCAGACGAAATTACGTTTCTCGACATCACGGCCAGCGTTGATGGCCGCGATACCACCTTGCATACCGTCGAGCGCATGGCCAGCCAGGTCTTTATCCCGCTGACCGTGGGCGGTGGTGTGCGCACCGTGCAAGACATCCGCAACCTGCTCAATGCGGGGGCCGATAAGGTTTCGATCAACACTGCTGCGGTGTTCAACCCAGACTTCGTGGGTGAAGCCGCTGCGCGTTTCGGTTCGCAGTGCATCGTGGTCGCCATTGACGCCAAGCGTGTTTCCTTGCCGGGCGAAACCCCGCGCTGGGAGATTTTCACCCATGGCGGGCGCAAGCCGACAGGGCTGGACGCTGTGCTATGGGCCAAGAAGATGGAAGAGCTGGGCGCAGGTGAAATTTTGCTCACCAGCATGGATCAAGACGGCATGAAAAATGGCTTCGACTTGGGCGTAACCCGCGCTATCAGCGATGCGTTGGGAATTCCAGTGATCGCTTCGGGCGGTGTCGGCAATCTCGAGCATTTGGCGGCCGGCGTATTGGAAGGCCATGCCAGCGCAGTGCTGGCGGCGAGTATTTTTCACTTCGGCGAATACACCGTTCCTGAAGCCAAGGCCTACATGGCCAGTCGCGGCATCGTAATGCGCTAAAAACCATTGATGGCGACTGGACATCAGTGCCGTCGCGCTGCACTCTAAAGCTGTCATGGACGGGGGCTAGCACATGTTTAAACGTGTTTTTCTTGCAGTAATCGGGATTGGTTTTTTACTGGCGGGCGCCGCTCATGCGGCCGACGCCAGTAGCGAGACGCCGGTAGTGGATGCAGCGTCAACCGACGCACCGCCTGTTTATTCGGTGGTGTTGCTGACGGAAAATTTCCCGCCCTACAACATGGCGGTGGATGGCAAAAACTTCGCCCCGGACAACAAGATTGCCGGTATCTCTGCCGAAATCCTGCGCGAAACCTTCAAACGCGCCGGGGTCGGCTACAGCATGACCCTGCGTTTTCCCTGGGACCGCATTTACAAACTCGCGATGAAAACTTCGGGCTACGGAGTTTTCTCAACGGCCCGTTCGCCTGACCGGGAAAAACTCTTCAAGTGGGTAGGTCCCATTGGTCCGGATGACTGGATTATGCTGGCGCGCGCCGACAGCACAATCGAGCTAAGCAGCCTGCAACAAGCCAAAAAATATAAAATTGGCGCGTATAAAGGTGATCGCATTGCCGATCAGTTGGCTTCCGACGGGCTAAACCCGGTGCTGGTGTTACGAGACCAAGATAACGCCAGAAAGCTTGCCGAGGGTCAGATTGATTTGTGGGCGACAGGCGATCCATCAGGCCGCTACCTGGCGCGCCAGGAAGGCGTTGCCGGCCTCAAAACCGTACTGCGCTTCAACAGCGACGAGTTATTCCTGGCGCTGAACAAAGAAGTGCCCGACGAGATTGTCGCCAAACTGCAAAAAGCGCTCGATGAAATGCGCGCTGAAGGCAAGATCGACGAGATATTGGGGCGGTATTTGTAGCGAAGGGTTGATCGATCTGAAGGAGCCAACTTGTTGGCGAAGGGCAGCAATGCGTTGTATCTGACAAAGTGCAGCGTTGCTTGTCTCGCCACCAAGTTGGCTCTACAGGCTTGATCTCAACGATAAATCCCATTCTTGCCATGCCCGGCCATCGCTTGATTGCCGCGTAAGCCGATCATTTGGCGCAGGTCGATCCAGACAATGCCTTGCGCTTTGAGGCGTGGCAATTCGCGTTCAAGCACGTCGAGGGTGACGGGGTAGGGGTGGCCGATCATCACCACTGAGCCTTGTTTGTGAGCCAATGCGATGGCCGCGTTGAGCTGCGCAGTCACCGCTTCAGTAGTACGCTCATCATCCAGAAAGATATCCCGGGACAAACTGGCCAGCCCAATGCGTTGCGCTTCGGCGGCCGCCACGGTCTTGGCACTGGTCCGGCTGTCGAGCAAAAACAAATGACGGCGCTGCAACTCTGCCACCAACCAGGTCATTGCCACGGGTTCGGCCGTCATGCGGCTGCCCATGTGGTTGTTGATGCCCGCCGCGTACGGCACGGCAAGCAACGCAGCGTTCAGGCGTTTTTCCAGTTCGGGAAGGGGCAGTTCGGGATGCCAGGCAAACGGTCCGGTCGCCGGGTCCATGGGCATGTGCAGAATCACAGTCTTGCCCTTATGGTGAGCCTGACGGGCGAATTCAGTGGCGTGTGGGGTGTCCGGCATAATTGCCAGCGTAACCGGGCCGGGTAGGGCCAAGGCACGGCTGTCGCCCGCAGGCGTTTGACCAAGGTCGTCGATCACCAGGCTTAGATAAGCAACGTGCGGCGCACTGCCGGTCTTTACCGCTTCAACCGCCGCGGCCTGAGCAGCGCCGATCAAGCTTACCGACAGGGCCAAAACCCCTACAAGCAGCCGCACGCCCATGTCAGTTGCCGCGCGTAACGCTCAAGCCCTTGAGCAAGCTCAGCGCCTGACTCAACTGGAAGTCATCGTCTTGTGGGCGCGCTTTCGACGCTGCCGCTTTGGTCATTGGCGTCGGCTTGTCCGCGCCACCGTTGCCGTTGCCCAAGTGACCGGCCAAGTCAGCTTCTTTGTAGTTCTCGCTGTCTGCATCGGAGGTGAACTTGCCGCGACGTACTTCGATGTCTGGCGAGATACCCTGGGCCTGAATCGACCGGCCGTTAGGCGTGTAATACAGCGCCGTAGTGATTTTGATCGCTCGGTCATTGGCCAATGGCAGTACGGTTTGCACCGAGCCTTTGCCGAAACTTTCAGTGCCCATCAGCACACCGCGTTTTTGATCCTGCAACGCACCGGCAACGATTTCCGACGCCGAAGCACTGCCGCCGTTGATCAGCACCACCAATGGCACGCCTTCGCTGGCATCGGCCGGGTCGGCATAGAAGCGCAGTTCGGAGTTGGCGATACGGCCTTTGGTGTAAACGATCAAGCCCTTGGTCAAGAAGTGGTCCGCCACTTCCACCGCCGCTTGCAGCACGCCGCCGGGGTTGTTGCGCAGGTCGAGAATCAGACCGCTCATTTTCTTGCCGTTGTCTTTGCGCAGCTTGGCCAGCGCCTTGCCGACTTCTTCGCCGGTTTTGACTTGGAACTGGGTGATGCGAATGTAGCCGTAGCCATTTTCCAGCATCTGCGATTTGACGCTCTTGACCTGAATAGTCGCCCGCGCCAGTGTCACGTCAAACGGGGTGCCGCCGTCGCGCACCAGGGTCAGGGTGATTTTTTCGCCGATTTTGCCGCGCATCTTGTCGACCGCTTCCTGCATGGTCTGACCGCGAGTCGGCGCGCCGTTGATCTTGACGATCAAGTCGCCCGCTTCAACACCAGCTTTGGACGCTGGAGTGTCGTCGATCGGCGAGACCACTTTGATAAAGCCGTCTTCGATACCGACCTCGATACCCAGGCCGCCGAATTCGCCGCTGGTGCTCTGCTGCAGCTCTTCGAAGTCTTCGGGGCCCAGATAGGCGGAGTGCGGGTCGAGGTTGCTGAGCATGCCCTTGATGGCATTTTCCAGCAAAGTTTTGTCATCGACAGGTTCGACGTAGGCGGCTTTGATCCGATCCATGACCTCAGCGAACGTGCGCAATTCTTCAAGCGGTAAAGGCGCTTTGGCGGCTGGAGCGGCCGCGGCTGCTGCTGGAGCAGGTGTTGAAGGTTTTACAGCTTCTGCGGCGGTTGCCAGAGGAGCGCCGATAACGATCGCAATAGCCAGAGCCAGCGAAGTGAGGCGGGACAAATGCAGCATCGAACGAACTCCTAAACCTGAGGTTGGCACCAGCCTATCCTTGGACATGGCACCATTGCGCCGGGTCACTAGGGCGACCCTGCTGACGTATAGCGAAATACAACGCCGGTGTTTCTTGACCACCACTGTTACCTACCGTGGAAATCGCCTCACCCGCTTTAACAATGTCGCCAGCGTCCTTGAGCAGACTCTGGTTGTGGCCGTACAAACTCAAAAAGCCGTTGCCGTGGTCGAGAATGACCAGAAGCCCCGCGCCGCGCAACCAGTCGGCAAACACCACGCGACCGCCGTGGACGGCGTGTACTTGGCTGCCAGCTGGAGCGCTGATCATCACGCCGTCCCACTTGGTTCGGGCGTCGTCGCCGCGTGTTTCACCGAAACGCGCCAACAATCGACCATCAACAGGCCAAGGAAGTTTTCCCTTTGCTTGCTCAAAAGGTCCGCCGTACGAAGCACCAGCACTGGAAACCATTGCCCCAGGCGCTTTGACAGGACGTTTTACCGGCGCTTCGTCGTCATCATTGCGGCTGCCGGGTTTGTCGCTGTTCTTTGCCAGCGCGCGAGCTTCTTCATCACGCTGACGCTGTTTTTCTGCTTGCTGCTGGGCGATCAAGGCCTGCTGGCGGGCTTCTTCAGCTTCGCGAGCTTGTCGGGCCAAGGTCTCCTCGATGGTTTTCAGTACATTCGCCAAATCATTTTGTTCTTGCTGGCGGATTTGCAGTTTGTCGTCGCGAGCTTTCACATCCTGATTAAGCTTGGCGAGGGCCTGTTGGCGTTGCTGACGAACCTTATCCAGCGCTTGGCGCTGATCTTCAAGATTGCTTTTCTGTACCAGCAACTGCGCTTGTTGCAGGTCGATGTCTTTCTCGACACCCGCCAACTGGCTTAGGGTTTCATTAAAACTGCGCAGTTGCGCCAAGCGTGCCTGGCTTAAATAGTCGTAGTAGGTCAGGGTCCGGGCGAATTTTTCCGGGTTCTGCTGATTCAACAGCAGTTTCAGGTATTCCTCACGGCCACCCTGGTAAGCAGCACGGGCCTGAATCGCGATCAGCCGTTGTTGTTCAACGCGGGAGCTTTGTAGTTTTTTTTTCTCTTGGTCGAGCCGTTGCAGCTCGACTTCAGTCTTTTTTTGTTCCTTCTGCAGGGCCTCCACCTGCTTTTCCAGCTTGCCCATTTCGGTTTCTGTACCGCGCAGGTCTTTCTGCACGCCGGATTTCTCCTGCTGCAACTCGCCGAGGCGTTTCTTCAGCTCGGTGATGTCTTTGCGGGCAGCGTCCAACTGTTGTTGGGTCTGCGCGCGCCCATCGGCGAACGCTGGAGTGAGCAAGCACGTGAGAACTAGGGCGATCAGGGCGCGGAGCATGGGGCGGGCGACACCAAGGAGGAGTTTGAACAGAGCCTAGTATGCCCGCCGCGCGCTGCAAAAAAAACGCCCCAAAGCTACTGCTTTGGGGCGAGTCGGATAATTAACCGGTGCTGCGGGGTTCAATACCCCGTTTTAGCGCGGTTTATTTAGCCACGAGGATCGAATGACCGGTCATCTCTTCCGGTTTTTCCATGGACAACAGTTGCAGCATGGTGGGTGCCACATCTGCCAGAACGCCACCTTCACGGACTTTCAAATTGCGTTTGCCCACATAAATGAACGGCACGGGCTCGGATGTATGGGCCGTGTGCGCCTGACCTGTCTTTTCGTCAGACATCTGTTCGACGTTGCCATGGTCTGCCGTAATCAGCGCTTCTCCGCCGACTTTATCCAGTGCGGTGACAATGCGACCGATGCACACATCAAGGTATTCGACGGCCTTGATCGCCGCCGACAGAATGCCGCTGTGCCCGACCATGTCGCCATTGGCGTAGTTGACGATGATCACGTCGAATCGCTGATGTTCGATAGCGTCGACGATTTTGTCAGTGACTTGCGGCGCACTCATTTCTGGCTGCAAATCGTAGGTAGCGACTTTAGGCGAAGGGATCAGAATGCGCTCTTCGCCGGGGAACGGTTCTTCACGGCCGCCAGAGAAAAAGAACGTCACGTGGGCGTATTTCTCGGTTTCGGCGATCCGCAGTTGGGTTTTGCCGTTGTTCGACAGGTATTCGCCGAGCACGTTTTTCAGGCTGCCGGCGGCAAAAGCCGAGGGTGCGGGAATGCTGGCGGCGTACTGAGTGAGCATGACAAATCCGGCCAGTTTCGGCTGACGGGCGCGCTCGAAATCCTTAAAGTCGTTTTCGACGAACACTCGGGTCAGTTCACGCGCTCGGTCGGCGCGGAAGTTCATGAAGATCACGGCGTCGCCGTCTTCGACTCTGACCTTGTCGCCGATGCTGGTGGCTTTGACGAATTCGTCGTTCTCGCCACGCTCGTACGCCAATGCAAGACCGGCCTCGCTGGTGGCTGCCTGGAACTCGCAAGCGCCGTCGACGATCAGGTTGTAAGCGGACGCCACACGGTCCCAACGATTGTCGCGGTCCATAGCGAAATAGCGACCAATGATGCTGGCGGTGCGGCCTTTGCCCAGTTTGGCGAAGGTCGCGTCCATCAGCTCCAATGATGCTTTGGCGCTACGAGGTGGCGTGTCGCGGCCATCTAGAAAGGCGTGCAAATAGATTTTTTCAGCGCCCTGTTGAGCGGCCAGTTCGACCATGGCGACCAGATGGTCCTGATGGCTGTGAACGCCGCCTGGGGACAAGAGGCCCAGAATATGCACGGCTTTGCCGGCACTGACGGCTTTATCGACAGCGCTGCAAATAGTGGGGTTCTTAAAAAAGTCACCGTCGCGGATTGATTTGGTAACCCGGGTGAAGTCCTGGTACACGACGCGGCCTGCGCCGAGGTTCATATGACCGACTTCAGAGTTGCCCATCTGCCCGTCCGGCAGGCCGACATCCATCCCTGAACCTGAGATCAGGCCGTTGGGCTGGGTTGCATAAAGGCGATCCATCACCGGCATTTTGGCGTCGTAGATAGCGTTGCCGTCGTGGCTATCGCTGTGTCCGAAGCCGTCCAAAATGATCAGAACCAGAGGTTTTGGCGTGGCAGTCATAGAATCCACTCGCGGCTAATGAACGAAGTAAAAAAACAGATCGGCATTTTAAGGGCAAGTTCAAACGGCGTCACTGCCGTACGGGCTTTGGCCGACCTTAGGTGCTGTGTATACTGGCCGCCATTTTAACGCCCTGGAACCTACTGATGGTTGCTCATCTGATTGAATTTGCCACTAACCACTATTTGCTGGCTGGCGCCTTCGCCATTCTGCTCGCGCTGTTGATCGCGACAGAAATCAGCAAAGGTGGCCGCAGCCTCAGCACCCGTGAGCTGACGTCGCTGGTCAACAGTGATCAGGGCGTGGTTATCGACGTCCGTTCTGCCAAGGATTTCTCGGCTGGGCATATTGTTGGCGCCCTAAGCTTCCCGCAAGACAAGGTGATTTCTCGCGTTGCCGAGCTGGAAAAACACAAGGCCAAGACGCTGATCATCGTTGACGCTCAGGGCCAGCACGCGGGCACTACGGCTCGCGAATTGCTCAAGTCCGGTTTTACCGCCGCCAAGTTGTCGGGCGGTATTGCCACCTGGCGTTCCGACAACCTGCCTCTGGTGAAGTGAAATGGCTGACGTCATCGTCTATTCAAGCGACTGGTGCCCTTACTGCATGCGCGCCAAGCAGTTGCTGGAAAGCAAAGGGGTTGCCTTCGAAGAAGTCAGAGTCGATGGCAAGCCTCAGCTTCGCGCTGAAATGACTCAGAAAGCCGGACGTACTTCCGTCCCGCAAATCTGGATCGGCTCAGACCACGTGGGTGGTTGCGATGATTTGTTTGCCCTGGAGCGCGCCGGTAAACTCGACGCGCTGCTTCAGGCTTGAATCCGAAATCCTAAAGAACCTTATAAGAAGGACCTGACATGACTGACCAATCGACCAACAGCGCTGTAGCAGAAGACGCTGAAGCCCCGCAATTTTCCTTGCAGCGCATCTACGTTCGTGACTTGTCGTTCGAAGCACCAAAAAGCCCGGCGATCTTTCGCCAGGAATGGACCCCAAGCGTTGCTCTGGACCTGAATACTCGCCAGAAGCCGCTGGAAGGCGATTTCTACGAAGTCGTGCTGACGCTGTCAGTTACCGTCAACAACGGCGACGAAGTAGCTTTTATCGTTGAAGTTCAGCAAGCAGGCATCTTCTTGATCAAGGGTTTGGACCCGGCCGGCATGAGCCACACGCTTGGCGCGTTCTGCCCAAACATCCTGTTCCCGTATGCGCGTGAAACCATCGACAGCCTTGTTGTGCGCGGTTCATTCCCTGCGCTGATGCTGGCCCCGGTCAATTTCGACGCGCTCTACGCGCAAGAATTGTCCCGCATGCAAGAGTCTGGCGAACCCCAAACTGTGCAATAAGCGGCAGGTTGAACCCAAAAAAGCGCCTTTCGGGGCGTTTTTTTTATTTCTGTAGGAGCCAACCTGTTGGCGAAGCGTCTGGCCTCTCGCCAACAAGTTGGCTCTACAGAGGCCGAGTAACAGCGAATTAAGCGAAATCCAGTTGCCGCCAGGCTTCATACACCGCCACCGCCACGGTGTTTGACAGATTCAAGCTGCGGCAGCCTTCGCGCATGGGCAGGCGCAGGCGGTGATCGCTCGAAAGTGAGTCGAGCACGTCGACGGGTAAGCCACGGCTTTCCGGGCCGAATAGAAAGGCGTCGCCTTTCTCGAATCGTGCATCGTGAAAAGGCCGCGAGCCTTTTGTGGTAAAAGCAAACAGGCGTGGATGGCCGAGCCTTTCAAGGCAACTCGGCAAATCCGCATGAGTCTGGAGATTGGCGTACTCGTGGTAATCGAGGCCTGCGCGGCGTAAGCGCTTGTCGTCCAGTTCGAAGCCTAATGGTTCGATCAAATGCAGGGTGCAGCCACTGTTGGCGCACAGCCTGATTATATTGCCGGTATTCGGCGGAATTTCTGGTTGAAAAAGGATGACGTGAAACATGCACGGCTCCGAATTGAAAGACGGGCTGCATTCTAACCCCGAAGAGGATCCCAGACCGAAACTCTGGCCCAAGGTACTTGGCTCGGTGGCCATCGTGGGTGTGATGGTCGGCCTAATGATCGGTCGGCTGACAGCGCCTGATCCGCTGGAACTGCAGCTGATCGAGCCGGTTGAAGATGGATTGGTGTTGTGGTTCAACGATGAACCGAAAGTGCGGGGTGAGCAGGTGTCAGGTTCGCTTGCGATGTTGTTCAACACGCAAGGTAAAGCGCAAAGGGGTGAGTTCAAATTGAAGGGCAAAGATGTTCGTTGGAGAGTGCAACGTGCGGATGGGGGACTGTTGCTGAACCTGCTGGCGGCCCGCCCTTTGCACGGTGACTGGCACGGTACGAAAGTGGACGGGCGCTGGAGACTGGAGGTTAGTCTCCGAGAGGAATAAAAGAGGGGAATCCCCGGCCTGCCTGTACCAAGGTCCCCAAAACTGGGCTTACTGCGGGTGTTGATGTTGCTCTTGATCAAGCTATTGCAGGGGGCGTGCCAGTTTTTGAATTGTGTGCTGCATAAAGGGTGTTTTCTGTTCGGAAGCCCTTTAATAGAGGGCTATTCGTGGTTTTCGGAAATTTTCGCCGTGGGCGTGGAAAGTTTCGATTGGCCGCTTTTCGAATTTCTCTGCACACAATTTGCGCATTAAAAGGGTGCGAGATCCCAAAGTGATGCATTTTTAGACGATCTTGCAGCTATTGGCGCACGAGTGGGTCAAGCCATGCCACGGAACCCGTTTGCGTTGCAGCGCGCGCAGGCCCATCTCCATGGCGAACGCAATCAGGGCGATCACCAAAATGCCCAACACCACGACGTCGGTGACCAGAAACTGCGCGGCTGACTGGACCATAAAGCCAAATCAGCAGCACTTTCGACAATTCACCGATGCCGCAGCAGATAACAATCAGCGGCAGATAGGCCAGTGGTGGGATGGTCGATAAAACTCGATCAGCGGATTAAAAATGCCTCGGGCGATGCGTGGCCACACTTGCAGCAGCAATTCTGCATGTGTTCGCGGGTAAACGCATCAAGGGCGCCAAAAGGTTCGTCTATCAGCAGGACACGCGGATCTGCTGGCAGTGCGCGGGCCAGCCCCGACACGTTGGCGCTGACCGCCTGAGAGCTGCCAGATCCGTCGATAATTAAAGTCGGCCAGATAGACCAGGGCCAGCATCTCGCGGGCTTTGACCTCGCGCTGAGCGCGGGGTATGCCGGCGAGTTGCAGGCCGAACCGCTGCGCAGCAGTCGTCAAACCGGCGATTCTATACTTTCATTTGGAACCGGTTCGGCCCGCTGGGACCGGTTCGGTCAAGCGCGACCGGGCCCGCGAGCAAGCCCGCTCATACAATTAATCTAGACAGCTCAATAATTTGTCCGGTGTTTGATGAGTGGTTTGCCGCATTTATTGGAGCGAAGTAAGTCAGCGCTGAGCCCGCCGCTTGGGCAAGACCAGGACGGTGTCGGCAGCATCAGCGCTCATATCGACATTTCCGATATTCAACGATTCGAGCAACGCAAGCCGTTGAGAAATTCATACCCCGACACATCAAGGTGGCTGGTGACGCGCACCTATGAAAAAACTCGTAGATCACGCTGCCGAACGTGGCGGAAAAAAAGCCGATGTGATCTAAAAAATCACCTATCAGTAACATTTTGGCATTAGCATCAGGAAGATGCTGGCGTGACGTTTTGTAATTAATTTGGACGGCGTACACAAACTGTAACGTTACTTTGAGAAATTGGTCGCGATGACACATAAGCGCCCAAAGCCGAAACACAGCTCGAAGGCCACAAATAAGATCCACGTCACGGTTTCCGTAACCGAATTTTCAATTTGGTTATAGGTAGCTGCGTTTTTATTCTATTTTTCGAATAAAAACACAATTTTACGATGGAAAACCGCTATTGGTTTGGGTGGCGACGTTTGATATTCCATAATCGTCTGAAAAAGGACGAAACAGTTCTTTTTCGAATTATGAAATATTATTTAATCTCCATCCAAGATTTGGAGTGGCATTAGACCAAGGTCGGTATGTGACAGTTATGTGTTGACTTGATGGTCACACTTTAGTGCTATTCGCACATCCGGAGTGGAAGGGGCGTCAGATCCCCAAGCCTTGGAACACAAGAATTAGAAACGTAGAGGAGCAAAACATGAACAAGTCAAGCTTAGCGCTGGCTATTGCTGTTGGCGTATTGGCCCAACAAGCAGGCGCTGCAGGATTCCTGGAAGACAGCAAACTCAATCTCAGTTCCCGTACTTTTTACTACGAGAACGACAACCATGCGCCATCCGTTACTCAGAACAACCAGCGTGAAACTGGTGAAGTTCTGAAGCTTGATTACCTCTCCGGTTTCACCCAAGGCGTTATCGGCGTTGGTGTTGATGCTCAGATGCTCTACGGTCTGCACCTTGATGGCGGCGCTGGTCACCACCCGGCTACCGGCAACTCTTTCTGGCCTAGTGAGCATGACGGCACCGCTCAGAGCGACTTGGCTCGCGGCGACGCTAACGTCAAGTTCCGCTACTCGAAAACCGAATTGCACGTTGGTGGCGCCTTGGCACCACAACTGCCAATTCTGCTCTCGAACGACAGCCGCGCAATGCCGCAAAACTTTGACGGTGGCATCATCACCTCAAAAGACATCGACAACGTGACGTTGGTTGCTGGTCAGCTGGAACACTCCACTGGTCGCGCATCGACCAACAGCACCGGCCTGTCGGTTGCTGGTGCGTACAATGACAGCAACCAGTTCCGTTTCGCTGGCGGCGATTGGAAGGTCACTAAAGACCTGACTTTGCAGTACTACCATGCCAACCTGGAAGACTTCTACAAGCAAGACTTCTTGGGCTTGGTCCATGTTCTGCCATTGGGTAATGATCAGTCGTTCAAGACTGACCTGCGCTACTTCAATAGCCGTTCTGACGGTAAAAACAGCAGCGGCACCGCTGGTTATGCGTTCAACAACAACGGCGGCTATGCGGATCACGCAGGCGAAGTTGACAACAACACTTGGAGCACGATCTTCACTTACCAGTTGGGTGGCAGTTCGTTCCTGGCCGGTTACCAGAGTGTTAGCGACAGCGGTGGTTTTGTTCTGCTGAACCAAGGCAGCGTTAGCAATGACGGCAAGACTGCCGGTGCTTTGAACAGCGAAGACAACGGCGGCACAAGCTTCTATCTGTTCACTGACTCCACCGTCAACAGCTTCATCCGCGCAGGTGAGCAAACCAAGTTCGCTCAATATTCTTATGACTTCTCCCGCATCGGCGTTCCAGGCTTGAAAGCTTCGATCTCCTACCTGAAGGGTGATGACATCAAGAGCTCCATCGCGAGCAGCAATAGGACCTTCTCCGAGTGGGAACGTGATGCACGTATCGACTACGTGATTCAGACTGGTTACCTGAAAGGCTTCGGTACCACCCTGCGGACCGGTAGCTACCATGTTGGTGGCGATACAACCGTCGGTAACGGCAGCACCCGCAGCACCGATCAGACCCGTCTGATCTTCAACTACACCTACGCTTTCTTTTGATCGTAGCGAGTTGAAAGAGCCCCGCCTTGTGCGGGGTTTTTTATACCTGGGATTTTGTATTCCCCTTTAGCAAACACGTCTCTGTAGGGCCCAGCTTGTTGGCGATACGGACTGTCAGGCGCACCTCGTTGAACCCACTACAAGTTGGCTCCTAAAAAGGTGATTTGAATGGGTTGGACGGTGCTTATTTGCCGACTACTTTCTGCCAGTCAGTTGCGTCGACGATGCCGGCAACTTTAGGCAGCGCCCCGTCAGCCCTAACTGTTAGAAACGACGCATAGCCGTAATCACCGGTCTTGGATGCGGGCAAATTCATGAGTTTTTCGAGGGCAGTGAAACATTCACTGTGGAAGACCAATACCAAGTTGCGATTCCTCACCTTGTGGCTAAGGGTGTCGGTCAACATGGTTTTCCTGCAGTCGAACAGCCAACTTTGTTCAGCACTGGCGTAATTGAACATAAACCCTGAAGTTCGAGCTGCTCGGGTAAGGGGACTGCTGAAGATGTCAGCGTGACGCACCAGAACAATCATGTCGCCCTTAACCCAATGCGCTTTAAGGTCGGCCAGCTTTGCGGAGCCGGCTTTGGCCAAGTTCGGAAGGATGGCGGGACGGAATAAGGCCCGCGCACGCGACAACGCCCACACACAGCAGCGCAGTCAAGCGAGACTTATATCTTGAGAGATCGGCAAGGCTTACAGCCGTACAGGGCCGGGCAAGTCATAGTCGGAACGCCATTGAACGACTCCTGCGACGCTAGAAACACGCGCCAGGTTGGGTCGTATGGATCTTTTGGATGAAACGTGAACAACGGTCAGATTGGTAATGCACAGGGTGAGGAGTCCGGCTTCACCAACGTTGTGCGTTAATTATGCCGAACCATACGTAAACAGGAGGTGAAACAGGTGTGAAAAATAACGGCTGGTTTGATGACATATGTGAAAGTTTCATTAGGTTTGCTCTTGGTTACTGAGAATAAACGCGCTGAGTTCTACGTTAAGCGCACCCCAAACACCTTGGTCATTTTCCTATCTTGGCGGACGCCAATCGTAAAGTTTCAGACCTGTACGACATGATTCATACAAACGCAATCACACCCTGACCGTGCGTTCTTTGTTCGTGATCGACCCGATTAAAAAATTCGACTGACCATCACTTATCCCGCCAGCACTGGACCTAACTTCCATGACGTTCTGCGAGTAATCGACTCACTGCAGTTGACCGATAACTACTAGGCCGCGACCCGGCGAATGGGCGTCACACCTTATTAGCGCCTGACTCCACAACCTAATCGCTAAGGGTTGGGTGTTGAAGAGGACCGATCATTCGGTCCTTTTTTACGTCTGAAATTGGTGATTTTTTCTTATGCAATTTAAGAATAAACAAATGAAAAAAAGAGATTTAAAGATATAAAAAACTCCTGTTAAGGTCTGTCCCACTTAGCGAAATCGCTAGTCCATCTTACTCGCCCGACAACAGGCAAGCAGGTGCAACCTCATCCTCACAGCAAAGGAGCGCGCCATGCGCACTGCTATTCTGCGTCGAAGCCTGGTCGCTCTGGTTGTTGCGGCTGTCACCTTCGGCACCATCGCCGCCGCCCAAGCAGAAAGCGTGCGCATCGGTTATCAGAAGTACGGCACGTTGGTGCTGCTTAAGGCCAAAGGCTCGCTGGAGAAACGTCTCGCCGCACAGGGCGTGCAAGTGCAATGGACCGAGTTTCCCGGTGGTCCGCAATTGCTAGAAGGGTTGAATGTAGGTTCTATCGATTTCGGCGTGACCGGCGAAACACCGCCAGTCTTCGCCCAAGCGGCTGGCGCTGATTTGTTGTACGTCGCATACGAGCCGCCTGCGCCCACCAGTGAAGCGATTCTGGTACCCAAGGATTCACCGATCACGTCGGTGAAAGACTTGAAAGGCAAGAAGGTCGTTCTTAACAAAGGTTCCAATGTTCATTACTTGCTGGTGAAAGCGCTGGAAGACGCCGGCCTTAAATACACCGATATCCAAACTATATTCCTGGCGCCCGCCGATGCGCGAGCTGCCTTTGAGCGTGGCAGTGTTGATGCCTGGGTGATATGGGATCCGTACCAAGCCGCCGCTGAGCAACAGTTGCAAGCGCGCACCCTGCGGGATGGCAAAGGCATCGTGGACAACCACCAGTTCTATCTGGCGACCAAACCCTACGCTGAACAGCACCCTGAAGTGATTAAGGCCCTAGTCGAAGAAATTCGGGCGGTGGGCGAATGGTCCCAAGCCAATCCTGAAGACGTCACGCAGCAAGTGGCGCCGCTGCTTGGTCTGCCAGTGGACATCACCCGTATTTCAGTAAAACGCCAAGGCTACGGAGCGCAGCTCATCACGCCAGAGGTGGTCGTGGCGCAACAGAAAATCGCTGACACCTTTTATCAGCTCAAGTTGATTCCCAAACCGTTGGGCATCAAAGACGTGATTTGGACTGCTCCCGCTAACGTGGCCAAGGCCCCGTAACTCAACGGCCTTCGAGGAGACAAATCCATGAGCCTTAGCGCTTCGCAAAAAATCATTCACAGACTGGCGCCTTGGGCACTTCCGGTCTTGCTGTTGGCGGTGTGGCAGCTGTCGGTGTCGGCCGGTTGGCTGTCCACCCGCATCTTGCCTGCACCGAGCGCGGTTATCGCGGCCGGCGTGGCACTGGTTCGCAGCGGTGAAATATGGACGCATTTAGCCATTAGTGGCTGGCGCGCCGGTGTCGGTTTTGCCATTGGTGGCGGCATCGGTTTGGCGCTGGGCTTTATCACCGGCTTGTCGAAGTGGGGCGAACGGTTGCTGGACAGTTCGGTGCAGATGATCCGTAACGTGCCGCATTTGGCGCTGATCCCCCTGGTAATTTTGTGGTTCGGCATTGACGAGTCAGCAAAAATATTTCTGGTGGCGCTGGGTACGTTGTTTCCGATTTACCTGAACACCTATCACGGCATTCGCAATGTTGATCCGGCCTTGGTCGAGATGGCGCGCAGTTACGGATTGTCCGGTTTCTCGTTGTTCCGCCAGGTGATTTTGCCGGGTGCGCTGCCTTCGATTTTGGTGGGCGTGCGTTTCGCATTAGGTTTCATGTGGTTGACACTGATTGTGGCGGAAACCATCTCCGCCAGTTCCGGCATTGGTTACTTGGCAATGAACGCCAGGGAGTTCTTACAAACCGACGTAGTGGTGCTGGCGATTCTTTTGTACGCCGTGCTTGGCAAGTTGGCAGACCTGGCAGCGCGTGGTCTGGAGCGTGTTTGGCTCCGCTGGCACCCGGCCTATCAAACAACCAAGGGCGGTGCGGTATGAGCAGTCTCAAGCAAGTACCTCAGCCGCCTAATCTGCTGCGCGGAATTCCGCTGGCAGTGCGCAAATTACGCAAAACCTTCGGCCCGCGTGAAGTGCTCAAAGACGTCGATCTGCATATTCCTGCCGGTCAGTTTGTTGCGGTCGTGGGCCGCAGCGGATGTGGCAAAAGTACGTTGCTGCGGTTGTTGGCGGGGTTGGATAAACCGACCTCCGGCGACTTGCTGGCAGGCTCGGCACCGCTCAGTGACGCCTTGGAAGACACGCGGTTGATGTTCCAGGAAGCGCGGTTGCTGCCGTGGAAAAAAGTCATCGATAACGTCGGCCTTGGTTTGCATGGCAACTGGCGGCCACGAGCCCTGGAAGCGTTGGAAGCGGTGGGCTTGGCCGACCGCGCCAACGAGTGGCCGGCAGCCTTGTCCGGTGGCCAGAAACAGCGTGTGGCGCTGGCCCGCGCATTGATTCATCAACCTCGCCTGTTGTTGCTCGACGAACCACTAGGCGCGTTGGACGCACTGACCCGAATCGAGATGCAGCAGCTGATTGAGCGGCTTTGGCAAAAACATGGCTTCACCGTGTTGTTGGTGACCCATGACGTCAGCGAAGCCGTGGCCATTGCCGATCGCGTCATCTTGATCGAAGACGGTCAAGTCGGTCTGGATTTACTGATAGAGCTGCCGCGCCCCAGGGTCCGTGGCTCGCAGCGCCAAGCTGTGCTGGAAACTGAAGTGTTGAACCGAGTGCTGTTGATACCTGGCACACCGCCTGAACCCGAACCTGTTTCACCATTGCCCACGCAATTGCGCTGGGCTCAATAAACCATCTGCACACAGGAAAATCATCATGACTATCAAAGCGATCAACGTTCGTAACCAGTTCAAAGGCACCATCAAAGAAATTCTCGAAGGCCCAGTGTTGTCGGAAATCGACGTACAGACGCCGTCCGGTATAGTGACTTCGGTGATTACCACCCGCTCGGTCAAGGAGCTGGAGTTGGTCGTTGGCAGTGAAGTAATTGCCTTCGTGAAATCCACCGAGGTGTCCATCGCAAAGCTGTGATTTATGCACGGCTAATAACCCCGAACGGCTAAAGCCCTTCGGGGTTTTTTTGGATTTAAAAGCTAGGTCGTGGTGATTTCTTCGCAGGCTTGCCTGCGAAGGCATTGGATTGGCCGCTGCAAATTCCCATACTTTTGAAGTATCGAAACACCCGCTTTCAGATATTTTTCTTCATGAAACCATCCTGCTAGCATCACCCCTGCCGGGCACATTGCGGTGAGTCTCTTTCCCCGCGCGCGAAGGTCCGATGCCCATGGCAGTTTTTTTGAAATCCCTTACTCCCCTGAGCGCGAGGACTGTTCTGGCAGCGGCGTTATTGACCGGCGCGGTTGGCTCGGCATCCGCGGCGCGCAGTCACAACAACGCCTTCGCCGCCAGCGCCGAGCAAACCATCGAGATCGGTAGCGCAGCCAGCCCTTATCCGTTTGTGGTGTATGCCAATGCCGACCTCAAACAGCCAAGCGCGAGCATCGAGGGCTGGCGCCGAACTTTCTGATTAAATCCGATGCACCTGCCAGTTCGAATGTCCCGCTGTGGCTTAAAGACAGCTGGATTCAAGGCGTCGCCCATGACGCCAACGGTATTTACGCGTCGGACATCGCCGCGCAACGGTTATTCCCGCAACACTAAGATCCAGTGCACCCAGAGCGAAAATAATAATGAAAATAAATAAGCGCGTATTGCCGACCTTGCCGTTTCGTTTGGCGATGATCCCCTTGCTCATGTTGGCAGCGGGACTCGCCCAGGCGGCTGACAAAAAAGAACCGCACGATAACTTTTACTTTCTGGGCGAGATGAACAAGGCCTCCACGGTGATGGTCATCGACACCAAAGTTGTTCCGCCGGAGTTGGGTAAGAAGATCGTGGCCGCGGTCGATCAAGTCATCGTCAACGGCAACAAGCCGGGGGCCGAGCGTCCCGCCGATTACTTGAAGTATGAGCCGCTGATTCTTGCCATCGCTGGCCCCGATGGGTCGCGGATGCACTCTGGCCGTAGCCGCCAGGACATTTTGTCCACCACCCGACGGCTGATGCAGCGCGAGCGTGTGCTGAACCTGCTCGATGAGATGAATAAATCCAAGGCTGAGTTTCTGAAATTGGCCGAAGACAATATCGACACCATCGTGCCGGCGTACACCAACGGCGTGCAGGCGCAGCCGATTACCTATGCGCATTACCTACTCGGCTTCACGTCGGTATTTGACCGCGATGCAACTCGATTCAAAGAGGCCTACGCCCGACTGAACATGAGTCCGCTGGGCTCTGGCGCGCTGGGCACCTCCAGCTTCCCGATTGACCGTAAGCAATTGGCCGCGCTGTTGGGTTTCGACGGCGTTGTGGAAAATTCCTACGATGCGGCGCAGCTAGGGGCGCTGGATACCGGCATCGAACTCACCGGCATTTCCAGCAGTGCAGCGCTGACCATCGGTTTGCTGGTTCAGGATATCCACACTCAATACCATCAGCCTTATCCGTGGATCATGATCACCGAGGGCAAGCTGACCGGCACCAGCAGCATCATGCCGCAGAAGCGCAATCCGTATGGCCTGAACCTGTTGCGCCTGCAAGCCAGTGATGTGGTGGGCGGCGCCATGACCTATCAACTCGAAGCCCACAACGTGACGCCGGGCATGCCTGACTACAAGCGGGATCAGGTGGAAAAGACCCTCGACCAGACGGCCATGTCCTTCACGATGCTGGCTGATTTGTTGAGCAATCTGCAGATCGACAAAGCCCGTGCATTGGAGGAAGTCGATGCCGATTATTCGACCACCACCGAACTGGCGGACATGCTGCAACGCGATTCCGATGTGCCGTTCCGAGTCGGGCACCACTTCGCATCAGATCTGGTGACCTACGGTCGCTTGAACAAGATGAAACCTGCGGACATTCCGTTCTCTGAGGTCCAGCGAATATATGGCGAGGCGCTGAAAGCGTTTAACTTCGAACACGCCCAGTTCCCGTTGACCCAAGCCCAATTCCGCACCTCGCTGACCGCGCAAAACATGATCGCCTCAAGTAAAGGCCTCGGCGGCCCCCAGCGCCTGGAAGTCGAGCGTATGCTGGCGGCAGAAAAGGCCAGCTTGATCGACGATCAAAACTGGGTGAAAACCCAACAACAGAAATTGACCAAAGCCTCGGCTGACCGCGACGCCGCGTTTCACAAAGCGGGGCAGTGATCTGTAGCCAACTTGTTGGCGAGCTTTAGATTGCCTCGCCAACACGTTGACTCCTACGGGTGGCCTTCCATTTTAGGAATTTCATGGAACTGCGACACCTACGTTATTTCCTGATGGTCGCCGAAGAGCAGCATTTCACCCGTGCGGCGATGCGCTTGAATATGCAGCAGCCGCCACTGAGTAATCAGATTCGGATACTGGAGCGCGAGCTGGGTTTCGAGCTGTTCAGGCGCCATCCCAAAGGGGTTGATCTGACCGCCGGCGGACAGGTGTTCTTACAGGAAGCCCGGGCGATTTTGAGCCGGGTCGAAGACGGCTCGAAACGTGCCGCCCGCGCCGCCAAAGGCCTGGAAGGTGCGCTCTCCATTGCTTTCACTAGCTCTGCTGCGGCGCACCCGTTGATTCCGAGGATGATTCGTTCCTACCGCGAGCTGTACCCGAGCGTCACGCTGCTGTTAAGCGAAGGTAATGCCGGGGAATTGACCGAAGAAGTCCAGTCGCGCCGCGTGAGCATCGGTATTTTGCGTGCGCCGGTGGCACATCCCCAAGGCATCACGCTGCATCGATTGCTAAACGAAGAAATGCTACTGGTGCTGCCGGTGGGGCACCGGCTATTACCCGTGACGATTCCCGTTGAGCCCGAACTCCCCAGCGTTTCGCTTAAAGCCTTGGCCGACGAATCCTTCATTTTGGTGCGCAGACGTGGCGCGCCGGGCATGTATTCGAAATTAATCGAGGCCTGCGAGAGCGCGGGTTTCACGCCAAAAATCGCCTTTGAAATCGAGCGCATGCTGACCAACATCAATCTGGTCGCCGCGGGAGCAGGTGTATCGGTGGTGCCCGCTTCAATGCTCGGCTTTCATCGGGACAGCGTGGTGTATTGTCGGATTCAAGGCGCCCGCCCACGGCTGGTGGCGCCGATTACCCTGCTCTGCGGGACTGATGATCTGGAGCCGACGACGCAGAACTTTATCGCGTTGGCCAAAGAACTGGGCCGTAAGCACCGCAAAGAATCCAGCTAGGGATGTCAGTGCTCTAGCCATTCACGCTTGGGCAGATAAGGCGGCAGATACAGCCCCAAATAGGCGTCGAACACGCGCATGCCTTCTTCGGCTAAACGCGGGGTGATCTCGTCATGCAGTTGCACCGAGCGTGCGTATACCCGGTCACCCAGCTCCATCGCCAAGGCAAATACATCCACGTCGTCGGGCATCGCTGGAAGCTGGAAGTGTCGGTTGAACAGCTCGTGCATCAGATGGCCCAGCTCAATGTCGTGCTGACGGTCGGCCTGGGTTACTTCGGTCAGGCCGTGTTGCGCGAGGATCAACTGGCGGGCGGCGGCGTCGGCGCTGTAGATGCTGAGCATTCGTAGCTCGACCACCCGCGACAGGTCACGCCAACTGGTGAGCTGCTCGTGGGCTATCGGCGCTTGCAGGCACGCGCGAAAAGCCGAGTGGACATCGGCGGTCAAGGCTTCGAGCAGGGCAGGTACGCTGGCGAAAAAGTGATACACCGACGACGGCGGAATTTGCGCGCGCTCGGCCACCAGATAAATCGACAGACTGGCCACCCCATCGGCCGCCAGCAGCGTGCGCGCCGCATCAAGGATTGAATCGATGCGCGCCTGACTGCGGGCGCGGGGTTTGCGGGCGGTAACGGGGCGGGTCATGGAAGGTTTCCGGAGCGGGGCCTGTGGGCATTGTACGGGGGGGTTGTCAGTCCGTCATCGTGGGTAAACGCGCTGCTACAACATCCCATGGCCTTGCTCCACTGATCAGAAGTGTAAGGTTCTGCTTGCAATGCGCTTCTTCGTTTTCTAAGATCCTCCCCGTGGAATGCGCATGCCGGTGAACCCTGAAAGGGAGAGTATCCATGCCGCCAAGTAATATTGGCCCTGCCAAAAGCTGTGTTCGCACAGTGGTGGGATAGACCGAAAGGTTAAGAGGCCCGGCCTATAATTCAAACCCTGCCCTAGTTTTCTAGCGCAGGGTTTTTTTATGCCTTTGTTTCGAGTTATTCAAAAATATGGTTCGACGGTAAAAGGTGTAACAGTGAAAACCTCGCCCCATCGGGCGACACAAATTCTGTCATTGTTGCCTCAAACATCCCTTTTTTAACCGCTTCGATATGCCTGTCACGGGCGATGCTTCGTAGCGATTGCCATCTTACAGCAGTTTTTTTTGAGTGCGCGCTTGGCGTTTTTCCCAAGGCAAAATCCGGCAACAGCCACAAAAAAACGCCGCAAGCCCATAAGGCCGACGGCGTTTTTTTACTGCACGGCGTTACACCGTGTGCAGGTACCAGTTGTATTCGAGGTCGGAGATGGAGTGTTCGAACTCTTCCAGCTCACTTTCCTTGCAGGCGACGAAGATATCGATGTATTTCGGGTCGATATAGCGCGCCATGATTTCACTGTCGTCCAGCTCGCGCAGGGCATCGCGCAAGTTGTTGGGCAGGCTTTGTTCGTTCTGCTCGTAGGAGTTGCCTTCTACCGGTGCGCCTGGTTCGATTTTGTTGGTCAAACCGTGGTGTACGCCCGCCAGCACCGAGGCCAGCAGCAAGTATGGGTTGGCATCGGCACCGGCTACCCGGTGTTCGATACGTACGGAGTCGGGTGTTCCGGTCGGTACGCGCAAGGCGACCGTCCGGTTATCCAAGCCCCAGCACGGCGAGTTAGGTACATAAAACTGTGCGCCAAAACGACGGTAGGAGTTGACGTTCGGGCACAAGAACGCCATCGACGCCGGTAGGGTCTCGAGCACACCGCCGATCGCGTGGCGTAACGCGGCGTTCTGCTCGGGATCCTCGCTGGTAAAGATGTTTTTGCCATCGCGATCAAGGATCGAGATGTGGACGTGTAAACCGTTACCTGCCTGACCCGGATAGGGTTTGGCCATAAAGGTCGAGTCCATTTCGTGGTCGTAAGCGATGTTCTTGATCAATCGCTTGAGCAGTACCGCGTAGTCGCACGCTTTGATTGGGTCGGCGACGTGGTGCAGGTTCACTTCGAACTGCGCCGGGGCACTTTCCTTGACGATGGCGTCAGCCGGGATGCCTTGTTCTTTGGCACCTTCCAGAACGTCCTGGAGGCAGTCAACGTATTCGTCGAGGTCGTCGATCAGGTAAACCTGAGTCGAGTGAGGGCGTTTGCCGGAAATCGGCGAGCGCGGTGGCTGGGGACGACCGTTCACGTTCTCCTGATCGATCAGGTAGAACTCAAGTTCGAACGCGGCGCAAATAGTCAGGCCCATTTCATCGAACTTGCTGACGACCTGACGCAGAACTTCGCGGGGGTCGGCAAAGAAGGGTTCGCCTTCTATTTCGTGCATGGTCATCAGCAACTGCGCAGTAGGGCGCTTTTGCCAAGGTTCGTTGCAGAGAGTGCCGGGGATGGGATAGCAGATTCGGTCAGCGTCACCGATGTCCAGACCCAAGCCGGTGCTTTCTACCGTCGAGCCATTGATGTCCAGGGCAAACAAAGAAGCCGGCAAGTTAATGCCTTTCTCGTAAACCTTATGGAGGCTGGTGCGTTCTATGCGCTTACCGCGCACCACACCATTCATATCTGCAATCAGAAGGTCAACGTACAGAACCTCAGGATGTTCCTTAAGGAACGCGTTCGCTTCGTTAAGCTGAACGGCACGCGGGGGTACCGACATGATGAAACACCTTTGTTGTTAAAAATATCAATCATTGAGCTTTGCGGGTTTCAGTCAATCCGAAAGCCATGATGAAGTCAATAGAGCCTTTTTTTGCCCCAAAAAAGCACTGTAGGGGGCATTTTGCGGCAATTTGGGGCAAAAAATGCGCATCCGGCCGCTTGGGATATGCGGGGTTGAGCGGGCTGTGTTCTATTTTTTACGGGGGTGTTGTGTAAAAAAATGAACAAGGCTAAGCTCGATTGCAACCCAAAATAGCAATAATACCGGGGGTCCCATGTCTCGCCTGCCGTTAATCGGCGTGACCGCCTGCACCAAGCAGATCGGTCTGCACAGTTATCACATCAGTGGTGACAAGTACGTCCTAGCAGTCGCTGTTGCTGCCAAGGGCCTGCCGCTGATCCTGCCTTCACTGGCCGAGTTACTCGATCCTGCCGACCTTCTTTCCAGTCTTGATGGGCTCCTGTTTACCGGGTCGCCCTCCAATGTCGAACCCTATCACTATAGCGGCCCAGCCAGTTTGCCTGGCACTGCTCATGATCCCGACCGCGACCGCACCACCTTACCGCTGATTCGTGCCGCTGTGGCGGCGGGCGTACCGGTATTGGGCATTTGCCGGGGCTTTCAGGAGATGAACGTCGCCTTCGGCGGCAGTCTGCACCAACAGGTTCACGAAGTTGGAACGTTCATGGACCATCGTGAGCACAGCGACGACCCGCTCGACGTCCAATACGGCCCCAGCCACACGATGCATATCCAGCCGGGCGGCGTTCTCGCGGGCCTCGGCTTGCCGAGTGAAATCGAGGTCAACTCGATTCACGGTCAGGGTGTAGAGCGTCTGGGGCCGGGCTTGCGCGTCGAAGCACGGGCGCCGGATGGGCTGATTGAAGCGATTTCGGTCGAGGCAGGCGCAGGTTTTGCTTTAGGTGTGCAATGGCATCCTGAATGGCAGGTCACCTCGAATCCGCACTATCTTGCGATTTTTCAGGCATTTGGCGATGCCTGTCGAACGCGAGCGACACTACGCGACGCAGACGCGTTAAAGCGTGCCTGAGCCCATTACGGCGCCCAGGTTTTATTACCCCTGAGGTCTTTATGAGTAGCAACCTCGATCAGCTCACGGATTGGTTGAAAGAGCACAAGATCACCGAAGTCGAATGCATGATCAGCGACCTCACCGGAATCACTCGCGGCAAGATTTCACCGACTAACAAATTCATCGCTGAAAAAGGCATGCGCTTGCCAGAGAGCGTGTTGTTGCAGACGGTCACCGGCGACTATGTCGAAGACGACATTTATTACGAACTGCTGGACCCGGCTGACATCGACATGATCTGCCGTCCTGATCAAAACGCCGTGTTCCTCGTCCCGTGGGCCATTGAGCCGACCGCGCAGGTTATTCACGACACCTACGACAAGCAGGGCAACCCCATCGAGTTGTCCCCGCGCAACGTATTGAAGAAAGTCCTGAAACTCTATGCTGATCGGGGCTGGCAGCCGATAGTGGCGCCAGAAATGGAGTTTTACCTGACCAAGCGCTGCGAAGACCCTGACTTTCCGCTGCAGCCGCCAATAGGTCGCTCCGGTCGCCCGGAAACCGGTCGGCAATCGTTCTCTATA
Organism: Pseudomonas sp. CCI4.2; assembly: GCF_034350045.1. Classification (NCBI taxonomy): domain Bacteria; kingdom Pseudomonadati; phylum Pseudomonadota; class Gammaproteobacteria; order Pseudomonadales; family Pseudomonadaceae; genus Pseudomonas; species Pseudomonas sp. CCI4.2. The sequence goes on along the minus strand of NZ_CP133781.1, from coordinate 1,004,328 downwards.
GAAGCCGCCAACGAATTCGATCCGCTGTTCGAAGACGTCTACGACTGGTGCGAATTACAGAACCTGGACCTCGACACGCTAATTCACGAAGACGGCACGGCCCAGATGGAAATCAACTTCCGGCACGGCGATGCGTTGTCGTTGGCGGACCAGATTTTGGTGTTCAAACGCACCATGCGCGAAGCCGCGCTCAAGCACGATGTCGCCGCCACGTTCATGGCCAAGCCCATGACCGGCGAGCCGGGCAGTGCGATGCATTTGCACCAGAACGTCATCGATGTAGCCACCGGCAAAAATATCTTCTCCAACGAAGACGGGACGATGAGTGAACTGTTTCTGTGTCACATCGGTGGCCTGCAAAAATTCATCCCTGAGCTGCTGCCTTTGTTCGCGCCGAACGTCAATTCGTTCCGCCGTTTCTTGCCCGACACCTCGGCGCCGGTGAACGTGGAATGGGGCGAAGAAAACCGTACCGTGGGGCTGCGGGTGCCGGACGCGGGTCCGCAAAACCGTCGCGTTGAGAACCGTTTGCCGGGGGCTGATGCCAATCCGTATCTGGCGATTGCCGCCAGCCTGCTGTGTGGCTTCATCGGTATGGTCGAAGCGATCAACCCCAGTGCGCCGGTGGTCGGTCGAGGTTATGAGCGGCGCAACCTGCGGCTGCCGCTGACCATTGAAGATGCGCTGGAACGGATGGAAAACAGCAAGACCATCGAAAAATACCTTGGCAAGAAATTCATCGTCGGTTACGTCGCGGTCAAGCGTGCCGAACACGAGAATTTCAAGCGCGTGATCAGCTCTTGGGAACGTGAGTTCCTGCTGTTCGCGGTCTGATAAAAACGGAGAAAAGCGGTATGAGCGATAACTCAACACAAACACGCGAATGGCAGGCCCTGAGCCGCGATCATCACTTGGCGCCGTTCAGCGACTACAAGCAATTGCAGGAAAAAGGTCCGCGCATTATTACTCGCGCCAAGGGCGTTTATCTGTGGGACAGCGAAGGCCACAAGATCCTCGACGGCATGGCCGGGCTCTGGTGCGTCGCCATCGGTTATGGCCGCGAAGAACTGGCGGATGCGGCCAGCAAACAGATGCGTGAGCTGCCTTATTACAATTTGTTCTTCCAAACCGCCCATCCGCCGGTGCTGGAGCTGGCCAAGGCCATTTCTGACATTGCGCCTGAAGGCATGAACCATGTGTTCTTCACCGGTTCTGGTTCGGAAGGCAACGACACCATGCTGCGGATGGTCCGCCATTACTGGGCGATCAAGGGCCAACCGAGCAAGAAGATCATCATCAGCCGGGTCAACGGTTATCACGGTTCGACCGTGGCCGGCGCCAGCTTGGGCGGCATGACTTATATGCACGAGCAGGGCGATTTGCCGATCCCAGGCATCGTCCACATCCCGCAACCCTATTGGTTCGGCGAAGGTGGTCAGATGACCCCGGATGAATTCGGGGTCTGGGCCGCAGAACAACTGGAAGCGAAGATTATCGAGCTGGGCGTCAATAACGTGGGCGCGTTTATTGCCGAGCCAATCCAAGGCGCGGGCGGCGTGATCGTTCCGCCTGACAGCTACTGGCCGAAAATCAAAGCGATTCTCGCCAAGTACGACATTTTATTCGTCGCCGATGAAGTGATCTGCGGGTTTGGCCGCACCGGCGAATGGTTTGGCTCCGATTATTACGACCTCAAACCGGACATGATGACCATCGCCAAAGGCCTGACCTCGGGATACATCCCCATGGGTGGCCTGATCGTGCGCGACGAAGTGGTCAAGGTGCTCAACGAAGGCGGTGATTTCAATCACGGCTTCACTTATTCCGGGCATCCGGTGGCTGCCGCGGTGGCGCTGGAAAACATCCGGATCTTGCGCGACGAAAAAATCGTCGAGCGCGTAAAAGCTGAAACGGCACCTTATTTGCAAAAGCGTTTACGTGAGCTGAATGATCATCCGCTGGTGGGTGAAGTTCGGGGCGTTGGGTTGCTGGGTGCGATTGAGTTGGTGAAAGACAAGGCCACTCGCGAGCGCTATGTCGGCCAAGGCGCAGGAATGATCTGCCGGACATTCTGTTTCGATAACGGCCTGATCATGCGTGCAGTGGGTGACACCATGATCATTTCGCCACCGCTGGTTATCAGCTTTGCCGAAATCGACGAACTGATTACCAAGGCGCGCACTTGCCTCGATCTGACGTTGCATGCATTGCAAGGCTAAGTGCTAGGCTCAGCCGGCAAAAAATAAAAAGGCGGGTTCAGTGGTCTTGAAAGCCCGCCGAAGATCTTGCCAGACTCACGACTGTGTTTCATTAATCAGTCACCGCGACCTAACGGTAGTGTTCTAACAACGGAGCTTCACGCATGAAAATATTTGGCAAGACCCTTCTCGCCTTGTCCCTTGTGGGTGTCGTGGCCGCTGCTGCTCAGGCCGATGACAAAGTGCTGCACATCTATAACTGGTCGGACTACATCGCACCGGACACCATCGCCCAGTTTGAAAAAGAATCGGGCATCAAAGTCGTTTATGACGTCTTCGACAGCAACGAAACCCTGGAAGCCAAATTGCTGGCTGGCAAATCCGGGTATGACGTTGTAGTGCCGTCCAACAACTTCCTCGCCAAGCAGATCAAGGCCGGCGTTTACCTGGAGCTGGACAAGTCCAAGCTGCCGAACTGGAAAAATCTTAACCAGGCCTTATTGGCTACCGTCGGCAAGGCCAGTGATCCGGGCAACAAGCATGCGTTCCCGTACATGTGGGGTTCGATCGGGATCGGTTACAACGCCGAAAAAGTCAAAGCCGCATTGGGCGCAGACGCTCCGGTGGATTCATGGGACCTGGTGTTCAAGCCAGAGAACGCTGCCAAGCTCAAAGGTTGTGGCATCAGCTTCCTCGATTCGCCAACCGAAATGATGCCGGTGGCCCTGCATTACCTGGGTTTCGCGACCGACACTCAAGACAAGGACCAGATCAAAAAAGCTGAACAGCTGTTCCTTAAAATTCGTCCATCCGTGGCGTACTTTCACTCCTCCAAATACATCTCCGACCTGGCCAACGGCAACGTTTGCGTAGCGGTCGGTTACTCGGGTGACGTGTATCAGGCCAAAGCCCGCGCGGCTGAAGCCGGTGACAAGGTCAAAGTCAGCTACTCGATTCCGAAAGAAGGCGCTGGCAGCTTCTACGACATGGTTGCCATTCCTAAAGACGCCGAGAACGTTGAAGGCGCTTACAAATTCATGAACTTCATCATGAAGCCAGAAATCATGGCGGCCATCACCAACAGCGTGCACTTCCCGAACGGCAACGCAGCGGCCACCGCTCTGGTTGATAAAGACATCACGAGCGACCCAGGCGTTTATCCACCGGCTGAGATCCAGGCAAAACTGTATGCCATCAGCGATTTGCCAGCCCCTACGCTGCGCTTGCTGACCCGCAGCTGGACCACTATCAAATCCGGTAAATAACGGCTTTCTGTAGGAGCCAACACGTTGGCTCCTACAGAGGTTGATGTCCTCATGGAAAGGACCACTTCAATGCATCTTTCTTTATTTCGCAAAACCATGCTGGCGGGAGCAGGCCTGACCTTGGCGGTCGGCGCTTATGCGGCACCCACTGTGCATATTTATAATTGGTCGGATTACATCGGCGAAACCACGCTGGTGGATTTCGAAGCGGCGACTCATATCAAACCGGTGTACGACGTTTTCGATTCCAATGAGACCCTCGAAGGCAAGCTGCTCGCCGGGCATACCGGGTACGACGTAGTGGTGCCGTCCAACCATTTTCTGGGCAAGCAGATCAAAGCTGGCGCCTTTCAGAAACTCGACAAATCCCAACTGCCCAACTACGCCAATCTTGATCCGGCGTTGCTCAAACGTCTGGAAAAGAATGATCCGGGCAACCAATACGCAGTGCCGTATCTATGGGGCACCAACGGCATCGGCTACAACGTCGATAAAGTGAAGGCGGTGCTGGGTGTCGATAAAATCGACTCCTGGGCCATGCTGTTCGAGCCGGAAAACATCAAGAAACTTTCAAAATGCGGCGTCGCCTTTCTCGACTCAGCCGATGAGATGATTCCCGCCGTGCTCAACTACATGGGCCTGAAACCGAACAGCGAAGACCCCAACGACTACGCCAAAGCCGAGGCGAAATTACTGGCGGTACGGCCTTACATCACCTACTTCAACTCGTCGAAATACATCACGGACCTGGCCAATGGTGACATTTGCGTCGCCGCCGGTTTTTCCGGTGATGTGTTCCAGGCTCGGGCCCGCGCGGCGGAGGCCGGTAAAGGCGTGAAAATCGCCTACGCGATCCCGAAAGAGGGCGGCAATCTGTGGTTTGACATGCTCGCCATCCCCCGCGACGCGAGTAATGTTAAAGAAGCCCATGCGTTCATCAACTATTTGCTGAAACCTGAGGTGATCGCTCAGGTCAGCGACACCGTCGGTTACGCCAACCCGAACCTAAAGGCTGACGAACTGATGGATCAAAAGGTACGGACCGACGCTGCGGTTTACCCACCGCAAGAGGTACTGGACAAGCTCTACGTCAATGCTGAATTGCCGCCTAAGGTGCAACGATTGATGACCCGCAGCTGGACCAAGGTCAAGTCGGGCAAATAAAAAATCCTGGCCCGGCTGTGTTGGTCGGGCTGAAAATTTTGTTGGGAGTTCCACCACATGGCAGTTGCCTCCGGCGCCTATAAGAAAGCCCTCGAAGGAGATCAGCAACCTAAACAGGTGCTGGTCAAAATCGACCGGGTTACGAAGAAGTTCGATGAGACGATTGCCGTGGACGACGTGTCCCTGCAGATCAACAAGGGCGAGATTTTCGCCTTGCTCGGCGGATCGGGTTCAGGGAAGTCCACGTTGCTGCGCATGCTTGCGGGTTTCGAACGACCAACCGAAGGCCGAATCTACCTCGACGGCGTGGACATCACTGACATGCCGCCGTACGAGCGGCCGATCAACATGATGTTCCAGTCCTACGCGCTGTTCCCCCACATGACTGTGGCGCAGAACATCGCCTTCGGTTTGAAACAGGACAAAATTTCCAGCCAGGAAATCGACGCCCGTGTCGCAGAGATGCTCAAGCTGGTGCAGATGAGTGAGTACGCCAAGCGCAAGCCGCATCAGCTGTCTGGTGGCCAACGGCAGCGGGTGGCCTTGGCGCGCTCGTTGGCGAAAAAACCGAAGTTGCTGCTCCTCGATGAACCGATGGGCGCACTGGATAAAAAACTGCGCTCGCACATGCAACTCGAATTGGTGGAAATCATCGAGCGCGTCGGCGTGACGTGCATCATGGTGACCCATGATCAGGAAGAGGCCATGACCATGGCCCAGCGCATCGCGATCATGCACTTGGGCTGGATCGCGCAGATCGGCAGCCCGATCGACATCTACGAAACCCCCACCAGCCGTTTGGTGTGTGAATTCATCGGCAACGTCAATCTGTTCGAAGGCGAAGTCATCGACGACGCCGAAGGCCATGCGCTGATCGCAAGCCCAGAACTGGAACGTAATATCTACGTCGGCCACGGCATCAGTACCTCGGTGGAAGACAAGCGCATCACCTACGCAATTCGCCCTGAAAAGCTGCTGGTCACTACTGAAATGCCGACCTGCGAACACAACTGGTCCAGGGGCAAGGTGCATGACATCGCTTACTTGGGCGGGCATTCAGTGTTCTACGTGCAACTGCCGTGCGGCAAGCTGGTTCAGTCGTTCGTGGCCAATGCCGAGCGTCGTGGCGCGCGGCCGACCTGGGATGACGAAGTTTACGTCTGGTGGGAAGACGACAGCGGCGTGGTACTGCGCTCATGAAAAATCAGAAATTTCAGCGCGCACTCACTCGAATAATTCCCGGTGGCCGGCAGATGGTCATTGGGGTGCCCTTTATCTGGATGTTCCTGTTTTTCATGCTGCCGTTCATCATCGTGCTTAAGATCAGCTTTGCTGAGGCAGACGTCGCGATCCCGCCGTACACCGAGATTTTCAGCTTCGTAGAACAGAAGTTCTCGATGATTCTGAACCTGGGCAATTACGCGATGCTGGGCGACGACGAGTTGTACATCGCCGCTTATCTGGGCTCGCTGAAAATGGCGTTTTTCAGCACGCTGTTGTGCCTGCTGATCGGTTACCCCATGGCTTACGGCATCGCGACGGCGAAAAAGGAAAGCCAGACCGTTTTGCTGCTGCTGATCATGATGCCAACCTGGACCGCGATCCTGATTCGAGTCTATGCGTGGATGGGCATTCTCAGTAACAACGGGCTGCTCAACTCATTTCTGATGTGGCTGGGGCTGATCCATGAGCCGCTGCAAATCCTCAATACCAATTTGGCGGTGTACATCGGCGTGGTCTATTCGTACCTGCCGTTCATGATTTTGCCGCTGTTTGCCAATCTGGTGAAACACGATCAAAGCTTGCTGGAAGCGGCGTCGGATTTGGGCTCCAGTACGTTTAACAGCTTCTGGAAGATCACTGTGCCGCTGTCGAAAAACGGAATCATCGCCGGTTGCATGCTGGTCTTTATTCCCGTGGTCGGCGAGTTTGTGATCCCGGAACTGTTAGGCGGCCCCGAGACGTTGATGATCGGCCGAATCCTCTGGCAAGAATTCTTCAACAACCGTGACTGGCCAGTGGCATCGGCGTTGGCGGTGGTCATGCTGGCGATCCTGATCGTGCCAATTATTCTGTTTAACCGCAGTCAGGCCAAAGAACTGGAGGCGAAAGCATGAAGGCGTTCAGGTTCTCAAACGTGATGCTGGTGCTGGGCCTGGTATTCATTTATGCGCCCATGGTCATCCTGGTTATTTACTCGTTCAACGCCTCCAAGCTGGTGACGGTGTGGGGCGGTTGGTCGATCAAGTGGTACGTCGGTCTGCTGGATAACACGCAATTGATGAGCGCGGTGGCGCGTTCATTGGAAATCGCGTGCTACACCTCTGTCGCCGCCGTGGCATTGGGCACAATGGCGGCGTTCGTGCTGACCCGTATCGCGAATTTCAAAGGCCGCACTTTGTTCGGTGGGCTGGCGACCGCGCCATTGGTGATGCCGGAAGTGATCACCGGTCTGTCGTTGTTGCTGTTGTTTGTGTTCATGGCGCAATTGATTGGCTGGCCGCAGGAGCGCGGCATCGTCACCATCTGGATAGCCCACACCACGTTCTGTTCGGCTTATGTGTCAGTGGTGGTGTCGGCACGCTTGCGCGAGCTGGACCTGTCCATCGAAGAGGCGGCCATGGACCTTGGTGCGCGGCCATGGAAGGTGTTTTTTCAGATCACCATTCCGATGATCGCGCCGTCGCTGGCGGCAGGGGCCATGATGTCGTTTGCCCTGTCGCTGGATGATTTGGTGCTCGCGAGTTTCGTCTCCGGGCCAGGATCAACCACCTTGCCGATGGAAGTGTTCTCGGCTGTGCGTTTGGGGGTTAAACCGGAAATCAACGCAATTGCCAGCTTGATCCTTTTGGCGGTATCGATTGCGACGTTTATGGTCTGGTTCTTTACCCGTCGAGCTGAAGACTCGCGTAAACGCGCCATCCAATTGGCCATCGACGAAGCCGCGGCCGACTCATGGAAACAACCCGACCCACGCCGCGCACCCGCGCCAAAGGCCGTAGAACCGGCGTAAGTCAGAGGTTTCCAGCGACTGTGGGAGCGAATTCATTCGCGAATGGCTTGATGCGGTGTACCAGATAGACCGCTTCCCGAATAAATTCGGTCCCACGGATTCTGGCGACACACACAAAGTTCTGTAGGCGCTGCGCAAGGCTGCGATCAGATGTTCAGTGCCTACTATTCTGTGTCTGCCGAAATCTCTGTGGGTGGCTTGCCAACGAAAGCGTCAATGCAAGCGACCCAGGTTTCAGGTCGACATCAGCGGCGCGATTACCCGGCCTCTTGCAGGCAAGCCTGCTCCCACAGGATTTGCGGCTGCTTGCTATCAAAGCCGTCCCGGCTTCGCAGCCTTCGGCAGCTCTACACGTTGGCTCCTGCAGGGAATTTACTTGGCTGGAACTAACCTCAATGTCGCGCGGGTACTCGCCGCCACATCCGCCTCGTCAAGATGCTGTGGCACGTACCCCCCTTCGACATAGGTTTTGGCCTGATCCGAGTAGTGTTCGTCAAACAGCACGCCGCTTTGTCCAACCGGGTTGATTCCCAAGCTGTGTGCAGGATCAGCGAAATCAATCAAACGACGTGTCGATGGCCCGTAGGTCACCGGCCATGGCGCTTGGCTGATACGCGCTGACAGGTTGTTCGGCACTTCATGAGTCCCTGGCGCCGGGAACGGGCCGACGTTGAACAGTTTATCCAACGGTTTTTGCATGCCCAGCGGGTGTTCGTGGGTCAAGGTGTGCGCTTTGCCCCACTGCCAATCAAACGCGTTGTTGCCATACACGGCTCTGAGGTGCGAAACGCTGTCGTGCCATGCCTGCTTGACGATGTCGGCGCGGGTTTCTTTGGCCGGCGTATTGCGGTTGTCCCACCATGGCGAATCGGCGTCGGCCACCAATCGAGGTAGGGCGGCATCAATCACCCGCGTTGCCAGCAGTGAGTCGAAAAAACCATCGCCGAGTTCGTCTCGCATCGTGGCGTTGATCAGGTCATAGACGAACTCGTTGAACAGCGTGGCACCCACTGAATCCAGCGAGTAGTCGCCCTTCCAACTGACCAGCCGTTCTACCAGCGCCCGTTCTTCCGGGTCGGTCACGGCGCTGCGCAACACCGGGATCAGCGGTTTCAATACGCGTCCGGCATACGCCGTCTGCGTACCCAGTTGCAGCTTTTTACTGTTGTCCAGATCCCACTTCACCGCCGAATCATTCAGTTGCCTGTTCAACTGCTGGCCACGGTCGGCGAGGTTGTAATAGCCGGGAATCTCCATGCCGGTCGGCGATACCGGTTGCGCATTGGCCGACACGATATAACCCCGTGCAGGATTTTCTTCCTGGGGGTTGGCACTGAACGGATAAAACCCACCTTTGTCGGCCTCCGCCGTGCCGCCGTCGAGAATGAACGTCGGGTTGACGCCCTCAGGCCGAATAGGCAATTGCGCGGCAGCCCACCAGCCAATATCGCCCTTGGCGTTGGCCCAGACGATGTTCAGCCCTGGCGATTGAATCTTCTGCGCCGCCGTGCGCATTTTGCTCAAGGTGTCGGCGCGATTGGCCTCGTAGAAACCTTCGATGATCGGGTTTTCGGATTCCAGAAATGACCACCACATAGCAATCGGCGCCGGGCCCGCCGACGCACCCAGCGCATCGTTAATGATTGGGCCGTGGGGCGAGCGACGCAGGTCCAGGGTTATCGCCGGCAGACCCTTGATCTGAATCTGCTGCTGGCTGTGGGTCATCTCGACCCAGCCACCGTGGTACCACACTTGGTTGGGGTTCCCTGGATTGACCCGTTCGGCGATCAGGTCAACGTCGTCATTCTGGAACATGGTCAGGCTCCAACCGAAGTCGCGGTTGTGGCCCAGCGCTGCAAACGGGTCCAGCGGCTGATGATGTCCGTACAGTTCGAAGCCGGGTGCTGACAGGTGCGCCTCGTACCACACCGACGGCACCGAGAAGCGAATGTGCGGATCACCCGCTAACAACGGCTTGCCGCTTTTGGTTCGGCTGCCGGAAACTACCCAAGCATTACTGCCTTCAAACTGCGGCAGCCCGGCGTCTTCCAGCGCGCGTTGGCTGAGCTGCGCCAGGGCGTCCAAACCTTTCCAGTCCGCCTTGACGAGTGGCGGCTGACCAAACGCGCCCTTGGGCTGCCACGCCAAATCAAAAATACTCAAATACTCCGGTCCTAATTCATCGCGGACGTAGGTCAACAACGATTCGGTGCGAAACGCGGCGGCAAAGCTGTAGGCCATATACCCGGCGACGCTCAAGGTGTCTGCGGCAGTGAAGGGCCGTTTCTTGATGCCCAACACATCGAACTCGATGGGACTGGCGTGGGTGTCCTGATACTGGTTGATGCCATCAAGGTAAGCTTCGAGTGCTTGCCACGACAGCGCTTGCTTGTCCTGTTGCGCAACAATGGCGTCAGCGCGTTCGCGAATTCGCAGGCTGCGGAACAGTTTGTCGGTGCCCACCAGCTTGACGCCCAGCACTTCGGCCAATTCCCCACGGGACAGGCGTCGCATCATTTCCATCTGAAACAACCGATCCTGAGCCTGCGCATAGCCCAAGGCACGGTACATGTCTGCTTCGTTTTCGGCATTGATATGCGGCACGCCGCGTTCGTCGTAGCGCAGGGTGACCGGCGCTTGCAGGTGTTTCAGCGATACTTGGCCCTGACGCGCTGGCTGCTTGCTGTGGACATACCAAAATCCAGCGCCCGCAAGGACGACGATGACAACGGCGAGAAGGAGGGCGAGAACGGTTAGGCCGCGTTTCATCTGAAGTCCTGTCTTTGATCCAGTCCGGATTTGCAGGCTACAGATTTGCTGTGATGGTGTGTAGTCAGTTGCAAGGTTACAGTTCGGGCCTTACTGATATGAAAGGAATCGAAGATGCGAATGAGTTCATGGCTGCTGGCCTTGGTACTGGGTGTGTTCACGCTCCAAGCCCAGGCGTTGTCTACGCACAAGCCGGGGGAACTGGTCGAAGTCAGTCTTGATCAATTGCACCCGACCCAAGCGGTCATCGGCTTTGACCAGATCTATTACAAGCTCGGGCGTTTCGCTGAGCAGCGTTCAAAGTTGTTCGATGAATACTGCGAGACCAATGGCCAAGGCGACTCCAGCCGAGTGAACACGGCGTCGAACCTTCTTGATCTTGCCAGTTTCGACTGCCAAAGCCCGGTGGGCACCCATTCCAAAGCCATGAAAACCGTAGTGATGGGTCCAGGTGGCGCGTTCTATCTCACCGATGGGCATCACACCTTCACCACCCTGTGGGACCAGCCGGGCGCCGGTCCGCAGTTGAAGATGTGGGTCAAAGTGACCGATGACTTCAGCGACAGTGCCGACAGCGCTACGTTTTGGACGCGGATGCAGCACGCGCACAAAACCTGGTTGAAGGACGGCAATGGCCAGTCGATCAACCCGTCGCAATTGCCTGAACACCTTGGCTTGAAAAACATGCAGAACGACCCGTTTCGCAGCCTCGTCTATTTCACCCGCGGCGCTTCGTTTGGCAAACCGAGTTCGGCGGGCGTTACTCCAGAGTTTCTAGAGTTTTATTGGGGAAGCTGGCTGCGGGCGCAGCTGGATATCGCGCCGTTTGATCTGGGTGAACGCAGCGGTTACCGCAAAGCGCTGCAGGCGGCGAGTGCTTTGATGGTGGCGCTGCCGGGGACCGCGTTGGTCGGTGACAGTGGATTCAACGCTCGGCAGTTGGGTGGCTACTCATCGGTGAACAGCAAAGCGCTGCGCAAAACTGTCCACGAGAAACTGCCTTACGTGATCGCCTACAAGGCCGCCCATCACTGATCGAACGACGCATAGTCAGGGTGCCAGCCACGGGCAATAACAGCCGACCGCCATGGTGTGCGTGACGTCGACCGGCCGCCCAGCGCTGAGCGCCTTGAGAATCGGCTCAATGAAACTGTTGCTGGAATTACAGGTGGCGCCTTCGCTGTAGGGCCCGAAGTACGCCAGCTTGCCGTCCCGGTCCCAGATCGCGACGGCAGGGCTGGCGGTGATGCGTTCGGCACCGGGCAGGCTGTTCAGCGGTTTGATCGCCTCCAGCGTACTCGGCAGTTGACCATGGGTGCCGGGTTTCTGTACGGAATAGAAATCGACTCCCTGGGCGCCGCCGAACTGTTCCACCAATTGGGCCAAGTGCTGTTGATTGCCGACGTTACACGGACACGCGGGGTCCCAGAAATGCACCAGTCGAATTCGTCCTGGGCCTGTTAAATCAGCAGGCAAACTCAGCACGTCGCCGGCGAACAACGCGGTCTGATCGCTGAACGGGCGAATGTAGCGCCCCTGGAACCAGTCGTAAGCCGCCCACAGTCCAATCGCGCAAACAAGGGCGAGCAAACAGGCAAGAACGGTAGGGCGATAACGCGCATTCATACGGGCAGCTTCTGTTTTGAGGCGCGTAGCTTGCCATGCTTAGCGAGACAGATGAATATCTGCGCTGTCTGATTGCCTTGCTCGGATGCAAATGACCTCCGTTTTGCCTGGAAGACCCATGCCCGTCACCTTCGACCCTGATGTTTTGCGATCCAGCCTGCTGCCTTTGCGCGCAGGACAACCCCTGTCCGATGAGGGCCGGGCCTACCAGCACTTCTATGGTTTAGCGACCCGCGAGAGCCAGGCACCTGTTCGTAGCTGGCTCGGGCGCTTCGATGTCGCGGGCTATGAAGTGGTCAGTCAGGTCTGGATTCCTGAGCGGCCCATTGCGACGCTGTTTCTGGTGCACGGGTTTTATGATCATGTCGGGCTCTATCGGCACGTCATCGACTGGGCGCTGGGCCGGGGGTTTGCGGTGATCGGCTGCGACTTGCCGGGGCATGGCTTGTCGAGTGGCGTTCGGGCAAGCATTGACGACTTTGATGAATACCAAGTGGTCTTGGACGCCTTGTTCGACGAAGCGTCGAGCCTGCAACTGCCGCAGCCTTGGCATCTGTGCGGGCAAAGCACCGGCGGGGCGATTGTGATCGACCACTTGCTGATCCATGGCGTCACCAGCCCAGCACAAGGGCGGAGCATCTTGTTGGCGCCGCTGGTTCGACCGCGCGGCTGGAACCTGTCAAAACTCAGCTACAGCCTGTTCAGCCCATTCGTCAAAGGCATCGAGCGGCGCTTTAGCGAAAACACCAACGACCCGGACTTTTTGCCATTTCTATTGGCCGACCCGCTACAACCCCGGCGTCTGCCAACGGCATGGGTGGGCGCGTTGGCGAAGTGGATCAAACGCATCGAAGCCGCACCTCGCAGCAGCCGCAGCCCCTTGATCGTCCAGGGCGACGCTGACATGACCGTCGATTGGGTGCACAACCTCGAAGTCCTCAACGACAAATTCGCCAAACCACAAATCTTCATGCTCGGCGAAGCGCGGCACCATTTGGCCAATGAGTTGCCGGTGCTGCGAGAAAAATATTTTGCGTTTTTGGATGAGCAGTTCGATGCGGACCTTTAGGCGCTGCTGACAGCCGCGATCCGATCTGTGGGAGCAGGCTTGCCTGCGAAGAGGCCCGTAATCGCGCCGCTGATGTCGACCCGAAACCTGATGCGCTTGCAATGACGCTTTCGTTGGCAAGTCAACTTCCCACAGTGATCTCGGCTGAAATCTGTGGGACCGAATTTATTCGGGAAGCGGTTTATGCGTCATCAAACTATTTCCCCGGCGCCAAGCTCGATGCGCTTTTCCCGACGGCCAGTCCGGCACGGACCGCAGCCAGGGCGGCCTGGTAATAGGCTTTGCCTTCGGGGGATTCGGCAAAGGTGTCGAATTCTTCCAACTCGGGGTCGGAAAGGTCGCGGTAGACATAGAGCAACGTGTTGTTCATGTCGTTACCGATCTGCTGCATCAACCGCTCCCGTTGGCCGTCCAGCATGCCTTGCGCCTGCCCACCGCCTAACAGGCCAGGAATCATCTGACTGAGGCTGTCGGCGGCGACACCTGCGATGGCGAGGCTGACTTCGGCTCCTGCTTCGCGCGCAGGCAGCGCCTGGGCCAGATGCCCAATCAATAACTGACGGGTCGCACTGGCTTCAATGTGCGGCAAGCCCTGAGCATTTTTTGCCAATTGATCGGGACGAGTTGCCGTCAGCTCGGCGGTGACGATCTTGAGACCCAACGGCGACTGAAAGAATTGCAGCGCGGGCATTGGGTCCTGCAACGTTTGCCGTAAACGCTGTTCGGCGCGCTGGTCCATGGCCTGCGGCGCAAAGCGTTGGTTGCTGTTATTGACCAGCGCTTGATAGACCGCCGGCGGCAGGCTGTTGCGGTAACGCTGCTGGGCGGCGTTGAGGGCAGCGACGAAATGCGCGCGTTGTTCTGGCCAACCGGCGACCTTGTACAGCTGGTCGTGGCCGTCTGCCCAAGAGGGCAATGGGCAGAACATCAACAACAAAACAAACAAACGGCGCATAGGGACTCCTGTCAGCAGGGCGCTATTCTCAATGCGCTTGCGTGGATTTGTCGAGTTATCACTGTATTCCACACTCGTTCGGTCGCAGGCCCTGTCGGATTTCAAGGCGGATGGATACTATGCCAGCCATGCGAATCCCCCCTGATCACCCGCTGTTGCTACGAATCGTTGATGACTTGGCCGCAAACGGCTGGTCGCAGCAAAACATTTTTTTGCCCGACGCTCTGACCCTAGAGTTGGCCCAAGAGTGCCGCAAGCGTTCGGAGGACGGCCAACTTGCGCCTGCCGCCGTTGGGCGAGGCGATACCCAGGAAATCCGAGAAACCATTCGGGGTGATCACATTCAGTGGCTGGAAGCGGGGGAAACCCATGCGTGCGACCGTTATCTGGCGCTGATGGACAGCCTGCGCCAAGCACTCAATCGAGGGCTTTTTCTCGGGCTGGAGGATTTTGAAAGCCACTTCGCGCTGTACCCGCCAGGGGCGTTTTACCTCAAGCACCTTGACCGTTTTCGCGATGATGATCGGCGCACGGTCTCGGCGGTGCTTTACCTGAACCCCGCGTGGTTGCCCGAACATGGCGGCCAACTGCGCATGACCCTCAAGGGCGACAACGAATACGATGTGCAGCCCATTGGCGGCTGTCTGGTGGTGTTTCTTTCGGGTGAAATTCCCCATGAAGTGCTACCGTCGACCCGAGAGCGGCTTTCCCTGACCGGTTGGTTTCGACGCCGGGGCGATGACCCGTTCTAAGTGTCGAATGAACCGACGTCGTTGTTTAAAGTCCGATATGTGTCGTTAATCTCCCGGAGAAACCATGAAGACCTTATTGTCACGAGTAGCTATTGCGGGTCTGTTGCTGAGCGCTTCTGTGTTGGCGAGCGCAGCTGATGTACCGCGTACCGCTTCGCCCGCAGGCGCCGAGGAATACATTATTTCGCCCAAAGATGGCGCGACCGTGGGCAAGACGTTCAAGGTCCAGTTTGGCCTTAAAGGCATGGGCGTTGCGCCCGCCGGCGTTGATATGCCGGATACCGGCCACCATCATTTGCTGATCGACGTGAAAGATGAGCTGCCGCTGGATGCACCGATTCCGGCAACTGACACCATCAAACACTTCGGCAAAGGTCAGACCGAAACCGAGCTGACCCTTGCACCCGGTAAGCACACCCTGCAATTGCTGATGGGCGACAAAGGCCACATCCCGCTGAACCCGTCGGTTGAATCGAAGAAGATCACGATTACCGTTAAGTAATGCGTAACCCGTTAGGAGCAGAGACACCTCTGCCCCTAACGTTTCATCGCACGTCTTGCCCGATCCTCAAAGTTTTGACCGCGACGCGTTAAGAACGACGCAGCCGTGCTTTGGCTGTGTAAGCGAAGACGTGGAACACGGCCCCATTGAGGTCGAATTCTCCTACCTTGTTCATTCCCATTTTTTTATGCGCTCGCAGCGAGGGTTCGTTGTCGCCCCGGATAAACAATACGCCTTGGCGGCCAGGCTCCTCCTCAAGCAATTTCTCGAACATTAGTTGCGCCAGGCCGTTACCACGTTCTTCATCACTGACGCAGATCGGTCCGTAGATATAGGCGTCGGACTCGGCATACGGATAGGCCTGTAGCGTTTTTTCAACCACGGGTATGGGGCGCTTTTTGTTGACGGCTTGGGATGTTGTCATCAAAAAGGCGACGATCTCTGCGTTTCGCCGCGCGATAATCTGCGGCATGTCCTGCATCATCTCTTCGATTTGATGAGGCGCCAGCTCTGCCGCCAGCGTTCCGCCCTGGGCGAGCTGATTGGCATGCTGAAGCTCAACGATGCCTTGCAGATCGGTTTTTGAAGCTCTGTCGATGGTGATATGACTTGCTGTCATGTTCGTTCTCCCTGTCATGCTTTTCCTAACGTGTATTTTTGCAAATAAAAAAGGAGACCCGCAGGTCTCCTTGTTGTACCTAGGTAAAAACTAGAACAGTACGCGGCTACGAATCGTGCCGTTGATCGTCTGTAGCTTTTCCTGGGCCAGATCGGAGTACTCGGCATCGACGTCGATGACCACGTAGCCCACCTTTTCGTTGGTCTGTAGGAACTGACCGGAAATGTTGATTCCGTTTTCAGCGAAGACCTTGTTGATCTCGCTCATTACACCCGGAATGTTCTGGTGGATGTGCAGCAAACGGTGCTTGCCAGGGTGAGCGGGCAAGGCCACTTCCGGGAAGTTGACCGAAGACACCGACGTACCGTTGTCGCTGTACTTGACCAGTTTTTCTGCGACTTCCAGACCGATGTTGGCCTGTGCTTCGGCAGTGGAACCGCCGATGTGCGGGGTCAGGATCACGTTATCCAGGCCACGCAGCGGGCTTTCGAATTCTTCGTCGTTCGAGCGTGGTTCAACCGGGAAGACGTCGATGGCGGCGCCAATCAGGTGTTTATCCTTGATCGCGTCAGCCAATGCCTGCAACTCGACCACCGTACCGCGAGCGGCGTTGATCAAGATGCTGCCTTTCTTCATCGAGCGAATTTCTTTCTCGCCGATCATCCATTGGGTTTCAGCAGTTTCCGGGACGTGCAGTGTCACGATGTCCGCCAGACCCAGCAGTTCGGTCAAGCTAGACACTTGAGATGCATTGCCCAGCGGTAGTTTGGTCAGCGTGTCGTAGAAGAACACTTGCATGCCCAGACCTTCGGCCAGCACGGAAAGTTGGGTGCCGATCGAGCCGTAGCCGACGATGCCCAGTTTCTTGCCGCGAATTTCGAAGGAGTTGGCCGCGCTTTTGATCCAGCCGCCACGGTGGCAGGAAGCGTTTTTCTCAGGGATGCCGCGCAGCAACAGGATCGCTTCCGCCAGCACCAACTCAGCCACCGAACGGGTGTTGGAGTAGGGGGCGTTGAAAACAGCGATACCGCGTTCGCGGGCAGCGTTGAGATCGACTTGGTTGGTGCCGATGCAGAAGCAACCGACAGCGACCAGTTTCTTCGCGCAATCAAAGACCCCTTCGGTCAATTGGGTGCGGGAACGGATACCGATGAAATGTGCATCGGTGATCTTTTCCTTCAATTCGGCTTCCGGCAGCGAGCCGGTAAGGTATTCAATGTTCGAATACCCGGCGGACTTGAGGACGTCCACGGCTGATTGGTGGACGCCTTCGAGAAGAAGGAACTTGATCTTGCTCTTATCGAGAGAAGTCTTGCTCATCTGCGTAAACCTGTGTCCCGGAGAAAATGGCAGGGGGCGCACATCGGCCGTAGGCACGATTAGCGGGGGGCTATGCTAGCATATGCACCCCGCGAAACACCCATTCCTGGACGTGAAGCGTTCTCAGGATGACCATGAATTGTTCGAGAGTTCCGTGATGACCAATCCTGCCCTGATAGACGAGTTGAAGACCCTGGTTGAGCCTGGCAAGGTCCTGACCGACGCTGACTCCCTTATTACTTACGGCAAGGATTGGACCAAACACTTCGCGCCAGCCCCTGTGGCCATCGTGTTTCCGAAGACCACCGAACAGGTGCAAGCCATCGTTCGCTGGGCCAATGAACATAAAGTAGCGCTGGTGCCATCGGGCGGTCGAACCGGGCTTTCCGCTGCTGCGGTCGCGGCTAACGGTGAAGTGGTCGTCTCGTTCGATTACATGAATAAGGTGTTGGACATTAACCTGACGGACCGCACCGTGGTCTGCCAGCCGGGCGTCGTCACTGAGCACCTGCAAACCCTCGCTGAAGACAACGGCCTTTATTATCCGGTGGATTTCGCGTCGGCCGGTTCCAGCCAGGTTGGTGGCAACATCGGCACCAATGCCGGCGGGATCAAGGTGATTCGCTACGGCATGACCCGCAACTGGGTCGCGGGCATGAAAGTCGTCACCGGCAAGGGTGACCTGCTCGAGCTGAACAAAGACTTGATCAAGAACGCCACCGGCTACGATTTGCGTCAACTGTTCATCGGCGCCGAAGGCACGCTGGGCTTTGTCGTCGAAGCCACCATGCGCTTGGACCGTGCGCCGAAAAACCTTACCGCCATGGTCCTCGGGACCCGTGATTTCGACGCAATCATGCCGGTGCTGCACGCGTTCCATAACAAGCTCGACCTGACTGCCTTCGAATTCTTCTCCGATAAAGCGCTGGCCAAAGTATTGGCGCGCGGCGACGTTCCCGCGCCTTTTGAGTCCGATTGCCCGTTTTATGCGCTGCTGGAGTTCGAAGCAACGACTGAAGAAGTGTCCAACGAAGCCTTGGCAACCTTCGAGCATTGCGTGGAAGAAGGTTGGGTGCTCGATGGCGTGATGAGCCAGAGCGACCAACAGTTGCAGAACCTGTGGAAGCTGCGCGAATACATCTCCGAGACCATTTCGCACTGGACGCCATACAAGAACGATATTTCCGTGACCGTTTCGAAAGTGCCGGCGTTCCTGAAAGAAGTGGACGCTATCGTTGGCCAATACTACCCGGACTTCGAAATTGTCTGGTTCGGCCACATCGGCGACGGCAACCTGCACCTGAACATCCTCAAGCCGGATAACCTGAGCAAGGACGAGTTTTTTGCCAAGTGCGCCACGGTCAACAAGTGGGTGTTCGAGATCGTGCAGAAGTACAACGGCTCGATTTCCGCTGAGCACGGCGTGGGCATGACCAAGCGCGATTACTTGACGTACAGCCGTTCGCCCATCGAAATCGAATACATGAAAGCGGTTAAAGCCGTGTTCGATCCCAACGGGATCATGAACCCAGGCAAGATCTTCGCCGTTTAATCCATTTGGCCTACAGACCAGGAGTCGCCCCATGAGCTATCAGCACCAGTACATCGACGGTACGCGAATCCACTTCCCGGTGGGAAAGGTCGTCTGTATCGGCCGTAACTACGCCGAACACGCCAAAGAATTGAATAACCCGGTGCCGACTGAGCCGTTGCTGTTCATCAAGCCTGGCAGTTGCGTAGTCGCGTTGGAAGGTGGGTTTACTATCCCGGTTGATCGCGGGTCAGTGCATTACGAGGCTGAGATCGTGGTATTGATCGGCAAGCCGCTGACTAAAAGCCCGACCGCTGAAGAAGTGCTGGATGCGATTAGCGGTTTCGCTCCGGGTCTGGACCTGACCTTGCGCGACATTCAGACCCGGCTGAAAGAGAAAGGCCTGCCGTGGGAAATCTGCAAGTCCTTCGACGGCGCCGCAGTCATCGCCCCGTTTGTGTCGGCTGATGCCTACCTAGACCTGACCGATATTGGGATTCGCTTGTCGATCAACGGCGAAGTGCGCCAAGACGGCAACAGCAGCGCAATGCTCAACCCGATCATTCCAATGATTCAGTACATGGCGTCGCAGTTCTCACTGCAAGCCGGCGACATCATCATGACCGGCACTCCAGCTGGCGTTGGTCCGTTCGTGGCGGGCGATGAGATTGTGCTGGAGTTGACCGGTGTGAGTAAGTTCGAAAGCAGCGTTCGCTGATCAACAGCTTCCCGAATGAATTCTGTCCCACGGTAAAATTGCAATCACTGTGGGAGTGAATTCATTCACGAAGAGGCCCAAATGCGTATTAGCGCTTAAGGGTTTTCACACCTTCCGCCGTACCCAAAAACAACAAGTCAGCCGGACGCGCCGCGAACAAGCCATTGGTCACAACGCCAACGATGGCGTTGATCTGGGTTTCCAGCGTCACCGGGTCGGTGATGTTCATGTTGAACACGTCCAGAATGATGTTGCCGTTATCCGTTAGCACGCCTTCGCGGTACACCGGATCGCCGCCCAGCTTCACCAACTGACGTGCTACGTGGCTGCGCGCCATTGGAATCGCTTCAACCGGCAGCGGAAACTCGCCCAACACCGACACCAGCTTGCTGCCGTCGGCAATGCAAATGAATGTCTGAGCCACGGCCGCGACGATTTTTTCGCGAGTTAGCGCCGCACCGCCGCCTTTGATCAAGTGCAGGCCTGCGTCTGCTTCATCAGCGCCATCAACGTAAAACTCCAGATCGCTGACGGTATTCAGTTCGTACACCGGAATGCCGTGGCCCTTGAGGCGTGCGGCAGTGGCCTCGGAACTGGCGACCGCGCCGTCGAACGCGCCCTTGTGCTTGGCCAGAGCATCGATAAAGCAGTTGGCGGTGGAACCCGTACCGACGCCAACGACGCTCTTGTCATCGAGTTTCGGAAGGATGAAATCGACAGCAGCTTGGGCCACGGCCTGTTTGAGTTGATCCTGGGTCATGCGGGCTCCGATATGACGAAAATAAGGTATTGGAACTGTATCTGTAGGAGCCAACGTGTTGGCGAAGGGTCCACTGCGGTGTGTCGGGAAAACCATCTCGCCAACACGTTGGCTCCTACGGGAAATGTATTTGCAGCGAGCAAAGGTCTGCAAAAGGGCACGCATTATAGCGATAACCTGCCTTAAAACCGCGTCATTCTGGGTTAGACTTCGGGCCTTGTCCCTATTCGCCAGTGATGCTTTCCCGATGCTTGAACAGTACGTCAAAAAAATCCTCACCTCGCGCGTTTACGACGTAGCCGTAGAAACTCCGTTGCAGACTGCCCGCCAGCTGTCCGAGCGCCTCGGCAACACGGTGCTGCTCAAGCGCGAAGACTTGCAGCCGGTGTTCTCGTTCAAGATTCGCGGCGCTTACAACAAGCTCACCCTGCTTAGCGACACCGAACGGGCACGCGGTGTGGTCACGGCGTCGGCGGGCAATCACGCGCAAGGCTTGGCATTGGCGGCCAAGGTGCTGGGCGTCAAAGCCACCATCGTCATGCCCAAAACCACCCCCGAGATCAAGGTCGAAGGCGTGCGCTCCCGGGGCGGCATCGTGGTGTTGCACGGCGACTCGTTCCCCGAAGCACTGGCATTTTCGCTGAAACTGGTCGATGAAAAAGGCTACGTCTACGTTCACCCATACGACGATCCCGACACCATCGCCGGACAAGGCACCGTGGCGATGGAGATTCTGCGTCAGCAGCCGGGCCGTCTTGACGCGATTTTCGTACCGGTGGGCGGCGGCGGTTTGATCGCGGGCATCGCGGCCTACGTCAAATACCTGCGCCCGGACATCAAGGTCATCGGCGTCGAACCAGACGACTCTAATTGCCTGCAAGCCGCGATGGCTGCGGGTGAGCGCGTGGTGCTGAGCCAGGTCGGATTGTTCGCCGACGGCGTGGCGGTGGCACAGATCGGCCAGCACACCTTTGATATCTGCAAAGATTATGTCGACGAAGTGATCACCGTCAGCACCGATGAAATCTGTGCGGCGATCAAGGACATCTACGACGATACCCGCTCGATCACCGAGCCTGCGGGTGCGCTGGGCGTGGCCGGGATCAAGAAATACGTCGAGCTGTACGGCGTCAGCGGGCAAACATTGGTCGCCATCGACTCGGGTGCCAACGTCAACTTCGACCGTCTGCGCCACGTGGCCGAGCGTGCCGAGTTGGGCGAAGGCCGCGAAGCAATCATTGCCGTGACCATTCCCGAAAAGCCGGGCAGCTTCAAGGCGTTCTGCGAAGCCATCGGCAAACGCCAGATCACCGAATTCAACTACCGCTACCACACCGACCGCGAAGCCCACATCTTCGTTGGCGTGCAAACCCACCCGGACACCGACCCTCGCGCCGCGCTGCTGGCCAGCCTGACCGAGCAAGGTTTTCCGGTGCTGGATTTGACCGATAACGAGCTGGCGAAACTGCACATTCGGCACATGGTCGGCGGCCACGCGGCACGGGTCAGTGATGAGGTGGTGTTGCGCTTCGAATTCCCAGAGCGTCCGGGCGCGCTGTTCAACTTCCTCAACAAACTCGGCGGGCAGTGGAATATTTCGATGTTCCACTACCGCAATCACGGCGCGGCGGACGGTCGTGTTGTCGCTGGTTTGGTGGTGCCGGAAGACGAGCGCCACCTGATTCCGGCGGCGTTGGCGGAAATCGGCTATCCGCATTGGGATGAAAGCGAGAACCCGGCTTACAAATTGTTCCTCGGCTAATCCACCGAGGAAAACCGTCGCGCTGCTACGCTGATCAATACGCTCTGACAGGAATTTACTGAAAATGGAACATTTCACCGCCATCAAAATCGTCCACGTTGTCGCCACCGTGCTGTTTCTACTCAGCGCGTTGGGGCTCGTGGTCTGGGTCATCCGCGGCCGCCGCGCCGGCGACTTGACCACCCAGCGCCGCACCCTGCAACGGCCGTGGTTATTCGCCTGGATTCTGATGGCCCTGTGCTTGTTGACCTTGCCGATCAGCGGCTGGTGGCTGGTGCATTACGCCGGCTGGCCATTGGGTCAGACCTGGTTATTGGCCGCGAGCGTGCTCTATACCCTGGGCACCCTCAGCTGGGCATGGCTACTGGTTCGCCTCAACCGCCTGCGCGTTCCCTCCGTCATCGGCCATCCAAAATTCACCCTGGCCCTCGCCCTGTTCTGCGGCGTGTGCTTTATCGCTATTGCGGGGTTGATGGGGGCTAAGCCGGTTTAAACGCAAGCGTTGTGTCTGGTGTACCGAGGCGTCCTCTTCGCGAACAAGTTCGCTCCCACCGAATCTCGGTAGGGCGTGGAGCTTGAGGCTGACTCAATTCCAGTAGGAGCGAACTTGTTCGCGAAGGGGTCATTCGGAACGACCTAGCTTCTCAGCGTGATCACCGGCCAGCCACGCCGCTCTGCTTCGGCGCGTAACTTCGGGTCTGGGTCGACGGCTACCGGGTTGGCGACTTGCTCCAATAAGGGTAGGTCGTTCAGCGAGTCGCTGTAGAAGTAACTGTCATCAAGAGTGAATCCGGTTTCTTCCAGCCAGCGATTAAGTCGCGTCACTTTCCCTTCGCGGAAGCAAGGGATGTCGGTGGTGCGCCCGCTGAAGCGGCCGTCGATAATTTCGCATTCGGTGGCCAGTAAGGTATCAACCCCAAACCGTGTAACGATTGGCGCCGTCACAAAGCGGTTGGTGGCGGTGATGACGAGCAGTTTGTCGCCCGCTTCACGGTGCTTTGCCAGCAGGGCTTCGGCCTTGGGCAGGATGATGGGTTCGATGCAGTCGCGCATGAACTCGCGGTGCCATTCATCCAGCTGAGCCATGTCGGTGCGGCCGAGGATGTCTAGGCTGAAGTTCAAATAGTCTGTCAGGTTCAGGGTGCCCGCCAGGTAATCCTGATAAAACGCGTCGTTGCGCGCTTTGTAGGCGATGGCGTCGAGAATGCCGCGCTCGCATAGGTAATCACCCCAGGCGTGGTCGCTGTCGCCACCCAGAAGTGTGTTGTCGAGGTCGAATAAAGCCAGGCGCATGGAGTTACTCACTGAATTGTCACGGAAAAGGCCGTCAGAATACGAGCTTTTCACAAGAGTTCACATAAGCTGCGAAGCCTCGTTGCTGCTTTCATTCGCTTTGTGGAACAATGCGGCGATATGCGTTTACGAGGCCGCTGCCGTGATCGACCCCGATGGTTTCCGTCCTAATGTCGGGATTATTCTGACAAATGATGCTGGTCAGGTCTTATGGGCTCGGCGAATCAATCAAGATGCCTGGCAGTTTCCTCAGGGTGGAATTAACCCGCTTGAGACGCCAGAAGACGCTTTGTATCGCGAATTGAATGAAGAAGTCGGGCTGGAACGGCAAGATGTTGAAATTCTCGCCTGCACCCGGGGCTGGTTGCGTTATCGTTTGCCGCAACGTTTGGTCAGAACGCACAGCCAACCGCTGTGCATCGGCCAGAAACAGAAGTGGTTTCTCCTGCGCCTGGTCTCTAACGAGCAGCGGGTGCGGATGGATTTGACCGGTAAACCGGAATTTGATGGCTGGCGTTGGGTCAGTTATTGGTATCCGTTGGGCCAGGTAGTGACATTCAAGCGCGAGGTTTACAGACGCGCCCTTAAAGAACTTGCCCCGCGCCTATTGGCGCGCGACTGACGACGGAGTTCGACCCCGAGCCATGCTCAATACGCTGCGCAAGATCGTCCAGGAAGTTAACTCCGCCAAGGATCTCAAGGCGGCGTTGGGGATTATTGTGTTACGCGTCAAAGAGGCCATGGGCAGCCAGGTCTGCTCGGTCTATTTGCTCGACCCCGAATCCAACCGCTTTGTGTTGATGGCCACCGAGGGCCTGAACAAGCGATCCATCGGCAAGGTCAGCATGGCGCCGAACGAAGGTTTGGTCGGTCTCGTGGGTACCCGCGAAGAACCACTGAACCTCGAAAACGCTGCTGATCACCCGCGTTATCGCTACTTTGCCGAGACCGGCGAAGAGCGCTATGCGTCGTTCCTTGGCGCACCGATCATCCACCACCGTCGCGTGGTCGGGGTGTTGGTGATCCAGCAAAAGGAGCGTCGCCAGTTCGATGAAGGTGAAGAAGCCTTCCTCGTGACCATGAGTGCCCAGTTGGCCGGGGTAATCGCCCACGCTGAAGCCACGGGTTCGATTCGTGGCCTGGGCCGTCAGGGCAAAGGCATTCAAGAAGCCAAATTCGTCGGTGTGCCGGGTTCGCCAGGTGCTGCTGTCGGTACGGCCGTAGTGATGTTGCCGCCGGCCGATCTGGAAGTGGTGCCTGACAAAAACGTCAGCGACATCAAGGCTGAACTGGCGCTGTTCCAAAATGCACTGGAAGGCGTGCGCGGCGACATGCGTTCGCTGTCGGCCAAGCTCGCGACCCAACTGCGCCCGGAAGAGCGTGCGCTGTTCGATGTGTACCTGATGATGCTGGACGACGCGTCGCTGGGCAGCGAAGTGACCGACGTCATCAAGACCGGCCAATGGGCACAAGGCGCGCTGCGCCAAGTGGTCAACGAGCACGTCAAACGTTTCGAATTGATGGACGACGCTTACCTGCGTGAGCGCGCTTCCGACGTCAAGGATTTGGGTCGTCGGCTGTTGGCGTATTTGCAGGAAGCGCGTCAGCAAACGTTGGTTTATCCCGACAACACCATTCTGGTCAGTGAAGAGCTGTCGCCGGCAATGCTGGGTGAAGTACCCGAAGGCAAGCTGGTCGGCCTGATCTCGGTACTCGGTTCCGGCAACTCCCACGTCGCGATTTTGGCGCGGGCCATGGGTATTCCCACGGTCATGGGCGTGGTCGATCTGCCGTATTCCAAAGTCGATGGCATCCAGCTGATCGTCGATGGCTACCACGGTGAGGTCTACACCAACCCCAGCGATATCCTGCGCAAGCAATACGCTGAAGTGGTCGAAGAAGAGCGCCAGCTGTCACTAGGCCTCGACTCCTTGCGTGAACTGCCGTGCGTGACGCTGGACGGGCATCGCATGCCGCTGTGGGTCAACACGGGCCTGTTGGCAGACGTTGCCCGCGCCCAACAGCGTGGCGCCGAAGGGGTGGGGCTGTATCGCACCGAAGTGCCGTTCATGATCAACCAGCGCTTCCCAAGCGAAAAAGAACAACTGGCGATTTACCGTGAACAACTGGCGGCTTTCCATCCGTTACCGGTGACCATGCGCAGCCTGGACATCGGTGGTGATAAATCGCTGTCGTACTTCCCGATCAAGGAAGACAACCCGTTCCTGGGCTGGCGCGGGATTCGTGTCACCCTCGATCACCCGGAAATTTTCCTGGTGCAGACCCGCGCTATGCTCAAGGCCAGTGAGGGCTTGAACAACTTGCGCATTCTGCTGCCAATGATTTCCAGCACCCACGAAGTGGAAGAAGCGCTGCACTTGATCCACCGAGCCTGGGGCGAAGTACGCGACGAAGGGTTCGACGTGCCGATGCCGCCAATTGGTGTGATGGTTGAAGTCCCGGCAGCGGTGTACCAAACCCGTGAATTGGCGCGTCAGGTGGACTTCCTTTCGGTGGGTTCCAACGACTTGACCCAATACTTATTGGCGGTAGATCGCAACAACCCACGGGTTGCCGATCTGTACGACTATCTGCACCCAGCGGTGCTGATGGCGTTGCAGCATGTGGTGCACGATGCCCATTTGGAAGGCAAACCCGTGAGCATATGCGGCGAAATGGCCGGCGACCCGGCAGCGGCCGTGTTGTTGATGGCAATGGGTTATGACAGCTTGTCGATGAACGCCACTAACTTGCCGAAAGTGAAGTGGATGTTGCGTCAGATCAACCTGAGCAAAGCCAAGGAGTTGCTGGGGCAGTTGATGACCAACGACAACCCGCAAGTTATCCGCAGCTCGCTGCAACTGGCGCTGCGTAACCTTGGTCTGGCACGGATGATTAATCCGGCGTCGGTTAAAGGGCATTGATTCAAGGCGAGACCACGCCAAATCGGTGGGAGCGAATTCATTCGCGAAAAGCGCAACGCGGTCTGTCTGAATAACTGCGACGCTGCATTCGCGAATGAATTGGCTCCCACTGGGTCTTCATCTGCGTTACACCTTCAACTCAACCGCCCCCAATTGGCCGCCGTACGGCCCGAAGCTGTGTTCGGTGAAGTGGCGGCTGCCGTCGGCATTGACGATCAGTGCGCTGCTGGCGCGGGTGCCGTAGGTCGGACTGGCAATAAATACGCTGGATAACAGACTTTCCGTGGTCAGTCCTACGCCGGTATCTGGCAGCTCGGCGACGGGCGCAATTTCGGGATCGCGCAGTAACCCCAACAGCGCCGACGGTTGCGGATCACCCAGTTCAGCGAGCAGCGCCGCCTTGGCTTTCAGCAATTTTGGCCACGGCGTGTCCAGGCCCGCGTTGGATAAGCCATAAACACCGGCCTCCAGTCGTTGCGGCTGCGCATTGACGGCACTCAGGTAAAACAACGAATCCGCCGTCCCAAGCAGCAAATTGAAGCCGCCATATTCCCCGGCGCGCCCCGCGACCTCTGCCAGATACTCCTCAGTGGGCTGCTCACCGGTCAAAAACCGCGACACCAGTTCGCCGCGAGAACGTCGCCCCAGCGGATGATTCGGGTCGCGAATATTGGTCAGCGCTGCGAATCGGCCGTGGTTTCCGACGCCGAGCCACGTGCCACCGGCTTCCAGATCGCGCCCCGCATACACCCCAGGTGCATCGAGCCATTCAGTCAGTGGCTGGGTCGGGCGGGCATAAAACTCGTCGCGGTTGGCAGCGACGATCAAAGGTTGGCAGTGGGTGGGGCGCCAAGCGAAGACGATCAGGCACATTGCGAGCCTCCTTTTTTTGCCACTCTACCGCAGATCGATCCGACACCCACCCGCTCACATGGGTAGAGCTGAGGGCCATGCTTCCGTTACCATGCCGCATCGCCAATCGCAGACGGCAGTCCGCTGTTGCCCGCGCGTTTTAATTGAGGAGTCGCAATGCTGCCTTACCCGCAGATTGATCCCGTTGCATTGGCCATTGGCCCGCTGAAAATCCATTGGTATGGCTTGATGTACCTGATCGGCATCGGCGGCGCATGGTTGCTCGCGTCCCGCCGGATGAACCGTTTCGACCCAACCTGGACCAAAGAAAAACTCTCCGATCTGATCTTTTGGTTAGCCATGGGTGTGATCGTCGGTGGGCGATTGGGTTACGTGCTGTTCTACGACCTGAGTGCCTACATCGCCAATCCGCTGTTGATTTTCGAAGTCTGGAAAGGTGGCATGGCGTTCCACGGCGGCTTTATCGGCGTGATGATCGCGGCTTGGTGGTTCGGCAGGCGCAACGGTAAGTCGTTCTTCCAACTGATGGACTTTATCGCCCCGATGGTCCCGATTGGGTTGGGCGCAGGGCGTATCGGCAACTTCATCAACGCCGAATTGTGGGGCAAGCCGACTGACCTGCCGTGGGCCATGATCTTCCCGCCGTTCAGCGATCCGGCGCAGTTGCCGCGTCATCCGTCGCAGTTGTACCAATTCGCACTGGAAGGTGTGGCGCTGTTCGTTATCCTGTGGCTGTTCTCGCGTAAACCCCGTCCGACCATGGCTGTTTCCGGGATGTTCGCGTTGTTTTACGGGATCTTCCGCTTTGTTGTCGAATTCGTCCGCGTACCCGATGCACAGCTAGGCTATCTGGCGTGGGGCTGGGTCACCATGGGTCAAATTCTGAGCTTGCCGATGATTATTGGCGGTCTGGTACTGATCTGGCTGGCGTATCACCGCGCATCCGCTGCCAAAAGCGCTGCGGTTTAACACCGAAACGCCGGGTGTTTTGGCTCCCGGCGGGTTCATCGATGCAGGGTAATGTATGAAGCAATATCTCGATCTAGTCGCCCATGTGATCCAAAACGGAACGCTGCAAGCCAACCGTACCGGGGTCAATACCATCAGTTTTCCCGGTGCCATGTTGCGTTATGACCTGAAAGAAGGCTTCCCGGCAATCACCACCCGGCGCATGGCTTTCAAGTCGGCTATCGGCGAAATGGTCGGTTTTCTGCGTGGTGTGAGTAACGCAGCCGAATTTCGAGAGCTGGGCTGTAAGGTCTGGGACCAAAACGCCAACGAAAACGCGCAGTGGCTAGACAATCCGTTCCGCAAAGGCGAAGACGATCTGGGCGAAATCTACGGCGTGCAATGGCGCAGGTGGCCTGCGTACAAGCGTATTGAATCTGGCAACGTCAAGGCCATCGAGCTTGCGATCAGCCATGGTTATCAACAGATTGCGCAGTCCGAAGAAGACGGTCAGGCCTACGTGGTGCTGTACAAGGCCATCGACCAGATTCGCCAGTGCGTCGACACCATCATGAAAGACCCCGGCAGCCGGCGGATTCTGTTTCATGGCTGGAACTGCGCGCAATTGGATGAAATGGCCTTGCCGCCGTGTCATCTGCTTTACCAGTTTCACCCCAACCAAGAGACCCGCGAAATCTCTCTGACGCTGTACATCCGCTCTAATGATTTGGGCTTGGGAACGCCGTTCAACCTGACTGAAGGCGCAGCGTTGCTGTCGCTGATCGGCCGCCTGACCGGCTACACCCCGCGCTGGTTCACGTATTTCATCGGCGATGCCCATGTCTACGAAAACCACTTGGACATGCTCAATGAGCAGCTCAAGCGCGAGCCGTTCCCGGCGCCGCAACTGGTGATCTCCGAGCGCGTGCCAGCGTTCGCCCAGACTGGCGTGTATCAACCGGAATGGCTGGAACTGATCGAACCGACTGATTTCTCGCTGGAAGGGTATCAACACCACCCGGCCATGACGGCGCCGATGGCGGTTTGATGTACCGTTTGGGGTGAACGATTTCTGTAGAGCCAACTTGTTGGCGAGGCTTTTTTCAAGACAGACCGCCTCGCCAACAAGTTGGCTCCTATGAGGATTTGTATCAAGCGAACGGGCGATCAATGCCCATGACTTCTGCCCACATGAGAGTGCTCACTCTCCACCGCCACCACCCCGCCACTCACTTCCAACTGCTGCAAAATCCCACAGTGTTTCAGCGTGCCGTCGGTGCAGCGTTGGCGCAGTTCCAGTAACTGCGCCTGCAACGCTTGCAGGCTGGCGACCCGGGCGTTGACGTGTTGGATGTGCTCGTCGATCAACGCATTGACGCTCTCGCATTGGTCTTGCGGGCTGTCGCGCAAATTCAACAGGCTGCGGATTTCTTCGAGGGTCATGTCCAGGCTGCGGCAATTGCGGATAAACGTCAGCCGCTCAACATGAGCCTGGGTGTAGACCCGATAATTACCGTCACTGCGCGCGGGGGGCGGCAGCAGGCTTTCTCGTTCGTAGTAGCGGATAGTTTCCACTTGGCAATCGGTCAGTTTTGCCAGTTCGCCAATCTTCATGAACGTTAATCTCAAATAGTTGCTTGACCCTATAGTGGCTACAGGGTGTTCACTTGGCAATAAGCGCCATCAAGGACACCTTTATGAATTCCCCTGAACACCGCCACGTCAAATTGCCCGTCGCCAATGATCACGGCCATGACCACGGCCATGCCTGCTGTTCGAGCGACAGCGCTCCAGCCATCGTCAAAATCAGCACATCGGTTACTTCGGCCAGCCGACTGAGCAGTTTTCGCATCGAGCAGATGGATTGCCCCACCGAGCAAACCTTGATCCAGAACAAACTGGGCAAGCTTGTCGGTGTGCAGCAGTTGGAATTCAACCTGATCAATCGGGTGCTGGCAGTGACCCATGACCTAGCTTGCGTCGATCCGATCATCGACGCCATCAAGTCTTTGGGCATGCACGCCGAACCGGTTGAGAAGGGCGCCGATGCCGCTGCACCTGCGCCGATCCCGTTAAAAAAATCCTGGTTGCCGCTGGCCGTGTCAGGCGTCGCCGCGTTGGCCTCTGAAGTGATTCACTTCACTCAGTTGGCGCCGACTTGGGTGGTTGCAGTAGTGGCGATCATCGCGATTTTAAGTGGCGGCCTGAGCACCTACAGAAAGGGCTGGATCGCCCTTAAGAACTTCAACCTGAACATCAATGCCCTGATGAGCATCGCGGTGACCGGTGCGGTGTTGATCGGGCAATGGCCAGAAGCGGCCATGGTGATGTTCTTGTTCACCGTAGCGGAATTGATTGAAGCTAAATCCTTGGACCGCGCGCGCAATGCCATCGGCGGTCTGATGCAGATGACCCCAGACATTGCCACCGTGCTGCAAGCCGACGGAACATGGGTTGAACAGGACGTGAAACACATCGAACTGGGCGCTCGGGTGCGGATCAAGCCCGGTGAGCGCATAGGCTTGGACGGCGATGTGGTCTCCGGCAATTCGACTATTGATCAGGCATCTATCACCGGCGAAAGCCTGCCCGTGGAAAAGGCCGTGGGCGATAAAGTCTTCGCGGGCACCCTCAATCAATCGGGTTCACTGGAATACACCGTGACGGCGGCGGCCAACAATTCGACCTTGGCGCGCATTATCCATGCGGTGGAAGCGGCCCAGGGTGCACGAGCGCCGACCCAGCGGTTTGTCGACAGCTTCTCCAAGATATACACGCCAGCGGTGTTTATCCTGGCCTTGGCCGTGGCAGTCATTGCGCCGCTGTTCATGGGCGCAGTCTGGTTCGATTGGATCTATCGGGCGCTGGTGCTGTTGGTGGTTGCGTGTCCTTGTGCGTTGGTGATTTCCACCCCGGTGACCATTGTCAGCGGTTTGGCGGCTGCTGCGCGTAAAGGGATTTTGGTCAAGGGCGGTGTGTATTTGGAAAGCGGGCATCGGCTCAACTATTTGGCGTTGGATAAAACTGGGACCATCACCCACGGCAAGCCAGTGCAGACCGACTTCTTGCTGCTTGAGGTGCTGGCGACCGATGCGGTCGCCATTGCCGCCAGCTTGGCCAGTCGCTCGGACCATCCGGTGTCTCAGGCCATCGCCAAGGCCGCCGCTGAGACGCATAGCGTGCGGCATGAGGTGCAGGCGTTCGAGGCATTGGGCGGGCGCGGCGTTAAGGGCGAAGTCGCGGGTCAGATGTATCACTTGGGCAACCACCGCCTCGTCGAAGAGCTGGGGCTGTGTTCACCTGAACTGGAAGAAAAGCTCGACGTGCTGGAAAGCCAAGGTAAAACCGTGGTTTTACTGTGTGATCAGTCCGGCCCGCTGGCGCTGTTTGCAGTGGCCGATACGGTCAAGGACAGCAGCCGCGAGGCGATCCGCCAATTGCATGCACTGGGCGTCCAAACCGTGATGCTGACCGGCGACAACCCGCACACCGCCAAGGCGATTGCCAAGCAAGTGGGGATTGATCAAGCGCAGGGCAATTTATTGCCCGCCGACAAGTTGCAGGCCATTGAGCAATTGTACGCCCAGGGCCATCGGGTCGGGATGGTGGGCGACGGCATCAACGACGCCCCGGCGTTGGCGCGGTCTGAGATTGGTTTCGCCATGGCCGCTGCAGGCACCGACACTGCCATTGAGACCGCGGATGTGGCGTTGATGGACGATGATCTGCGCAAAATTCCGGCGTTTATCCGGCTGTCACGTCAGACGTCGGCGATTCTGAAGCAGAACATTGTGTTGGCGTTGGTGATCAAGGCGGTGTTCCTGGCTATCACCTTCGCGGGCATGGCGACCATGTGGATGGCGGTGTTTGCCGACATGGGTGTGAGTTTGTTGGTGGTGTTTAATGGGTTGCGGTTGCTTAGAAAGTGATCGCAGCTGGAAACGATTCCCGAATGAATTCGGTCCCACGGAATTTCGGCGATGCACAGATTTCTGTCGGCGTACCGAAGGCTGCGATCAGCCGAAATTTCTGTGGGAGTTGGCTTGCCAACGAAAGCATCAATGCCGGCGACTCAGGTTTCAGGTCGACCTCAGCGGCGCGATGACGGGCCTCTTCGCAGGCAAGCCTGCTCCCACAGAGCGAGTTGGTATTCATCTGGAATAGCGCTTCTGCCCCCACTCAATCATAACGTGCAGCAGGTTTTTCAGAACCTTTTGCGTCGGTTCGGCCAAGTCCTGGCGGTAGTTGAACGGCTCGTATTCTTCCATGTACGTGCTTTGCGCCAGCTCAAGTTGCACGGCGTGGATGTTGTTGGCCGGGTCGCCGTAATGGCGGGTGATGTGGCCGCCTTTGAAACGCCCGTTAAGTACGTGGGTGTAATCGGTGGCTGCTGCGCAGGTGGCATCCAGCAAGGTGGCCAGCTCGGTGTCGCAGCTCAGACCATTGAAAGTGCCGAGGTTGAAGTCCGGCAAACGGCCTTCAAACAAATGCGGAATCGAGCCTCGAATCGAGTGCGCATCGAACAGCAGCGCATAACCAAACTCGTCGCGCAAGCGCGCCAATTCTTGCTGTAATGTCTGGTGATACGGCGTCCATATCTGCGCCAGGCACGTTGCGCGCTCTTTGGTGCTGGGCACCTGGCCTTCGCGAAACAGCGGCTCGCCATCGAACAGAATGGCTGGGTACAACCCCGTGGTCGCCCCGACATACAGCGGTTTGTCATCCGACGGTCGATTAAGGTCGATGACAAAGCGCGAATACTCGGCCGCCAAGGTGCTGGCGCCCAATTCTTCGGCGAAGTCATACAGCGTCGGGATGTGCCAATCGGTGTCCGGCAGGCTGTGCGCCGCGTCCACTAGCCCGGTTTTTACCGCTGGGGTCAGATGCAACCCGGCGTGGGGCATGCTGATCAGCAACGGCAACCGGCCGCGTTTGAAATTCAGAACCTTATCCACAAATGCCTCCTGTTAAAAATACCTAACTATTCGGATCGATTTACAAGGGACTGCAGTACTTACAACGACTCAATCCCATGCCGCACGATCCGCTTGTCCAAATCACCACCGAGCCAGTAGGCCAGATCTGCAGGTCGTTCGATCTTCCATGCCACAAAGTCAGCAAACTTGCCCACTTCCAGCGAGCCATGGGTGTCGCCCAATCCCAGCGCTTTGGCGGCGTTGAGGGTCACGCCAGCCAAGGCTTCTTCCGGGGTCATGCGAAATAAGGTGCAGGCCATATTCAGCATCAACCGCAGGGACAACGCGGGGGAGGTACCGGGGTTCAAGTCGGTGGCGATGGCGATATCGACCCCGTGCTTTCGCAGCGCATCCATTGGAGGCAACTGGGTTTCGCGGAGGAAGTAATACGCGCCCGGCAGCAATACGGCAACGGTACCGGCTGCGCCCATGGCAATAGCGTCGGCCTCGGTCATGAACTCCAGATGGTCCGCCGACAGCGCTTGATAGCGTGCGGCCAGACTCGATCCGGCCAGCGCTGACAACTGCTCGGCGTGCAACTTCACTGGCAATCCCAATTCGCCCGCGCAGATGAAAACTTGTTCGACCTGTGCCGGTGAGAACGCCAGGTATTCGCAGAACGCATCCACTGCGTCCACCAAGCCTTCCGCTGCCAATGCCGGGAGCATCACGCTGCAGATGTGGTGAATGTAGTCGTCGGCGCGATCTTTATATTCTGGCGGCAATGCATGAGCGGCCAGGCACGTACTGCGCACCGTGACCGGCAGCACGGTGCCCAAACGCCGGATGACCCGCAGGATTTTGCGTTCGCTGGCGAGATCCAGCCCGTAGCCGGACTTGATTTCCACGGTGGTCACGCCATCGTCCAGCAAACGCTTGAGGCGTTGTTCAGCGCTGGCGAACAGCTGGTCTTCGCTGGCCGCCCGGGTGGCGCGCACGGTGCTGGCGATGCCGCCGCCTGCCGCCGCAATGTCCGCATAGCTCACGCCGTTCAATCGCTGCTCGAACTCACCGCTGCGATTGCCGCCAAACACGGTGTGGGTATGGCAGTCGATCAAGCCGGGGGTCACCCAGGCGCCGTCCAGATCGACGACGCTGGTGAAGTCTCCGGTTGGCGCATCAGCCTGTGGCCCAATCCACTCGATGAGTTCGCCCGAGGTCACAATGGCGGCGTCTTCGATAATTGAGTAGTTGCCCTGCGCCATCGTCGCAACGTGGCAATGCTTCCAGAGCGTTTTCATCTAGGGTCTCCGCAGTCAACTGTAGGAGCCAACGTGTTGGCGAGGCGGCGTATCAGGCTACCGCGTCAAACCTTCGCCAACACGTGGCTCTTACAGGGAGTGGTTTATAAGCTTGGCAATACTTTTGCCGGGATTAACGTGTTCAAGCAATTGGACGCCAACAACTGCATGGCGGCTTCGATGTCTGGCGCAAAGAAGCGGTCTTTGTCGTAAAACGGTACTTTGCTGCGCAACGCGGTGCGTGCTTGTTCCAGTTTTGGCGAGCTTTTCAAGCCTTCGCGGAAGTCCAGGCCCTGGCATGCAGCCAACCATTCCACGGCGAGAATGCCGCGTACGTTTTCGGCCATTTCCCACAGGCGTTTGCCCGCAGCCGGTGCCATGGAAACGTGGTCTTCCTGGTTGGCCGAGGTCGGAATGCTGTCAACGCTATGTGGATGCGCCAAGGCTTTGTTCTCGCTGGCCAAGGCGGCTGCGGTCACTTGGGCAATCATGAAACCGGAATTCACGCCGCCATTGGCTACCAGAAACGGCGGCAATTGCGACATGTGCTTGTCCATCATCAACGAAATACGCCGCTCGCTAAGGGCACCGATTTCAGCGAAGGCCAACGCCAGGTTGTCGGCGGCCATCGCCACCGGTTCGGCGTGGAAGTTACCGCCCGAGATCACTTCACCTTCAGCGGCAAATACCAACGGGTTGTCCGATACGGCGTTGGCTTCCACGCCCAGAACTTCAGCGGCCTGACGCAGTTGAGTCAGGCAGGCGCCCATGACTTGCGGTTGGCAGCGCAGCGAGTACGGGTCTTGAACCTTGTCGCAATCTCGGTGGGAATCAGAAATCGGGCTGCTGTCGCCCAGCAGGTCGCGGTAGCACGCAGCGGCGTCGATTTGGCCGCGTTGGCCCCGGGCTGCGTGAATCCGCGCGTCGAATGGTGCACGCGAACCCAACACCGCTTCCACGGTTAACGCACCGCAGGCCATCGCCGCAGCGAACAGGTCTTCGCCTTCGAACAAACCACGTAGGGCGAACGCGGTGGACACTTGGGTGCCGTTGAGCAATGCCAGGCCTTCTTTTGCGGCCAGTGTCAGCGGCTTCAAACCCGCCACGGCCAAGGCTTCGGTCGCTTCTAGCCATTCGCCTTTGTAGCGTGCTTTGCCTTCACCAAGCAGCACCAGTGACATGTGCGCCAAAGGTGCAAGATCGCCCGACGCGCCCACCGAACCTTTGAGCGGAATATGCGGATAGACCTCTGCATTGATCAGCGCGATCAAGGCGTTGATGACCTGACGACGAATACCGGAGAAACCACGGCTGAGGCTGTTGACCTTGAGTACCATGACCAGGCGCACCAGCTCATCGCTGATCGGCTGACCGATCCCGGCGGCGTGGGACAACACCAGCGAGCGCTGGAGGTTTTCCAGGTCTTCGCTGGCAATGCGCGTGGAGGCCAGCAGACCGAAACCGGTGTTGATACCGTAGGCGGTGCGGTCTTCGGCGAGTATTTGCTCAACACAGGCCACGCTGTTTTCGATCTGCTGCGAGGCACTTTCATGTAGGCGGAGGGTGACCGGGTGGTGATAAATCTCACGCAGTTGTGCCAGGGTCAGGGTGCCGGGAATCAGGTTCAGCTCAGTCACTTCGTTACTCCATCAAATGGTGGCCACCCGCCGCTGGACGAACCGATTAACGTATTCGTCGGCGGGTGAATATAGAATTTCTTTGGGCGTACCCACTTGGATCAACTGACCGTCTTTAAGGATGGCAATGCGGTTGCCGATGCGCAGCGCTTCGTCGAGATCGTGGGTGATGAATACGATGGTTTTGTGCAGGCTGGCTTGCAGCGCCAGCAGTTGGTCTTGCATCTCGGCGCGAATCAGCGGATCGAGGGCGCTAAACGCTTCGTCCATCAAAATGATGTCGGTGTCAGCCGCCAGTGCGCGGGCAAGTCCTACGCGCTGCCGCATGCCGCCCGACAGCTGATGAGGGTATTTGTCTTCGTATCCTTTGAGGTCCACGGCGCCGATCCAGTGCATCGCGCGCTCGGCACAGAACGCCTTGGACTCGCCGCGGACTTTCAAACCATACGCCACGTTGTCGAGCACGGTTTTGTGCGGCAGCAGGCCGAAGCTCTGGAACACCATGCTGATTTTGTGCCGCCGGAATTGACGCAAGGCTTCCATGTCGTAACTGAGGATGTCTTCACCGTCCACCAGAATCTGCCCGCTGGTGGGATCGATCAAACGGTTGATATGGCGCACCAAGGTTGATTTGCCAGAGCCGGACAACCCCATGATCACGAAGATTTCTCCGCTTTCAATAGACAGCGACAAGTCATTGACCCCAACCACGCAGCCGGTTTTCGCCAACACTTGATCCTTGGACTTGTGGTCTTGAATCATCCGCAGCGCCTCTGCCGAGCGATTGCCGAAGATTTTAAAGACGTTTCTGACGACGATCTTGCTCATCGCATCGCTCATTGTTTCGCCTCATGCCGTGGCCGACCGTAGGCCTGGGTGATGCGGTCGATGACCACCGCCAGAATCACGATTGCCAGACCGGCTTCCAGTCCTTTGCCGACGTTGAGGGTTTGAATCCCGACCAGCACGTCTTCACCCAGCCCGCGTGCACCAATCATTGAGGCGATGACCACCATCGACAGGGCCATCATCGTGGTCTGGTTGATCCCGGCCATGATGCTCGGCAGCGCCAGCGGTAGTTGCACGCCGAACAACTGTTGCCAGCGATTGGCGCCAAAGGCATTGATCGCTTCCATGACTTCACCATCGACCTGGCGAATTCCTAGATCTGTCAGACGAATCAGAGGCGGCGCGGCGTAAATCACCGTGGCAAAAATTGCGGGCACTTTGCCTAGACCAAACAGCATCAGCACCGGGATCAAGTACACGAAGCTGGGCATGGTCTGCATGATGTCCAGCAACGGCATCATCACCGAACGCAGGCGGTTGTTGCGCGCCGACAGGATGCCCAGCGGAATGCCAATCGCCACTGAAATAATCGTCGCCACCAGCATCAGGGCAAGGGTTTGCATCAGTTTGTCCCACAGGCCTACGGCGCCCACCAAAAACAACAGACCGACAATTACCACGGTGGTCAACAGCTTGCGTGTCGCGTGCCAAGCAATGCCGCCGACAATCGCCAACATCAGCCACCACGGCGCCAAGCGCAGGAGGGCTTCGAGGTTGACGATGGCCCACAGCAGGGTGTCCGAGATCTGACGAAACACGTCGCCATAGTTGGTCACCAGCGTGTCGACCCATCGATTGACCCAGTCGGCGATGGAGAAAGTGAAGCTTTCGGGGAACATAGAAGGCTCTCGATCAATTAGGAGTAGCAAAACGGCGGTCAGGCCGATCAGCTTAGGCGATTCGCGACGTACGTTGGTCATCCATGCTTGATTCGTCTTAGATGAAAACATGCACAGTCCCATCGTTTCAGCGCGCTGAATCGCTTCGGCGTTCACTATTGTTCCCATTAACGAGTGCATTTTATGGCCGTCAGTTCATTGCTGTCCGGGCCGGCGAATGTGTTGCCAGTGATTGCGGGGCGTCGGTGTCCGCCGGGAAAATCAACCGGTCAGGAATTGCGCTGTGCCATTTTTTCGCAATCAGGTAATACACGACGGCGGGGACGACCAAACCGATGACCCACGAAATGTCGGTATCACCCAGGTGCTCTACCAAGGGACCGGTGTAGAACTGTGTGGCAATGAACGGCATTTGAATCAATACACCGAACACGTACACGCCGATGCCAACCCAGTTCCAGCGGCCGTAACGGCCATCGGGATCGGACAACGCTGGGATGTCGTAGCGCTCTTTAGTGATGCAGTAGAAATCCACCAGGTTGATCGCGCTCCACGGCGTGAAGAAGGCCAGCAAAAACAGGATAAACGCCGAGAAATCCTTGAGAAACGAGTCTTTGCCCGCCAAGGCCAGCAGCGTGGCGACGCCGACCATGCCGAAAATATAGGCCAGACGCAGACCGCCGGAGATGTGCCGGTTGCCCCGGAAGCCGCTGACGATGGTGGCAATCGACATGAAGCTGCCGTACGCGTTGAGGGTGGTGATCGTGACCTTGCCAAACGCGACGCTGAAATACAGCAGGGCCGCGACTACGCCGGTGCCACCGAGGCTGACGATGAACGAGACCTCATGGTGGGCGAAGGTCTTGCCGGCTAACGCCGCCGCGAACACACCGAACACCATGGACGCCTGCGCGCCGATTATCGATCCCAGGCCAACGGCCCAGAAGGTTTTCACTGCCGAAGTGCTGCGCGGTAAATAGCGCGAATAGTCCGCCACGTAAGGGCCGAACGCGATCTGCCAAGAGGCTGACAACGAAATCGCCAACAGGAAACTGGCGAGGGAAAAGTGCTTGTTACCCAACAGCGCACCGATGTCATTTCCCGCCAGCAACGCGCCGAAGAGGTAAACAAAGGCGACGATGCCAATTACGCTCGCCACCCGGCCGATCACATGGATCACCCGATAGCCAAAGATGGTCGCCACCACGATCAGCGCGGCGAAAATAACAATGCCTTGCCAGTCGGGGACGTGAATCAGTTGCGCCACCGCCTGCCCGGCAAGCACTGAGCCGCTGGCGGAAAAGCCGATGTACATCAAGCACACCAACACCAACGGGATCACCGCGCCGTACACGCCAAATTGCACGCGGCTGGAGATCATTTGCGGCAGGCCCAGCTTTGGACCTTGAGCCGCGTGCAACGCCATCACGCCGCCGCCGAGCAATTGCCCGATCAGCAAACCCACCAACGACCAGAACACATCCCCGCCCAGCACCACGGCCAAGGCCCCGGTGACGATGGCGGTGATTTGCAGGTTGGCGCCCAGCCACAAGGTGAACTGACTGAACAGGCGCCCGTGTCTTTCGGCGTCCGGGATGTAATCGATCGAACGCCTTTCGATCAGGGATTGGTTGGCAACGCGATCATCTGGAACAGCCATGCGACCACCTCTATGGGGGAATGCGGTAGGGACATCAGGGCACAGCGTGAAAACCTGTGGGACCGAATTCATTGGGGAAGCGGCATGTCTGACACACCGCGTTTATCCATTCCCGAATGAATTCGGTCCCACAATGGCGGGGTTAGCGATTCAGCATCGGCAGGTTCAAACCCTGCTCGTTGGCGCAATCAATCGCGATTTGATAACCCGCGTCGGCGTGGCGCATGACGCCGGTCGCCGGGTCGTTGTGCAGCACGCGGGCGATACGTTCTGCCGCTTCGTCGGAACCGTCGCACACAATCACCATGCCCGAATGTTGCGAGAAGCCCATGCCGACGCCGCCGCCGTGGTGCAGGGACACCCAGGTCGCGCCGCTGGCGGTGTTGAGCAGGGCGTTGAGCAACGGCCAGTCCGACACAGCATCGGAGCCATCCTGCATCGACTCCGTTTCGCGGTTCGGGCTGGCCACTGAACCGGAGTCCAGGTGGTCACGACCGATCACGACGGGTGCCGACAACTCGCCGCTGCGGACCATTTCGTTGAAAGCGAGGCCGAGCTTGGCGCGCTGACCCAAGCCCACCCAGCAAATACGCGCTGGCAAACCCTGGAACGCGATGCGCTCACGGGCCATGTCCAACCAGTTATGCAAATGGGCGTCGTCCGGGATCAGTTCTTTGACCTTGGCGTCGGTTTTGTAGATATCTTCCGGGTCGCCAGACAAGGCCGCCCAACGGAAAGGACCTACGCCACGGCAGAACAGTGGACGAATGTAAGCCGGTACAAATCCTGGGAAGTCGAACGCGTTTGCCACGCCTTCGTCTTTTGCCATCTGACGGATATTGTTGCCGTAATCGAAGGTCGGCACGCCGGCTTTCTGGAAGTCCAACATCGCTTGAACATGAACCGCCATCGACTGCTTGGCGGCTTTAACCACGTTCGCAGGCTCGGTCACCGAGCGCGCGCGGTATTCGTCCCAAGTCCAGCCAGCGGGCAAGTAGCCGTTGAGCGGGTCATGGGCGCTGGTCTGGTCGGTGACCATGTCCGGGCGTACGCCACGGCGAACCATTTCCGGGAGGATTTCGGCAGCGTTACCGCACAGCGCGATAGAGATGGCTTTGCCTTGCGCGGTGTACTTGGCGATACGGGCCAGTGCGTCGTCGAGATCGATAGCTTGTTCGTCGACGTAACGGGTTTTGAGGCGAAAGTCGATACGGCTCTGTTGGCACTCGATGTTCAGCGAGCACGCACCGGCCATACCAGCGGCCAGCGGCTGAGCACCGCCCATGCCGCCTAGGCCAGCGGTCAGTACCCACTTGCCTTCCAGGCTGCCGTTGTAGTGTTGGCGACCGGCTTCAACGAAGGTTTCGTAAGTACCTTGGACGATGCCTTGGCTGCCGATGTAGATCCAGCTGCCCGCAGTCATCTGGCCATACATGGCCAGGCCCCTGGCATCCAGCTCGTTGAAATGTTCCCAAGTGGCCCAGTGCGGCACTAGGTTCGAGTTGGCAATTAGCACCCGCGGCGCGTTGCTGTGGGTCTTGAACACGCCCACCGGTTTGCCGGATTGAATCAGCAGGGTCTCGTCGTCATTCAGGTTGGTCAGGCTTTCGACGATCTTGTCGTAGCATTCCCAGTTACGCGCGGCACGGCCGATGCCGCCGTAAACCACAAGTTCTTTCGGGTTCTCTGCCACTTCCGGGTCGAGGTTGTTCATCAACATCCGCAGCGGCGCTTCGGTCATCCAGCTCTTGGCGGTCAGCTTGGGCCCACGTGCGGCGCGAACTTCAACGTCACGATGGCGGGTCCAGGTTTCAGGGGTCCAGTGGTTATTGTCAGTCACGAAAAAACTCCTCAGCGAAGTGGTCAAGCCGGCCTGTGTCGAGTTTCTCGAAACAGACGAAGCGGGTTTAGCCAATAAAATTCATCGTTCGGATGCAGGGGCCAGCGGGGTGGTTACCGTCACGGCTAAACGCACACATCTTTACTTGTACATACAAGCATATGCAATCGTAAGACCAACTTCATTTAGCCGTCCAGAAGAAAGTTTTTCAGAAAGACAAAAGGCCCGAGCTAGAAGGGTTGTGGCGGGATTAAAAGAGATGGGCGGTGGTTGGGCGCGGTCGCCGGTTGGCGAATAAGCGAGCGACTTTGCGCCGTGCTGGGGCGTTCGGTAACAACGTGCGAGGGGTTGGTGCGCGCCTAGATGCGTTTTTGGTGAGTGCTGGCTATACCGGCTTTAAAACCCAACGCCACTCTTTACATCCGCCAACTCCGGGTGCGCCACCAGCTTGTCGATGTGCAGTTCGCTGTTGTTCAGCCAGGTTTCGCTGAGTACGCGGTAGTGCTCCATGTCCCGGCAGCGCATGCGCAGGCTGTAGTCAAACGGGCCGCTGATGAGTTGGCAGCCGAAGACTTGGGGGCAGGCTTTGATGCAGGCTTCGAAAGCTTTTTGTGCGGCGCGCCCGCTTTGGTTTGAGAGCGCAACCATCACCAGCAGCGACAGGCCGGGTGACACGACTTTGAGGTCGATGATTGCGCCGTAGCCTCGGATAACGCCGCGTCGTTCGAGCTTGCGTACCCGTTCCAGGCAGGGCCGAGGCGTGAGGTGAACCAGTGTCGAGAGTTTTTCGTAGGTGATGCGACCGTCATGGCGCAGCGCCTCGAGAATAGCTTCGTCGATGCGATCCAACGGGGAGTGGCTTAGCGGTTCGTTGTCCTGGGTGGCCATCGGTGTTCCGTTCAATCGGGCTAGTGTTCTGCGGACTTATCAAATCGCAGTCAGTTCAACCACACAGCATGTTCCGCTGACCGACAATTCCAACAGGCCGGGGTTACCGTCTAGTTGCAGGCAGTCATGCTTGCCAAGACCGTGGGTGGCGGTGCCGGTGGTGACACTCAAGCCCTCTATTACGCTGAAGACCAGCACTGTGCCAGCGGAACTGAAAAAACGCTGACGTCCGTCGATCCATTGAAGGCGGGCATTGTATCGGTTAGGGGCGTAAATCAG
The DNA here is from genome assembly GCF_034350045.1 of Pseudomonas sp. CCI4.2. NCBI lineage: Bacteria > Pseudomonadati > Pseudomonadota > Gammaproteobacteria > Pseudomonadales > Pseudomonadaceae > Pseudomonas > Pseudomonas sp. CCI4.2. The sequence continues at coordinate 962,058 of NZ_CP133781.1, read as the reverse complement.
ATTGAAGTCACGTATGTGCCCGCCGAGCAACGTACAACTGACTTGGCTCTCACCGCTAAATGCCAACGGATCCAAGGTCAGCAGCGCACGTGTGGATTGGCCGTCGACCTGCAATGTCATGCCATCGCCCTGTAGCACGGTGATGATTCGCTGATAACCGGGGAAGCTGGAAAAACCGCCTGATTCTGCGATATCGGCTATCGACAGGCGCCAGCCAAAACCGTCCAGGCCGTTGCCCGCATCGCGGGTGATTTCTTCGGTGCTGCCGCCACCGTTTTTCCATGGCATGCGCGGGTAGTTGGCGGCGCGTAGAACGGTCAGTTGACTCATTTGCTGAAACGTCCTTCCAGCCGATGCCGGGAGCCGGGGTGGATCAGGCGGGCCGCCGTCACTGGCTGGCGGCCAGACCAAGTGCGGCGACGAATCAGCAGGCACGGTTCACCGCGTTCGATTTGCAGCAGCTCGCACTCCAGTTCTTCAGCCAAAATGGCTTCGACCACATGCTCACCCTCGGTCAGCGGTGCGACTTGCGACAGATAAGCGTAGGGTGTTTGTTTGGTGAAATCCTGCATCAGGTAGTGCGGCGCTACCTGAGCGTTGACGAAGCGGTCTTCGATTTGCACCGGGATGTCATTTTCGAAATGCACGATCAGCGAATGAAATACGCGCTGACCTTCACGCATGTCCAAGGCCAGGGCCCGTTCGGAGCCTGCGGCTTCTTCGTTCAGGATGATGACTTTGCAAGTATGAACATGGCCGCGCGAGGCAATTTCATCGGCGATGTTGTGTACTTCAAAAAGCGCTGACTGGCTTTTGGGCTCGGCGACAAACGTACCGACGCCTTGCATACGCACCAACAGGCCTTCGGCGGTCAGTTCACGCAGGGCTCGGTTGATGGTCATGCGGCTGAAGCCCAGTTGGGTCACCAGTTCACTTTCCGACGGCACGCGATGATGCGGCGCCCAGGTTCCGTTTTGGATTTGCTGGGCGATCATCTGCTTCACGCGCGCGTATAAAGGCGCCGGACTGTCACCCATCTGGGCAGCCAGTGGAGAGAGGGCAGGCGGAGTCGGCACAGTGAAATCCTTGTTCGATAGGTGATGATTCGGGAATTGGGTCTAAGGCGCAGAAGCGCTCAAGCTAACCATTAACCCGACCGACGACAAGCTTGCCGCAGTTTACCGAGCAGACAAACGTCTGTATATGTATATACAAATTACACGATGGGGTGCAGGTCCATGTCCGTCTTCTTTGCCGAGCGCGCATTATTGCCCACCGGTTGGGCCAACAATGTTCGTCTCGATGTCAGCGCCGACGGGGTGCTAACCCGCGTCCAAGTCGATACCGATGCCCAGGGTGCCGAGATCCTCAACGGTGCGCTGGTGCCAGGAATGCCCAACCTGCATTCCCACGCGTTCCAGCGTGCGATGGCCGGTTTGGCCGAAGTGGCGGGCAACCCCAATGACAGTTTCTGGACGTGGCGAGAGTTGATGTACCGCTTGGTGGGGCAGATCAATCCAGAGCAGCTTGGGGTCATCGCTCGACAGTTGTACATCGAGCTGCTCAAAGGCGGTTTCACCTCAGTCGCTGAATTTCATTACGTACACCAAGACACCACCGGCAAGCCTTACGCAAACCCTGCTGAACTGGCCCTGCACATCAGCCAGGCCGCGAGTTCGGCCGGTATCGGCCTGACGTTGCTGCCGGTGTTGTACAGCCACTCTGGTTTTGGCGGTCAGGCGCCAAATGAAGGTCAGCGCAGATTTATCCACACCACTGACAGTTACCTCGACTTACAAGCGCGTCTACGGCCGATGCTTGCCCAGCAGCCCGCTCAATCATTGGGTCTGTGCTTTCACTCGTTGCGCGCGGTAACGCCGCGTCAAATCAGCGATGTACTGGCCGCAAGCGACCCACACTGCCCGGTGCATATTCATATCGCCGAGCAGCAGAAGGAAGTGGATGACTGCCTGAGCTGGAGCGGTCGGCGTCCGCTGCAATGGTTGTACGAAAACGCCTCGGTTGATCAGCGCTGGTGCCTGGTTCATGCCACCCACGCCAACCCGGAAGAAGTGGCGCTGATGGCTGATAGCGGCGCGATTGCCGGCTTGTGCCTGACCACTGAAGCCAACTTGGGGGACGGTATTTTTCCGGCGGTGGACTACATCGCCCAGGGCGGCCGTTGGGGGATTGGCTCGGACAGTCATGTGTCATTGAGCGTGGTCGAAGAGCTGCGCTGGCTGGAATATGGTCAGCGTTTGCGTGATCAACGACGTAATCGTTTGTACCGCAGTGATCAACCGATGGTTGGACGCACGTTGTTCGATGCGGCACTCAGCGGTGGCGCGCAAGCAATGGGGCAGGCGATTGGTTCGCTGAACGTCGGGCAGCGTGCAGATTGGCTGGTGCTGGACGGTAACGATCCCTACCTGTCGACGGCCGCCGGTGATGCGATTCTTAACCGCTGGTTGTTTGCGGGCAGTGACCGGCAGATTCGCGACGTCATGGTCAACGGGCGTTGGGTGATCCGCAACGGTCGGCATGCTGATGAAGAGCACAGTAATCGTGCGTTTGCTCAGGTGCTGCGGGAATTGTTGGGTTAGCTTGCGCCGAGCCCAAATCTCTGTAATTGCGAATTCCCTGTGGGACCGAATTATTCGGGAAGGCGACAACTCGGTTCATCAATTAAACCGCGTCCGCCGCTTCCCGAATGAATTCGGTCCACAGAGTGAGGTCTAGAGCCGGTCCGGTTTGATGATCATCGAATCATCCACCCGCCAGATCAGCTTGGTTGTGTCGTAACCCTGTTGCCTTGCTCTGGCCAACAAATCTTCTTTTGTCGCGTCGGACACTTTCGATGTCCGCGACAAGATCCACAGGTATTTGCGATCCGGGTTCCCCACTAACGCAGTCTTGTAGCCGTCGTCGAGGTACAGCACCCAATAATCGCCCTTGGCCAAACCCGGGAACAGCCGCGAGAACCCGTTATCGAAGACGACCCACAGCTTGTCGGTTTTGCCCGCTACCTGCGGCGATGCCGTGCCTGTCGCTTGCTCCCACGTGCCGTCGAGTTTCCGGCAACGATTGGTTACGCCGATATTGCCATCCTCTTTGAGCACGTAAAGCGCCTGCGATTGAGCGCAATTACGCTGAAAGAACATCGGTAACCGTGCCAGCTCGTACCACGTCCCTTGATACCGCTTGAGGTCCACATGATCGACCGTCTTCGGCTCGACCAGCTCGCTCGAAGAATGTGCGCAACCCGCCAGAAACAGACTCGCCATCAACCCAATCCATAAACGCATCACGCTCTCCCTAACGGCTTATTTCAAGCCTTGGCCCGAATAGATCAGCACTTTATCGCCGCCGTACTGGACGCTGATAAAACTCACTTTGTCGCCCCACGTGCAACTGGACATACCCAGCGCACCCGAACATTCGGTCGGGCTACCCAATAAATTCTCGACTTGCGCCTTATCCATGCCTGCCGACAACTTCGAATAATTTTCCTGGGTGACCTTGCTGCAAGCGGCCAACAACACACAAAACGACAACAACGCGACGGTGCGCAAAGACATGAACAGTAGCTCCAACAGATTAGGGGGTGTCGCCACGCAGAAAACGCGGGCTGACAGCACAAGGTTAGAAGAGAAATAAGGAAACTGGTTCCCGGCCGGTAAAAGAGGATGCGTCTTCGCGTGGTCCTGTTCGCGCGCAATGGCCGGGCGGCCTGTAATGGGTATGTGAGTTGTAGGCTTCTTCTCCGGTATTTGTAAGGGTTTACAGCGGCATTTGTAGGACGTCTCTCCATTTTTTTGGCGATATTTTACTTCGGTTTTTTGGCTGGTAGGGTGGCGAAATTCCTGTCCGGAGGCAGCGCCATGACCCAGTGTTTCAAAGACCACATATGCGACAAGCAGCTGTTGAACCACCCCACCAAACCGATCGAAGAGTGCGAGACGCACAGGATCGAGTTGTACGGGGTCATGCAGGACGTCGTTGACGTGCCGTTTTTGACTTGCTCGGGAATCTGGCGAGTCTTCCAGCGCGAAGCCGAAGAAATCGTCGCCCCCGGCGGCGTCCTGATCGCCGACCCCATCGAACGCAACCGCGTGATCAACGCCGCCTATGCCCGGTTGTGGCTGCACGACAACCGCTTTCAGTGGGCCGGCCTTGCAGCCTTTGCCTCCAAGCAAGTCGGTTGCGGGTTGTTGCATGCCGCGAGTATGACTGAGGTTATCCAGGCTGAGCGCGACGCCAGGCAGCGCTTGATCGACTCCAATGCGGCATCGAATCCCGGTTTCCTCGGGGCTCATATTTTCAAAGATACGGATCAGCAGGCGCTGGACGATTACCGAGCCGCCCGTAGAAATAATCCTGTTCCCTTAAGCGACGCAGGTTTGGGCGCGGAACCCTCATCCTTGATGCAGCAACAGTTCCAGCACGTCTACGAAATGATGGCGCTGGGCAACACCACGTTGTTTCTGGATATCTTCCCGTTGCATGCGTTTTACAAAAAGCGTGGGCTCGAAGAGTTGAGGACCTGTCTTAAAGAGCGGGCGGGTATTTATGGTCATCCGAAGTTTCCGGTGTTGTGGCCGGTGGAGAAGGAGAAGCTCGAGTTTGGTGTACGGTATCCAGAAATCCTGCAGGGCTTCGAGGCGATAGAGGGGGGAGATATAGCCGAGAGCGTGAGGAAGTTAGCTGTACATGAGCAGCTCAATATCCTCCAGCCGACCATCTACAAAGACCCACAACTTAAGCTGCTACTGCGCGGCAACCATGCCTCCTATGTGACCGGTTTTCCATCGGGGGTGGCTCAAGCGATTGAGCTGACCCTGGCGAGCCAATGCCAGCCAATCGAGGATGGACGCACCCTCGAATTCAGCAACAACCCGTTTGCAGACTTATCAGTTTACAAGCAGCGCATAGCCTTCGTATTGCAAGCCGCGGAACGTTTCGATGAGATGCTGGGCGACGAAAATCGTGCATTGCTGGAGCAGTCAATAAAAGATATCGCCGAAGGGGCGGGTGTCCGATGAAGCGGCGATATTGGTTCTGCTTGGCACTGCTAGCGGTATGGGGCGCCGATGTCGCGCGGTCGTTGTACGAACGGGAGATCGCCCTGGTGATAGGTGGAACCTACGAAGACATGCGAAAGCGTTCGTCAGCCCGCTTTACTTCACCTTATCCCGGCGGGGGGATATGGCCGGCCGTACCACATTCCGACGCGCAATTACGATTCACCGACCCGCAATATGGATTTATCACTCCAAAAAGCGCTGAATTTTTAGTTGTATTCAAGGACGACATTGTTCAGAGCCTAACTATACATCCGTATATCGAACCCTTGCTGCTCGATGATGCATTGAAGGTTGTCTTGGATCTTCAGGATCAATGGCGTCGAGGTGGTTGGATGGGTAATAAGCAGCCGCAATTTCCCCCCTTTGCCGATACACCGCAATGGCGTGCTCAGTTGCGCGACAAGGGAGGCACGACTGATTGGTATGCGGGCGACAAGTATCAGGCCATGCTCATAATGCATCGCGTTAAGGACCGCAAACACCCGGAAGAAGAGCGCTATAAAATTATCCTGAGCGTTTCCAAACCTTGGACGCCTTACCCATGACTCGGCGTCGTTGGGCGTTACTTATCGTTGTGGCGCTATTGGCCGCCTATATGTTGCGGTCGTGGTACGAACGGGAGATCGCCCTCGAAATAGGTGGAACCTATGACGAGATGGTTAAGGGTTCGTCAGCGCGCTTTAGTTCACGTTTTCCAGGTGAGGGAACGTGGCCCGGCCGGCCAAAGTCCGACGCGCAGTTACGATTCATCGACCCGCAGTATGGATTTGTCACTCCAAAGAGCTCTGATTTTTACGTTATATTCAAGGGCAACGTTATTGAAAGCCTGACTATATATCCGCACATCGAACCCTTGTTGCTCGATGATGCATTGAAGGTTGTCTTGGAACTTCAGGATCAATGGCGTCGGGGGGGTGGATGGATAAAAAACAAAAAAGATTTCCACCCTTCGCTGACACACCGCAATGGCGTGCCAGGTTGCGCGACGGCCCCAACGGTGGAACAACCTATTGGTATGCCGGTGATAAATATCAAGCCCTGTTAAGCGTGAATCGCTTTAAGGAAGGTCTGAAATAAGACCTTCTTTTTCTGGCAAATCGGGCGTCAAGCGCTCCGAAAGAAAGTACTTCACTGAAATTTCGAAAATATCGGCTTTTATTGATGAATAAGCCGGTTTTAAGCACTTATTAACCCTTAATTTCCATACTGCGGACGCACCTGTCCTATAGGCTCCATCAAATGTCGGCGCGCCATCCACAGATTCGACAGTGCAAACAGTGTCACCAACTGCGCCGTGTTCTTTACCAACCCGCGAAACCGCACCTTGGTGTAACCAAACTGGCGCTTGATCACCCGAAACGGGTGCTCAACCTTGGCCCGAGTTTGCGATTTGGCGTATTCAATCTTGCGCAACGCACGGCCAATGACGCTTTTTTCTCCATGTTTGCGGCGGCTGCTGGGCCTGGCGGAGATCGACCAGATCATCTCGCGCCCCTCATGTTCAAGCCGCTTTTCTACGCCGGTGTAGCCCGCGTCGCCACAGAGATGGGTCTCTTCGCCGTGCAGCAACTGATCGACTTGAGTGACGTCCGCGACATTGGCTGCCGTGCCCACCACGCTGTGCGTCAGACCCGTATCAGCGTCTACTCCGATGTGCGCTTTCATCCCGAAAAAATATTGATTACCTTTCTTGGTCTAATGCATTTCGGGGTCGCGTTTACCCTCTTTATTCTTGGTCGACGTCGGCGCATGAATGATCGTGGCATCAACAATTGTGCCCTGACGAAGCATCAAACCTCGGTCTCCCAGGTAGCCATTAATGACCTCCAGGATTCCCCCGGCAAGATGGTTTTTCTCCAGCAGGCGACGGAAGTTGAGAATCGTGGTTTCGTCGGGAATGCGTTCCAGATTCAACCCCGCGAACTGGCGCAGAATCGTGGTCTCATAAAGAGACTCTTCCATTGCTGGATCGCTATAGCCGAACCAGTTCTGCATCAGGTGCACACGCAACATGGCCATCAAGGGATACGCCGGGCGGCCCCCTTCGCCTTTTGGATAATGCGGCTCGATCAAAGCGATCAACCCCTTCCAGGGGACGACCTTGTCCATCTCGCTCAGGAAAATCTCACGGCGGGTTCGCTTACGTTTACCGGCGTACTCGGCATCGGCGAAAGAAATTTGCTTCATGGGGGGCAACCGCTCGGCTCATGTGATGGGGGACATTTCACCAGATTTGAAAACCTTTTTCAGAGTTTCCTTAAGGACCGCAAACACCCCGAAGAAGAGCGCTACAGAATTTTCCTGAATGTTGGTAAGCCTTGGACGCCTTACCCGTAAGTTGGCGTCGTTGCGTCTGTCTAATCGGTTTCGATGTAATCATTTCGTAAAAGTTATACCTAAACTCACGCTGTTTAAAACACCTATAACAAACCAAGGAGTACCCCCATGTCCATGCCAACCTACTTAACCATTATCGGCGAAAAACAAAAATTGATTACTGGAGGCTGTTCGTCGTTAGAATCAATTGGCAATAACTCCAGCTCGGACGAGAAGATCAAATTTTTGTGGAGTCATTTGATCAACATTTTGGTCGTCCTCAAGGGGCGCAATCCGGCCATCGGGTTCATGGGCCTTTCATCATTACCAAGATGCTCGACAAGTCGACCCCGTTACTGTTCGAAGCGTGGCGCACGGATGAAACACTTAGCCTATGCACATTGGATTGGTATCGAGTTTCACCCGGCGGCTTTCAAGAACACTATTTCACCATGGTATACAAAGACGCCCTCATTACCGATATTCATATTTCAATGCCGCGTTGGCGCGATCCTGCAGTGGCTCATATCACTCCCTTGGAAACTGTTACGTTTACGTATCGGACCATCGCCTCGACTCATGAAACCTGTGGAACGATGGGTTCCGACTACTGGGATGAGGGGGCTTCGGCATGAAGTTGGTGCATCGTCGCACACTCCAAATGGATGAGAAAAAATACGTCCATCCTCCCGCTGAAGCATTGGTGATAGTCAAAAGACTGTTAGCGGGGCATCGGGAAATCGAAGGTCTGGCCGAATTACGGCGCGCGTCGATGGTCTATCAGGATCGTTATGTCTGGGAACAAGTCGAGCGCGGCGAGTGGGTGCTGACCAAGCCTGAGGCGCGCACGTTTGACTGGGGGGATTTCGAGCCGCACGCTCGCCATCAAAGAATGCTGGCAGCCTTAGAGAATCCCCCACCGCAGCCCAAGCCGCTTGTGCTGATATTTCGCGCCATCGATAGCGAAACGGCAGAATGGATTACTAACCGAAAATATATCGGCAGGCTTGATGGTGCAGAGGATTCGCGAAAGATTGACAGCGAGGGAGTTGGTTATATACCGCTGCCCTCGAAGAGGGCCAAAGTTTCCATGTCCCTGGTCGGTAGTTAGCACATCAGAATTTGGACTCACGCTCAGCAAAACAAAACCGCGAAACGCTGATGCGCTTCGCGGTTCTGATTTTTGTTACCAAACCACAGCTCGCCCTTGGCTTTCACAACTTCAAAAGGCGATTCGGCTGAACCGAACCACCATTCAAGCAACGGCTGCCAAGGGGCGACCATGGTTTATTCCTTGTGATATGCCGTAGCGCGCTCGACTTCTTCTTTCGAACCGAGGAATACCGCCACCCGCTGGTGCAGGCCTTCTGGCTGAATGTCGAGGATGCGCTGGTGGCCGTCGGTGGACATGCCGCCGGCTTGCTCCACGATGAACGACATCGGATTAGCTTCGTACATCAAGCGCAATTTGCCAGGTTTCGAAGCATCACGGCTGTCGCGTGGGTACATGAACATGCCGCCACGGGTCAGGATGCGGTGCACGTCGGCAACCATGGCGGCGATCCAGCGCATGTTGTAGTCCTTTTTCAGCGGACCTTCTGCGCCTGCCAGCAATTCTTCCACGTAGCGTTTAACCGGCGCTTCCCAGTGACGCTGGTTGGACATGTTGATGGCGAATTCCTGAGTGGACTCAGGAATCTGCATGTCTTCGTGGGTCAACACGAAGCTCCCCAATTCGCGGTCCAGGGTGAAGCCTTTAACGCCGTCGCCCAGTGTCAGAACCAGCATGGTTTGCGGGCCGTAGATCGCGTAACCGGCCGCGACCTGCTTGGTGCCCGGTTGCAGGAACGCTTGTTCGCTCAGGGTATCGTTCTGGCTCAGGTGGGCGTCTGGGCAACGCAGTACCGAGAAGATGGTGCCGACCGAGACGTTAACGTCGATGTTCGACGAGCCGTCCAGTGGGTCGAATACCAGCAGGTACGCGCCTTTCGGGTATTTGCCTGGGATCTGGTAGGCGTTGTCCATTTCTTCGGACGCCATGCCGGCCAAGTGACCACCCCACTCGTTGGCTTCGAGCAGGATTTCGTTGGAGATTACGTCGAGCTTTTTCTGCACTTCGCCCTGTACGTTTTCAGTGCCCATGCTGCCGAGCACCCCACCCAATGCGCCTTTGGAGACGGCATGGCTGATTTCCTTGCAGGCGCGCGCCACCACTTCGATAAGGAAGCGCAGATCGGCAGGAGTGTTGTTGCTGCGGGTCTGCTCAATCAAATAACGACTCAGGGTAACGCGGGACATGGAGAGCTCCGTAGGTGGGGGATAAAAAGCCCGCGCAGTTTAACGCGAGTGGGCACGTAATACTCCAGTCAGACCGGGATCTGACTCAGAGAGTTCATGTATGGGTTTGAGAGTAGCCTCAAAACGGAGATCAACAGGTGCGCCCGGTCAAGATTTTGCAGGCGGCGAAGGGATTCGTTTTAGATTATTAGATGCGGGCAAGCGCGCTCCTACAAAATAGATAGAAGCGCGTGCAGGTTATTCCTCCAATGCCCTCCAAATATCATTGGAATACTCACGGATAGTCCGGTCCGACGAGAACCAACCCATGCGTGCAGTGTTGAGCACGGCGGAGCTCCACCAGCTTTTCGGGTCATGCCACATCGCTTCGACCTTTGCTTGCGCCTGCCAGTAAGACTCGAAGTCCGCGCAGACCAGGAAGCGGTCATACGCCAACAACTGATCGATCAGGCCGACGTAGCGGTTCGGATCATCGGGTGAGAACACCCCGCCCCGAATCGCTTGCAACACATCATAGAGTCTTGGTGACGCGGCAACGTCCGCCCCGGCGCTGTAGTCGCCGATGCGTTTTCGCGCTTCGACTTGCTGGGAGGTCAGGCCGAAAATGAACATGTGCTCAAGGCCGATTTGTTCGCTCATCTCAACGTTGGCGCCATCCAGCGTGCCGATGGTCAGCGCGCCATTGAGGCCAAACTTCATGTTGCTGGTGCCCGAGGCTTCCAAGCCTGCCGTTGAAATCTGCTCCGACAGGTCGGCGGCGGGAATAATGCTTTCCGCCAAACTGACGTTGTAGTTAGGCATGAACACGACTTTGAGCATGCCGCGCAACGTTGGGTCGTTGTTCACCGTGCGGGCAATATCATTGGTCAACTTGATGATCAGTTTAGCCGTGTGGTAACTGGCTGCCGCCTTGCCGGCGAAGATCTTGACCCGTGGCACCCAGTTTGTCCCTGGCTCTGCCCGCATCGCCTGATACAGCGCGACGGTGTGAAACAGGTTGAGCAGTTGCCGTTTGTATTCGTGAATACGTTTGACCTGAACGTCGAACATCGCTTCGGGGTTAACCACAATCCCCAAGCGCTCGTTAATGATATTCGCCAATGCCTTTTTGCTCTTCAGGCGCTGCTCCATGAACTGTTTGCGGAACGATGCCTTCTCGGCAAACGGCTCCAGCTCAATCAAGCGTGTTTCGGCGTTATCGAGTACATCCGCGCCCAGCGCCTCAACCAGCATCCCCGTGAGCAGCGGGTTGGCCTGATGCAACCAGCGGCGGAAGGTAATGCCGTTGGTTTTGTTGTTGATTCGGTCCGGGTACAACTTGTGCAATTCAGCGAACACGGTTTTGCGCATCAACTGCGTGTGCAGCGCCGAAACACCGTTGATGCTGTGTGAGCCGATGAATGCCAGGTTACCCATCCGAACCCGGCGGCCGTTGTCTTCTTCGATCAACGACACCGCGCGCAGCACGTCGAAATCGTGAATGCCCTTGGCGCGCAGTTGATCGATGTGCAGGGCGTTGATCAGGTAAATGATCTGCATGTGCCGAGGCAGCATCCGCTCCATCAAGCCGACCGACCAGGTTTCCAGCGCCTCGGGAAGCAAGGTGTGGTTGGTGTAGGCCAGGGTTTCAACCGTGATTTTCCAGGCGGCGTCCCATGGGATGCCGTGTGTGTCGATCAGCAAGCGCATCAATTCCGCGACGGCAATCGAAGGGTGCGTATCGTTCATCTGAATCGCGGCGTGATCGGCCAGGCTGTACAGCGTTTCATGCATGTTCAGGTGACGGCGCAGCAAATCCTGGAGCGACGCTGAAACGAAGAAATATTCTTGGCGCAGGCGTAACTCTTGGCCGGCTTCGGTGCTGTCATTGGGGTAAAGCACGCGAGAAATGCTTTCGGCACGGACCACTTCCGCCACGGCGCCAAAGTGGTCGCCGGCGTTGAACCGCTCAAGGTGCAGGTCTTCTACTGCCCGTGCGCGCCACAAACGCAACGTATTGACGCTAGACCCACGCCAGCCAACGACGGGGGTGTCATACGCAACGGCCCGGACGGTTTCACCCGGACGCCAGACTTGCCGTTGTTCACCGGCTTCGTTAGCCACGGTTTCGACGCTACCGCTGAAGCCGATGGGGTAGATCACCTCTGCGCGTTCGAATTCCCAAGGGTTGCCAAAGTCCAGCCAGTTCTCGGTTTGTTCCTGCTGCCAGCCGTCGACGATGGCCTGACGGAACAGCCCGTGCTCATAGCGAATTCCGTAACCGTGGGCGGCAACGCCCAGGGTAGACATGCTTTCCATGAAGCAGGCGGCCAAGCGACCGAGGCCGCCGTTACCCAGTGCGGCGTCGGGTTCCAGCAAGCGAATGCGTTCCAGGTCCACGCCCAGCTCGGCGATGGCCTCGCGGGCGATTTCCAGCAACCCAAGGTTGCTCAAGCTGTCGTAGAGCAAGCGGCCGATCAAGAATTCCAGAGAAAGGTAATAGACCCGTTTCTGCCCTTTGCGGTAAATCTGCCGCGTATGGTCCATCCAGTGCTCGACCATATGGTCGCGAGCGGCCAGGGCGACGGCTTCGAACCAGTCATGTTCAAACGCATGATCGGGGTCTTTGCCCACCGCATAAGTGAGTTTTTCGAGTACAGCGGCGCGGAAGGCAGCCACCTCGGTGTCACGAACAAGCGGTTCCTCTGACATCTATACGACCTCTAACGAGCAGACGAATTAGGAGTGGTGATGTTTTACTCTAGTCCCTTCGACAGGGGTACGACTGTCTGGTTCGCGAGTAATTACGATTGGCAAATTGCTTGCATTGATCGTTCCATCTGACCTTCCGTGGGTGAAGGCCCTTGCTTCTCTAAGGGCATGATCATTATGCGATTCGGGTTTATGATGCCGAACGGTAGATAAACAAAAGCCCCCTTTGGAGCACCTATGCAGACTTTGTACCCGCAGATCAAACCCTACGCCCGGCACGATCTGGCTGTGGAAAAGCCTCATGTGTTGTACGTCGATGAAAGTGGTTCGCCTGAGGGTTTGCCCGTCGTATTTATTCACGGCGGGCCGGGCGCGGGTTGTGATGCCCAGAGTCGTCGTTTTTTTGACCCGAACATGTATCGCATCATCACCTTCGACCAGCGCGGCTGCGGCCGTTCAACGCCCCACGCCAGCCTCGAAAACAACACCACCTGGCATTTGGTGGAAGACCTGGAGCGCATTCGTCAGCACTTGGGCATCGAAAAATGGGTGTTGTTCGGTGGTTCGTGGGGTTCGACCTTGGCGCTGGCCTACGCACAAACCCATCCTGAGCGCGTGCATGCATTGATTCTGCGCGGCATCTTTTTGGCCCGTGCGCAGGAAATCGAATGGTTCTATCAGAAAGGCGCGAGCCGACTGTTCCCGGACTACTGGCAGGACTATCTGGCGCCGATTCCACTGGATGAGCGCGGCGATTTGCTCAGTGCTTTCCATAAGCGCTTGACCGGTGCAGATCAGATCGCGCAAATGCATGCGGCCAAGGCCTGGTCAACGTGGGAAGGGCGCTGCGCGACGATGCGGCCCAATCCGGCAGTGGTCGATCGGTTTTCAGAGCCGCAGCGCGCGCTGTCCATCGCCCGTATCGAATGCCATTACTTCACCAACAATGCATTTCTTGAAGAGAATCAGCTGATTCGCGACATGCCCAAGATCGCTCATTTACCGGGTGTCATCGTACACGGGCGCTATGACGTGATTTGCCCGCTGGATAACGCGTGGGAATTGCACCAAGCCTGGCCAAACAGTGAATTGCAGGTGATTCGTGACGCGGGGCACGCTGCATCGGAACCGTGCATCACGGACGCATTGGTGCGTGCGGCGAACCAGATTGGTCGTCGTCTGCTCGATTTGCCACCCGAAGAGGCGTAAGCGTCAACGATGAAAGGTCTTTTACAGCGCGTGAGTAGTGCCCGGGTCGAAGTGGCGGGCGAAAATGTGGGCGCTATAGATCAGGGATTATTGGTATTAATCGGCGTAGAGCCTCAAGACACCCGATCCAGTGCCGACACGTTACTGCGCAAGCTGCTGAACTACCGCGTGTTCAGCGATGCTAACGGCAAAATGAACCTGTCACTGACTGACGTCGGCGGCGGTTTGCTGTTGGTCTCGCAGTTCACATTGGCCGCTGACACTAAAAGCGGCTTGCGCCCGAGCTTTTCAAAAGCCGCACCGCCCCTGTTGGCAGATGAACTGTTCAGCTATCTATTAGCGCAGGCTAAAGTCATGCATCGTTCGGTCAAAGCGGGCCAATTTGGTGCGGATATGCAGGTACACCTGGTCAATGATGGCCCTGTGACATTTTTGCTTGAGAGCTAAACAGGCGTTTGCCGTGGCACGTCCGGATTTATTAGATGGAAAAGCGATAAATAGTTCATCGGACCTGATGCGTTGTAACGCGGGCTACTAGATAATCGCGCGCTACGGGGATCAACGTTCGTTGACCCAATGATATAGCCAGAGGCTGGTCCGACGCTGTGCAGGGAATCATTACGCCCTTCCGGAGTCGGAACAATGCTCGCCAATTCGCCATGCGTTACCAGGCTGTTGGTTTTTTGATCTGTTTTTCGGCGAGGGTTGCTCGTGATTGTTAGTCCCTGTATTGCTCCAATGACACCTGCTAAACGGTTGCGCAGTGCTCTGCTGGCTGGCTCGGCACTGATCTGTCTGTTCGGCTCGAGTTCGCTTTGGGCGTTCGATCTTGAAGACGTCGCGGCCAAGGCTAAAGACCTTGCCGGGCAAAAATTCGAAGCGCCCAAGAGCAATTTGCCCAACGAATTTCGCGACATGAAGTTCGCCGACTATCAGAAAATTCGTTTCATTCAAGACAAGGGCCTCTGGGCTGGGGACAAGACGCCGTTCAAGGTGTCCTTCTACCACCAGGGTATGCACTTCGATACACCGGTCAAAATCAACGAAGTCACCGCTACTGACGTCCAGGAAATCAAATACGACCCCAGTCATTTCGATTTCGGCGACGTAAAGTTCGACCCAAAAGCCACTGAAAATCTCGGTTACGCCGGATTCCGTGTGCTGTACCCGATCAATAAAGACGACAAGAACGACGAAATCATGACGATGCTGGGCGCGAGTTACTTCCGCGTGATCGGCAAAGGTCAGGTTTACGGTCTGTCTGCCCGCGGCATGGCCATCGACACCGCGATGCCATCGGGTGAAGAATTTCCTAGATTCACCGAGTTCTGGATCGAGCGTCCAAACCCGGATGACAACCATCTGGTCATTTACGCACTGCTGGATTCGCCCCGCGCAACAGGCGCTTATCAACTGACCCTGCGCCCGGGCACTAACACCCTGGTTGACGTCAAATCGCGCATGTACTTGCGCGACAAGGTTGGCAAACTGGGCGTTGCTCCCCTGACCAGCATGTTCCTGTTCGGCGCCAATCAGCCGTCCCGCGTGCTCAACTACCGTCACGAGCTGCATGACTCCAGCGGTCTGTCGATTCAGGCAGCCAATGGCGAGTGGATCTGGCGTCCGTTGAATAACCCTAAACACCTTGCCGTCAGTAACTTCTCGGTCGAGAACCCGCGCGGCTTCGGTCTGCTACAGCGTGGCCGTAACTTCAGCCATTACGAAGACCTGGATGATCGCTACGACAAACGCCCAAGTGCCTGGATCGAGCCAAAAGGCGACTGGGGCAAAGGCACCGTCGATCTGGTAGAAATTCCGACCGCAGATGAAACCAACGACAACATCGTTGCGTTCTGGAAGCCGGCCGTTGTTGCCGACCCAGGCCAACCGATGGACTTCAATTACCGGATCCACTGGACCATGGACGAAGATTCGATTCATTCGCCGGACTTGGGCTGGGTAAAACAAACTCTGCGTTCTACCGGTGACGTCAAGCAATCGAACCTGGTTCGTCAGCCTGATGGCAGCGTCGCTTTCCTGGTCGACTTCGAAGGCCCGGTGCTTACCAAGTTGGGTCAAGACCCGGCGATTCGTAGCCAAGTAACCACCGACGACAACACCGACCTGATCGAAAACAATCTACGCTATAACCCAGTGACTAAAGGCTGGCGCTTGACCCTGCGGCTGAAAGTCAAAGACGCCAACAAGTCGATCGACCTGAAGGCTTACTTACTGCGTGAAGTGCCTGCCGAGCCGGGTAAAGAACCTGCGCTTATCGCTGAAAAGGCTGACAAGAAGGTTCAGAAGAAGACTGATACCAAGCCGGCTCCTGCGCCTGCCGCACCGAAGGATGACAAAACCGTCAAGGCCGACACGGCCAAGCCGGCTGAGGCAACTAAGCCTGCTGATACCAAGCCCGATGCTGGCAAGGCTGACGCCGCAAAAGCCGACGTAGCGAAAGCTGATGCGGCGAAAGAGAACAAAGAAGCCGCGCAGCCTGCTAACGAAGCTGCCCCAACTAATCCGGAACCGGCCAAGAGCATACAAGTCTTGACCGAGACCTGGAGCTACCAGTTGCCCGCCGATGAGTGATTCCCAAACCGTGCCAGTGTCTCTGACCGAGTACCTGGCGCATTTGCCCATGAACGATGCTCAGCGGGCGGAACTCGCCAACTGCACATCCTTCGCCCAGCTGCATGAACGTCTTTCCATGCAGCCGGCGGCAGATGCTGCCAACGCCGCTCAGGCATCTGTTGGTCGTCGCCTGACATTGACCACCGCCGACGAACTGGAAGAGGCAGAAATGCTTGTTCTCGACGCCAGCGGTAGGGTTTGCCTCAAAGCCACGCCGCCGATTCGTCGGACCAAAGTCGTGCCCGAGCCTTGGCGCACCAACATCCTGGTGCGTATCTGGCGGCGGATGACCGGCCGCACCAATCTTCCTGATCCACCCCAGCGCGAATTGCCTCAGGCCCGTTGGCGGTTTGTAGGTTCGCTGCGCCGCTACATTTTGCTGGTGCTGATGCTGGGTCAAACCATCGTCGCCAGCTTCTACATGAAAGGCATCATGCCGTATCAAGGCTGGTCGTTCGTGTCGTGGGACGAAGTATCGAGTCAGTCATTGACCCAAACAGCGTGGCAAGTACTGCCTTACGCTCTGCAAACCAGCATTTTGTTGCTCTTCGGGATTTTGTTCTGTTGGGTGTCAGCGGGTTTCTGGACGGCGCTGATGGGCTTTCTGGAACTGCTCACTGGGCACGACAAATACCGCATCTCCGGTGCTAGCGCGGGTGACGAGCCGATTGAAAAGGGTGCCCGAACGGCTCTGGTGATGCCGATTTGCAACGAAGACGTCGCTCGCGTGTTTGCCGGTTTGCGCGCCACGTTCGAGTCAGTCGCTGCCACTGGCGATCTGGATCGTTTTGACTTCTTCGTGTTGAGCGACACCAACGACACGGACATTGCGGTGGCTGAGCAACAGTCCTGGCTTGACGTATGTCGCGAAACCAATGGCTTCGGCAAGATTTTTTACCGCCGCCGTCGTCGCCGCGTGAAACGTAAAAGTGGCAACCTCGACGACTTCTGCCGTCGCTGGGGCGGCGATTACCGCTACATGGTTGTGCTGGATGCCGACAGCGTCATGAGCGGTGAATGCCTGACCAGCCTGGTGCGCTTGATGGAAGCCACGCCAGACGCCGGCATTATCCAGACCGCGCCACGGGCGTCGGGCATGGACACGCTTTATGCGCGCATGCAGCAATTTGCTACGCGGGTATACGGTCCACTGTTTACGGCCGGCTTGCACTTCTGGCAGTTGGGCGAATCCCACTATTGGGGACACAACGCAATCATCCGTATGAAGCCGTTTATCGAGCACTGCGCTTTGGCGCCACTGCCTGGTAAAGGCGCTTTCGCCGGTGCGATTCTGTCCCACGACTTCGTCGAAGCTGCGCTTATGCGACGTGCCGGATGGGGCGTGTGGATTGCCTACGACTTGCCCGGCAGCTATGAAGAATTACCGCCTAACCTGCTGGATGAACTCAAGCGCGACCGTCGTTGGTGCCACGGCAACCTGATGAACTTCCGGTTGTTCTTGGTCAAGGGCATGCACCCGGTTCACCGTGCAGTGTTTCTGACCGGCGTGATGTCGTACTTGTCGGCGCCGCTGTGGTTCTTCTTTTTGGTGCTGTCGACCGCGCTGTTGGCGGTCAACACGCTGATGGAGCCGCAGTATTTCATGGCGCCACGCCAGCTCTATCCGCTGTGGCCACAATGGCACCCGGACAAGGCCGTTGCGCTGTTCTCGACCACCATCGTGCTGTTGTTCTTGCCTAAGCTGTTGAGCATTATCTTGATCTGGGCCAAAGGCTCGGTTGGTTTCGGCGGTCGGATCAAAGTGACCCTGTCGATGCTCATGGAAATGTTTTTCTCGGTGCTGTTGGCGCCGGTACGGATGTTGTTCCACACCCGTTTTGTATTGGCTGCCTTCCTGGGCTGGGCCGCAACCTGGGACTCGCCGCAACGCGATGATGGCTCTACGTCGTGGCTCGAAGCGACCAAGCGCCACGGTCCTCAGACCTTGTTGGGTGCGTGCTGGGCGCTGTTGGTGGCGTCGCTCAACCCAAGCTTCCTCTGGTGGTTGGCGCCTATCGTCGGTTCCTTGATGCTGTCGATCCCGGTCTCGGTGATTTCCAGCCGGGTCACGCTTGGTCTCAAAGCGCGGGACGAGAAGCTGTTCCTTATTCCTGAGGAATATGCGCCGCCGCCAGAGCTGATTGCGACGGACAAGTACAACCATGAAAACCGCTGGCATGCACTGAAACAGGGTTTCATTCGGGCGGTGGTAGATCCTCAGCAGAATGCACTGGCGTGTGCCTTGGCCACGTCGCGGCACCTGCAGTCAGAGCCGGTAGAAGGGACGCGTATCGAACGCGTTCGTCAGGCGATGAAGGTGGGTCCGGATAATCTCACCAACCAGGAGCGTCTGATGCTGCTAAGCGACCCGGTTGCCTTGGCGCGCTTGCATGAGCAAGTCTGGAGTGAAGGTCATCCGCAATGGCTGGCGGCATGGCGAGAGTCAATCGCTGCCGACCCGCACGCGCCCCTGTTGCCCCTGCAACCGGTGACCCACTCCTTAGAGCCGTTACTGGTTAACGCCTGATAACGTCCTGAAGTGAAATGAAAACGCCGCTGAGGTCATTCTCAGCGGCTTTTTTTTGCGCTGATTCCCTGTAGGAGCCAACGTGTTGGCGAGGGTCCGACTCGGTCCGTCTAAACGATAGCCTCGCCAACACGTTGGCTCTACAGATTAAACCGGCTCAACAATCCCTGAAGGCGAGTACCCAATCGCGCCAGTTCAATGCTGGAGGCGGCGGTCTCTTCGCTGGCGGCCGCAGTTTGTTCGGAGATGTCTCTGACGTTCAATACGCTGCGGGTGATTTCCTCGGCCACGGCAGTTTGTTGTTCTCCTGCCGTCGCGATCTGTTGATTCATGCTCTGAATCGTCGACACCGTGCGGGTGATCTGTTCCAAGGCATGGCCGGCTTGACGGCTGAGTTCGACGCCTTTGTCGGTGAGGGTGCGGCTATTGTCGAGGGACGGCGCGACCTGTTGCGTGCCGTTCTGCAAGGCAGCAATTAATTCTTCAATTTCTTCCGTGGACTGCTGCGTGCGCTTTGCCAGGCTGCGCACTTCATCAGCCACCACCGCGAACCCGCGCCCGGCTTCTCCCGCCCGCGCGGCCTCAATGGCAGCGTTTAGCGCCAATAGATTGGTTTGTTGCGACACCGACTTGATCACGTCCAGCACGCTGCCAATTTTGTCGCTTTCGGTCTTGAGCTGGGTCATGGCGTGAGTCGAATGCACAACCTCGGCCGCCAGCAGTTCAATTTGGGTGATCGCTTCGGACACTACTTTGTCCCCGTCACGCGCTTGTTGATCGGCCTGAGTAGCCGCGTGGGAAGCCTCTTCAGCGTTGCGTGCGACTTCCATAACGGTAGCGGTCATCTCATTCATGGCGGTGGCGACCTGATCGGTTTCGTCTTTTTGCGTGGTCACGCCGACGCTGGTCTGCTCCGTCACCGCAGACAACTGTTCCGCTGCGCTGGCGATTTGGGTCACGCCGTCGCCGATTCCGCCAATCAGCTCGCGCAGGCTTAGGGTCATTTGCTGCATGCTGGCTTGCAACTGGCCCATTTCATCACTGCGTTCGATGATCAGGTCGTGGCTTAAGTCGCCTTGAGCGATCCGGCCCGCGGCTACCAGGGTTTGCTGCAAGGGCACGATGATTTGCTGGGTCATCAACCACGCGGCGAAAAGACCCAGCAATAACGCCAGACTGGCGACACTGACCAGCGTCGTACGCGCTCGGGCCGCCTCAGTGTCGCGCTGAATCACCTGCTTGCTGCTCAACTCGGCGCTAGAGGCGAGCAGCGTATCGCCCAATGCTGCCATGGTCTCCTGCGCAGTCTCGGTTTTGACCTGCATTTCCTTGAACTCGCTGAGTCGGGCGCGATAATCCTGCAGCGTCTGATTAGCCTGTTGCAGTCCACCAACAGTGGCATCGGCTTGATCTTGGGCGATCTGGCTGACCTCTTTGATCGCTTCGTCGATGGCAGTGAGGGCCGCCAGTTCATAGCTTTCCTGACCGCTGAAGGTATAAGCCTGAACCTGATAGCGGGCCACCTGGATCTGCTGGCGTAACTGCGAAATATTGGTGAATTCCTCAAGCCGGTCGCTGCTGTCCTGCTCTTGACTGACCGCTTTCAAAACTTCAGTTTCCACCTGCGCTACTGTTTGCATGGCGTGCTCGGATTGTTTTTCGAGCTGTATGCGGGTCTTTTCGCGGTCTCTCAGGGTTTGGGCCAGTTGCTCAAATAT
Organism: Pseudomonas sp. CCI4.2; assembly: GCF_034350045.1. Taxonomy (NCBI): domain Bacteria; kingdom Pseudomonadati; phylum Pseudomonadota; class Gammaproteobacteria; order Pseudomonadales; family Pseudomonadaceae; genus Pseudomonas; species Pseudomonas sp. CCI4.2. The sequence goes on along the minus strand of NZ_CP133781.1, from coordinate 941,581 downwards.
ACTTTCAAACTTACGCACATTTTCGCTCTGATCGGACAGCAGCGTCAGGCTGCCGGGGTCGTCCATGCTTTTGCGTAACGCGTCGAGTTGGTCTTCCAGCTCATTTAGACGCTTGACCACTGCAGCGGCGGACTCAGGTGTGTTCTCGATGCGAAAGAAGGTTCGCTCAATGCGTAAGTCTTTGGTCGCACTGCTCAGTTGCCCAATCGCCGACAGCGATTCCGAGCGCTCGACCATGGTGTCTAGCCCGTGCCAGCCGGTCAGTGTGATCACCAGCGTCAACAGTAAAACCAGGCCAAAGCCTACGGCGAGTTTGAGTTTGACGCGGGTATTGCCAAGCATTTTGGACAGGGATTGGAACATGAGAAGTTCTCCTGTGATGACGACGAGACGTCGGCGAAACAGAATTTCGCCTTGATCAGCGCATCGGCAGGAGAGGGTGTTGCGCGACCTGAATCGGTCGTAGGAAAATTCTGAATATTCAAAAAGGGAGCTCTGCCCCCAGTGTTTACTGGGGGCTGGCTAGCAGCGCGTTCTAGACTTTGAACTTGCCAACCAGTGTTTGCAGCTGATTGCCCAAGCGTGCCAGTTCGACGCTGGAAGCTGCGGTTTCCTTGCTGGCGGCGGATGTTTGTTCAGATACGTCGCGCACGTTCAGTACGCTGCGGTTAATCTCTTCGGCCGTAGCACTCTGCTGTTCAGCGGCGGCTGCGATTTGCAGGTTCATAGACTGAATCGCCGAAACGGTGCGTGTGATGTTTCCCAGCGAGCTACCGGCGCGACGGGTCAAATCGACGCTGCTGACGGTCAGGTTGCGGCTGTTTTCCATGATTTTCGCCACTTGCTGCGTGCCATTCTGCACGCCAGCGATCAGTTCTTCGATCTCCTCGGTGGACTTCTGCGTGCGCTGGGCGAGGCTGCGTACTTCGTCCGCCACCACCGCAAAACCTCGGCCCGCCTCACCGGCGCGTGCCGCCTCGATGGCGGCGTTGAGCGCCAACAGGTTAGTTTGTTGAGCCACGGACTTGATCACATCGAGTACGCTGCCGATTTTGTCGCTTTCGCGCTTGAGTTCGTTCATCGCTTCGGTTGAGTTGCCCACTTCACCGGCCAACAGCTCGATCTGGGCGATGGCTTCGTTGACCACTCGATCACCCTCGCGGGCTTGCTGATCGGCGGCAACGGCGGCTTCGGATGCTTCTTCTGCGTTACGCGCGACTTCTTGAACCGTAGCGGTCATTTCGTGCATGGCGGCAGCCACTTGATCGGTTTCAAGCTTCTGGCTATCGACGCCCGCGTTGGTTTTTTCGGTAACGTCCGACAGTTGCTCGGCGGCGTTGGCAATCTTGGTCACGCCCTCGCTGATGCCTGCGACTAATACCCGCAGGCCCACCGTCATGTGCTGAATGGCGCGTTGCAATTGGCCCAATTCATCCCGCCGTTCGACGTGCAAATCCTGGCTCAAGTCGCCTGAGGCGACTCGCTCCACGACCTTGAGTGTCTCTCGCAATGGGACCACAATTTGACGGGTGATGGCCCAGGCCGATATCACCCCAAACAACGCCGCGAGCGCCATGGCAAGGGTAAGCATGGACCGCGCTTGAGCGCTGTCTGCATCACGTCGGGCATTTTGCGAGGCGGTCAATTGAGTGCTGAGCCCTTGTAGGCGTTTGCCCTGGATCGCCATCTTTTCCAGCGCTTGCTTGCTCAGCATCTGCGCATCGCGGTATTGGCCGACAGCGTCACGGTAAGCCTTGAGCGCATCGCTGGCGTCTTTGAGTTTGACCAGGTACTCAGACGGTATTGAGCCCGGCAGGCTATTAAGACCGACTAATGCTTCGTCGATGGCTGCCGTAGCGCTCTTTTCGAATTCCGGCTTGGCGCTGTAGGTGTAACCGAGCACCTGAAAGCGCGCTTGTTGAATCAGCTTGCTCAGGTACACCACATTGTTGAACTCAAGGATGCTGTCGCCTTGGAGCAGGGATTCCTCAATGCCGGACACTTTCTCCACGGCAAGGTCGGCGGTGGCCCCAAGATGGTCGCGGCTTGCTTCGCGCGTCTGGATGGCCTGGGTCATCTCACTGAAGGCGCGGCGATATAGGCTGTTCCCCTCTGCCTGCTCGTCGAGCATTTTTTGATCAGTTGGCACTTCTAGCAGGGCGTGGGCTCGGGCGATGCCTTGCTCAATGTGATCGAGTGCGTCGGTCACTTCCTTCGCGGATTCTGTATTAAAAAACGACTCGTAGTGCAACCGTGCGATACGCAATTGGGTGGTCAAGTCAGTCAGTCGGGTGATAGATGCCAGCTTGTCGCCCCTATCAATCAGCGTCGACACACTGAACCAGCCCGTCAGGGTGATCAGCACCGTTAGCACTAACACCGTGCCGAAGCCGCTAGCCAGTTTCAGACTAACGCTTACGTTTCCCAGGTTTCGTACTAACCAGCGGTACATGGCAGCCCCTCGACTTTTAGTTGTTATAAATGTGCTTGTCTATCGGCGGGATAGTTGGGAACTGTAGCGCTGACTTACCGACGGTTCGGTCAGGTTTAAAACAACCGGGCAAGGAGGGCGGTAACGGCGGTTTCAACGCGCAAAATCCGCTCACCTAGTTGCACAGGTTGAAGTCCGGCTTTGTTTAACAGGTCAACTTCGTAGGGTATCCAGCCGCCTTCTGGGCCGATGGCCAGCGTCACCGGTTGAGCGATGCCGCGTGGGCAGGCGGGGTAGTCGCCGGGGTGGCCGACTAACCCCAGAGTGCCTTCAACCAGTTGCGGTAGGCGGTCTTCAACGAAGGGTTTGAAGCGTTTTTCAATGATGATCTCGGGCAGCACGCTGTCGCGGGCTTGCTCCAGGCCGAGGATCAGTTGTTCACGGATGGCTTCAGGTTCAAGGAACGGGGTCTGCCAAAAGCTTTTTTCGACTCGGTAGCTGTTGAGCAAAATCACCCGAGGCACGCCCATTGTCGCGATCGTCTGGAACACACGGCGGAGCATTTTCGGCCGGGGAAGGGCCAGCAGCAGGGTCAGCGGCAGTTTGGCTGGCGGCGCACGATCAAGGCTGATTCGCAGCTCGGCCTCGTGGTTTTCCAGCCGCATTAGCTCGGCTGAGCCCAGCAGGCCGCCAAGTTGCCCTACTCGCAGCGTGTCACCCACCACTGCGCGATGCACCTCTTGCATGTGTTTGAGACGGCGGTCGCGCAGCACGACCCGATCAGCCGAAATAAAGTCGGCGTCTTCGAGTAACAGTAAATTCACGGCTGGGTCGCTGGTGGCTGGTCTTGCTTGTCTTCTTCATCGGGCTGGTCGTCCGGGTGATCGCCACGTTTGACGATCATTCCGCTGCACAGCACCCCTATTTCGAACAGCACCCACATTGGCACTGCGAGCAAGGTCTGCGAGAAAATGTCCGGTGGGGTCAAAATCATCCCGACGACGAAGCAGCCAATGATCACGTACGGACGCATTTTCCTCAGGTATTTGACGTCGACAATGCCGATCCATACCAGCAACACCACCGCCACCGGAATCTCGAACGCAACGCCGAACGCCAAGAATAGCGTCGTGACAAAGTCCAGGTAGCTGGCGATGTCCGTCATCATCGAGACGCCTTCGGGCGTTACGCTGGCGAAGAAGTGGAAAATCAGCGGGAAGACCAGGAAGTAAGCGAAGGCCATGCCTGAGTAGAACAGGATGATGCTCGACACCAGCAACGGCACGGCGACGCGTTTTTCATGCTTGTACAGGCCGGGAGCGATGAACCCCCAGATCTGGTGCAGGATCACCGGCATCGCCAGGAACAGTGAGCACATCATGGTCAGTTTGAACGGCGTCAGGAACGGCGACGCCACGTCGGTGGCAATCATCGTCGCGCCTTCGGGCAAGTAAACCCGAAGCGGTGCAGAAACCAGCGTGTAGATCTTCTGGGTGAAGGTGAACAACCCGGCGAAGATCAAGAAAATCGCAAACACGCAACGCAGCAATCGCGTACGCAATTCAGTGAGGTGAGAGATCAGCGGCATCTGCTGATCGTTTTCCGGGATTTCTGCGCTCATGGGGCTCGCGGTGGCAAAGTTGAATCGTTGGCGGAAGGCTCGCTCGGAACCGGGCTCACATGTGCAGCGGGCGTTGCCGTTGCTGTCGGCATTGACGTGTCATCGGAAGGGACCACAACGGCAGCCTCGGGCGACGCCAGCGGCGCGGCAGTTAAAGGCGCGTCCGCTACCGAAGCCGTCGGCGGGGCAATGCTGTGGGCTTCAGCCGATGGGTTGATCGTCGCGACGGGTTCGGCCTGCATTTGCTGCGGAGGCTGTAGCGGGGCGAAAATCTTCTTCGCGTCCTCTTCCAGCGACATGATGTGCTCGTTGTGAAGCTGACGACGAATTTCGTCGGCGCCGATTTCGCGCTCCACTTCCTGTTTGATCGCGTTGAAGCTGCGTTTCAGCCGCCCAATCCACAGGCCAGCCGTGCGCGCCGCACCCGGCAGGCGCTCAGGCCCGAGAACCAACAAGGCGACGAGGCCGACGAGCAGCAGTTCAGAGAAGCTGATACCAAACATTCAACACGACCTAGTCTTTACGGATGGGCTCTTCGACTTTATGCGCTTGCACGTCGATGGTTTGCGGTTCATGCAATGTGGACGCCTGAGGTGCGGCTTGCGGCGGCTGCATGGGTTGCACCGGCGGCTGCGGTTCTGCAGGCTTTACTTCTTCTTCATTCATGGCTTTGCGAAAGCCTTTGATCGTTTCGCCGACATCCGAGCCTAGGTTTTTGAGCTTTTTGGTGCCGAATACCAGCACGACAACGACCAAAATGATGATCCAGTGTTTCCAGTCAAAAATGCCCATGAAACATTCCTCTTAATAGTGATGCTTGTTTAATCGGCCGGGCGTGCGGCTTTTTCCACGTGCCCGGACAATCCAAAACGGCGATCCAGCTCATCCAAAACCGCTTGGGGGTGTTGGCCTAAGGCTGCGAGCATGACCATGCTGTGAAACCACAGGTCTGCGGTTTCGTAGATGACATCGCTGCAATCCCCGCTCACGGCGGCATCCTTGGCGGCGATGATGGTTTCGACCGATTCTTCACCGACCTTTTCCAAAATCTTGTTCAAGCCCTTGTGGTACAGGCTGGCGACGTACGAACTGTCGGCAGCGGCGCCTTTGCGTGACTCAAGCACTTCGGCCAGGCGGGCCAGGGTGTCATTCATGTGTGTGTCCTGCCTGATAGATAGCGTGCGGGTCTTTCAACACCGGGTCGACAACCTTCCAGCCAGCGTCGTCATAGACCCGATAAAAACAGCTCTCACGTCCCGTGTGACACGCGATTCCACCGACCTGTTCAACCATTAGGATAATCACGTCGGCGTCGCAATCGAGGCGCAGTTCGTGAAGCTTCTGTACATGCCCCGATTCTTCACCTTTGCGCCAAAGTTTTCCACGGGAACGCGACCAGTAAATGGCTCGGTTCTCGGCGGTGGTCAAACTCAGGGCTTCGCGGTTCATCCAGGCCATCATCAGTACGCGGCCGGTTTTGTAATCCTGAGCAATGGCAGGCACCAGGCCGTCACTGTTCCAGTTGATTTCGTCTTGCCAGTCTTTCATTGTCGACTCCGGCGGCCAGGCCTACAGGCCCGGCGGGTTAAATAGTGTGCCAGTTGCGAGCTATCGACGCACGACCAGATACAAGCCAGCGGCCAGCATGATCCAGGCAGGCCACGCCGCCAATGCGACCAATGCGCTGCCGCCGGCCGCCAAGGTCGATGCCATTACCGCGCCACCCGCCAGCAATACCGCACCGATCAGCCTTAGCGCCCAGCCATCGCCGCCCCGTGGCGGCCGCTCACGCCATGGCGCAGGCGGATCCGAAGCGTGGGGCTGAGACATGCGCTCCAGCAGGTCCCGGGTCATGCCGGCCAAGTGCGGTATCTGCTCGACCTGCGATTGCAGGTTATGCAGTAAAGTTTTCGGGCTGACGCGCTCGCGCATCCAACGTTCCAGAAATGGCTGTGCGGTACTCCACAAGTCCAGTTCCGGGTACAGCTGACGGCCAAGGCCTTCAATGTTGAGCAGGGTTTTCTGCAACAACACCAGTTGCGGCTGGACTTCCATATTGAAACGACGCGCGGTCTGGAACAGGCGCATCAGCACCTGACCAAACGAAATGTCCTTTAACGGTTTCTCGAAAATCGGCTCGCACACGGTACGAATCGCGGCTTCGAACTCATTGAGTTTAGTCTCCGCAGGTACCCAGCCCGAATCGATGTGCAACTGCGCCACGCGTCGATAGTCGCGCTTGAAGAACGCAAACAAGTTACGCGCCAGATAATCCTGGTCTTCCGGGGTCAGGCTGCCGACGATGCCGCAATCGATGGCGATGTACTGCGGGCTCCACGGATTGACGGTACTCACGAAAATGTTGCCAGGGTGCATGTCGGCGTGAAAGAAGCTGTCGCGAAACACTTGAGTGAAGAAAATTTCCACCCCTCGTTCGGCCAGTAACTTCATGTCGGTACGTTGATCGGCCAAGGTCGCCAGATCAGTGACTTGAATCCCGTAGATACGCTCCATCACCAGCACTTTCGGGCGGCACCAGTCCCAATACACTTGGGGCACGTACAGCAACGGCGAGCCTTCGAAGTTGCGTTTAAGCTGGCTGGAGTTGGCCGCTTCGCGCAACAGGTCGAGTTCGTCGTAAATGGTTTTTTCGTAATCGCTGACAACATCTACCGGGTGTAGCAAGCGGGCGTCGGCCGACAGTCGCTCAGCAATCCGCGCCAAAATGAACAGCCACGCCAAGTCTTGGCCGATGATCGGTTTGAGGCCGGGGCGCACGACCTTGACCACCACTTCTTCGCCGGTTTTAAGCCGCGCAGCGTGTACTTGCGCCACCGAGGCCGAGGCCAAAGGGGCAACGTCGAAGCGGCTGAACACGGCACTGATTTTTGCGCCCAACTGTTGTTCGATCAGATTGATGGCCAACTGCGAATCGAACGGCGGCACGCGATCCTGCAAATGCATCAGCTCGTCGGCAATATCCTCAGGGAGCAGGTCGCGTCGAGTCGAGAGCAGTTGACCGAACTTGATGAAGATCGGCCCGAGGTCTTGCAGGGCTAAACGCAGGCGTGCGCCTCGGCTCAGGTCCAGGGTTTTGCGCGGGAACCAGCGCCACGGCATGACATAGCGCAAGGCGAGCATCCACCACGGCAACGGCAGGGCGAATAGCAAGTCATCAAGACGGTAGCGAATAACCACGCGTTGGATGCGAAACAAACGGCGGACGGCAAGCAGCTTCATGCGTTATCGCTGGGTTTGAGGAGGAGGGCAAGGCGCTCAACACGCGCCTCGAGACGTTCAAGGTCTTGCTTGGTCTGGTCCAATTCAGCAAAGCGCGCTTGCGCTTCGCGGTGACCGACCAGTGTGCGCGACTCCTCACTGAGGTAGTCGGCAAGGTTGTGCGTCAGGTTGGCCACGCCGTCGCGGGTCCAGCGGGCGCTACTGCGCAGATGACCGCTGAGGAGCGGACTGGCAATAGGACCGAGCCAGCGCGAGAGTTCATACTCCCAATCCAGTTCAAGGTCTTGCAGCACCCCGGCCAGCTCCAGCAAAACCGCGCTATCACCTTCCAACTCAACGTCGGGGCCATGCAATACGGCAGTTTTGTCTTGGCTCATCGCTAGGCGCAGCAGCGTCGATGCCGGTGCCCGAAGGGTACAATCGGGCTCTGCTTCCCAGTGAGCGGCCAGCAGCAAGCCTTCGTTGCTGGGCAAGATGAATAGCTGCAGCGCCGGGCTACGGCAATCAACAGCAACCACTTTGCCTGTCAGGCGTTCCAGACGTGGCAAGGCGGTGCTGTCCATTCGCAGCACACGGTTGATGCCGTGTTCGACGCTAGCGAGCAAGCCCCTGAGTATCATCAGGGTTTGATGCCGCGATGCAGGGCGACGATGCCTGCGGTCATGTTGTGGTAAGTCACGCGGTCGAAGCCGGCTTCTACCATCATCGATTTCAGGGTTTCCTGATTCGGGTGCATGCGGATCGACTCTGCCAGGTAGCGGTAGCTTTCAGAGTCGTTGGTGATCAACTTGCCCATCAGCGGCATGAAGGCGAACGAGTACGCGTCATAGGCTTTGGACATCAGCTTGTTGGTCGGTTTGGAAAACTCCAGGACCAACAGGCGACCGCCGGGCTTGAGTACCCGCAGCATCGAGCGTAGGGCATCTTCTTTATGGGTCACGTTGCGCAGGCCGAAAGCGATGGTCACGCAGTCGAAATGGTTGTCTGGGAACGGCAGTTTTTCCGCGTCCGCCTGGACGAACTTGACGTTGCCCGCCACGCCTAGGTCAAGCAGCCGGTCGCGACCCACCTTGAGCATCGACGCGTTGATATCGGCCAACACGACTTCGCCGGTCGGTCCGACCAAATGCGAGAATTTTTTCGTCAAATCACCGGTGCCCCCGGCGATATCCAGCACTCGGTTGCCGGTCCGTACGCCGGACAACTCGATGGCAAAACGCTTCCACAGCCGGTGCATGCCACCAGACAGTAAGTCATTCATCAAGTCATATTTGGCCGCTACAGAGTGGAAAACCTCAGCAACCTTCTCGGCTTTCTGGCTTTCCGGCACGTTTTTGAAACCGAAGTGAGTGGTGGGTTCGGCATCGCTGCCTTTGCGCTGATCATTCATGTCGCTGTCACCGGAAGAGAATGCCGGTCATTCTAATCCCGGAGGCTGGCTTTGTCTTGGCAAGGCTTAATGTAAGTATAGTGACGCGCCGGGACCGATTGACGCATCCGACGTTAATTGAGTGCTGGCTGAACCTATGGATACAGGAGTTCTTCGATGGCCCGAATTAGCGTTGAACGTGCCCACGACCTAGGTCGTGAAGCAGCAAAAGAGAAAGCCGAAATACTGGTGCAGAAACTGGCCGAGAAATATTCGGTCGAGCCAAAGTGGTCAGGCGACACCGTCAAACTGGCGGGTTCAGGCGTGAGCGGCACCGTGAGTGTGTTTGATGAAGTGATCACCGTTGAGGTTGAAGTCGGCTTCCTGATGTCAGCGTTCAGCAGCACCATCAAGAGTGAAATCGAAAAAGCGCTGGATAAAGCGTTGGTGTGACAGGACTTCCCCACAGGTCTTGTGTTGGCTGCCGATAGCGCCCGGGTTGCCCGAAGTAGCCGTAGGAGCCAACTTGTTGGCGAGGTTCCTTCGGACCTGATCGCAGCCTTCGGCACCTGCTTCAGAAATCTGTGCAGCCCCAGAATCTGTGGGACCGAATTTATTCGGGAAGGCTTCAGTCCTGACACCCTGCAACCTCAAACCACACAAAGTGCCACCCAGTTTGCTGCGAGACAGCGCAGCGTCGAAGACGTGGCGGACCCTCCTACAGAGATTGCGTATCTACAAAGAGTGAACAACCTAGGGTGAGCATTCTAATTTTTCTGATTACTTTGGCTTCCATGCCCACTAACCGTCTGGGCAGTTCCTCCAACCCTTGAGCGTGAGGTGCACCATGGCCAAAGTAACCTTGAAAAAGAAAGTTGAAGCCGAACAGGCAACCGCCCTTTCCGAAGTAAAACTCTATGCCCGCAAGATCTGGCTGGCAGGCCTGGGTGCCTACGCCAAGGCCGGCTCTGAAGGCGCCGATTACGTCAAAGAGCTAATTAAGACCGGTGAAGTCGCCGAGCGCGAAGGCAAAAAAGTTATCGGTAAAAAAATCGAAGCTGCCAACAGCGAGATCAACAGTGATATCGACGACGTCAAACGTGAAGTCAAAGGCATGAAGGGCAAATTCGAAGTGCAATTCGAAAAAGTCGAGCATGCTTTTGACCGTCGTGTCTCTCGTGCCTTGAATCGCTTCGGAATTGCGTCTAAACATGATGTTGAGACACTGTCTGCTAAGCTCGATGGGCTGACGGCATTGCTTGAACGTATTGCGCGTAAACAATAAGGAGAGCGGGATGGCTGGTAAAAAGAAAATCGAAAAAGAAGGCAGCTCGTGGATCGGCGAGGTTGAGAAATACTCCCGCCAAATCTGGTTGGCTGGTTTAGGCGCTTACTCCAAGATCAGCAATGACGGAAGTAAGCTTTTCGAAACGCTTGTGAAGGACGGCGAGAAGGCTGAAAAGCAAACCAAGAACGGCGTCGACAAACAAGTTGACGCTGCCAAGGCAACCGCTAAAACGGCAAAATCCCGTGTCGGCGATGTCAAAGACCTGGCGATGGGCAAGTGGAGCGAGCTTGAAGGTGCGTTCGACAAGCGCCTCAATAGCGCCATTTCTCGCCTGGGTGTACCGAGCCGCAACGAAGTCAAAGCGCTGCACAGCAAGGTCGATTTGCTCACCAAGCAAATCGAAAAACTGACCGGTGCATCGGTGGCGCCAGCGTCGAAAGCGGCGGCTGCGAAACCTGTAGCAAAACCCTTGGTCAAGGCCGCGGCAAAACCCGCAGCCAAGCCAGCGGCAAAAGCACCGACGAAAACCGCAGCGGCCAAGCCAGCAACTAAAGCTGCTGCCAAACCCGTCGCGGCTAAACCGGCAGCCGCCAAGGCCGCCGTTAAATCTGCTGCAAAAGCAGTAACGACCAAGCCGGCAGCAGCAAAACCAGCAGCGGCTAAAAAGCCAGCAGCGCCTAAAGCGGCAACGCCTAAGCCTGCAGCAAAACCGGCTACAACCCCCGCCCCAAGCGCTTCAACCGCTCCAGCTGCAACCGCTGCGCCAGCAACGACCCCCTCGTCGACGCCAGCCAGCCAGTCCTGATTTTTGCGGACTGCCCAAGCCCGGCCGTGAGGTCGGGTTTTTTTATCTCGGAAATATGTCTGCCGGAAGGATCGCTCTGATTTTCGGAGGTGTCCTACAAGCTTCTAGGCTGTTCCCGATATTCGTGACGTTTTTCTCTCCGCACACTTTGGTTATCTTTCCGATGCGAAGAGGTTTCCATGTCCCAGGCCGCCGTCCCAGCCTTCACGCTGAATGTGAAAGGTGTTGAATCCCGCCATTTTCAAGTCCTCGCATTTGATGGCACCGAAGCCGTCAGCACGCCGTACGCCATCACCGTCGAACTGGTCAGTCGGTCGTCTGGTATTGAGCTGTCGGACCTGCTGCACAAGGCGGCTTTTCTCGGTATTGGCCCGGACGGTGAAGGCATTCACGGGCAGATTCACTCCATCCACAAAAGCGATTCCAATGCCCGGCTGACCCACTACGTCGCGGTGCTCAAACCATCTCTCGCGTACTTGGAACACAGCAGCCACCGCCGCTCGTTCCAGCAGATGAGCGTGCCGGCGATCATTCTTGAAGTGCTCAAAGAACACGGCCTGTTTGACGGCCTGGACGTGCAATTCGACAGTGGCGTGACCCGCGCTCCGGTCCGTGACTATTGCGTTCAGTACGACGAAAGCGACCTGCACTTCGTCAATCGGCTGTGTGAAGAAGACGGTTGGTTTTACCGTTTTGAGCATTCGGCTGACGGCCATCGGTTGATTTTCGCCGATGACGAAATAATGTTTCCCCACGCGGCGCGGTTGGCGCTGCCGTTCAAACCGTTGAACGGCATGGTGCCCGAGGACTGTTCGATTCAGTCCTTCGGCGTGCGCCTGGCGGCACGCACCAGCCACGTGGTGCATCGCGATTACGATTTCCAGAAAGCTGGTTATTTATTGGAAAGCGTTAGAAGTCCGCAGGCGACCCCAGCCCAAGCCCAAAGGGGTGAGGCCCTGCATGTCGAACCGAAGTTTGAGCATTACGTCTATCCCGGTCGTTTTCTGGAAGACGATCACGGCAGACGATTATCCAACCGAGACCTGGAACGGCACCGCACGGATTTTCAACTGGCCGACGGCAGCAGCGATCACCCGGTGTTGCGCAGCGGGACGGTGATCCAGCTGGAAGAACACCCGCAGCTGAAATGGAATAACCCGTGGGTGCTGGTTTCAATCAAGCACGAAGGGCGGCAGCCGCAGGTATTGGAAGAATTGGGCGCTGACGCCCCGGTCGCCGCCGGGAAAATCGCTCAGGGTTATCGGAATTCCTTCACCGCCATCCCCGAAACCATCCAGTTTCGCCCCGCCTTGAGGCACCCCAAACCGCTGATTCACAGCACCCAAACCGCCAAGGTTACCGGCCCGGAAGGCGAAGAAATTCACTGCGATAAATTCGGCCGGGTAAAGGTCAAGTTTCACTGGGACCGCCGCGAGCTGAATGACGAAACCACCAGCTGCTGGGTGCGGGTGGCGTCGAGTTGGGCGGGCAACAGTCATGGCGCGGTGACCTTGCCTCGGGTCGGCATGGAAGTGCTGATTTCTTATTTGGAAGGCGACGCGGATCGGCCGATTATCATGGGCTGTTTGCCGAACAGTCTGAATCCGGTGCCCTACGAATTACCGGCGAACAAAACCAAAAGCGTGTTTCGCAGCCGCAGCTCCAAGGCCAGCCAGGGCTTCAATGAAGTCTATTTTGAAGATCGCGATGGCGCTGAACGGGTCTACCTGCGTGCCCAGCGCGACATGGAGCAATTGATTCAGAACGATAGCCGCCTTGAAGTGCGCGGTCAGCGGCTGGAGACGATCAAAGGCAACAGCACCACCGTTATCAAGGCCGAGCAACACCTCAAAGTCACTGGCGCGCGCAAGGTGCAGTTGTCAGCGGGGGATCATCTGCAAGTGGCCGGCTCCAGCCACACCCGGGTCGGCGGCGCACTGGTCATAGACGCGGCGGAAGAAGTACACCTTTCTGGCGCAAATATCGTTATCGATGGCGGCATCACGCTGACCCTCTCCATCAATGGTCAGCATCTGGTGCTCAACCCAGCGGGCATTTTCTCCAGTGTGCCGATTCTGTGCGGTGGCGCACCTGTTCCGGGGACGCCGGCTGTGCCGTTGTCGCCTGACGACGCCATGCTGCTAAGCACGGATGAACTGGATAGGACGCTCATTTATACAGGGCAAATACCGAGCGCGGGGCTCGACGTGGTCGCGTCAAGGCCTCCATCAGCGCCAACCCCCCGGTCCTCTAAAACCCCCGATGCCACTCCGTTCTCCAATTGATCGTTGGTAAATGAACCATGTCTGATTTTCAGTTCCCGATTCGCAAAGCCGACGGCAGCCCCTATAAAGACGCCGACCACGTTCATCGCCTGCTCGGAAACGAACAGTCAGGCTTCTACTTGTTAGGTCAAAATCGTTATTGGCACGGTGGCATACATATCAGCGACCGTAGCGCGCCGCAGTGCGTATACAACCAACCGGTTCGCTGTATAGCCGAGGGCGAAGTGGTCGCCTACCGCTTGAACAAAGACTATTTAGTTTCTCAGCTAGAACCTGAGTCAGACGCTCAGAAATTTCAGTATTCCACTTCGTTTTGCCTTGTTCGCCACACCCACAAATCGCCGCCTAATCCCGAAGAAGGTCCGAATCACGGGAAGCAAAACAGCCTGGTCTTCTACAGCCTGTACATGCATCTACTGCCATATGACTGTTATCGAAGCGATGACCCGACTTACAAGAAAAGGGTAGAAGTTGTCATCGGCGGTTGGTCTGCGCGCAATGTGCCATTGGGTGAGCCGGGCAGTATGAAGTTGGGCGTTATTTCACCCGGAACACAGTTCGATATCGTCGAAGAGAGTGCACCGTCCAATGGCTACCGCTTCGTAAAAGGCGTCATCGTCCGGGGGCAGGTAGGCAGGCTTAAAAAAGGCGATGAAGTCTGGTTCGCGGATCAGCGCGATGGGCAAGCGATTCGTGGGGAGCATGGCCAGTTACAGTTGAAACCGGTGGCGGCACCTGCGCGGACCAAACCCAAATACTGGCAAGGTAGGGTGACCGCGAGGGTCATCAACGAAAGCGGGATGCAAATGTACTGCCCGCGCGCGAACGGCGAATTTGGAGTACCGATTTCGTCAAACTGCCATTTACCCCATGGGTACGGCTTCAGCTTCGACAGCGAAAGCACTCATCCAGTGCGGATGCAGGATGGCAGTGTTCTACCCACCGCTGAGTGCATTCCCTATAACGCCGTCATCCGCGGAGAAACGATGCCGCAGAGTTACTGGGCGTTTGTAGACGACAAGAGCATCGAGCACCTGAGCGTGGAACCGTCTCGGCTGGACAGCGTTATCGTGCCCGGCACGCCTATTCCGATAAAAGCCGGCGATCCGATCGGTTACCTCGGTCTGTATGAAATGCCAGACGGTGCGAGTAAGAAAACCCCGCATCAAATGCACTTTGAAATATTCACCTGTGATCCGGGCCTGGACGCTTTCCTGAACAATGACGCCAAGCTCACGCACGGCAAGCAGTACCTTGAAGTCCTAAAGTTGCAACCGACTATCGTTGGGAGAGACACCGAAACCGATAACCCAACCTACTTGTTTAAAGACCATATATTTGCACTCAACGCCCTACCCATCGTTAAAGACGAGAACCGCAATGACGCCTACCAAATCACCGTCCAAGAGCGTGCCCGAACCAAAGGCAAACCCCTTCGGAGCCTCACTGCGCTAATCAAAAAAGACAGCGTCGATCAAGAGGGCTCTGGTGTCAGGATCGTCAACCAATACGACTTGAGCGCGATTGGTTTCAAAGTCGTCGAGCAGCATGCTCAAAACAGTTTCAATCCGCTGACCCCCGAACGAATCGACAGCTTCTACGCCCATCTCCATGCCCTTGCTGACCGAAACAGCGACGGCAACGTTACAGCTGAAGAACTCCAGGAAACCCTGAAAAACCCGGAATTCAGATCCCGTTGGTCAAAACTCATCGCCTACCACTACACCGAATGGCAAACCAAATCCGATGGCGACAGATGGCAAGCATACAGAGAGCAACTCAAAGACAATCCCAACTACCTGCGGCATGAAAGCGAACGTATCGACAACTTGGTGTTCTGGGATGACGTAGCGAAGGCAGTTGGGCTACCAGAAGATGGGCGCGTTTGGCACTTTCATCCGGTTGAGTTTGTGGCCGCGCTCAGCGACAACTTAATCGATGAAAACAGTTTAGATTGGCTGACGGTACCTCATGGGCAATTGACGTTTGATGTTGAAGGCAATGACGCGGCCGATCCCGCTAACGGACTTCATCGTTACTTCAGCAGAAAAATACACTGGCCTGGAGGCGCCTCCGGAATAACCATTGGACGCGGCTATGATTTGGGCCAGCGCCCGAATCCTGAAATTGATCTGGTATCTGCCGGTATTTCTGAGCCTCTGTTGGGTTGGTTGTTGGGGGCGAAAGGACTTAGCGGACAAGCTGCTCAAGCTTATCTAGGCGGTGCAACTGCTGGGATTAAAAATTCTGTGATATCGCGGAAACAGCAATATGAATTGTTTTTGCCGGTTTATGACGAAATGAAAAAGAACGTATTACGGATTTCAAGTGACAAGCGATTGTTAAGTGATTACGGTTCGCTAGATTGGAATAATACGCACCCAAAAATTCAAGACGTTACGGTAGATTTGATCTATAGGGGCGATTATACGGCACCTTCGAGAGCTTATATTCAGAGAAGTATAGTTGAAAATAATTTTCCAGCTTTTTGCCAAATAATTCGTGATCGCTCTCGTTGGCCAAATGTTCCGCCTGACCGTTTCAATCGGCGTGCGCTTTACTTAAGTGTGACGCAATGAATTGGTTCGCAGGAATAGTGATGCTATTGCCATTAAGTGCGTCGGCCTTGAATATTGAATATCAGAAAATAGCGACAGCTGAGTCGTCAAGAGTTGGAAAGTTAGTGGTCCGTTATTTCATGAGCTTTGAAGATCCTTGCCTGTATGTACAATTATTATCGCCGGGTGATAATTGGCAAGTCATAAAGTCTAGTTCGATTTGTAGCTTTCAAGGTCGTTCATTTTCAACTGAGTTCGCCCATGTCGGTTTCGAAAACATCTCTGTAAGCAACGGTGCGATTAATTTAGTGCTAAGGATATTTCCTTTGCGTGCGTCGGGCGAAGTACAAAGAAGTTGTACGATAGCGGTTGGGTCTGGCATTATTGGACCTCTCCAATGTGGCCCTCCGGTTAGCCCTGAGTATGATTGAAGACCGTAGCAAATAAGATCGGCGTCGGCCTGATTGCGGGGTTTGTATATTCTGGATCAATACCTCCCTAGCTATATCGTTACAATGGTGCGGTGATGTCGTTTTGATGGGTCTCCTGAATCACCGCTTTCGGTACGCTAACTTTTATCATACAAACAGCGCATACCTTATTGAATTACAGACTCTAAATCGTAGGAGCGAACTTGTTCGCGAGGCGGCTTGCCGGGCACGCCGCTGAGAATGCTTCGCCAACAAGTGGGCTCAGTATTTGTGGAAACACCTACTGCTCCAAATACCGCTTCGCCCCGTCTTCAACCGCCTCCTTCGACCCTGCAATCAAATGCGGCGCGACGAGCATCATGATTTGGTAAACCACCACCCGAACTTGCCCTTCCTTACCCAAGATCCGCTGGTAATCCAGCGAGAACAGCAGGGTCATGCTGATCTGTTCGAGCAGTTGCCCCAGCGCTTGGGTGTCGCTGACCATTTGTCCTTGCGCTTTGAGTTGGGCGAGCAACGACGCCAAGGTGCGTTTGAGGGCGTTGAGCAGATTGCGGATGCCGCGCGCCAGTTTTGGCAGACGGCCGGCGAGATTGGACAGGTCTTGGAACAGGAACCGGTAGTGCGACAGATGTTCGACGATCAGGTGCAGGAACAACCAGTAATCTTCCGGTGCCAGCTGTGCGTTTGCCGGTGGATCGAGCAACGGCGTGAGTTCGGCTTGAAAGCGCTCGAACAGCCCCAGCACCAGCGGTTCTTTACCGTGAAAGTGGTAGTAAAGATTGCCAGGGCTGATGCCCATTTCGTTGGCAATTCCCAGGGTCGAGACGTTGGGTTCACCCTGCTGGTTGAACAGGTGCAGCGCACAATCAAGGATACGGTCGCGGGTTTTCATCCAGTCTTCTTGTTTGGATTGATTTTGCAAAATCTGTAGGAGCCAACTTGTTGGCGATGCGATTGACCGAGCACACCGCATCAAACCTCGCCAACCAGTTGGCTCCTACTGTTCATGTTGGCCGTCGCAGGATTTAACGCACATGCACATAGGTGCCAGGCGCAGCCTCCATGGGCGGATAGTTTTGGTTACCCAGCACCATCAGTGTTTCTCGTTGTTCGCCGGAGCGCTGTTGAATCCACTCCAGCCAGTTAGGCCACCAACTGCCTTCGACGGTTTTGCCATCATAAAACCAGGCGCGCGGATCGCTGCTGAGCTTGGGGTTTTCGACATAGTTGGATTTAGGGTTGCCCGGCGGATTCAGAATGCTTTGCACGTGGCCGCTGTTGGACAGGACGAATCGTCGATCGCCCCCGAGCAGCAGGGTGGAGCGATAGACCGCATCCCACGGGGTGATGTGGTCGTTGATGCCCGCCACGCTGAAGCTGTCCACGGTGACTTTTTGCAGGTCAATGGGCGTGCCGCAGACTTCCAAACCACCGACATGACTCAGCGGGTTGTGCTTGAAGAAGTCCAACAAGTCACCGTGCAATGCGGCGGGCAGGCGTGTGCTGTCGTTGTTCCAATACAGAATGTCGAACGGCGGCGGGCTTTTCCCCAGCAGGTAGTTGTTGACCCAATAGCTCCAGATCAAATCATTGGGGCGCATCCAGGCGAAGATTTTTGCCATGTCGCGGCCATCGAGAACGCCTTGCTGGTACGAGCGTCGCTTAGCCGCTTCCAGGGTCTGCTCATCGATAAAAAGCGTGGCCGGGCTTTCGATCTGGCTGTCTAAAAGGCTCACCATATAGGTTGCGCTAGAGATTCGACGTAATTGCCGTTTGGCCTGCAAATGCCCTTGCAGCGCCGCCATGGTCAAGCCACCTGCACAAGCGCCAACCAGATTGACTTCGCGGCTGGCGGTAATGGCGCGGACCACGTTCATCGCTTCTTCAAGGGCTTCGACGTAGCTGGACAGCCCCCATTCGCGGTGGCGCACGTCCGGGTTACGCCAGCTGATCATGAACACTTGCAGGTTATTTTTGAGCGCGTATTGCACGAAGCTGTTGGCCGGGCTGAGGTCGAAAATATAGTACTTATTGATTTGCGGCGGCACGATCAGCAGCGGCTTGGCGTACTGCTTTTCACTCATCGATTTGTACTGCATCACTTCCAGTAGCTCGTTGCGGAACACCACCGAGCCAACGGTAGTTGCGACGGTTTTGCCGACTTCGAACGCATCCTTGGTGGTCTGGCTGGGCAGTCCGTTGTTGTGTAACAGGTCATCAACCATGTGGCTGAGGCCCTTGACCACGCTGCTGCCGCCGGAGTTGAACAGCTCTTTGAGCGCCATGGGATTGAGCAAGGTGTTGGACGGTGCGAACGCATCGTTGATCAAGGAAAAGATGAAGTGCGCTCGGGCTCGGTCATCCTTGGACATGCTGCTGTCGTCGATCCAGCTTTTGAGCTGATGCTGCCAGCTCAAGTAAGCCTGCAAACTGCGTCGGTAAAAGGGATTTAGCTGCCACGTAGGATCGGCAAAACGTGCGTCACGCGGATTGGGCGGGTAGGGGACGTCGCCGATCAGTACACGGCCTAGTTGTCCGCCGAGGGCCAGTGCATGTCGGGCGCTGTGGATAGGGTGGCGCATGCTCTGTGCGGCCACGCTGCGCAAGGTGGAAAACAAGTCTTTACCGCGCAACCCAGTGATAGCGCTTTGCGCGTTAATAAAAGTGGCCGGGGTCGGCGCCGGGCTCAATGTGTTTTTGTTTCGCATCGGGGCAACACTCCTTCGTCAGGCCATCAACACATCAACACGCGCAAAACAGCCGCCGAACGAGCGCGCTGTTTTACGAGATTCTGCGCCGTGGAGCACTCCGGCCAGGGCGCAGTGGGTAAGCGATTTCTCCTGTAAAGCTACTTCAATGGCAGTCGAGCTGAAGGTTGAGTCGGTTATCGCTCCAGCGGTGCGGGTTGCGGATGCATGACCGCACGCTGTCGTTCTTCTTCGAGGAATTTCATGATGATCGGCGCCACGGCTTCGGCGCGGGTGATCAAAAACAAATGACCATCGTCGATTATGTGTAGCTGGGCATTGGGTATCCGCCAAGCCAGCAAGCGCATATTTACCAACGGTATAAGTGGATCGTCATCGCCCGCCAGCACCAGCGTCGGCTGATGGATTTTGTGCAGCCAATGAATACTGGTCCAGCCCATCCCGGCGAACAGTTGCCAGTAGTAGCCGAGCTTTCCGGACGAGCGGACTTTAGCGGCATGGTTGGCCGCCAGGTTAGGGTTGCGCCGAAAAGACCCGCCGTAGATTTCCGGTGCAATTCGAATCACGTGGGACGGTTGGATGTAGCGCCGTGGGCTAGCCATCAACCACAGCACCCGCGGTTTGCCCGGCACCATCACCATTCCTGCCGCCGTCGCCGCCAGCACCAGTTTTTTGCAGCGCTCCGGGTAGTCGTAAGCGAACTGCTGGGCCAGCGCGCCTCCCCAAGAAACGCCGATCACGTTGACTTGGCCGTAGTCGAGGTAATCGAGCATGCGGGCGGTCAGCTTGGCCAATCCCGAAAAGCGAAATGGCCTGCTCGGTGTGGAAGATCCGCCAACGCCCGGCACGTCGAACGCGATCACTTCGAGATCGGGGTCGAGTGCATCGACGAATGGAAACACCAACTCCAGGTTGGCGCCGATGCCGTTGAAAATCAGCAGCGGCGTCATGTGTTTCTTGCCTGGGCGCACGGCCGTGCGGATGGTATGGCCATCCAGGTCGACGGTACGAAAAACAAACGGTTGTGGCATGCGCGAAAGCCCTATGAGTTATACCGCTGGCAAAGCTGTCCTTTGCTTTGTCAGATCAGGTCGAGGTGGTCCTCGTACTACTTGTCACGTAATCGCGCATCGGAAGCTGAGCCGCCAGCCCCCATTGTTATTGTCTAGCGTTCGTGTACGTAAGTGCCCGGCGATGCTTCGCCGGCTGGATAGATTTTACTGCCTAGGCTGGTTGGCGACTTCTTCAGTTTGCCTGAACGGTCGGCCAGCCAAACTTGCCAGTGCAGCCACCAGGAGTCAGTGTGCTTGGTCCCGTTCTCTTGCCATTCTTTGGAATCGAGTGGCAGTTCAGGGTTGGTCATGTAGCGTGATTTCGGATTGCCCGGCGGATTCAGAATGCTTTGGATGTGACCGCTGCTGGACAACACGAATTCAGTTTTGCCACCGAACAAGCGTGCCGATTTGTAGCACGACCCCCACGGTGTGATGTGGTCGTTGGTCCCCGCGAGGCAGAACACATCGCTGGTGATTTTCTTCAGGTCGATGGGCGTGCCGCTGACTTCTAGCGCGTTCGGGCGAATCAACGGGTTGTTCTTGAACATTTCGATCAAGTCGCCGTGAAAGGCGGCCGGCAGTCGGGTGGTGTCGTTGTTCCAGAACAAAATATCGAAGACGGGTGGCTCGTTGCCCAGCAGGTAATTGTTGACCCAGTAGTTCCAGATCAAATCGTTGGGGCGCATCCAGGCAAAGATTTTTGCCAGATCGCGGCCTTCCAGCACGCCGGCCTGATAGGAATGACGCTTGGCCGATTCCAAGGTTTTTTCGTCGACGAACAGGGCGACTTCGGTTTCCATCGTGGTGTCGAGCACGCTCACCAACAATGTCAACGCGTGGACCTTCTGCTCGCCAAGCGCGGCGTAATGGCCTAGCAACGCGGTGCAGGTGATGCCGCCCGAACACGCGCCGAGCATGTTGATGTCTTTGCTGCCAGTGACGGCGATAACCACATCCACCGCTTCCTTGAGCGCGTCGATATAGGTCGACAGGCCCCACTCGCGCTGAGCCTTGGTCGGGTTGCGCCAACTGATAATGAACGTCTGGACGCCGCCACGCAGGCAAAACCGCGCGAGGCTTTTCTCCGGGCTCAGGTCGAACACATAGAACTTGTTGATCTGCGGCGGGACCACCAGCAGCGGCCGTTCAAGCACTTGTTCGGTGATGGGCTTGTACTGGATCAGCTCAAGCACGTCGTTGCGGAAAATTACCGAGCCTTCAGTGGTGCCCAGGCTCTTACCGACTTCGAACGCGTCCATGTTGACCTGGCTGGGCATCCCGCCGTTGTGTACCAAGTCCTTGGCCAAATGTGACAGGCCGTCGAGAACGCTTTTACCGCCGGTTTCGAAGAAGCGTTTAACCGCCGCGGGGTTAGCGGCGGTATTGGTCGGCGACATGGCCTCGGTCATGAGGTTAATCACAAAGTGACCGCGGCTGATGTCCTGCGGCGACAGGTCACTGTCGCCGATCCAGTCGTGCAGTTCTTTGCGCCAGGCAAGATAGGTCTGCAAATAGCGCCGGTACAGCGGGTTCTGGCTCCATGCGGGATCCGCGAAACGGCGGTCGTCGGCGGCAGGTTGCAGGGTGGATTTACCGAGTAATACGTTCTTCAGCTCGATACCGAAATGGGCCACATGCTTGACGCTATGGATAGGTTGTCTGAGGGCTTGGCTTAGCACCATGCGTGCGGTCGTCAGTAAATCTTTACGCCGCAGTCCCACAACCGGGTTCAAGTTCAACGTGCTTTCAGAGGCTTGACGCTGCAGGTCATCGTTGTTGTTGCTACTCATCTATGACGCTCCATTGTCCTGAGACGAGTACTGAATATTTCTGTGAAAGGCAGCAACACAGGTCAATTCCAGTACTACTGCTCGGGGTAATCGATGATGGCTAAACCAGACGTTCCCAGTCGGCATCTACGAACGAAACGCCGTAAACAAAAACGGCAGCGGGACTTCATTCGTTACGTATTTGCACGTACTGGTTCTGCAGAAATTAAATGCAGGGAACTTGCCAGATCTATTGGTTACCCGAGATTTCACAAAATCGCAAGCAGGGCCAATCGTTGGCCTCTGCGAGGGACATTGGAGCAAACAAAATTAGAATGGTCGCCCTAAAAGGCTAGACGGTTGAGCTAGAGCATCAGCTTGATGATTTGCTCGGAGGGGTCGCGGGACTTTCCAGCCGCTTTCAGCTCAGCAAGATAATCGTCCCATAACTGTTCCTGGCGTTGCGCCAATTGGTACAGATATTCCCAAGTGAACAGTCCGCTGTCATGACCGTCGTCGAAGGTCAATTTTAGTGCGTACTGCCCAGCCGGTTCGATCTTGCTCAAGCCGACACCCAGCTTGCCGAATTGCAGGATCGGATGACCATGGCCCTGAACTTCCGCCGACGGCGAATGCACGCGCAAAAATTCGGCAGGCAGGTGGTACTCCTCACCGGTTGCGTATTTCAGCGTCAGGGTTTTCGAGGCTTTGTGGAGATTGATAGCAGAGGGAAGGTTGGGCATAGGACGAGAGCCTAAAGGGGTGAGTTACAAGCTGCAAGCTACAAGCGGATCGCAATCCACTTGCCGCTTGCGGCTTAAAGCTTGCCGCTTACAGTATGTACCTTGATAGATCTTCGTCTTTGGCCAGTTCGCCCAGGTGAACGTTGACGTATTCGGCGTCGATGCGGATGGTCTCCGCGCCCTGCGCGGCGGCGAGGTCACCGGCGCTGAACGACACTTCTTCAAGCAAGCGTTCGAGCAAGGTGTGCAAACGACGGGCACCGATGTTCTCGGTTTTCTCGTTCACCTGCCAGGCAATCTCGGCGATGCGCTTGATGCCGTCGGGCAGGAACTCGATGTTCAGGCCTTCGGTTTTTAGCAACTCGCGGTACTGCTCGGTCAGCGATGCATGGGGTTCGCAGAGGATACGTTCGAAGTCTTGCGGCGTCAGGGCTTTGAGCTCGACGCGGATCGGCAGACGACCTTGCAGCTCGGGTACCAGATCGCTCGGCTTGCTCAGGTGGAAGGCGCCGGAGGCAATGAACAGGATGTGGTCAGTCTTGACCATGCCCAGTTTGGTGTTCACGGTGCAGCCTTCGATCAGCGGCAACAGATCACGTTGCACGCCTTCACGGGACACGTCGACACCACTGGTATTACCGCGTTTGGCGACTTTGTCGATCTCATCGATGAACACTATGCCGTGTTGTTCAACAGCTTCCAGCGCTTTGGCCTTGAGTTCTTCTTCGTTGACTAAACGCCCGGCTTCTTCATCACGCACCAGTTTCAACGCGTCTTTGACCTTGAGCTTGCGGCTTTTCTTTTTGCCTTTGCCCATGTTCGCGAACAAGCTTTGCAACTGGTTGGTCATCTCTTCCATGCCGGGTGGCGCGGAGATATCGACACCCACCGTGTCGGCGACTTCGATTTCTATTTCTTTGTCATCTAACTGACCTTCACGCAGGCGTTTGCGAAACAGCTGACGGGTGTTGGAGTCAGAGGCTGGCGCGGCATCCTCGTTGAAACCCACTCGCGCAGGTGGCAGTAAGGCATCAAGGATCCGGTCTTCCGCCGCGTCTTCGGCACGGTGCTGAACCTTCGTCATTTCCTGTTCGCGCAGCAGTTTGATTGCGGCATCGGCCAAGTCGCGGATGATCGATTCGACATCGCGGCCGACGTAGCCCACTTCGGTGAACTTGGTGGCTTCGACTTTGATGAACGGCGCGTTGGCCAGTTTCGCCAGGCGACGGGCGATCTCGGTCTTACCGACACCGGTGGGCCCGATCATCAGAATATTTTTCGGAGTCACTTCAACACGCAGCTCTTCAGGCAGCTGCATCCGGCGCCAGCGGTTACGCAGTGCAATGGCGACGGCGCGTTTGGCATCGTCCTGGCCAATGATGTGCCGATTGAGTTCGTGGACGATTTCGCGGGGAGTCATAGACATGATAGTGGCGGTCCTCTAGCTGAAAAAAGCGCTCTTGCCGCTCAAAGTGGGCGGCCTGGAAAATGGCTTATTCGGCGAGGTCCTGCTCCTCAATGGTGATGTTGTGGTTGGTGAATACGCAGATGTCGGCAGCGATGCCCAGCGCGGTTTCGGCAATTTCACGCGCTGAGAGTTCGGTTTTCATCAACAGGGCGCGGGCGGCGGCTTGAGCGAACGCACCACCGGAACCCATGGCAATCAGGCCATCTTCGGGCTCAACGACGTCGCCGTTGCCGGTAATGATCAGCGAGGCATCTTTGTTGGCAACCGCGAGCATTGCTTCAAGGCGGCTCAGGGAGCGGTCGGTTCGCCATTCTTTCGCCAATTCAACGGCGGCGCGAACCAGATGGCCTTGATGTTTTTCCAACTGGCCTTCAAAACGCTCGAACAGCGTGAAGGCGTCGGCGGTGGCCCCGGCGAACCCGGCGATCACTTCGCCGTGGTATAGGCGCCGCACTTTTTTCGCGTTGCCTTTCATGACGGTATTGCCGAGGGAAACCTGGCCGTCGCCGGCCATGACGACTTTGCCGTTACGGCGCACTGAAACGATGGTGGTCAAGGGAGAGTCTCCACGCAGCGGGGCGAAAATGCCCTAGTGGAAACTCATATGGGGGTGGGGACTGGCATTTCAACCGTGGGGGATGAAAGGGTGAGTGTGGCGGCAGCTTCAAGTTTCAAACTTTAGCGGTAAGAAGAACAACATGCCCCCACAGGGCTGCATCAGACCTGTGGGAGTAGGCTTGCCTGCGAAGCATTCAACGCGGTGTTACAGATACACCGTGTAAAGCCATTGGCAGGCAAGCCCGCTCCCACAGGATAGATGTCATGTCCGAATTTACTTACCTTGGCGCTGCTGTAACAACAAGTTGCTAAAGCCGCTGCCGGCCAATTGCTTTTGGGCAATGGTCAGTTGTTCGCGGTTGCTGAACGGGCCGACCAGCACCCGGAACCAGGTTTCATCTTTCACCGTGCCCGACTCAACCTGTACCGCTTGCCCGAGCAAAATAATCTGCGCACGGACTTTATCGGCGTCAGTCTCTTTACGGAACGAACCGGCCTGCAAGAAGAACTTGGTCACGGCTGCCGGACCTGGTTTGACCACCGGCGGTGCCGGCGGCGGAGTGACGCCACTGAGGGCCGCTTGGGCGCGGGCAGTGTCAATTTTCGCCGCCTGCTCCGGGGTGACTGGCGCCACGATGGGCGCAACAATCGGTGGGGTTTTCTCCGGCACCGCTTCGTTGGGCACGATAACTTCCGACTCAGGCAGCAGGGTATAGAAGTCGTATTTGGGCTTCACTGGCGCCTGAGGGCTGGGCGGCACTTTGTTGGCTTCGGCGATTTTTGCCGCTTTAGTTTCTTCTTTGACGCGTTTGACCTCTGCGCCACTCGGTCCGATTTTCATCAGCACAACCACAAAAGCGCCTACCGCAAGGCCAATCGCTAGCCATAACCATCCCGGAATCGGCTTCTTTGCGGGTGCCTGATAACGGCTGGCGCCGCGCTTGGGAGCAGGTTTTTTCTTCACAGCCAACTTACATGCGCTCCAGAGTGTCCAGACCCAAGAGTTCCAGGCCTTGCTTGAGGGTGCGACCGGTTAACGCGGCAAGGCGCAGACGGCTTTGCTGTTGTTCCGGATTTTCCGCACCGAGGATCGGGCAGTTCTCGTAGAAGCTGGAGAACAAACCGGCCAGGTCGTAGACGTAAGCGCACAACACGTGCGGCGTGCCTCTTTCGGCGACGTTATTCAGGGTCTCACCGAATTGCGCCAATCGTGCTGCCAAGTCGGTTTCTTGCGGCGCTTCAAGGACGATCTGCCCTTGGGTGACGTCGAACGGTTTACCGAGCTTGCGGAAAACACCCGCCACGCGGGTGTAGGCATACAGCAGATAGGGGGCGGTGTTGCCTTCGAAGCTGAGCATCTGATCGAAGTTGAAGCTGTAATCGCTTGTGCGGTGTTTGGACAAGTCGGCATATTTCACCGCGCTGATGCCAACGGCCTTTGCAATGCTGCGCAGTTCGTCTTCGGCGACTTCCGGGTTCTTTTCTTTGACCAGGGTGTAGGCGCGTTCCTCTGCTTCATCGAGCAGGTCAACCAGCTTGACGGTGCCGCCGTCACGGGTTTTGAACGGACGGCCGTCAGCGCCGTTCATGGTGCCAAACCCCATGTGTTCCATCTGCATGCCGTTGGTCACAAAGTTGGCACGGCGTGCGACTTCAAATACTTGCTGGAAATGCAACGCCTGTCGTTGGTCGACAAAATACAGCGCCCGATCCGCTTTCAAGACGTTGCTGCGATACCGGATAGCGGCCAGGTCGGTGGTGGCATACAGATAGCCGCCGCCGTTTTTCTGCACAATCACCGGCAGCGGCGTGCCTTCGGCGGTTTTGAATTCTTCAAGGAACACACACTGCGCGCCGTTGCTTTCAACCAGCAGGCCGGTGGTTTTGAGGTCGCTGACAACCTTTGGCAGATCATCGTTGTAGGCGCTTTCGCCCATGACGTCGGCCGAGGTCAGTTTGACGTTGAGGCGTTCGTAGGTTTGTTGGCAATGCAGCAGGGAGATGTCTTTGAAGTGCGCCCACAACGCCAGGCAATCAGGATCACCGGCTTGTAACTTGACCACCAGACCTCGTGCTCGCTCGGCGAACTCTTCGGACTCGTCGAAGCGATGTTTGGCAGCTCGGTAGAAATTTTCCAAGTCTGACAATTCATCACTGGCCGTCGGTTTTTCCTGCAAGTACGCCAGCAACATGCCGAACTGGGTACCCCAGTCACCGACGTGGTTCTGCCGAATGACGGTGTCGCCTAGAAATTCCAGCACATTAGCCACGCCGTCGCCAATGATGGTCGAACGCAAATGCCCGACGTGCATCTCTTTGGCCAGGTTCGGTGCGGACAGATCGACCACTACCCGTTGTGCAGCGCCCACTTTACGCACCGACAGTTGCGGATCGACCAGCGCAGCATCGAGGCGCGCTGCCAGCGCTTGAGTGTTCTGAAAGAAGTTGAGGAAGCCGGGGCCGGCGATGTCCACTTTGCTGACTTGCGAATCGGCAGGCAGGGCAGCGACCAGCTTTTCTGCCAGGTCACGAGGCTTCATGCCAGCAGGTTTGGCCAGCATCATCGCGATATTGCTGGCGAAATCCCCGTGGGTTTTATCCCTCACGTTTTCCACTTGTATCGCCGGGGTCAGCCCTTCAGGCAGTACGCCTTCGTTGACGAGTTGGGTCAGGGCTTGTTGAATCAACTGGCGAATAGTGTCTTTCATGGTGCTCTCTTTCGACCGCAAGCGCGGCGGCGCCTGGATGCGCGGGTGGAAAAACTGGGCATTATCCGTTGCGAGGGCGGCCTTGCCAACCACGACGGATGTGCGGTCTCACAGAGGACTGCGTTTGTGAGTGTTTTGAACTCTGTAGGTACCAGCTTGTTGGCGAAGGCGGTTTGTTGGTTTACCGGCCTTCGCCAACAAGTTGGCTCCACAGAGGGGTGTTGTTTGACGCTCAATACAAATCTACCGGGTCCACATCCAGCGACCAGCGCACTTGTCGGCCGCTGGGCATTTGTTCAAGCACCAATAACCACGCGCTGAGCAGTCTATGCAGCGGCGCACGGGCGCTGGCTTGCAACAGCAACTGTGCGCGATAGCGTCCGGCGCGGCGCTCCATGGGAGCGGGCACCGGGCCCAGGAGCTCAATGGCGCCCAGGTTCATTTCTGCTAACAAGCGCTCGGCTTCGGCGCAGGCATTGTCGAGAAAGCTTTCGGCCTGCCCCGGCTTGTGCGCTTCAGCCCGCAGCAACGCTAGGTGAGAAAACGGTGGCAGGCCCGCAGCACGGCGTTCGCTGAGCGCTTGTTCAGCGAAGGCAAAATAGCCTTGTTCCGTCAGTTGAATCAGCAGTGGGTGGTCGGCCAAATGGGTCTGGATGATCACTCTGCCCGGTTCTTCAGCGCGCCCGGCTCGGCCCGCGACCTGGACGATCAACTGCGCCATGCGTTCGCTGGCGCGGAAGTCGCCGGAAAACAGCCCGCCATCGGCATCCAAAATCGATACCAGCGTTACCCGTGGGAAGTGATGCCCTTTGGCGAGCATTTGCGTGCCGACTAAAATGCACGGCTGACCGCGCTGAATGGTGGCAAATAACTGGTTCATCGCATCTTTACGCGAGGTGCTGTCGCGATCCACCCGCAACACTGGGAAGTCCGGAAACAAAATTCCCAAGCGCTCTTCGGCGCGTTCGGTGCCGGCACCTACCGGACGTAAATCGACTTTGCCGCACGACGGGCAGCGACGCGGCGTGCGCTCGACATGGCCGCAATGGTGACAACGCAGTTCGCCGGAGCGTTGATGTACGGTCATTCTCGCATCACAACGCGGACACTCCGACAGCCAGCCGCAGTCGTGACACAACAGGGTCGGTGCAAATCCACGGCGGTTAAGGAATACCAGCACTTGCTGGCCTGCCGCGAGTGTTTGGCCGATGGCTTGTTGCATCGGCCCGGAAATACCGCTGTCCAGCGGACGGCTTTTGACGTCCAAGCGCAAGAATTTCGGTTGCTGCGCACCGCCTGCCCGTTGATTCAGGTGCAGTAAACCGTAGCGGCCGGTGTAGGCGTTGTGCAGACTTTCCAGCGACGGCGTAGCCGAGCCGAGCACGATCGGAATGTTCTCCTGCCGCGCCCGAACCAGCGCCAGATCGCGGGCGTGGTAGCGCAGGCCCTCCTGCTGTTTATAGGAACCGTCGTGCTCTTCATCAATGATGATCAGGCCGGGATTTTTCATCGGTGTGAACAGCGCCGAGCGGGTGCCGATAATGATGTCGGCTTCTCCGTCCCGAGCGGCCAACCACGCGTCGAGGCGATCCCGGTCGCTGACGGCCGAATGCACCAGCGCAATGCGCGCGTTAAAACGTTGCTCGAAACGCGCCAAGGTTTGCGGGCCAAGGTTGATCTCGGGGATCAACACCAGCGCCTGCTTGCCCGCTTCAAGGGTTTCGCGGATCAGCTGTAAATAGACTTCGGTCTTTCCGCTGCCGGTCACGCCCGCCAGCAGGAACGAATGAAAGCTGTCGAAGCCGGCGCGAATGGCTTCATACGCAGCGCGCTGTTCCGGGTTCAGCGGCAGTTCCGGTTGTGCGAGCCAGCGTTCATGGCGTTCGCTGGGCGCATGGCGACGCACTTCGACGTGGACCATGTCCTTGGCGAGCAGCAGACTAAGGCTCTCGCGGTTCAGCATTAATTTGCTGAGCAACTGATGCGCAACGCCGTGGGGGTGTTGCGCCAGCGTAGTCAGGGCTTCCCGTTGTTTGGGCGCGCGCGCGATGCGCGGGTCATCCAGCCGGGCGCCGGGGGTCACCTGCCAGAACCGCTCCTGACGAGATTGCGCGGGTTCGCCCTGGCGCAACAGTACCGGCAACGCCCAGCTCAAGGTGTCGCCAAGGCTGTGTTGATAGTATTGCGCGGTCCACAGGCACAGCTTGAACAATGACGGCGGCAGCGGCGCTTCGTGATCCAATATCGCCACGGCGGGCTTGAGCTTTTCAGCCGGCACGTCGCTGTGATCCACCACTTCGATCAAAATGCCGATCATTTCTCGACGCCCGAAAGGCACCCGCACCCGCATTCCGGGTTGCAGCGCGCTACGCAGCACTCCAGGAGGCGCGCGGTAGTCGAATAAACGTCTGAGCGGCGAGGGCAGGGCGAGGCGCAAAATGGCGTCGGGCACGCGGAGGGTTCTCTGTAACGGTCTGTGACGAAGCGGCGATCTTAGCAGACGGCCGGTGTAAAAGTTCGCTTGCGTCCTAGCAATTGTCTGGTAGTATCCGCAGCCTTATTACGTGCGGTATTCAACAATAGTGTTGAGTGGCGGCACGCTAGCCGAGGAAATACCCATGAAAGCTGATATCCATCCAGTATACGAAGCCATTGTCGCCACTTGCAGCTGCGGCAATGTGATCCACACTCGTTCTAACCTCGCCAAGCCAATGAGCCTTGACGTGTGCAACGAGTGCCACCCGTTCTACACCGGCAAGCAGAAGACTCTTGATATCGGCGGCCGCGTCGACAAGTTCAAGTCGCGTTTCGGTGCATTCGGCGCTACAAAAGCTCCTGCCGCAGAAACTGCTGCAGAGTAAATGGTGGGTCTGGGAGGTCCGATGGGCTTCTCCAGACTGCTTAAAAAGGCGTCCCTCGCGGGCGCTTTTTTTATGCCTGCGATTTGGTTGTCTACGGCTCAGGCGCTATGTCCTGCACTTAATACCCTTCCGGTATTCGCCGTTCAGCGGGTGGTAGATGGCGACACCGTGCGCCTTAGTGACGGACGCAGCGTGCGGATGATTGGCATGAATGCGCCCGAGACCGGTAAGAAAGGCCGTGCTGCCGAGCCATTCGCCGATGCTGCCAAGCGTCGGTTGCAAGCGCTGATCGACGCCAATGACGGTCAAGTCAGTGTGCGGGTCGGGCAGGATCCGAAAGACCATTACGGCCGTACACTGGCCAATATTTTTGGTCGTGAGGGTGAGAACCTTGAGGCGCAGTTGCTGGTCGAGGGGTTGGGCTATCAAGTGGCAATTACGCCGAACGTCGCTTTGTTGGCGTGTCAGCAGGCGGCGGAGCGGGTTGCCCGTCAGGCAGGATTGGGCGTGTGGCGAGTATCCCCGGTGCAGCGTGTCGGGCAAATCAACGCTGGTGGATTTACCCTGGTTACTGGTCGGGTCGCCGATGTTCAGCGTAATGGCGGCGGGCTGTGGATCGAGTTGGAGGGGTCGCTGGTTCTGCGCATAGCGCCAAATCTCCTGAGCCAGTTCGACGTTGCGCAGTTGCTGCGCCTCAAAGGCCAAACACTGGAGGCGCGAGGCTGGGTGATTGACCGTTCCCGCCGTGGTGGTCACTTCGCAGGTCAGGCGCGATGGATGCTGCCCATCACTCACCCTGCAATGCTCTATCTCCCCGATAGATAAAATTGTAGACAGTCTTGATAGCGGATTGTGAACACTGCAGGCCTTGTGTTCCGTGGCCCTAGGCGTAAAGTCGTAAGCGCTGGGGCTTGACACAAGTGACTGACCAGTCTTGTTAGGACTTTCCATCTTGCGTATCCTCGGCGACCCGTCATCCAACAGTAAAAAAAGCGGAATGCCCACATGTCAGATCTGAAAACTGCCGCTCTCGAATATCACGCCTATCCTCGCCCAGGGAAACTGAGCGTCGAGCTAACAAAGCCAACCGCAACTGCCCGCGATCTGGCCTTGGCTTACAGCCCGGGTGTTGCTGAGCCTGTGCGCGAAATTGCCCGTGATCCTGAACTTGCCTACAAGTACACCGGCAAAGGAAATCTGGTAGCAGTGATTTCCAACGGCACCGCTATCCTTGGCTTGGGTGACCTTGGCCCGCTGGCTTCCAAGCCCGTGATGGAAGGTAAGGGTGTTTTGTTCAAGCGCTTCGCCGGGATCGACGTTTTCGACATCGAAGTCGATGCCGAGAGCCCGCAAGCCTTCATCGATACGGTTAAGCGTATTTCCATTACGTTCGGCGGCATTAACCTCGAAGACATCAAGGCGCCTGAATGTTTTGAAATCGAAAAAGCCCTGATTGAACAATGTGACATTCCGGTGTTCCATGATGACCAGCACGGCACGGCTATCGTGACTGCGGCCGGTATGATCAACGCTTTGGAAATCGTCGGCAAAACCCTTGAGAGCGCGAAAATCGTGTGCTTGGGTGCTGGCGCTGCGGCCATCTCCTGCATGAAGTTGCTGGTAAGCATGGGCGCAAAAATCGAAAACGTGTTCATGGTCGACCGCACCGGCGTGATTCACTCCGGCCGTACCGATCTGAACCAGTACAAGGCGGTATTCGCTCACGCCACCGAAAAACGCACGCTGTCTGACGCCATGCTTGATGCAGACGTTTTTGTGGGTCTGTCAGGTCCGAACCTGCTCAGCGCCGACAACCTGAAGCTGATGGCGGCTAACCCGATCGTGTTCGCGTGCTCGAACCCGGACCCGGAAATCGCTCCCGAGTTGGCTCACGCCACCCGTGATGACGTGATCATGGCCACAGGCCGTTCGGACTACCCGAACCAGGTCAACAACGTGCTGGGCTTCCCATTCATCTTCCGTGGCGCACTGGACGTTCGCGCCAAGCGCATCAACGAAGAGATGAAAATCGCCGCGGCTAACGCTTTGCGTCAATTGGCCAAGCTGCCGGTTCCTCAGGAGGTGTGCGACGCGTACGGCGGCATCAAGCTGGAGTTCGGTCGTGAGTACATTATCCCGAAACCAATGGATGCTCGTCTGCTGGGCGTGATTTCCGATGCCGTGGCTAAAGCCGCCATCGAGACCGGCGTTGCAACGCTGCCGTATCCAAAGAACTACCCGCTGAAAAGCGTTGATGACGTTTTCAACGGCTAAGTCTTGATCGCGATGCAAAAAAAACCTCCAGCAATGGAGGTTTTTTTTGGTGCCAAATTCCTGTAGGAGCCAACTTGTTGGCGAAAGGCTTGACGCGGTGTATCAGGTATATCGCCTCGCCAACAAGTTGGTTCCTACGGGGATCAGAATAAATCGATCGGCGCCGATTCATCCGCTGGCAATGGGCTGTTTGGTCCGGTGCCGCTGCCGCCGACTTCATTCACGCTTGGTGGTGTGTCTTCGCTTTTGAACAGCTCGAAGTAGGCGTTAGGCGTTCCCGGTGACGCTGCGCGGCCACTGATCGGATCGACCCGCAAGCTAAGAATGCCTTCAGGTTCGGCCTGAGTATGGGGCGGTTTGTTTTTCAACGCGGCGCTCATGTAGTTCATCCAGATCGGCAGCGCAACCGTCCCGCCAAACTCCTGCCGGCCCAAGCTTTCTGGCTGGTCGAAACCGGTCCAGACGGTGGTGATGTAATCGGCGTTATAACCGGTGAACCACGCGTCTTTGGATTCGTTGGTTGTCCCGGTTTTGCCCGCAATGTCCGGACGATTCATCGACAGGGCGCGGCGGCCGGTGCCTTTCTTGATCACGTCTTCCAGCATGCTGTTCAGGATGTAAGTGGTACGGCCGTCGACTATCCGCTCTGCAACTGCAGGAACCTGAGGATCGGTCGGTGCGGTCGGGGTGGCAGGCGCAACGCCCGGGGTGTCGTTGATGGCAAACGTTGCGGTATCAACCGCGACCTTGGCATCGTTAAGCGGTACGCTCGGCGGGTTGGCAACGAACAGTGTTGCACCGTCACGGTTTTCAATACGCTGGATCAAGTACGGAGCGATTTTGTATCCGCCATTGGCAAACGTGCTCCATCCCGTGGCGATTTCCATTGGCGTCAGCGTTGCCGTTCCAAGCGCCAGCGACAGGTTGCGCGGCAGGTCCTGCTTGTTAAAGCCGAAGCGCGTGATGTAGTTGATCGCGTTCTCGACACCCAAACTTTGCAACAGGCGGATCGAAACCAGATTGCGCGACTTATACAGCGCTTCACGCAGACGGATCGGACCCAGGAAGGTGTTGGTGTCGTTCTTCGGACGCCAGACCTTATCCAGGTATTCGTCGACAAACACGATCGGCGCATCGTTGACCAGGCTGGAGGCGGTGAAGCCATTATCCAGCGCCGCGCAGTACAGGAAGGGTTTGAAGCTCGAGCCCGGCTGGCGCTTGGCCTGCAGGGCGCGGTTGTAATTGCTCTGTTCGAACGCGAAACCGCCGACCAGCGCGCGAATAGCGCCGTTTTGCGGATCAAGCGACACCAGTGCGCTCTGTGCTGCCGGGATTTGGCTGAACTTGAGCGAGTCATTGGATTGACGCTGGACGCGAATCAAATCACCGACCTGCGCTACATCAGATGGTTGCGACGGCACTTTGCCCAAACTGTTGGTGTTCAGGTATGGCCGAGCCCATTTCATGGTCTCCCATGCCACGGTCTCTTCTTTGTCGCCGTTGCGGGTCAGGACGTGTAACCCGGTTTTATCAACCTGAGTCACGATGGCGGGCTCTAGTCCACTGATCGGACGCTGTTTGGTCATTTCCAGCACCCACGCTTCATGGGTCTTGCCGGCCAAACGCGTTTCCGGGCCACGGTAGCCGTGTCGTTGGTCGTAGCTGATCAAACCTTCCTGCACTGCAGTGTTGGCGTCTTCCTGGCGATCACTTGGCACCGTGGTAGTGACTCGGAAGCCTTCGGTGTACGCCTCGCTGCCATAACGGCCGACCATCTCGGCACGAGCCATTTCGGCAATATACGGTGCGTTCACTTCCGGTGTCGGCACGTGGTAGCTGGCGTTGATCGGTTCAGCCAATGCAACCTGGTAGGCGTTTTGGTCGATTTTACCCAGTTTGTACATGCGGCCGAGAATCCAGTCGCGGCGTTCTTTGGCGCGTACTGGGTTGGCCAGCGGGTTGAAGCGCGATGGTGCTTTAGGCAGGCCGGCGATCATCGCCATCTGCGCGATGCTCACATCACGAATCGACTTGCCGTAATAAACCTGGGCGGCGGCTTCAATGCCGTACGCACGGTTCCCCAGGTAAATTTTATTGACGTACAACTCAAGGATTTCGTCCTTGGTCAGTTGGCGCTCAATTTGCAGGGCTAAGAGGATTTCATTGGTTTTGCGTGAAAAACTGCGTTCACTCGTCAAAAAGAAGTTCTTCGCGACTTGCATCGTGATGGTGCTGCCGCCGGATTGGATATGGCCGCTTTTGATCAGCTGAGACGCCGCTCGCATAAGGCTGCTGGGGTCTACGCCGTAGTGATTGGCGAAGTTGTCATCTTCGGCAGACAGCAGCGCATTGATGAAATTAGGAGGAATATCGGCAAAACGAATAGGTGAACGGCGCATTTCGCCAAATTCAGCAATCAATTTGCCATCACTGCTATAGACCCGAAGCGGGATCTGTAGCTGAATGCTGCGCAGCGCGTCAACAGACGGCAAGCCGGGGGTCAAGTAGAGGTAGGCGCCGCTTAATACGAGCAGCAGCCCGCAAAATACCGCGACGAATGACCACCAGAAAAACTTCAGCAGGCGTATCAAGGCTTTTGGATTTCCAGATAAAAGAATGGGTTAAGCGAAAGCATCAAAAAAAGAGGCATGCCTTGAAGCTTGGCTTTACGAAAAAAACGCTGGGCATTATAAGCATTTTTCGTGTCCGAGCGTTATTTGCGCTACTGTTCGGGCAGGTGCAAGAGGCATAGGGCGCTAAACAATCCGTAAGTGACGGAAACTCATAGGGAATCGGTTTGTGTTCGAACTCTTCGGTAAGAAGGCCAATACCCTTCTAGGGATCGATATTAGCTCCACCTCGGTAAAACTCCTGGAATTGAGTAGATCCGGCACCCGCTACAAAGTTGAATCGTATGCAGTAGAACCGCTGCCCGCCAACGCTGTAGTAGAAAAGAATATTGCCGAGCTCGAAGGGGTTGGTCAGGCGCTGTCTCGTGTGCTGATCAAGGCCAAGACTAATGTCAAAAATGTGGCGGTTGCAGTGGCCGGTTCTGCGGTCATTACCAAAACCATCGAGATGGATGCTGGCCTGTCAGACGATGACATGGAAAACCAGCTGAAGATCGAGGCTGATCAGTACATTCCCTATCCGCTGGAAGAAGTCGCTATCGACTTTGAAGTGCAGGGTTATTCGGCGCGCAACCCCGAGCGCGTCGAGGTATTGCTGGCTGCCTGCCGCAAGGAGAACGTCGAAGTCCGTGAAGCAGCCTTGGCGCTTGCGGGCCTGACAGCCAAAGTGGTTGACGTAGAAGCGTACGCATTGGAGCGTTCCTTTGGCCTTCTTACCGCGCAGCTTGGCCATGATCACGAGCAACTGACCGTGGCAGTGGTCGATATCGGCGCCACCATGACCACCTTGAGCGTTCTGCACAGCGGTCGAATTATCTATACCCGCGAGCAACTGTTCGGTGGCCGCCAACTCACTGAAGAAATTCAACGACGCTACGGCCTCGTAGTGGAGGAGGCTGGCCTGGCGAAGAAGCAAGGCGGGCTGCCCGACGACTACGTGACCGAAGTGCTGCAGCCGTTCAAGGATGCGGTGGTTCAACAAGTGTCGCGTTCGTTGCAGTTCTTCTTTGCTGCTGGCCAATACAACAGCGTGGATTACATCATGCTGGCAGGCGGTACCGCCTCGATTGCGGGTCTGGATCATTTGATTCAACAACGCATCGGCACGCCAACACTGGTCGCCAACCCCTTCGCCGATATGGCGCTGAGCAGCAAAGTCAACGCCGGGGCCTTGGCCAGTGATGCACCGGCATTGATGATTGCCTGTGGTCTCGCGCTGAGGAGTTTCGACTAATGGCGCGGATTAACTTACTGCCGTGGCGTGAGCAACTGCGCGAAGAGCGAAAAAAGCGCTTCCTAACAGCCCTTGTCGGCGTATTGGTCATTGCCGTTGGTGTGGTCTTTCTGGGTGATCAATACATCAGCAATTCCATTGAGCACCAGGCTGCGCGCAACGCCTTCATACAGAAAGAAATTGTTCAGCTCGACCAGCGAATCAAAGAAATCAGTGAGTTGAAAGCGCGTCGCAAGCAATTGCTGGAACGGATGAAAATCATCCAGGACCTGCAAGGCAACCGTCCAATCATCGGTCGAGTTTTTGACCAACTGGCGCGCACGCTGCCCGATGGCGTGTATTTCACTGAAGTAAAAATGACGGACAAGCTCATTGGTATTTCCGGTGCTGCGGAGTCGAACAACCGCGTTTCCGACTTGATGCGTAATCTCGAAGCGTCCGACTGGCTTGAAGGCCCGAGTCTGACCGAGGTCAAGGCCACCACTGCCGGGGGGGTCGATCAAGCGAATACGTTCCAGCTGACCGTGCGCCAAACTCAGCCACAAGTTGAGGGGGGTAAACGATGAAGCCTGGAGAATGGCTGGACAGCCTGCGCAAGATCGATTTCAACGACCTGGACCTGAACAATCTCGGTTCATGGCCTGCGGCGGTCAAGACCATCGCTGGTGCGCTGGTTTTGATTATCGTGCTGGCGCTGGGTTACAACTTTTACCTGAAGGACCTACAGGATCAACTCGACCAGTCACTGGCCAGTGAGGTCACGCTCAAGGAGCAGTTCTCTACCAAGGCCTATCAGGCAGCGAACCTGAATGCCTACAAAATACAAATGAAGGAAATGGAGAACTCGTTCGGCGCACTGCTGCGGCAGTTGCCCAGCGACACTGAGGTTCCGGGACTGCTTGAAGATATCACCCGAACGGGGTTGGGCAGTGGGCTGGAGTTTGAAGAGATCAAGTTGCTGCCAGAAGTGACCCAGCAGTTCTACATCGAACTGCCGATTCAAATCACTGTGGTCGGGGCTTATCACGACCTGGCTACCTTCGCCAGCGGCGTTGCCAGCCTGCCGCGAATCGTGACGCTGCACGACTTCCAGATCAAACCGGTCGAGCCCGGCGGTACGCAAAAATTGCGTATGAGCATTCTGGCCAAGACCTACCGTTACAACGACAAAGGGCAGCAGAAATGAGGGCCACTGGACTGTTGTGCATCAGTGTCACCTTGATCAGCCTGGCCGGTTGCGACAACGCTAATCAGTTTGGCGACTTGCAGACCTACATGGACGAGGTGCGCGCTCGCCCTACCGGCGTGATCGAACCTCTGCCAAAATTTCGTCCTTATGAAGCGTTTTCCTACAGCGCCGCCGCACTGCGCAGTCCGTTTCAGCCGCCGATCAAGGTTGACTTGACCAAGCGTCAAAAAGGTTCGAAGGAAGTTAAGCCGGATGAAACTCGGGTTAAGCAGTTCCTCGAAGGGTTCAACATCGAGCAATTCGAAATGGTAGGCACGATGGCCAACCTCTCGGGAACCTTTGCCCTGGTACGTGGCGCGGGTGGTGTGTATCGGATGAAGGTCGGCGACTACTTGGGCCGCAATGACGGACGCATCGTTGCAATCAGTGATTCGCAGGTCGATGTGGTTGAATTAGTTCCTGATGGAGAGGGCGCATGGCTAGAGCGGCCACGCATTATTTCCCTCAAAGAGAAATCATAAAAGGGTGGAGCCAAGCATGTACAACACCCTCGGATCAGCACAACGGAATTTGATCATGAACAGGATTTTCTCGGTTATCGGCGTTTCGCTTTGGGTCGCGATGATATCGCCGATGCTCGAAGCTGCCAGCTTGAAAACGCTGGATGTTGCGGCGTTGCCGGGAGACCGCGTAGAGCTGAAGTTGACCTTCGACGGGCCGATCCCCGTTCCGCGTGGCTATACCACCGAGCAACCGGCGCGGATTGCGTTGGACTTGCCTGGCGTGACCAGTCAGTTGGCGAGCAAGACTCGCGAGTTGGGCGTAGGGAATGCCCGCAGCGTGGTAGTGGTCGAAGCTAAAGACCGTACGCGGGTGATCATTAACATGACCACGCTTGCGCCTTATAGCTCGCGGGTCGATGGCAACAACCTGTTCTTGGTGGTGGGTCAGGGCGCCGCGACGGCTCAACGCTCCCAGCCAAGTACTGCCACGGGTGCAGCGCGGGTTTCGGTACCTGCCGCTGCTCCGGCTAAATCCTATGCCGCAGTGGGTAAGGCGATCAAGAACATCGACTTCCAGCGCGGCGAGTTGGGCGAGGGTAACGTAGTCATCGAGTTGACCGACTCGGGCATCGCTCCAGACATCCAGGAGCAGGGCGGTAAAATTCGCGTGGATTTTGCCAAGACCCAGTTGCCGGACCCTTTGCGCGTTCGGCTGGATGTGAAAGATTTCGCAACACCAGTGCAGTTCGTCACTGCCAGCGCTACGGGTGACAAAGCCAGTATCAATATTGAGCCAACCGGGGCGTTCGATTACTCGGCCTACCAGACCGATAACAAGCTGACCATCAGCGTGCGTCCGTTGACCAACGATGATGTGGATCGTCGCAACCTCGACAAGCTGGTCTACACCGGCGAAAAGCTTTCGCTGAACTTCCAGGACATCGACGTGCGCTCGGTCCTGCAGTTGATTGCCGATTTTACCAATCTCAACCTAGTGGCCAGCGACACGGTGCAGGGCGGGATTACCTTGCGTCTGCAGAACGTGCCGTGGGATCAGGCGCTGGATTTGGTGCTGAAAACCAAAGGCCTGGATAAGCGCAAAGTGGGCAACGTATTGCTGGTCGCGCCGGCAGACGAAATCGCTGCCCGTGAGCGGCAGGAGCTGGAGTCGATGAAGCAAATTGCCGAGCTGGCACCGCTACGCCGCGAGCTGCTGCAAGTGAACTACGCCAAAGCCGCTGATATTGCCAAGCTATTCCAGTCAGTCACCAGCGCCGAAGCTAAAACCGAAGAGCGCGGTTCGATTACCGTGGATGATCGGACTAACAACATCATTGCCTACCAGACCCAGGATCGACTCGATGAGTTGCGCCGAATTGTCTCGCAGTTGGACATCCCGGTACGTCAGGTGATGATCGAAGCGCGGATCGTCGAAGCCAACGTCGGTTACGACAAGGCGCTGGGCGTGCAATGGGGCGGTTCGACCAATGCTAGCGGTAACGGCAAAACGACAGTGGGCGGCTCCGGTCTGGTGACGACGCCCACTGGCACTACTCCAAACCTCAATTCTCCGTATGTCGATCTGGGCGCAGCCAATGCGACCTCCGGAATCGGTATTTCCTTCCTGACCAACAATACGTTGCTGGACCTTCAGCTCAGCGCCATGGAGAAGACCGGAAACGGCGAAGTAGTTTCCCAGCCGAAAGTTGTCACCTCTGACAAGGAAACGGCGAAAATCCTGAAAGGTACGGAAGTCCCGTATCAGGAGGCCAGCTCCAGCGGTGCAACCTCCGTATCCTTTAAAGAGGCTGCGTTGTCTTTGGAGGTAACCCCGCAGATCACGCCGGATAACCGCATCATCATGGAGGTCAAGGTGACCAAGGATGAGCCGGACTACGTCAATACCGTGCTCGGCGTACCGCCGATCAAGAAAAACGAAGTGAATGCCAAGGTGCTCGTAGCGGACGGTGAAACCATCGTGATTGGTGGCGTATTCTCCAACACCCAAAGTAAAACCGTTGAAAAGGTGCCATTTTTGGGTGATGTGCCGTATGTTGGCCGCCTTTTCCGGCGCGACGTAGTCTCGGAAGCAAAATCCGAACTGCTGGTGTTTCTTACCCCGCGTATCATGAATAACCAGGCGATTGCTGTGAGTCGTTGATTCTGTGCGAAATATAATACTTGTAGGGCCGATGGGGGCGGGCAAAAGCACCATCGGTCGATTGCTGTCCAAAGAGTTGCGCTTGCCGTTCAAAGATTCCGACAAGGAAATTGAACTGCGTTCCGGTGCCAACATTCCGTGGATTTTCGACAAAGAGGGCGAGCCAGGCTTCCGCGATCGCGAACAGCAAATGATTGCTGAACTGTGCGAGGCCGACGGCATCGTACTCGCCACCGGTGGCGGTGCAGTCATGCGCAGCGAGAATCGCCAGGCGCTCCATGCGGGTGGGCGCGTGGTGTATTTGCATGCCTCGGTAGAGCAACAAGTCGGGCGCACTGCCCGTGACCGTAACCGACCTTTGTTGCGAACCGCCGACCCCGCCCGCGTGCTGCGCGAACTGCTGGAAATCCGTGATCCGCTCTATCGAGAAATCGCTGATTTGGTGGTGGAAACCGATGAGCGGCCGCCGCGAATGGTGGTATTACACATTTTGGCCCGCTTGGCCGAACTCGCTCCCCGTTAAAGCGTGGAGCGAAATGCGTTATCCTCCGTCACTCACCCTTGGCATAAAAAACAGCGTTGCGATGTGGCGTAAAGCCATGATTTTTATAGCAGCCATGATTTCATAATCAGACTCAGAGATGACGCGGCAGGCGCACTCTTTATCAGCGTGGGGACACATGCAGACACTTACGGTCGAGCTGGGCGAACGAAGCTACCCGATTCACATTGGCGAAGGCTTGCTGGATCGGCCTGAACTGCTGGCGCCACACATTGCCGGACGGCAGGTGGCGATTGTTTCCAATGCGACCGTTGCGCCCCTTTACCTTGAGCGACTGACCCGCACGCTGAGCAATTACAACGTGTTGCCGGTGGTGCTTGCTGACGGCGAAGCGTTCAAGAACTGGGAAACCCTGCAAACCATTTTCGATGCTCTGCTCACTGCACGGCATGATCGCCGCACCACGGTTATTGCCTTGGGTGGCGGCGTGATCGGCGACATGGCCGGTTTTGCAGCCGCCTGTTATCAGCGCGGCGTAGATTTCATTCAGATTCCAACCACTTTGTTGTCCCAGGTCGATTCGTCCGTGGGTGGTAAAACCGGGATCAATCATCCGCTAGGCAAAAACATGGTGGGCGCGTTTTATCAGCCCAATGTTGTACTGATCGACACTACCACCCTGAACACCTTGCCTGAGCGTGAGCTGTCGGCCGGATTGGCGGAAGTCATCAAATACGGCCTTATCTGCGATGAGCCGTTTCTGACCTGGATTGAAGAAAACGTTGACCAGTTGCGCGCCCTCGACCAAGCGGCGCTGACGGTTGCCATCGAGCGCTCTTGCTCGGCAAAAGCGGCAGTCGTTGGTGTTGACGAGCGCGAGACCGGCAGCCTTCGAGCAACGCTGAATCTGGGCCACACCTTTGGGCATGCCATTGAGACCCATATGGGTTACGGCGTATGGCTGCATGGCGAAGCGGTTGCAACAGGTACGGTCATGGCACTCGAGATGTCCGCCCGCCTGGGCTG
Source organism: Pseudomonas sp. CCI4.2 (assembly GCF_034350045.1). Classification (NCBI taxonomy): domain Bacteria; kingdom Pseudomonadati; phylum Pseudomonadota; class Gammaproteobacteria; order Pseudomonadales; family Pseudomonadaceae; genus Pseudomonas; species Pseudomonas sp. CCI4.2. The sequence goes on along the minus strand of NZ_CP133781.1, from coordinate 900,161 downwards.
GATCACCCAGCAGGAGCGTGATCGCGGTATTCGCTTGTTTCAGCGCGCTGGATTGCCGGTAGTACCGCCGGAAAACATGACCGAGGAGGATTTCCTCGAACACATGGCCATTGACAAGAAAGTCATCGACGGACGTTTGCGTCTGGTCCTGCTACGGCGGATTGGCGAAGCTGTCGTGACGGCCGATTATCCGAAAGAAGTATTACAGGCCACGCTGGGAACGGACTACCGGACCCTGGTGGATCAGCTTAGAGGTTAATGAAAAATCCATGACTAGTTTGCATGCCGACGAGGCCTTTCTCGGCCATTACCAGTTGAGTCATGACCCCTTTGCAACGCGGGTACCTGGCTTCAAATTTTTCCCGGCGCAGCGTAAACCGGTACTCGGCCAGCTCCATCACCTGGCGCGCTACAGCGAGTTATTGTTAGTCGTCACTGGCCCCCAAGGCAGTGGCAAGACGTTATTGCGTCAAGCTCTTGTGGCCAGCACCAACAAGCAGTCGGTGCAAAGTGTGGTCATATCGGCACGCGGTGCCACCGATGCCACAGGTGTACTTCGTCAGGTTGCCCAAGCCCTTGGTGTAGTTCAGCCAGAGATGCGCGCGATCCTGTCGCAGGTCGTACAGCTGGCGTTGACCGGGCAAGAAGTCTATTTATTGGTCGACGATGCCGAACAACTTGGGGAATCCGCACTCGAAGCCTTGCTTGGGTTGGCCGTGGGTACGCCAGAAGGTCGTCCGCATGTCTTCCTGTTTGGCGAGTCGTCGTTGATCGACCGCCTGGATCAGCTCGGCGCAGAGGAAGTGCAAGAGCAAGAACGCTTCCACGTCATCGAGTTGCAACCCTACACCGAAGAGGAAACGCGCGAGTACCTGGCTCAGCGACTGGACGGTGCCGGTCAAGGCATCGAATTGTTCACGGCTGATCAGATTGCCGATATTCACGAGCATTCCAGCGGCTGGCCGGGCGCGATCAACCAGGTCGCCCGCGATGCCATGATCGAAGCCATGATCGCTAGCCGCACGGCGGTTAAGCGTCCAAGTATGGGGTTCAAGATGCCAAAGAAACATGTACTGGCTTTAGGAGCCGTCGTTGTCGTCGGAATATTGGCCGCATGGCTGATGCCGGGCCGTAACGCCAATAACACCGCCACGGCGCCTGCCGCCACCGCGCCGGTCAATGCTCAGGCGCAGTTGCCACTCGGTCAGGGCCAGCCTGCCGCTCAGCAATCGAATAATCAGGGTGGTCCAGCGATTGAGTTCGCCGGCAATTCACAACCCATGCCATTACCATTGGTGGGCAAGTCGCAACCGGTCATGCGCGGTCCGCTGGCTGAAGCCGCGGGCGGTAGCGATGGTGACGAAGGCGGCCCGGCGGGCAATCTGCAGCCGCCCACCGTGACTACCACCGCGCCACCGGTTGGCGTTCCTGCTGGCCCGGCACCAACGGCTGCACCTGTTGCTACTCGCGCTGTCCCGGTCGCGACTGCCAAGCCGGCGCCAGTTGCCAAGCCTGCGTCGGTTCAAGTCGCTACGGCCAAACCAGCGCCGAAGGTTGCAGAGAAACCAGTGGCCGCTGCGGCCAAGCCAGCTGTTGGCGGTAACTGGTACGCCGGTCAGGCGCCGGGCAACTACGTCGTGCAAATCCTCGGCACCAGTTCCGAAACCACCGCTCAGACCTATGTTCACGAACAAGGCGGCGAATACCGTTATTTCAAGAAAACCCTGCAGGGCAAACCCTTGTATGTCGTGACCTACGGCAATTTTTCTACCCACGCAGCTGCTAGCGCAGCCATCAAGGTATTGCCAGCCAAGGTTCAGGCTGGTAAACCTTGGCCTCGTACTGTCGCCAGCATCCAACAGGAACTGGCCGCAAGTCGCTGATATGCTGGCGGCCTGCGCTAAAAGCGTGGGTCGCCGATACGGCACTCCCGAAATCTCGCGTGAGCGTGCTGCTTAACCGCAGCGCGCCTGCTGGTGTCTGTGTTACAGGCATAAGCGATGATTTAGGGCAGTCTGGTCGATTTCATAAAAAAGACTTTGACTAGCACAACTTCTAGCTTTAAACCTTTCATCAATGCGACATAGATTTGCGACTGTTCGTCGCCGAGTTTGTGAGCTTTTGTGTCGGTGTGTACAATGACCTCCCTTTTGCCCCCGCAAAGCTGGCGAACGTCTGGCGCGGTTGGTAACTGATTGAATTGAAAAGAAAATTGCCTCAAAAAGAGGCAGCCTGGTGAGAAAGTGTCTATGAAAGCAGGTCTGTACCATCCAGATGAGTTCAAGGATAACTGTGGTTTTGGCCTGATCGCCCATATGCAGGGCGAGGCGAGCCATAACCTGTTGCAGACGGCTATCGAAGCCCTGACCTGCATGACCCACCGTGGTGGGATCAATGCTGACGGCAAGACCGGCGATGGCTGTGGTCTGCTGATTCAAAAACCCGATGCGTTTTTGCGGGCCATGGCCCAGCAACATTTCGATGTCGAGTTACCCAAGCAGTACGCCGTCGGCATGGTGTTCCTCAATCAGGACACGGCCAAAGCAGACGCTGCGCGCGAAAACATGAACCGTGAGATTCTGGCTGCCGGTCTGCAATTGATCGGCTGGCGTAAAGTTCCGATTGATACCAGCGTACTCGGCCGTCTGGCCCTGGAGCGTCTGCCGCAAATCGAGCAGGTCTACATCGGTGGCGAAGGCCTCAGCGATCAAGCGTTCGCGATCAAATTGTTCAGCTCCCGTCGTCGCTCGTCAGTGGCCAATGCCGCCGACAGCGAGCATTACGTGTGCAGCTTTTCGCACAAGACCATCATTTATAAAGGCCTGATGATGCCGGCCGATTTGACGGCCTTCTTCCCAGACCTCCGCGACGAACGCCTGCAAACCGCGATTTGCGTGTTTCACCAGCGTTTCTCGACCAACACCCTGCCGAAATGGCCGCTGGCACAGCCTTTTCGCTTTCTCGCCCACAACGGCGAGATCAACACCATCACCGGGAACCGCAACTGGGCCCAGGCCCGTCGCACCAAGTTCGCTAACGAACTGATGCCGGACCTGGAAGAGCTTGGCCCGCTTGTAAACAGCGTAGGTTCCGACTCATCGAGCATGGACAACATGCTTGAGCTGATGGTGACCGGTGGTATCGACCTGTTCCGTGGCGTGCGGATGCTGATTCCGCCTGCGTGGCAAAATGCCGACACCATGGACGCCGAACTGCGTGCGTTCTACGAATACAACTCCATGCACATGGAACCGTGGGATGGCCCTGCCGGTGTCGTAATGACCGATGGTCGTCACGCGGTGTGCCTGCTCGACCGTAACGGTCTGCGTCCGGCACGTTGGGTCACCACCAAAAACGGTTACATCACCCTGGCATCGGAAATCGGTGTCTGGAACTACAAGCCTGAAGACGTCATTGCCAAAGGCCGTGTCGGTCCTGGGCAGATTTTCGCGGTGGACACTGAGACCGGCCAGATCCTGGATACCGACTCCATCGACAACCGCTTGAAATCGCGCCATCCGTACAAGCAATGGCTGCGCAAGAATGCCCTGCGCATCCAGGCCAACCTGGTCGATGATCAAGGTGAAGCCAGCTACGACTCGGACCAGCTCAAGCAATACATGAAGATGTTCCAGGTGACGTTCGAAGAGCGTGATCAGGTGCTGCGTCCGTTGGCCGAACAAGGCCAGGAAGCCGTCGGTTCCATGGGTGATGACACGCCGATGGCCGTGCTGTCCCAGCGCGTGCGCTCGCCTTATGACTACTTCCGTCAGCAGTTTGCGCAGGTGACTAACCCGCCCATCGATCCGCTGCGTGAAGCCATCGTCATGTCGTTGGAGATCTGCCTCGGTGCCGAGCGCAACATCTTCCAGGAATCGCCTGAGCACGCGTCACGGGTGATTCTCAGCTCGCCGGTTATTTCTCCGCCAAAATGGCGTGCGCTGATGACACTGGAGCGTCCGGGTTTCGAACGTTATTTCATCGACTTGAACTACGACGAAAACGTCGGCCTTGAAGCGGCGATTCTGAACATCGCCGATCAGGCGGAAGAAGCCGTGCGTGCTGGTAAAACTCAGTTGGTGCTGAGCGATCGTCATATCGCCCCCGGCAAGCTGCCGGCTCACGCCGCGCTGGCCGTCGGCGCGGTACACCATCGCCTGACCGAAAAAGGCCTGCGTTGCGACAGCAACATCCTGGTAGAAACCGCCACAGCCCGAGACCCGCATCATTTCGCGGTGTTGATCGGTTTTGGCGCTTCAGCGGTTTACCCGTTCCTCGCGTACGAAGTATTGGCCGACCTGATCCGTACCGGCGAAGTGCTGGCGGACCTGGACGAAGCGTTCAAGTACTACCGCAAAGGCATCTCCAAAGGGTTGCTGAAAATCCTGTCGAAGATGGGTATCTCAACCGTTGCGTCCTACCGTGGCGCGCAATTGTTCGAAGCCATCGGCCTGGCCGACGAGATCGTCAACCAGAGCTTCCGTGGCGTGCCGAGCCGGATTAAAGGTGCGCGTTTTATCGACCTCGAAGCCGAGCAGAAACTGCTTGCCGTTGAAGCCTGGAGCCCACGCAAATCGATCCAACAAGGTGGCCTTCTCAAGTTTGTGCATGGCGGTGAATACCACGCCTACAACCCTGAGGTGGTCACCACTTTGCAAGCCGCCGTGCAGCAAGGCGACTACAGCAAGTTTAAGGAATACACCACGCTGGTGGACACCCGTCCGGTGTCGATGATTCGCGACATGTTCAAGCTCAAGACCCTTGACCAGCCGTTGGCGATTGAAGAAATCGAGCCGCTGGACAAGATTCTCAAGCGTTTCGACTCGGCAGGCATCTCTCTGGGCGCGCTGTCGCCTGAAGCTCACGAAGCCCTGGCCGAAGCCATGAACCGCCTGGGTGCGCGCTCTAACTCCGGCGAAGGCGGCGAAGATCCTGCGCGTTACGGCACGATCAAAAGCTCGAAGATCAAGCAAGTCGCGACCGGCCGTTTTGGCGTTACCGCCGAATATCTGGTCAATGCTGAAGTGATGCAGATCAAAGTCGCGCAGGGCGCCAAGCCCGGCGAAGGTGGTCAACTGCCAGGCGGCAAGGTCAACGGTTTGATTGCCAAGTTGCGTTATGCAGTGCCTGGCGTGACCCTGATTTCGCCGCCACCGCACCACGACATCTACTCCATCGAAGATTTGTCGCAGCTGATTTTTGACTTGAAACAAGTCAACCCGGCAGCGCTGGTTTCGGTCAAGTTGGTCGCGGAAGCGGGCGTCGGTACCATCGCGGCGGGCGTCGCCAAGGCGTACGCCGACCTGATCACTATTTCCGGCTACGACGGCGGAACCGGTGCATCGCCGCTGACCTCGATCAAATACGCGGGCGCTCCGTGGGAACTCGGCTTGGCCGAAACTCACCAGACCCTGCGTGGCAACGACCTGCGCGGCAAGGTCCGGGTGCAAACCGATGGTGGTTTGAAAACCGGCCTCGACGTGATCAAGGCTGCGATCCTCGGCGCCGAAAGCTTCGGCTTCGGTACCGCGCCAATGATTGCGCTGGGCTGCAAATACTTGCGTATCTGCCACCTGAACAACTGCGCCACCGGGGTTGCCACCCAAAACGAAAAGCTGCGCAAAGATCACTACATTGGCACGGTCGACATGGTGATCAACTTTTTCACCTTCGTCGCCGAAGAGACCCGTGAGTGGTTGGCCAAGTTGGGCGTGCGTAGCCTCGAAGAACTGATCGGCCGCACGGACCTGCTGGAAATCCTGCCGGGCGAAACTGCCAAGCAGCAGCAATTGGACCTGACGCCACTGTTGGGCAGCGATCACATCCCTGCCGACAAAGCTCAGTTCTGCACCGTGGACCGCAATCCGCCGTTCGACAAAGGCTTGCTGGCCGAAAAAATGGTCGAGCTGGCCAAACCAGCCATTGTCGAACTCAGCGGCGCCGAGTTTTCACTGGATATCTGTAACTGCGACCGCTCCATCGGCGCGCGGATTTCCGGTGAAGTGGCCAAGCTGCACGGCAACCACGGCATGGACAACGCCCCAATCACGTTCCGCTTTAAAGGCACGGCCGGGCAAAGCTTCGGCGTGTGGAATGTCGGCGGCTTGAACATGTACCTCGAAGGCGACGCTAACGACTACGTGGGTAAAGGCATGGCTGGCGGCAAGCTGGTCATCGTTCCACCGGTTGGCAGTGCGTTCAAGACTCAGGACAGCGCCATCATCGGCAACACCTGCTTGTACGGCGCAACCGGTGGCAAGTTGTTTGCTGCTGGTACCGCAGGCGAGCGTTTCGGTGTACGTAACTCCGGCGCCCACGCGATTGTCGAAGGCACTGGCGATCACTGCTGCGAATACATGACGGGCGGTTTCATCTGCGTGCTGGGCAAAACCGGTAACAACTTCGGTTCCGGCATGACCGGTGGTTTCGCCTACGTGCTGGACCAAGACAACACCTTCGTCGACAAGGTTAACCACGAGTTGGTGGAAATCCAGCGGATCAGCGGCGAATCGATGGAAGCCAACCGCAGCCATTTGCAGCGTGTATTGGCCGAATATGTCGAGGAAACCAACAGCGAGTGGGGCCGTAACCTCTCGGAAAACCTCGATGACTATTTGCGTCGGTTCTGGTTGGTGAAGCCTAAAGCAGCGAGCTTGAAATCGCTGCTGTCCAGTACCCGAGCGAATCCGGAATAAGAGCAGCCATAAGCTTCAAGCCCCAAGCTGCAGTTTGAAGCAGCGCGGGGTTTGGGCTTGATATGATTTTCTTGCAGCTTGAAGCTAGAGCCTGAAGCTGCAGTCAGGAGTTTTTTAGTAATGGCTGACCGTCTGAGTAATGACTTCCAGTTCATCGAGGTTGGGCGCAAAGATCCGAAGAAGAAGCTCTTGCGTCAGCGCAAGAAAGAGTTCGTCGAGATTTATGAACCGTTCAAACCCCAGCAATCGGCCGATCAGGCCCACCGCTGTTTGGGCTGCGGTAACCCGTATTGCGAGTGGAAGTGCCCGGTGCACAACTTTATTCCCAACTGGCTCAAGCTGGTTGCGGAAGGCAACATTCTGGCCGCCGCTGAGCTGTCGCATCAGACCAACACGCTGCCGGAAGTTTGCGGCCGTGTGTGTCCTCAGGATCGTCTGTGTGAGGGCGCTTGCACCCTCAACGACGGTTTTGGTGCGGTGACTATTGGTTCGGTCGAGAAATACATCACCGACACCGCCTTCGCCATGGGCTGGCGTCCCGACATGTCCAAGGTCGTCTCGACCGGTAAGCGTGTTGCGATCATCGGCGCCGGGCCTGCGGGCCTCGGTTGCGCCGACGTATTGGTGCGCGGCGGCGTGGCTCCGGTGGTGTTCGACAAGAACCCGGAAATCGGCGGTCTGCTGACCTTCGGTATTCCTGAGTTCAAGCTGGAAAAAACCGTACTGAGCCATCGTCGCGAAGTCTTCACTGGCATGGGTATTGAGTTCCGTCTCAATACCGAAGTCGGTAAGGACGTGACCATGGATCAACTGCTCGAAGAGTACGATGCCGTGTTCATGGGCATGGGCACTTACACCTACATGAAGGGCGGTTTTGCCGGTGAAGACCTGCCGGGCGTGCATGACGCGCTCGACTACCTCATCGCTAACGTCAATCGCAATCTTGGCTTTGAAAAGTCGTCGGAAGACTTCGTCGACATGAAGGGCAAAAAGATTGTGGTGCTGGGCGGTGGTGACACTGCGATGGACTGCAACCGTACCGCGATTCGTCAGGGCGCCAAGTCGGTAACCTGTGCATATCGTCGTGATGAAGCGAACATGCCGGGCTCGCGCAAAGAAGTGAAGAACGCCAAGGAAGAAGGGGTGCGATTCCTCTACAACCGTCAGCCGATTGCTATCGTGGGTGAAGACAAAGTTGAAGGCGTGAAAGTGGTTGAGACTCGTCTTGGCGAGCCTGATGCCCGCGGCCGACGCAGCCCTGAGCCGATTCCGGGTTCTGAAGAGATTATTCCGGCAGACGCCGTTGTCATCGCCTTCGGTTTCCGTCCAAGCCCAGCGCAGTGGTTCGAAGCGTTCAGCATCCAGACCGACAGCCAAGGTCGCGTTATCGCCCCGGAACAGGCGCAATTCAAGCACCAGACCAGCCACCCGAAAATCTTCGCGGGTGGCGACATGGTTCGTGGTTCTGACTTGGTAGTAACGGCCATTTTCGAAGGCCGTAACGCGGCCGAAGGGATTCTGGACTACCTGGGCCTTTAAATTCAGCCGCTGCACAGGTTTCTGTAGAAACTGCTAAAGGCTGCTATAAGGTCCGATGGCCCATCACTAACGTGTGGCTTCTACAGGTACTGTGTTTTCCTGATATTTCCGAGCGCTATTTCTGTTTGCACAGTGTGCTAGCGTGCACCTCTTCAATTACGGGGAGGTCGCCGCCAGGGTTGTCCTCCTCCACACCCATGTCATTTGCAAGGATGCAATCATGACAGCACCTACCGCAACGCCTCTTCGATCCATGCTTTCCGAAAATGCCACCGGCTTCATGCCAAGCTCAGTGTCAGCCCGAGAGCAACGCGCTCGCGAAAAGACAGATCGGACCATCAAGCAGTTCATCGAAAAATTCATCGAAAAAGGTTTTTTTCCGCTGGGCAGCGAGCCGCTGATCTTTTGTCTGCTGCCTCAACTCACCGAGTGGCCATCGGACGTGCAACTTAAGGTCGTCAACGAAAACGGCGATACCATCGCGACCTATCTTAAAGGCAGTGACCCCAGCGTTATTAAACACAGTGTTTCAGTGGTGCAGGATCGCTCTGGCGAATATGCCACCTCGTCAGACGACGGCGACGAAGAACTGCTCCCGCTCATCATCAGCCAACTTCCTGCGGGTTCTCAACTGGGGGTTGGCGGTGACTTTCCGAACAGCTCCAGCCCAGACGGGCGCATTGTTACGCTACGCAAGCAGCTGGTTGATTTACTCAAGTCAGAGCGAGCCGCTGTATTTGAGGCTTTGCTCTGGGACGATGGCGCGATGAAGTGCGATCCCTACTTCAGCCATCGCAACCGCTTCTTGCCACTTTGGCTACAGCAAGTTCACGAGCATTCACCTGTATTAAAGGTGTTATTGGCACTGAGCCCCTCAGTCCCCGCCGAGCGTCTCAATGCGCTGTTGGACCGATTCCCTCTGTCGGAGGCAGAGGAACAAGATTTTTTGGATAAAGATGTATTGCCTGCTTCCTTTATTAAAGCTTTGAATCATTCCGTAGAAGAATGGCGTAATGACCGAGCGCTTGATGGCATTTTCCATAAAAGAACCTACAACGAAGATGCTGACGCACTCACTAGAACCTGCGCCCAACGTATATTAAAGAGTCTTTTGGGTTACCAATTATTGATCGCCGAAGTCGATCAGGAAGGCAAGTATGTTATTGACCCTGAACCGTCGACAGCCTCAATTGTTTTGTTACATAGCGGCAATGGTTACTACGCGGCGAAAAACCTCGGCAATGATGAGGTTTACCGTTTCAGTGGCGGCACCGACACCTTTTATCTGGCCATTGCATCGGTGCTGCAACCTCATGAACGTTTAAGTCTCGGGATGCATTCTGATACCGATGTTGACGGTTTGCGCCTGATGCTAGGCAATGTCGCCGCCGCTGCGAGCGGCGGTTGGTATGACCCGCAGCAACCTTTGCAAGTTAAGGAGGCGTCGCTGCCCGATTGGATGAAGCAGGCCTCAACCGCGGACAAACTCATTTGGAACAATGCTACTCAGAACTATCGTCAGGCGTTGATAGAAGCGCAAGCGCCTGCGCTTCCAAGCCTCAGTGAATACGGCGATGCCGATCAACTGCGCGTTTACGCCAAAAACCTGCTCAGAGACCGCCTTGAATTCGACCTGGGTTTGCGGCTGGATCCGGATGATATAACGGTCGAGATCACCAACAGTGAGTGGATCCCCTTTCAGGGGCCGGTAGGTCTTGGGCCCGGCGGTGCGGTTCTTCCGGTAGTCGGCGGGGGACTTAAAATTACTCCGACACGGTGCAGTCTCCCTCAGCTCTGTTTGCAAAATATAAGCCTCTTCGATTTAAACTTTTTGCTGACGGCGAGCTTCGTTGATAAAAACGACATTCCAATTAAGGAATTAAGCAGCCGTTATGTGCACAGTCTCGTCCGCGAACTAAATGTGGGCGACAGCTACACCGCATTTCTGAAGCAGCGTTTGCTGACCTCCTTTCATGGTCAGTGGAGTCGCGATCAATATGCACGGGTCATGGATGCGCAAATGCGTCTGGACGCCATCGAAGCCAAAATGGCCATGGACTTTCTAGACGACGGTAGTTTGCCGCCAGAACTCGCAGACCGAGGCTATAAGTGGGTAATGGCCGTTCTTGATCGCGCGGTCGATAGCGAGGCGAGCGTACGGGTTGAAGGTCACCGCATTCGGGTACAGGAAGTTAAGCTCACCGATTCGACGCCGACTAACTTGCATTACTACGGCCCACCGGGGGTTTACTCCCCTGGCCAATTCGATGGTCTGACGTTGCAGGGGGTGTTAATAATCGCTCCCGAATCCAGGCAAAGCATTCCGAGTGTAGTGGTCTATACGCCCTCGGCTCCGGACAGCGTGAGTTTCCGTGAATATGCCAGTGAGCAGGAAATGCTGGAGAAACTATTCGCTAATTCTCTGTTAGCTGACTATCTGATAAGCAGGCTGCCTGTAGAGCCGAAAACCGCATTGGGTGAAGTATTTGGCACACTTATAAGTGAGGGCCACTTGAAAGTCACACCTTCCCGGGTAATTGCTGAGAACGTCTACTTCGCCAGTTACGAGGCTGAAGTTCAGCGCATTATCGATCAAGTCGATGCGCAAACGACCAGCACTAGCGAGGTCAACTGGCAAACGGCCTGGACCATTGCTAGTTCATTGGCCGAATTGGCGATTGAGTTCACGCCGTTTAAGGTCAGATTGCCCATCGCTGCCGCGCGCAGTATTTATGCCGTTTCGCGGGGGGTTCGAGCGGTGGGCGAGGGGAATAGCAGCGCTGCTGTGCATTTTGTACAGGCCGCGTTACTTCTGACTGATGGTTTACCAGGGAGCAAGAAACCAAAAGCGAACAGGACGCGCTTTGGCGGGCTGACACCGGCAACGGCCTTGTCGGATGAGCCTGGAGGGTTGAAATTACGTACCGACGGCGTCTACAGCGGCGTATATGAAAAAGCGAACATTTCCGGCCCTTCGAGTTTTTATGGCCAGCGTGCAGGGAAGACCTTTCCTATTCGGTACGATGCCGATAACGCCACATGGCGTGTTATAGATCCGCGAAGACCGGATGCTTATTACCAGATGCCCATTCGCATTGATGAACAGGGAAACTGGAATTACAACAACATCGGATTATCGGGGGGAGGGCCAGGTAAGGGCGCGAAAAAAGCTGCGAAAGCTGCCAAAGCCTCTAACGTCAGCGATGCGCCGGCAGCAGCCAGTTCTGTAAATGTTTCGTCGGTCGGTAAGAAGAATTTCACAATTGAAATGGGTGACTTCTTAGACAGTCATGCGTTTAAGGATGCTCAAAAACGTCTCCCGAATGATGACCTTGCCGCCGCCATTAACACTGCTGTTGAAAGGTACTTACTTAACGGTGAAGGCAAATTGCACCCCTCTGCGGGTGGTCTCTATACCTTGGATCTTCCGGGCATCGGACAAAGCACCGGGCGAGGAAATTGGCGCTTATGGTTCGACCGGCCAACGTTAAATCCTAAAAACCCTAAATCCAAAAGGGCGATGCAACTGATATTTAACAAGGTTGATACTCACTAAACCTGCGACAAATCGCCTCGATAGATAAAAGGCACGGCTCTTGCCGTGCCTTTTGCGTCCGTCTCTGAGAAAATGCCCACACTTTTTAACCGGATGCCGACATGACTGTCCTGAAGAACGATCGTTTCCTTCGTGCCCTGCTAAAGCAGCCCGTCGATGTCACCCCCGTGTGGATGATGCGTCAGGCCGGTCGTTATCTGCCGGAGTACCGCGCCAGTCGCGCCAAGGCCGGTGATTTCATGAGCCTGTGCATGAATCCGGAGTTCGCTTGCGAAGTCACACTGCAACCGCTGGACCGCTACCCCCAGTTGGACGCGGCCATCCTGTTCTCCGACATTCTGACCATCCCGGACGCCATGGGCCTTGGTCTGTATTTTGAAACCGGCGAAGGTCCGCGCTTCAAGAAAACCGTCAGTACCTTAGCCGACATCGAAGCGCTGCCGATTCCTGATCCGCAGAAAGACCTTGGCTACGTAATGGACGCCGTCAGCACCATCAGCCGCGAGCTCAACGGCCGCGTGCCCTTGATTGGCTTCTCTGGCAGCCCATGGACCCTGGCGACGTATATGGTCGAAGGCGGTTCATCGAAAGATTTCCGCAAGTCCAAAGCCATGCTCTACGACAATCCACAGGCCATGCATCTGTTGCTGGATAAATTGGCGCAGTCCGTAACCTCGTACCTCAACGGCCAGATCCTCGCGGGCGCACAAGCGGTGCAGATCTTTGACAGTTGGGGCGGTAGCCTGTCGGCAGCGGCATATCAGGAATTCTCACTGGCCTACATGCGCAAAATCGTCAACGGCCTGATCCGTGAACACGACGGGCGCAAAGTGCCGGTCATCCTGTTCACCAAAGGCGGCGGCCTGTGGTTGGAAAGCATTGCTGACGCGGGCGCTGATGCACTGGGCCTGGACTGGACGTGCGACATCGGCGAAGCCCGTCAGCGCGTCGGCAACAAAGTCGCCTTGCAAGGCAACATGGACCCGACCGTGCTTTACGCTAACCCTGCCGCAATCCGCAGCGAAGTCTCACGCATCCTCGCCAGTTACGGCAGCGGCACCGGACACGTTTTCAACCTCGGTCATGGCATTACGCCTGAAGTTGACCCGGCTAACGCAGGCGTCTTTATGGAAGCGGTGCATGAAATGTCGGCGCAGTATCACGCAGACTAAGTAGTTTTCACCCCGTTCCTGCTACCGCACTCGCCGTAGCAGGTTTTTTTGTTGGGTAGAAATAAGCAGGGTAATGAACATTCAAAAATATTCAAAGCTCATGGTCACCTTGCACTGGATTTCAGCGTTAGTGATTTGTTGGGCGTTGGTCAGCGGCTTTTATACTGGCCTGTTGCCGGTGAACCCGGAGATCAAAAAATGGGTGGCATTCGTTAACGTGTCGGTGGGCACCTTATTCATTCCGGTGTTTATCCTTCGGTTTTACGCTCGACAGACCCACGTCAGGCCCGCGCCCTCCTCAGGCAAGCCGTTCGAGCAACTCACCGCTGCGCTGGTGCAGTCGTTGATCTACGGGACGGTAAGCCTGGTATTGGTGACCGGTGTGCTGATGATGGAACGGCCCATCAATGTTTTTAACGCGATCAGTATCCCGAACCTGATCAATGACCCACGCTGGTTGGCAGCGTTGTTTACTGTTCATGAGGTGGCCTGCGCACTGTTGGCTGTATTGGTCGTGATGCACATTGCTGGCGTGATCAAGCACGAGGTCAGTGGGGCACGGATAATCCAGCGGATGTCGCTTTAAGCGCTGGAACTGGAACGCCCGGCTTCCGGGCGTTTTTGTAGCGCAGGAAACATCAGCCCTGAGCGTTCGTCCCCAATGGCCGCAACTTCGCCAAGCGCAATGCCACCGCCAATGCTGCCACCAACAACACCCCGATGAACGCGCCGATACCATTCCACCCTGCGTAATGCCAAAAAAAACCGCCCGCAGTGCCCGCTATGCTGGAGCCTGCGTAGTAGCAAAACAAATACAGCGACGATGCCTGGCCCTTGGCCTTGATTGCGCGACGGCCGATCCAACTGCTGGCGACGGAGTGCGCGCCGAAGAAGCCGAACGTGAACAACAGCACGCCAATGATGACCATCGACAATGGGTTGAACATCGTTACTGCGATGCCGACCAGCATCAAGACGATGACCGACCACAGCACTTTGCGTCGGCCGAGTTTATCGGCCAATGCACCGATCTTCGCCGAGCTGTAGATGCCCGACAGGTACACCAGCGAGAACAGACCGACTAACGACTGACTCAAATGATAAGGGTCGGCCAGCAAGCGGTAGCCGATGTAGTTGAACATCGTCACAAACGCGCCCATCAGCAGAAAACCTTCGAGGAACAGCCACGGCAGGCCTGCATCACGGAACTGCAAGGTGAAGCCATCAAGCAGGCTGCGAGGGTGCAATGAGCGCGGACGGAAGTTGCGTGATTCCGGGAGAATCTTCCAGAACACCGCCGCAGCGATCATCGCCAGGCCGCCAATGACCAGCATAGCGGTGTGCCAGCTCACATAATCCACCAAGACCCCAGTGATCACCCGACCGCTCATGCCGCCGATGGCATTACCGCCGATGTAAAGGCCCATCGCCAAGCCGATGTGTTGAGGGTGAATTTCTTCACTCAGGTAGGTCATCGCCACTGCCGCCAAACCGCTGAGCGACAGGCCAACCAGTGCGCGCATCAGCAGAATTCCTTCCCACGTCGGCATCAAGGCGCCAAGCAGGGTGAACAGGGCAGCACAAAACAGCGCCGTCACCATCACCGGTTTTCGCCCGAGCCGGTCTGAAATCGGTCCGGTAATCAGTAAGCCGAAGGCGAGCATGCCGGTGGCGACCGACAGAATCAGGCTGCTTTGTGCGGCATTAATTGAATATTCGCGGGACAGCACCGGCATCAGCGGTTGCACGCAATACAACAACGTAAAGGTCGCAAAACCGCCAGAGAACAATGCCAGCACCGTACGTAAAAATAGGGGCGTGCCTTTCTCGATATAGATTTCTTCCAGTGCCTCGATCCCACCACGGACAGGCGCTTGTTGGCGACGTCGGCCATCGGCAATCTCGGAGGGTAGAGCAACAGCAGTTTTCAAAATGACCTCGATGGCGTGTGCGGCAAGCAATGTAAAAAAGAATATAGCTCGCTAATGATTCTTTCCAATATATTGTTCGACCTGTTTGATATTTAAAAAGACCTAATGGTGAGTTCATGGAATTACGTCATCTGCGCTACTTCATCGCCGTAGCCGAAGAACTGCACTTTGGCAGGGCCGCGCTGGCGTTAGGTATTTCTCAACCGCCGTTAAGTCAGCAAATTCAGGCGCTGGAAAAAGAGGTCGGAGCGAGACTATTTGATCGTACCAACCGTCGGGTTGAGTTGAGTGAGGCTGGCCGGTTGTTCCTTGACGAGGCGCGCCTAGTCTTGGCCCAAGTCGGGAAAGCCGCCGATGTGGCGCGTCGTGCCCAGTTGGGGCAGCTCGGTGAACTGAAGATTGGCTTCACGGCATCGGCGCCGTTCAACTCCAGCATTCCCCAAGCGATCTTCGCGTTTCGTCAGGCTTTTCCTGCCGTCCACTTGGCTTTACAGGAAATGAGCAGCAGGGAAACCGCCGAGGCGTTGGTGGAAAATTCGGTGCAAGTCGGGATCATGCGTCCCTTGCCACTGCCGGATTCACTGGTCGCCGTGGAACTGTTCCGCGAGCCCTTGGTGGCGATTATTCGTGCTGACCATCCGTTGGCGGCGGGCAGTGAGAAAGGATTGTATTTGTCCGCGTTGGCTGCGGAGCCTTTCGTTTTTTTCCCCCGAACCTACGGCAGCGGTTTGTATGCACAATTATTGAGCCTGGCACTTCAAGCCGGATTCAGTCCGCAGATAACCCAAGAGGCTGGCGAACCTATGACCATCATTGGGTTGGTCGCGGCAGGACTGGGCGTGACCGTGTTGCCAGCGTCTTACCAACGGATGCGAATCGACGGCGTGGTCTATCTGACGGTACTGGACGAAGGCGCCAACACGGCCGTTTGGCTAGTACAACGCAAAGACCAACATTCACCGATGGCCAAGGCGTTTGTTGAGTTGTTAACTCAACAGGCTGTAGTCCAAGACTAACGTTGCTCTGTGGTTCATCAATCTGTACGAGCCAACAAGTTGGCTCAGATAGGAACCTGCGTGGTCAACTCACGCCCAACGCTTGAATATCAGTGACGTGTTCACACCACCGAAGGCAAAATTATTGTTCATTACGTACTGATTGCTCATCTGGCGCATTTCGCCGCGTAGGTAGTCCAGTTCGCCGCACTGGGGGTCGATAACGTCGAGGTTGAGGGTGTGAACATAACGGTCGCGGTTCATCATTTCGATGCAGAACCACGACTCCAGTGCACCACAGGCGCCCAAGGTGTGGCCAAGAAAGCTTTTCTGCGAACTGATGGGCATGCGCGGGCCGAACAAGCTGTTGGTGGCCAGGGTTTCGGCGATGTCGCCTTGTTCGGTGGCGGTGCCGTGACCGTTGACGTAACCGATCGCGTCGGGCGTCAGGCCTGCGTCTTCCAGGGCCAACTCCATGGCGCGGCGCATGGTGATTTGCTCCGGGCGGGTGGAGTGAGCGCCGTCGGCATTGCTGCCGAAACCGACGATCTCAGCATGAATGTGCGCACCTCGGGCCAAGGCATGTTCCAGCTCTTCGAGCACCAGCATGCCGCCGCCTTCACCGATGACTAAGCCATCACGCGCGCTGTCGTAAGGGCGCGGAGTGGTGTGCGGAGCGTCATTTTTCAAGCTGGTGGCGTACAGCGCATCAAACACCATGGCTTCGGTTGGACACAGTTCTTCAGCGCCGCCGGCGAGCATCAATGGCAGCCGGCCAAACTTGATCGACTCATAGGCGTAACCGATGCCTTGGCTGCCGCTGGTGCAGGCGCTGGACGTGGGAATCAAGCGCCCGGTCAGACCAAAGAAGATGCTGATATTTGCGGCCGTGGTGTGCGGCATCATCCGCACGTAAGAGTTGGCGTTTAGCCCTTCGGCCACTGAATTGAGCAGCATATTGCCGAAGGCTTTGATCTCGTCGGTGCTGCCGGTGGACGAGCCGCAGGCCACCCCCATTCGTCCGTCCCGAATGATCGCGTCGCCCAACAACCCGGCGTCGAGCAGCGCTTGTTCGGCGGCCCCGACGGCCAGCCGCGAGACTCGGCCCATGCTGCGCAATTGCTTACGGTTCCAGTGTTTGGGCACGGCGAAATCATCGATAGGCCCCGCGAGCCGGGTGTTGAGCTCTGTGAAACGGTTCCACTCATCCATCCGCCGAATGCCGCTGCGATTGGCGATGAAATTGGCCTGAATGCTGGCCCAATCACTGCCTAACGAGGTGATGCCGGCCATGCCGGTGACGACGACGCGTTTCATCAGCACAGGCCTCCGTTGACTGCCAAGACCTGGCGGGTGATGTAGGACGCTTCGGCCGACATCAGAAAATTCACGGCACCTGCGACTTCTTCGGGGGTGCCCATGCGTTGTGCCGGGATCATCTTCATCAATTCTTCCACCGGCACGTTTTCGTCGAGCATCGCGGTGTCGATCAAACCGGGCGCGACGCAGTTGACGGTGATCTTGCGTTTGCCCAGTTCGATGGCCAGTGCTTTAGCGGCGCCAATGATCCCGGCTTTCGACGCACTGTAATTGACCTGTCCACGGTTGCCGATCATCCCCGAGACCGAGGTAATGCAGACGATACGTCCCGCCGCACGGCGTCGAATCATCGGCATCATCACCGGGTGCAGCACGTTATAAAAGCCATCGAGATTGGTGCGCATCACCAAATCCCAGTCTTCATCGGTCAGCGCCGGGAACGCGCCGTCCCTGGTAAGTCCGGCGTTGCAGACCACCCCGTAATACGCGCCATGGGTTCCCACGTCGGCTTCGAGAATGGCTTTGCAGGCCGCTCGATCGGCGACGTCAAATTGCAAGATACGCGCGGCGCGGCCCATAGACTGGATTTCAACCTGTACCGCTTCGGCTTCAATTCGACCGTTGCGGCAATGCAGGATCAAGTCATACCCGGCTTGAGCCAGGCGCAGTGCAATGGCGCGGCCAATGCCACGGCTGGAGCCGGTGACCAGTATCGATTCAGTCATGCGGGAACTCCTTCGGCAAGATAGGCGGCGGGCTGGGGCGGGCAGTACACGTTAAGGCGCGCCGTGGCGTGAATGCCGGGGGCTCTCAAGTGGCATTCAAACACGCCCATGCCAGCGTCATCCTGCAACGAGCAAAGGGCGTGGATCGTCAGTTCAGTACCAACGGGAAAATGCTCGACGTTGCATTCGAACTTGCGTGTCCCCAGCAAAAAACCCAACTGCACCGGTTTGCCCTGTTCACGGGCGTGACAGCCAGCGAACGCGGCGATGCTTTGCGCCATGAGTTCGACGCCGACCCAGGCGGGCAGGCTGCCATCGGCGCGGTTGAACAGACCATTAGGGCGCACCGTCAGCCGGGTGTGGATTTGCTCAGCATCGAACGATAGCACCCGATCAATGAGGATCATGTTCCCGGCGTGGGGCAACAGTTCGGCAAGCGGCCAGTCGATCACGAGGCGTCTCCAATAATCAGGCTGACGTTGTTGCCACCGAACGCGAAAGAATTGCTCATCAGTCGACGGGGATGGGCGTGCGTCAAACATTGGCCGGGTTCGACCCACTGTAGCGCGGGTAATTGCGGATCGGCTTGACCGTCCCAAGCGTGCGGAGGCAGAGCGTTTTCGCTGTTTTCAGGGGCCAGGCACAACCAGCAAAACGCTGCTTCCAACGCCCCGGCGGCACCGAGGGTATGACCGCTCAATGGCTTGGTCGAAGAGCAGGGCACGCCGTTGGGGAATACCGCGTCCACGGCGAAACTTTCCATGGCGTCGTTGTGTTGAGTCGCAGTGCCATGCAGGTTCAGATAACCGATGTCTTCGACCTGCAAGCCGGCGTTGCTCAGGGCTTTTTGCATGGCTTCCTGCGCGCCCCGGCCGCTAGGTTCCGGCGCGGAAATATGGTGCGCGTCCGACGTGGCGCCCGCACCCAGCAGAGCAATCGGGTGGGTGCCGCTGGCTTCGCGAGTCATCAAAAACAACACGGCGGCTTCGCCGATATTGATCCCATTGCGATTGCTTGAAAACGGATTGCAGCGTTGTGCCGAGACCGCTTCCAGTGCGCAAAATCCACACAGTGTCAGCTTGCACAAACTGTCGACGCCGCCACACAACACCGCGTCGCAAAGACCCATGTCGAGCAATCGCCGGGCGCTGAGCAAGGCCCTGGCGCTGGACGTGCAGGCGGTAGAAATCACATACGCCGGTCCGCTGAGGTCCAGCCACGCCGCAAGAAAATTCGCCGGGGCGCTAAGTTCTTGTTGCTGATAGTCATAATCGGCGGGGAATACTTGATCCCGCAGGTAGGCGGCGAGACCACGGCTGGCTTCATCGATCCCTGAGGTACTGGTGCCGAGAATCACGCCAATCCTTGACGGGCCGAAATGTTTGATCGCCTGCCGAATCTCGTCCTCGATTTGCAGCGCGGCGGCCAACAACAGCTGATTGTTGCGGCTGCTGTGCTGGGCCAATTCGTTGGGGATAGATGGCAGCTCACCTTGAACAGCCCCGACTGGGAAAGAGCGCCCAGTCACCCAACCGCTGTCGTCACGCATGCCCGAACAATCACCCGAAAACAGCGCGCGAGCGACGTTGGCCTTATCAGCCCCAAGCGCACAGATCACGCCCAAGGCGTTTAGGTAGGCCGTCATGGGTTGGCCTCGTCATCCAAGGGGCTGACGTGATACGCCACGCCTTGATCCATCCGTACATCGAATACCAGGGGCAGACGGTACTCAACGTGCCAGCGGCTGCCAAGGTCGCGCTGCCCGGCATTAATTCGCGCTGCTGGGTAGTTGCTGCGCAATTGGGCGGCAGGGGTCAGGGCAAACAGCAATGCAGCGAACAGTTCTCGGGCTTGTGGGTTGGGCGGCAACAAACCGTCAGCCTGCCACGTACCGTCAACCAAGCGTTGGCGCGCGACCGGGATTCCGAGCGGGTCCATCAACGACCAACGCAGGCCGCCGCTTTCCTGTTGGATCACCAACAACCAGTCCTGACGCTGCTCAGCCTGTTCGCGCAAAATATGCAGTTGCATCGGCAGCGCCAGTTGCGGCGAATGTTCAGGCAGCGGCGCTGGGCTGGCGCAGGCACACAGCAGCAAAAAGCCAAGGCTGAGCAGTAGACGACGAATCATCCGGCAGCGCCTTGCACGGGTTTGCGCGCCACCACGTTGACCAGGGTTTCATCGCGCTGACCAAACGGCGCCGGACGCTTCAGTCCGAAACGCTCCAACAAACCGAAATCTTTGGCGCGACTCCACCACAGGTACGGATACGAGACGTTTTGCGGGCCGAACTCAAATCCCTGGCCGCGGAGCATTTCCAGGTACTGCGCCGCGCTTTTCTGTACCTGCATAGGGTGGCGAAACAACCAGCGGATGACCCAGGTATCGATATAGGCCTTGGTCGATTCGGCAAACAGTAAATAACCACCCGGTTTCAGCACCCGATAGAACTCGGCGAGAGCTTTTTCCTGCTCCACCAGATGGTGAAACGTCTGATGGCAAAACAACAGATCTACGCTGGCGTCCGGCATTGGCAACTGCGCACAATCGCTGCCGGTGAGCTCGACGCTGATACTGCGTATCTGAGCTTCAGTCCGGCTCAGTGTCAGGCTCCGCGGATCGGCGTCCACCCCCAATAACCGCGCCGGTGAGAACACCTCTTTCAAGCGCTGAAATGATTTTCCCTGACCGCAACCGACATCGAGCAACACTGGGTCGGAGGGCGGAAGCGTGCCCGAGCCGTCATTGAACAACCGGCGCAGATCGTTAATCGCGACGCGCAGGACATGATGCTGCCAGGTGTGGCTGCGCAGAAACCATAAGCCGAAACGAGTTTCCTCGACGTAGGTCTCGCTGAAATTGTGGGCGCTCATTGGGCGCTGCTCGCGCAAATTTGCGCAATCATCCGCAAGCGGCGCTTGGGTTCACTGACAAACGGGTTGCCTTCGTCCCAGGCATAACCGGCGAGAATCGAACTGATCATGCGGCGGATCTCCGGGGAACTGCCAGGATGGAAAATAACGTCCTGAAAACTGCCGTCATACCAACCCTCGACATAGGCGCGGAAGGTGTCCACGCCACGTTTCAGTGGCACAGCGAATTCGCTCTCCCAATCAACGGTTTCGCCCTGCAACTGACGTTTCAACACGGCCGCGGCCATGCTCGCCGAACGCATGGCGATGGTCACGCCAGACGAGAACACCGGATCAAGAAACTCAGCGGCGTTGCCCAGTAAAGCGAAGCCCTTGCCGTGCAAGGATTTTACGTTGGCAGAGTAACCCTCGATGGTCCGTGCCGGCGTGTCCCACACAGCGGCGTGCAGCAGGCGTTCCAGCTCGGGTGCTTCGGCGATAAACGCTCGCAGGCACGCATCGAAGTCTGCGGGTTTGTCTTTGATCTTTTCGACCGCCCCGACCACGCCCAGTGAACAGCGGCCATTGCTGAAGGGGATCAGCCAAAACCACACGTCGCGATGTACGGGGTGGGTGGTGATGAGAATTTTCAGGCGGTCGAAGCGTGGGTCATCGATACGGTCTTCGATGTGGGTGAACACCGCATGGCGAACCGGAAAGCTCGACGGTGCTTCGAGGTCCAGAAAGCGCGGCAACACGCGGCCATAACCGCTGGCATCAAGGACAAAATCTGCCTCTACGCTGTACAGGCTGCCGTCTGCACGACGCGCTCGAAGGGTGGGTTTTGCCGCGTCAAAATCGACGGCGATGATTTCTTCCTGATAACGGATTTCCACGCCTTGCAGTGCGGCCTGATCGGCAAGCAGCTTGTCGAAGCTGGCGCGCTCTACTTGAAAGGTGGTCGGTTTGCCGTTGCTGAATGTGTCACCAAAGTCGAAATGGGAGCAACGATCTCCCCAGGCAAAGGCCGCGCCGTTCTTCATTTGAAACCCGGCCGCGTTTACCGCGTCGAGCATGCCGGCTTCTTCGACGAAATCCAGGCAATGGGACAGCAGGCTTTCGCCAATGGAAAAACGCGGGAAAAGCTGACGCTCAACGACCAGTACGTCGTGACCCTGGCGTTTCAACAGTGCAGCGGCAATCGCGCCGGAAGGCCCAGCCCCAATGACCACAACTTGGCGTCGCTCCATTTCAGCTATTGGCACAAAGGCTCCCTTGCCTGTTCGGCATTCTTAATGAAAGTTCGGTACATGCCCGCCAAAGCAAACAGCAGCACGCTCATCATACGGCGGCCTCGCTAACGGTTTTGGCATCCGCTTGACGGCCGGCCCATGGCGCGAGCATGAAGCTGAAAGCCAGACCGAGACTCACCGACAAACCAAAATTGCTCACCGCAGGCGTGCTTGAAATCGCCAGTAAACCAAACGATAGCCATGTGGTGACGGCCGCCAGGAGGGTCCCGAGCAGGCTGACTGCCGCACCGCCGATCTGCTCCCGCATCAAAATCGCGTAATCGACACTGATGGCCGTGACCAGCAGCAGTCCGAACACGCTGAACAGGGTCAGCGGTTGGCCCATCCAGCCGAGGCTCGCCAAGCTGCACAGCGCGGCCAGCAGTGGCAACGCGATGATCCGCAGCGCGCCCTTGAGACCAAACGGCAGAATCAACAGCAGTGCGATCAGCGCGCAAGACAGCAGTTTCAGCTCCGCCGCACTGATTTGCGTGGCGGCAAACACGCTGTTCAAGTCGCCGAGACGATCAACCAGTTGCACGCCTTCAATGTCTAGCGCCTGCACGCGTAACAAATTAGCGTCGTTCAAGCCGCGCAGGCTGACCATGCCTGCGACGCCATCAGCGGTCGACCCCAGCCATAATGTGCGCCACGGTTCGCCCAGCGGTCCGGCCAGTGCGGCGTCGATGTCTTGGTCC
This sequence comes from Pseudomonas sp. CCI4.2, assembly GCF_034350045.1. NCBI lineage: Bacteria > Pseudomonadati > Pseudomonadota > Gammaproteobacteria > Pseudomonadales > Pseudomonadaceae > Pseudomonas > Pseudomonas sp. CCI4.2. The sequence continues at coordinate 877,386 of NZ_CP133781.1, read as the reverse complement.
GGCAGCATCTGCAGCCGCGTCAGCTCCGCTTGAAGATTGGCTTGGGGAACACCGAGGTCAATCAGCGGTTGCCAAAACAAGGGCAACTTACCCAACGCATCCCGCACCTGGTGTTGTTCGCAAGGTGAGCTCAGCAGCTGGTTCAGCGATAAGTAACCCTGCAACTTGTCCAGGCTGACCAGTTGATCGAGGCGCTGGCTTAACTCGGTTTGCCTCTGCAGCAGTTGCTGTTGATTGGCGGCGCGCACCAAATAGAATTGACTGGTGGGTTGATAACCGGTGATACGCGCAATGGCCTGCGCTTCGGCCAGCAGTTGCGGCGGCGCGCCGATCCATTGGCGAATGTCGTTTTTGGTGGTTAATTGCCACAGCCCGGCGGCACAAAACACCAGCAACAGCACCAGCAGAACAGGTGTGCCAACGCGCCGAAGCAGGGCCTCACGCCAGCTCATCAAGCGTTCGGCGACACGTAATGGCCATTGGGCCGGACGCAGTTCGAGGGTGTTGAGCATCGCCGGCAACAGGCACACGGCAGTCAAATAAGCGCCCACGAGGCCGGCGGCGGAGAACACTGCGATCTGCGTCAGTGCTGGAAACGGCGTCCAGGCCAAGGCCAAGTAACCGATGCAACTGGTGACCAGGCTCAAGCTCAGGCCTCCCACTGTAAGGCGCAACGCCGGCCAGCTTCGCCAGGGTTTCATGCTCCAGCTTTTCGACAGCGAGTGCAGCGGGTAATCCACTGCCACGCCGATCAGGCTTGAACCCAGCACCAGCGTCATGACGTGCATATGCCCGAACAGCGCGACACAGGTCACCGCGCCGAACAGCATGCCAATTACCACCGGCACGAATGCCAGCAGCACCCGCCAACGACGGAAGGCCAATAACAGCAATAACAAAATTCCGAAGGTGGCGCCGCCGCCCACCCAGGTAATTTCGCGAGTGGCTTGGCGCTGACCGTTGGCGGCGTACAGCAGGCCGCTGGCAGCCAGCAGTTGCGCATCGGTTTGATGGGCCTGCACCCGCGCGGCGCTGAGCAAGTCCGCGACCTGCATCGGCAAGTGCATATCAAACGCATTGCCCGTGGTTCTGGCGCGCAGCAATACCCAGCTTTTGCCATCTGCGTTGGCGATCAGGGCACCGCTGCCGATATCGAGCTGCACCGAACCATGTTGCGGCTGGCTGTTTTGAATGCGTCCGGTCAGGCCAAGCCAGTCATCCTGGCTGGCGACCAGACTGAAGCCGGTGAACGGGTCAAATAGGCTTTCCACCCGTTGCTGAATAAACGCTTGGGGTTGATTGATCAACTGGCTGCGATCTGTCGGCGACAACATCGCCAATCGCCCTTGCAGCAATTGTTGGCGCGCGCCCGGCAAGTCCGCCTGGAGGTTCCATTGGACCTTTTCGAACAGGCCACTGGCTTGCCATTGTTCACCGAGTTTTTGCGCGAGATTGATGGCCTGTTGGCGGTCGGCGTGCCCGACCAGCACCAGCATTTCGCGGTTGAGCGGCTCTTGCATGCGCTCTTCGGCGCGCAATTCCAAGGCGTCTGGGGTTGATCCGGGAACCAATTCCATCAAGTTGGCCGACAACGGAGGACCGTCGCGCCATTGCCAGCCTGCCAGGGCCAGTACCGCCAGCAGCACGATCAGGAATAAACGCGGCAGCCAATATTCCATCAATGTGTGTTTAATCGGTTCGCGGCTAGTCAACAAAGTCGTGGTGCTCCGCGTCGCTCAGGCCCGTTGCGCTGGTACTGTCGATCATCCGCAACAACGTGCTGTCGCCTTGGGTTTCCAGCAGTTCAATGCGCTGCACCAGTTCGCCGCCGTCAATATTGATCTGCTTGAACACTTGTTGCAGCAGCAGTGAGCGCGGGGTCAAGGTCAGTTGCCATGCTTGAGCGTCACCTTTTAGCTGCAAGTCAAAATCACGTTGCAGGCCGCTGCTGTCGCCTTGCAGCACCGCGAGGAACAACCGGTTTTGTTCCGCTCCGGCGCTCTTGTTGGGCAACAGTTGCCAGCCATGGGCATCACGCCGGGCGATCCCGACGGTATTGATTCGGTAGTCCTGTTTCAGCGGGGTTGCCAGCAGCCAGAGCAGGCCGAAGTCTTTGGCCAAGACGAACTTGCCTTTGCTGGTCAAGGGTTGCGGCAGGGCGCGTAGGTGTTTTTCCTGAATGAAATCACCGTGAATCACTGAAGGCTTACCCAGCTGCGCGCTGAGTTGTTGCACGTCGAACGCATTGGCCATCTGCGACAGGCCAATCAGCGCCACAGCGCAGAGCATTTTTAAAACGACAGTCATGGCAGCGCTCTCAATACCGCATCGATAAACACCTTGGGCGAGGCCAATTGCATCTCGCGGCTGGCAACTTCCACGGCCACTTGAACCGTGGTGGCGCGTGTCAGGCGCTCACCGGTCACGGCGTCGGTGATCAGGTAATTGATCTTCAGGCGGTTCTCCCACTCAATCAGGTTGGCCCGGACATTCAGCCGCTGTCCAAACACCGCGCCACGCACGTAGCGCAGTTGCAGGTCGATCACTGGCCACGCATAGCCCGACTCCAGCATCTGCATGTAGTTGTGGCCGAGTTGATCGAGCAGTGCGCAGCGGGCGACTTCCAGGTATTTGATGTAATGGCCGTGCCAGACCACGTTCATCATGTCGATGTCGAAAAACGGCACCACCACTTCGGTGTCTGCGTGAATCGGGCCCTTACTGCGCATGCAGCCTCCAATGCCGATCGCCGATTCGCTGCAGGCACAGGCGCAGTTCGCGCTCCAATGCTCGGTCTTCGATGACCGGAGGAAAGTCTTCCTGCAACTGCTGGTGCATGGCCGCCAAGGCCGGGGGCAATGGCCGTGCGTCTGCTGCCTGACTGCGCAGCCACAGGCCTTGGTTCGCGGCGATCAAGGTGGCGGCCGCGACCTGTTCGGTCAGCTCCAGCACCCGAATCGCGTCGCGGGCAGCGATGGTGCCCATGCTCACTTTGTCTTGGTTGTGGCATTCGGTGGAACGTGAGAACACGCTGGCCGGCATCGTATTTTTCAAGGCTTCGGCGGTCCAGGCGCTGGTGCCGATTTGTACCGCTTTGAAGCCATGGTTGAGCATCGCCCGCTCGGCGCTGGCGCCGGACAAGTTACTCGGCAGGCCGTGGTTGTAACGCACGTCCACCAACAGCGCTAATTGCCGATCCAGCAGATCGGCGACGTTGGCCACTAGTGTTTTCAGGCTGTCCATGGCAAACGCGATGTGGCCGCCATAAAAGTGCCCGCCATGCAGCACGCGCTCGTCTTCGGCGTCGATGATCGGGTTATCGTTGGCGCTGTTCAGTTCGATTTCGATGAACGAACGCAGCCAATTCAAGCTGTCGGCCAAAACCCCCAGTACGTGTGGCGCGCACCTTAGCGAATAGCGATCCTGTAAACGGTGCAGTGGCGCGGTGGGTGCGTCGATGGCCAGGTCCTGGCGTAACCAGGCGGCGACTTGCATCTGCCCAGGGTGTGGTTTGGCGGCGAACAGGCGCTCGTCAAAATGCTCGGGGTTTCCTTCCAGCGCGACCACGTTCATGGCCGTGATGCGCGTTGCCAGCTGCATCAAATAGTCAGCACGGGCGAACGCAAGGCAGGCGATGCCGGTCATCACAGCGGTGCCATTCATCAGCGCCAGGGCTTCTTTGGGCCGCAGCACTAAGGGATCCCAGCCCAACTCACGATGCACATCGCTGGCTTCACGGCGTTCGCCGCGGAACATCACTTCCCGCTCACCGGACAAGGTGGCGGCGACGTAGGACAGCGGGGTTAAATCGCCGCTAGCGCCTACCGAGCCTTCTTCCGGGATCAGCGGCAGAACGTCTTGGTCGAGAAATCCTTGCAGGCGTTCAAGCAATTCGACGCGGACCCCGGAAACGCCTTGGCACAGCGATTGTAAACGCGCCGCCAGCACGGCGCGGGTGGCTTGCGCATCGAGCATTTTGCCCAGACCACAGCCGTGGAACGTGTACAAATGTCGCGGCAGCGCCTCGACGTGATGCAGCGGCACCGCCACCACGCAGGAATCGCCGTAGCCGGTGGTCACGCCATAGATCACGCCTTCTTTATCCAACAGAGAATCAAGAAATTGCGCGCCTTTGGCAATCCGCTGGCGAAAGGCAGCATCACTTTGCAAGCGGGTCGGCACTTGGCGGTTGGCCAGCGCCAAGACTTCTTCGATCTGCAACGGCCGTTCGCCGAAGGTTACCGATTCAAGCGCTTGGGTCGTCATGGGTTTTCCAAAAAGGGTAAAAGTTGAACCACTGCTGTGGCGCCTCAAGGCAATAGAAACCGAGGCGGTCGGCGTAGCGCTGAGTGTGTTCGGCGATTACTTGCTGGCGGTCGCTGCGGCGCCATTGAATGGCGTCGGCGAACGGTTCGAGAATGACTCGATAGCCACGGGCGCCTTTCAGGCAAAAAATCAGGTTGATCGGGCATTTCAATAACCCGGCCAACAGCCACGGGCCTTGTGGGAACAGGGCTGGTTGGCCGAGGAAGTCTACTTGCACGTTGCGCCCGCCGTGCAGGGCAACGCGGTCCCCCGCGATGGCGAGCCATTCGCCACGGTCCAGGCGTTGGCTCAATTGGAGCATGATCGCCGGGTCCAGTTCGCTGACTTGAACCAAACGCAAATGGGTTGCGCCGGCTTCACCCAGCAGTCGATTGAAGTGCTCCGCATGCTTGGTGTGCACCAACACGTTCATGGTGACTTTCTCGCCCAGCTCGGCCAGTGCGCGGCAGACCTCAAGGTTGCCCAAATGAGCACCCACCAGCATTTGTCCGCGCTTGCCGCGCAGTTCTTGGCGTAATAACGCGGGGTCGACGATTTCGATGTGTTCGACTTTGAGTGTGCCGTTCCACATGTCGAGCTTGTCCAGCAGCGAGTCTGCAAACGCCATGAACTGCTTGAACACGCGCCAGCGGGTGGGGCGCAGTGCCGCTTGGTTGCTCCAGTCGGCCAAGTGTTGCTGGTATTGCCAAGCACTTGTTTGCGCGGCGCGGCCGAACAGGAAGAAGTAAAAAACAATCCCGTGCAGGACTGGGCTCAGTACCCGCCGGCCGAGATGACGCACGGCCCAGGCGGTCAGTTTCATCAGCAAAAAACTGCCACGTTCCCGGTGGTCGGCCCAATGCCGTTTGGTGTCGCTCATGGTAGCCACCTTCGCCAGAGGATCAATGGCAGCCGCGCCAACATTCCAAAGAACAGCTTGGCGTGCATTTTTGAAATCAGCGCATTGTCGTGGAGCAGTCGGAAGTGCGACACACCGTCTTGGGGGTAATGCACCCGAACCGGCAACCAGCGCATGGGTTGGTTGCGCCATGACAGGCGCACGATGATTTCCGTATCGAAGTCCATGCGCTGACCGATCTGCACAGAGTCCATCAGGGTGAGCACCGGCGGCAGTGGATAGATCCGAAAACCACACATGGAATCGATAATCTGCAACGACAGGCTATTGATCCAGACCCAGACGTGGGTCAGATAGCGTGCATACAAACGACCCTTCGGCACACTGGCGTCGTATTGCGGGAAGCCGCAGATCAGCGCCTGCGGATGGCCGCGTGAAGCCTCCAGAAACAGCGCCACATCTTGCAGGTCATGTTGCCCATCGGCATCGACCTGTAACGCATGGCTGAATCCCAAACGCGCCGCTTCGCGAAATCCGACCATCACCGCACCGCCTTTGCCCTGATTGGTAGATAGGCGCAACAGATAGACGTCGGGTTGCTCTGCCAAAGTCTGCAGCACAGCGGCGCAACACGGATTGCTGCCGTCATCCACCAGCACGCAGGCCAAGCCGGCGCTTAACAGTTTCTGCACGACCGCAGACACCGCGTGTTCGTGGTTATAAACCGGGATCACCGCGCACGGGTTATGCATGCGCCGCCTCCAGCAAAATCCGGCCACTGGCGCAGGGGGCATCGGCGTTGCGGTAGGTGAAATACAATTTACTGCGCTCGGCATCGAAGCGCAGGGTCAGGGAAATCTCATCGCCGGGGCGTACCAGTTGCTGGAATTTCAACACTTCCATGCCGGCAAATCGGGTCGGAAGGTCTAACAGCCGTTGGCCCAGGCTCAGCGCCCAATCCACTTGCACCACGCCGGGCAGCACCGGGATCTGCGGAAAGTGCCCGCTGAAATACGCCAGGTCGGGCGGGATAACCAATTCCACGCGCCATTCACCGTCTACCTGCTGCTCACTGAGCAGTTCGGGCGCCAGTGGGCGAGGGGCGCGCAGTAAGGCGTCGACGTCAGCCTGAGGCAATTTTCCTTGAGCGTTAAAGGGCAATTGGCGCAGCAGCCGCCAGCGACGGGGCAGGGCGATGGCTTCGCAGTGCGGGCGCAAATGCGCGCGCAGTCGCTCGGTCATTGACCGCCGACCTTGGTTGCGCAGGGCATGCAGGCCGCTCGGACTGAGCACCAGCAACGCCCCCAGCGACGCCCGATTCTCTTGAACCACGCCCAGACGGGCCTCGCTAACCCAGCTGTGAGTTTCCAGCGCGCGCTCCAGCAGTGGCAGGGAAATACGCTTCTCTTCCAGTTTGACGATGCGGTCCAGACGGCCCAACAGCTCGAAACGACCATCATTGGCGAAGCGTATGGCGTCGGCGGTGTGCTCAATGTGCCCGGTTGGCAGATACGGTGACTCAATGCATAGCGCGCCATCGTTGTCTTGGCTCAGGTTCACGCCCTCAAAAGCTTGCCACAGGTTGTCGCCCTGACGCCAAGCAATGCCGCCGGTTTCCGAACTGCCGAAAATCTCGGTCGGCCATTGTCCCAAGCGTTGGTGCAGGCTTTGAGCTGCCTCGGACGGCAAGGCGCCGCCGGATGAAAATACCCGTCGCACGGCGCTCAATCCCGGCCAGTCCAGATTGTCGCCCATGCGTTTGAGTAGGGCGGGGCTGGCGACCCAGGCAAATGCCAGGTGTTCTTGGCTGGCGCGCTGCAAGTCTTCGGGGAATGGCAGTTGATGGCGGACAAAGGTGCGACCGGCACACAGCGGCCACAGCAACCGAAACAGCAAGCCATAGATGTGTTGCGTCGCGACGCTGCCGACGATGCAGGCGCTCCCAAGGTCTGCGCCCCACAGCCGCTCCAGCGCGTCGACTTCGTTGGCCAACTGCCGCAAACGCTTTTCGATCAGCTTCGGCTCGCCACTGGAACCGGAAGTGCACAGGCTTAGGCTGCACGTGTCCAGATTCAGCAGAGCAGGCGATAACGGTTCAGCCAGCAGATCGTTCAACCGCGTGTCTTCGGCCTGATCGGTTAACCACAGATCAACCTCGCTCGACCAGCGCGCCCGGGTCGGCGCTTGTATGTCGGCCGGCATCAATACACTGACCCCGGCACGCCAGGCGCCAAACAGCGCCACGGCCAACTCGCCCGCATCGTCCAGATGCACCGCCAAGCGCTTTATGCCTCGGGCCTGTAAACCGGCAGCAAGGCTCAGCGCTTGTTCGAAAAAGTGAGCGTGATCAAGGGCGGGGGCTCGCGTCAGGTCACGGCCCGGTGTAGCGTCGAGCAACAGACGCTCAAGGGGTATCCACTTCATGCGCGGCCTCTTACACGCTGGCGTACTAACCACTCGCCAGCAAACAACAGGCCCATCAGCCCGTATGAAATCAATCCGTTGTACAGCGTCCACCAACTGAGCGGCGCCCACAGGGTCAGTGCGCTCGCGATCAGCCCGTTGCCGAGAAAAAACAGGCACCAGATTTTGGTCACTGTGCGGGTGTAGCGGACGGCGATGTCAGATAATTCTGGGTCGGTCAGGCGTGCCAAACGCTCAACTATCGGCATGCCATAAATCAGGCTTACGCCGAACAGAATCAACATGAACCCGCTGCTCAGCATCGGATACCAGCTCAACAGCGCGGGGCTATCGACGACCCCCAATAACAGGCAGAAACCGATGGCAACCACCGCCATCCAAAGGCTGCCGGGTCTTCGTTCGCCGGTCAGCCCACGGAGCAGCCACAGGCAACCCAGAAGCAAGGCGAACTGCCAAGGCGCGATGTGGCCCAGACCGAAATAAACGGCGAACGGGTACAACATGCCCGCCAGCAACAGCACCAGGCCGATCAGCCGACTCATGCGGCGGGGTGAACCAGGCGATAGACAGCCTCGACCACATCGTTGACGGTGCGTACGGCTTTGAACTCTTCGGCAGCGATTTTCTTGCCGGTTTTGCGTTTGATGTGATCAATCAGGTCAACAGCGTCAATGCTGTCGATTTCCAGGTCCTGATACAGGTTGGACTCCAGGGTGACACGCTCGGGCTCAAGTTCGAACAGCTCGACCAGCGCAGTGCGCAGGGTTTCAAAAATGTCTTCGCGGGTTTGCATCACGTGCTCTTGAGTGATCATGCCTCAGGCCGCCCGTCTGGCGCTGACGAACGCCGCTAGGCTGTCGACGCTGGTGAAATGGTTGCGGGTATCCTTGGCGTCGGCGTCGATCTTGATGCCGTAGTGTTTCTGGATAGCCAGGCCGAGTTCCAGCGCGTCTACCGAGTCCAGCCCTAAACCTTCGCCGAACAGGGTCTGGTCGTTGCCAATGTCTTGGGTGCTGATGTCTTCGAGGCCCAGAGCATCGATGATCAGTTGCTTAATTTCCAGGTGCAGATCGCTCATCTATGGCGAGCTCCTTAATGAAGTATTGATGCAGGTAGTCGTTGAGCTTGCGTGACGCCACGGGCGCCGGGCCAAGCACAGCAAAGGCTTGTGGGTCTATATCGGCACCTACTTTCAAACTGAAGTGAAAGCGCCGCTGTGGAATTCGATACCAAGGCTCGGCCTTGGTCAGGGTGCTTGGGTTGACTCGGATAACCACCGGGGTCACGAGTTTCGCACCCCGCAAGGCGATTGCGGCGCCACCGCGATGAAAGGCCGGTGGCTGTCCGGGTTGGGTGCGGGTGCCCTCCGGGAAAATGATCAAGGTCTGTCCGCTATGTAACGCAGCGGCGGCGGCATCGAGCATGTCCATGCTGCCGTCGTTGCTGATGTAGTCGGTGGATCGCACGGGCCCTCGGGTAAAGGGGTTTTGAAACAGACTCTGTTTGACTACGCAATTGGCGTCACGTACTAGGCCAATGAGAAACACCACGTCGATGAGCGACGGATGGTTGGCGATGATTATTTGTCCGGGGCGCCCCAGGCGCTCGGCACCTTGAACGTCATACGTCAGCACGCCGGTACGCGCCATAAAGCGAATGAACAGCCAGAACAGCTGACTGACCGTACGTCGTGCGCGTTGCCGATGGTTGCTTGCGGAGCCTGGCAGGCAACTCAATACCGGAAAAATCAATAATCGCAGGCACAGGCCGCCCACCCCGAAAAGGGTAAAGCTCACGGCGGTTGCCAGCAGGCGCCAATAGTAGGCGTCGCGGCTTTTGCTTAGGGTCGTCGTTGCCAGTTCCACAGCCGGTTCTTCCATGAATGTTGGCAGCAGGAGTGCCCGCTCAATAAAGTGCGCAGCAGGTTCAGGGCATGCGGCAGTTGCATGCGGGGCAGGCTTTCCTCGCAGGTGTTCAACGACAGTTGCCAGTCTGTACCCGGTGTCAGTAACAAACCGACGGCATACGGGAAGGGCACGTCGTCCACCCACGTGGCGTAGGCATTGGGCGGTTGTTCTTCGGTGACGATAAGCAATACGGCCGGTGCCCCTTCGGCGAGCAGCGCCCCCACTTCAATGACGCCGTGTTCAAGGCCATCGCCCGCCGCAGCCAGTGCGGTCATTTCGCTGGTTTCGCCACGCATGATCGACCACAGGCCGATTACTGCGTTGTGCACAGAGAGGCTGAACTGTGTGGGAGACAAAGGTTGGTCGGCAGCCAGTTCGCTAAGGATTTCGAAAGTGCGCGGGGTTTCGCCGTGGCGGGAGACGAAGACAAGGGGCAGCTGCTCGCGACCATCGGCCAGCGGCCAGCCGACGCTAAACGCCATCCGCGCCAGACGGCTCAAGCGTCTGCGCTGCATGGCTGGCAAGAACGAGACGTCAGGCGCCGTGTCGCCGATGTCGACAGTTGCCTGGCCACTGTTCCACTGCTGCCAGTCCTCGATCGTTTCCAGGCCGGGAGCCCAGGCACGCCACTGTGCGATGTTAAAGGTGATCACGATTGTCTTCCCGTCCCTTCGGACTACTTCTAGTACAGCTTCCCGAACGGGGCCAACCTTGGCGGGACGATATAGCCCAGTGGCGCACATTATCCCGGTGGGGATGATCAGTAGCAAATTCTGTTACAAATAGCTTGTTTACATCAGTCTATTCCTACGCTTACTCATGTTCTGTTCTGACATTGTGATGTAGGACATTCGATTTACGGTGTAACTCTTTACTCACTTTTGCTGTCCTTAGATCTATCGCTCGCCCTTGCGACCTGCTTTGCATAGACTCGGGCGATTCTGGACTCTTTCAGAACCAAGGAGTTTTTCCTATGCGGCGTGTGGTGTTCAATCAAAAGGGTGGCGTGGGCAAGTCCAGCATTGCCTGCAATCTCGCGGCCGTCAGCGCCTCAGAAGGGTATCGGACGCTGTTGATCGATCTTGATGCCCAAGCCAATTCAACCCAGTACCTCACGGGTTTGACCGGCGACGATATCCCGATGGGAATCGCCGACTTTTTCAAACAAACCCTGTCTTCCGGGCCGTTCGCCAAGAAAAACAAGGTCGATATCTACGAAACTCCTTTCGATAACCTGCACGTGGTCACTGCCACCGCTGAATTGGCAGACTTGCAGCCCAAGCTTGAAGCCAAACATAAGATAAACAAACTGCGCAAACTGCTGGATGAGTTAGACGAGGACTATGACCGTATCTATCTCGATACGCCGCCAGCCCTGAATTTTTACGCGGTTTCGGCGTTGATAGCCGCCGATAGAGTCCTGATTCCTTTTGACTGCGACAGCTTTTCCCGACAAGCGTTATACGGTCTGCTCAAAGAGATCGAGGAGCTGAAGGAAGATCACAATGAGGGCCTGGAAATCGAAGGCATCATCGTCAATCAGTTCCAATCCCGGGCCAGTCTGCCGCAACAAATACTCGACGAGTTAATCGCTGAAGGGTTGCCGGTACTGCCGGTCTACCTCAACAGCTCGGTAAAAATGCGCGAGTCGCATCAAGCTAATACGCCGCTGATCTACCTCGATCCTCGACACAAGCTGACCCAGCAATTTGTCGAGCTGCATAGCTTGCTGGAGAGCGCCTCGCCGCATTGAGAGTGGTCAGGTTTCGGCGGGTGGCCGTAACGGTGAAAACAGATGTTCGCCCAGCGTGCCGGCCTGAATGGCACTCAACAGCCGCTCGGCGGCAATGTGTGCAATCTCGGCCAAGTCAGGAGGGATGCTGACGGTCGCGTCCATATCCGCCGGAACGCTATCCGCGCTCGCCAACAGGCGATGGCTACCCGGCGAGCACTCGCACCGGACCGTCTGGCCCTGAGTCGCGACGGCCACATAGTGGTCGATATAGGTCGGGTTGCCCTCGGCGATAAAACCGACGCGCTCGCACCCCGGACACCACACCAAGTCACCCATCCGCGCTAGCTTGCGTGATTGCACGACGACCTTGCCCGATGCGCGAATGACGAAACCGTCCGTGGTTGTGCGATCACCTTCCCTGATGACATACGTCATGACTGCTCCCGGCTATTGCTCGATTTGAGTCCGCAAGGCTAGAGCAGAAAAGCACCGATGAGTAGGCGCAAAAGCGGTTTCGGAAATGCCCTACGGGAAAGTCAGTGCACATAACCTGTCCGCCCATGACCTAAATGCCCTGGGTTTTTAACCAAGCCAGCAGTTGGGACAGGGGGAAGGCGCCACTTTGACGTGCGACTTCTCGGCTATTTTTAAACAGGATCAAGGTAGGGATTGAGCGAATGTTCAACTGGCCGGACAGTTGCTGATTGGCTTCACTGTCGAGTTTCGCCAATCGGCATCGGCCCGAGAGTTGAATCGCCGCTTGCTCGAAGGTCGGTGCGAACGACTTGCATGGCCCACACCACTGCGCCCAGACATCAATCAACAACGGCAAATCACCTTTGATCTGACTGGCGTAATTGGCTTGGGTCAGCGCGAAGGGTTTGCTGAGCAACACCGGCTCCTTGCAACGCCCACATTTGGGCTGATCGCCAACGCGGTCGGAAGGAATGCGGTTGAGCCCGTTGCAGTGTGGGCAAGGGATCGTTAGAGGGTGGGGCATGGCGGGTTCCATAGTTGGCTGATGAGGATGTCTGGCCACGCGACTAACGCCGCAGTTCAGTCTTCTGTAAGAGCGAACTTGTTCGCGAGGCGGCTTAGCTGAAATACCGCGTCACCGGGTCAAGCGCTTCGCCAACAAGTTGGCTCTACAGAACGAACTGCGCCGCAGATGGGGTCACGACGAACAACTGATCTCCAAATGCTTGCCCCACTCCGGCGGCCGCTCAGCGTAGCTTTCCATTCCTGGCTGAGCCTCGAAGGGTTTGGTCAGGACACTGTGCAAACGACGGACTTCTTCGTAGTCACCGTTCTCGGCAGCGTCAATGGCCTTTTGTGCCAGATAATTGCGCAGGATGTAGAGCGGATTGACGGCGTGCATCCGGGTTTGGCGTTCAAGTTCGCTGCCGTTGTCTTCGCGGGCGATGCGCGCTTGATAGTCGCCGGCCCAAGCGTCGAAGCCTTGAATGTCGATGAAATCGTCGCGCAATCGACTGCACGCGACTGGAGCAGATTCATCGCCCAACCGACGGAAGAACAAGGTGTAATCGACGCCACCGGTTTGCATCAGTTTGAGCAGGCGTTCGATCAAGGTGGCGTCTGCGTCTTCAGCGCTGGTCAGCCCCAAGCGGCGGCGCATGAGGTCCAGATAATGAGCCTGGTACAGCGGCAGGAACAAACCGAGGGCTTCACGCAATGCTTCGACGCTGATGAACGGCGTCAGGGCTTGGGCGAGGGCGCTGAGGTTCCATTGACCAATGGGCACTTGGTTGCTGAAGGAGTAACGGCCGTCATGGTCGGAGTGGTTACAGATGAAGTTTTGATCGAAGTCGTCGAGAAACGCGAACGGGCCAAAGTCGAAGGTGATGCCCAGGATCGACATGTTGTCGGTGTTCATCACCCCATGGCAAAAACCGTAGGCTTGCCATTTCGCGATCAATTCGGCGTTGCGCTCGACGATCTGGCGAAACATCGCCAAATAAGGTTCGGCGTGCTCCAGGCATTCGGGGTAGTGCATCGCAAGTACATGCTCGCCCAGCGCCTTGAGTTCATCCGGCTGCTTGGTATAGAAAAAGTATTCAAAACTGCCGAAGCGGATGTGGCTGGGCGCCAAGCGCAGCACCATGGCCGCGCGTTCCTGCTTTTCACGCCACACCGGGGTGCTTGAACCGATGACAGACAGCGCTCGGCTAGTGGGAATGCCCAGTGCATGCAGGGCTTCGGACGCCAGAAATTCGCGAATCGACGAGCGCAATACCGCTCGACCGTCACCCATTCTTGAATACGGCGTTTGCCCTGCGCCTTTGAGGTGCAGGTCCCAATGTTCGCCGGCTTCGTTGTAGACCTCGCCCAGCAGCAGGCCACGGCCATCACCCAAGCGTGGATTGTACGAGCCAAATTGATGACCGGAATACACCATCGCCCGAGGGTCGGCAGTGGCCCAGAGTTTGTGGCCGCTGAAGATTTCGGCGAAGACCGGCAATTCGGCTTGGGCCGGATCGAGGTCAAGCAACGCCATGGCCGCCGCGCTTGACACGACTAACCGTGGGTCAGCAATGGGTTCAGGCAGCACCGACGTTGAGAACGCGTCCCCCAGTCGGGCGAAGCGGTTGTCGAAGGTCAGTTCGTCGAGGGCTTTCAAGGGCCATCTCCCAGCAGAATGTCCGACCATTCTGCTGGGATTAAAGCCATCAGTCGAGCTTAGCCTCTGGTGGCTCGGGTACGTCGCTGATCGCAGAGGGGGCTGGAAGCGAGGGTTTGCCTGCGTCGCCCGGTTCGTCGGTGGGCACCAACCTGTATTCCTGCCCATGCAGATTTTTGAGGTGAATCTCCATCTGCCGGAACGAAATGTTGATGTTGTTGGCTTTGAACTCTTTGTTGATGAAGCGATTTATCTCATCGACCGCCGGGTTGCGGTCACCCAGATCACGAACGTGTATGCGCAACTCGTGGTCTAGCGTGCTTTCGCCAAAGTTCAGGAAGAACACATGAGGCGCCGGGTCTTTCAGTACCCGTGGGTTGTCGTTGGCCGCCTGCAACAGCAGGGTGCGGACCAATTCCAGGTCCGAGCTGTAGTCGACGCCTACTTTGAGCGTTACACGGGTGATGGTATCGGTCAGTGACCAGTTGATCAGTTGCCCAGTAATAAACGTCTTGTTCGGGACAATAATGTCTTTGCGGTCAAAGTCGGTGATGGTCGTGGCGCGGATGCGGATCTTGCTGACCGTGCCCGACAGGCTCCCGATGGTGATGGTGTCGCCGATGCGTACCGGACGCTCGAACAGAATCATGATGCCGGAGATGAAGTTGGCGAAGATTTCCTGCATGCCGAAGCCCAAGCCGACCGACAGAGCAGCCACCAGCCACTGCAACTTGTCCCAACTGACGCCTAGCGCCGACAACGTGGAAACAAAGCCGACGCCTGCAATGGTGTACGAAAGCAACGTGGTGGTCGCGTAGGAGCTACCTTGTGCAAGGTTCAGCCGCGACAGCACCAGCACTTCCAGCAGCCCGGGCAAGTTGCCAGCCAACACTGCCGTGGTGCCGATGATGATCAGCGCACCCATCAGGTCGCCGAGGCTGAGGGGCACCATGCTCATGGTGGCGCCAGTGCCACTGGTGTATTCGTAGAGCGTGATGTTATCCAGGTAAGAAAACACGCTAATCAGGTCCGACCAGACCCAATACAGCGCGCCGATAAAGCCGGCAAGCAGCGCCAGCCGAATCAGACGCAATGATTGGTCGTTGACCTTTTCGATGTCCAGCGCAGGTTCTTCCACCGCGTCGCCATCGCCGTTTTCCTTGGCGGCCTGACGTCTGCTTTGGGCTCGTTGGTAAGCCAGTCGCCGTGCGGCAACGCTTAGCCCGCGAACGAAGGCGGCTTCGATTACCAGCCACAACATCATCAAATACAGGGTGTCGATCAATCGATCACTCAGTTTCAGCGCGGTGTAGTAGTAGCCGAAGCAGACCGCGAGGAAGAGCGCGATCGGTAATGCGGTGAACAGCAAGCCAATGGCTTTGCGAAAAAAAGAGGCGCTGTGTTGCGTCGGACTGCGGATTAGCAAGCGACTCAGTAGCCATGTCATCAAGGCATAGCAGGTCAATACCACCGCGATGCCCAGCACGTCATCGGCCAGCGCAGCCGGTTGGTGTTCGGCCACGGCCACCACGGCCACCAAGGCCAGCACCACCAGACCCAAGCGACGAATCCAGCCCTGAAGAAATTCAACCTGCGGCTTTTCCCAGCGGAAGTGCAGTTGGGCAACCCCGCCCGGCGCCAGAACGCGATAGGCGGTGTAAAACATTAGCCACGCCAAGGCAATTTGCAGCAAGGCCGAACCGAGGTTGACGTTTTGGCCTCGGGCGTCAATCTGCAGCGCGTACCCACACAGTGCCAACCCGAGTGCAACCGGTACGGCTAGCAAGATATTGATCAGAATCGCCAGCGGCGTATGCCATTGGCTGTCACGCTTGAAGTGGCCGATGTCCGAATGCAGTCGGTTGAGCTTGTCGTACAGCGCTTTACGTTTCCATACCAAAGCACCAATCAGCACCAGCAGTGGCAAGAACAACAGGGGCCGTTGAGTCAGGCCGTCGGTTAGCTCACTGACGCTGGAGGCCCAAGGCAGGGTGGTGATTTGTTTGGTGAGGCGCGGTGGAATGCCTTCTATCCAGTCTAGATCCAGGGGCTTGTTGCTCGGGATCCAGAACATCTGCTCATCAAGGGTGGAGCGTAGGCCGACGGCAGTGCCGACCAATTGCTTTTGATTGAGCTGCAACGTGATGGATTCATTGAGCAGCGAACTCAGTTCGTGATTCAAGCGTTCAAGCAAATCGGTGCGAGTTACTGCGAGATCGAGCAACGTTTTGCGCAGCGCCGGGGTCACGTCTTCGGGCGGTTGGGTGGCGAGGAGTTTGTCGACATAGGCGCCAGGGCTGCTCATCACTTCCCGTTGTTGGTTGACCTCAAATTGATACAAGCGAATGTCAGCAATTTCATCCGCCAGTCCTTTGTCGAGGGTCAGCAACGGCAGGGCCTGTTTCTGTTTATAGAGAATTTTGGACAGCAACAAACTGCCGCGAAGGACGTTGATTTGCTCGTCGAGCGCCTGATCGCTTTGGGTCAGGCTGTCCAGTTGCTGCTTGGTCTTGAGGTTTTGTTGGGTCAGTTCGTTCAGTCGGTCGGTGCCGCGCAACAGATAATCGGAGAGCTTGAGATTGGCCGCGCTCTCTGTGGCCAGCAGGCTGCTGCTGCCGGCTTTCTGGGCTTCCAGGGACAACTGCGTCACAGTCTGTTGCGATTGGGCGCGACGCTTGTCGTTGATCAGCGTTTGCAGGTCCTGGATGTCCTGTTCCTGCCGGCTGACTTTTTCGGTGAGCAAGTCACGCTGGCTATTGCCCAAGTCTTGTAACTGACTGTTGCCTGCCAATTCCTGGCGCCGCAGCAGGGTCAACACATTCAGCGAAGCCAGCTCGGCGTTAAGTTGGTCGCGTTGATCGGCACTGATGCTTTTACCGCTGTCTTTACCGCTTTTCAGCAGGTTATTGATCTGCTGACTGCGCGTCTGATTGGCGCTGATTTCTGCTTGCGCCCGCTCAGGCCGAGTCTGAGCGGTAATAGTCAGGCTGTTGGCATCATTGAGTGTTTTTTGCAGATCCGCTAGCTGAGTGCTGCGCTCAGTGAGCAGTTGCTCCAACTGCGCCACGTCGAGGTTGGCGAAGCGCTGGGCAATGGGAACGACCTTGCTGGCTTTCAATCGCGTCAGTTCGCGTTGATTGTCGGTGGTCTGGCGCGGTGCCTGGCTCAGTTGCTGCTTGAGGTCGACCAGTCGCTTGTCGCTGTCTTCTTTGCTCGAAATAAAAGAAAGGGTCTGCTCCAAGACCTGCTGCAAGGCCTTTTGATCAGCGTCCGGCAGTTTGCGGTCAGCAATTTTAGCCAAGCTTTGCTGCACAGCGGCGCTGGTAGGTGGGTCGGCGGCCTGAACGGCGGAAATGGAGAGGCAAAGTCCAAGGAGGGCGGCAGTAAAAAAAGGTCGCAAGGTCAACATAAATACCGGTCGAACTGATTGAAGAAAAAGGAAGTTTAGAGGAACAACCCAGGACCTGGGCGGCTACCTTCGGGGAATTTGACGCCGACTTTGAGGATCTTGTTCCCGTCCATCACCGCGACGGTCCACAGGGTGCCATTCCACTCGATCTGGTCGCCCACGACGGGCTCGCCACGATTCTTCTGAATGATGAATTGGCTGAGCGGCATATTTGCATCCAGACCGTCGAGTTTCAAACCGTACAAGGCCGCGACAGCACCGAGCTGAGCGTCTCCCTGCAGAACGAAATCGCCAAAAAATCGCAAATCAAGACCACGTTGCGGGGCCTGGCTGAACAGTTTTCCTAGGGCTGACAAGTTGTGTTCATGGCCGATCACGCAGAGTAAATCGTCCACTTCCAGCTTCGTACTACCCGACGGATGGAGCAGTTCCTGGCCACGAAACAGGGCTGCGATTCGAGTGCCCTCGGGCATTTTCAGTTCCCGGAGCGCCGCACCGATGCACCATTTTTCAGCGCCCAGGCGATAAACGAACAGTTCCCACTCACTGGTGACATGCACCTCCAGCGCGGAGCGGGATATCGGCGCGGGCTCGGGAGGGACGGTAACTTTCAGCAGTTTGGCAATCCACGGCAGGCTCGTGCCTTGCACCAGTAGCGACACCAAAACGATAAAGAACGCCAGGTTGAAATACAGCTGCGCATGGGGAAGACCAGCCATGAGCGGGAACACCGCAAGAATGATCGGCACCGCGCCACGCAGCCCGACCCAGGCAATAAAGGCTTTTTCTCGGGTGTGGAACGCCTTGAAAGGCAACAGTCCAACCAGAACCGACAGCGGCCGTGCCACGAGAATCATCCACAGTGCCAAGCCCAGCGCGGGCAACGCGATAGGCAACAAATCATGGGGCGTAACCAGTAGACCCAGCACCAAAAACATGCCGATTTGCGCCAGCCAGGCCATGCCGTCGAGCATGTGCAGAATCCCGTGGCGGCTACGAATGGGTTGGTTACCCAACACGAGCCCGCACAGGTAGACCGCGAGGAAGCCGCTGCCGTGAATGGCGTTGGTCAACGCAAACACCACCAGCCCGCCCGCCACCACCAAAATTGAATACAAGCCGGTCGCCAGGTTAATGCGGTTGACCAGTTGCAGCATGATCCATCCGCCGCCCAAGCCAATAATTGCGCCGATGCCGAACTCTTGAATCAAATGGCCCAGTAGGCTCCAGTGCAAACCGGTCTCGCCGCTGTGCAGCATATCGATCAGGGTCACGGTCAAAAACACCGCCATGGGGTCGTTGCTGCCGGACTCGATTTCCAGGCTGGCGGTGACGCGCTCATTGAGGCCTTTGCCACCCAGCAGTGAGAACACCGCAGCGGCATCGGTGGAACCGACAATGGCGCCAATCAACAAACCTTGAATCAAATTCAGGTTGAACAACCAGGCAGCGACCATGCCGGTCAGCGCCGTGGTGATCAATACGCCAACCGTGGCCAATGACAGTGCAGGCCATAACGCCACCCGAAAACTGGCGACTCGGGTGCGCAACCCGCCGTCGAGCAGGATCACTGCCAGTGCGAGGTTGCCGACCAAATAAGCGGTGGGGTAGTTATCGAAAACGATGCCGGCACCATCAACTCCGGCCGTCATACCGACCGCGAGGATGATTACCAAAATAGGGATGCCGAGGCGCGAGGACAGGGAGCTGACCAGAATACTTGCACTCACCAGCAACGCGCCGATCAAGAACAGGCTGTTGATGGTGTTTGCATCCAAAGGGCGTACTCCAGAATCAAAATCGAAAAGCGAGGCGCTGACTGACCATGCAGTCCGCGTGCCAAGCGATTCTAACCTGTTGAATTGGATGGCTGTCAAAGCTTTGTCTGTTTGTTACGAATTGAAGGCGCCGATTAGGCCCAGCCATTCGGTTGCTTAACCCCGGTAGGTTGCTTACCGCTTTTAAACCTTATGGGGTAATTAATTAAGCTTTTTGCTGTCGTTGATTGATTATTTTCTGCGCTCTTATCATTGACAGGACGTCAGCATCATGGAAATCACGGAAGAACAACGATTGGCCTTCAATAAAAGGGCCGCCGAACTTAGAGCAAAATATCCCGGTTTGGATTTGAGCACGGGTTATGGGTGGGACCCTGGTTCGGCCGCAGACGTGGGCGCCGAGAAACTTTTCGAGGAGTTCCCGGTGACGCAGGAGCCCCTCCAGAAAATCTCCCTTGAGCAGGCACGGGGTATGCCTGATCTCCTCGCTGAAACATTTTTCAAAACCTTGCAAATCAACTATGAATCGCCAGAGGAATACGCGACGGAAACGGTGCGTACCTACGCGCAAAAGAAGTGGGGCATTGATTTGGACCCTAGTGAAATGGTCATCGCCACGCTTTATATCGAAACGGCAGGTAGACACGCCCCGTTCAACGCCAGCGTTGCGTTCTCCATGACGCTCACCCAGGCGATGCTGCGAAACTGGCAGCAAAACGGTAATGGCGATTTTTTTGACCACCTCAGCAGACTTGAGGGTTACCGGTCAGGGGGCTTTGAAGTCAATGTCGTACACAGTCCGCTACCGCTTTGGAACTGCGCCGCCTATGAGGCTGTTTACCGCAAAACCACTCCGCAGCGGTACGACGCCACCACGCACTTGCACATGCGAGCTGACGAATTCAAACAATACGTGTGGGACTGCAATCTCCAGGCGCATTATCAAGCGCGACTTGGCGAGTTTTGGAAGGAACACGGGTCTTATTACCACTTGCTTATCAAAGGTTCGTTTCTAAAGGCCGTCTATAGGCAGGCGGCGGCGAGGTCGTTGACGGCTGAAGACAAGGGGTTTTTGTTGAGCGCGTTGGGGTTGGATGCCAGCCAGCCATGGGAAACCCTAACGTGGGAGCGTTTCGTCAATGCCCCGCTTTTAAGAACCGTCACCTTCCGTGAACTCATTGTTTACCGTTATACCGCCACCGACATCTTGGCTATCAGAAACGAGTTAACGGGCCGGGTCATTCTCTACATTCCGGGTAATTCATCTCCTTTTCATGGTTTTGATTCTGAACCCTTAGCCGCAGAGTGGTTGGGGCAGCAATGCCGGGACCCTCGAAAAAGGAAAGCGTTAGAAAGCCATTTCAGAATGGAAGACGAAGGTGACGGCCCCTTTTTAAGTGGGTTGCATGCGGCGCTGGCAGGCTTGGCGGTTTATCCGAAATTTCTGAATCAGGCAACGGGCTACTGGCCCCCTCGCTCCACCATCAAGTTTGGTGCTGCCATTGAATGGCCCTTTACGCATTTTCAACAAGCGCTCAAAGAGCGTTTGGACTCTGACGCCGCACAGACGATACATACCCAGAGCGATTATTGGAAAGCTGCGGCGGCCGAGGGCGTAACGGACGCGATTCTGGTTTTGGGCGCGGTGGTAATGGTCGCTCCTGAAGTAAGCCCATTACTCGCTGCGCTGTCGCTTGCATTAGTAGGTTTGGGTGTAGATGAGACGGTTGAGGGCAAAGATAAGGCGGAAAAAGAGCAAGGGCTTGCACACATCCAGTTTGGGGTGTTGAACGCTTTGCCAATCATTGCCGAGGTCGTTGCTGGCGCAATCGATGCTGGCCGAGTTGTGCGCGAAGATGCTGCATCCTCTACTTGGGAAACTGATACGGGTGTGGAAACTCAGGCGGATGCAACCCCTGAAAGCCTGGCTGCAGAAGAACAACAAGCCCGACTCGCGGAGCAGGCACGGCATAAAAGCATTGACGATACTGAGCGTGGCTTCGGTATTGAGCCTGAGGGTTTGCGCTCGTTGCGTGCGGCCATGCGGGCTAAGTTAAGGACGCTTGAGTACACGTCACCGCTGAAGAACGGTGCATGGACATTGGCTAGCGGCGCTAACGAGACCTATCAAGTATTCGACAACCTGACTAACACCTATGAGTCCTTCATTCGGTTGCACTCAAAGGTCTATCGGGTTGAGTGGGTGGAGGCGGCAAGCCAGTTTCGTATTTTTGCGCCATATGAGGCCGGCCCCCCTGGTCCGTTTGTAAAAGAGCTGAGTCTTGGGCGCTGGGACCTGGATTTGAAACCCGGCTTGCGCGGTGGTGAAAGTTTTGATGGCTCCGCATCAGCCCCTATTGATACGGGTGCTGTTCCGGTAGCGCCATACCCGCCTATCGTCCTCCAACCGGACATTCCCAAGATTCAAATTGAAATCCCCATGGATGGGGTTGAAATGGCAGACGACAGTTATTTCATCCATCGGGACGGTAAAAGAACGCGCGTGTACTACGACGCCAATCCTGAGTTGCCGGGCTGGACAAACAGTCGCGGTGACTATGTATGGAGAGACAGGGCTGGTGAGTGGCATAGTGCAGGCGCCGCCGATTACAAAAAAATCGAAAGCAGGATTGCTCAAAGTAAGGACTATCGGATTTACACCTTTCCAAGGTTGCCGGAGCTTCCTGCTAATGCCACGGCCATTCCACGCGAAGTCCACTACATCTGGATGGGGAATCGGATACCCGGAGAGCAGCTGTTAACTAACCTGTCGAAAAATGCAGCGAAAAGCCCTGATCTGGCCTTTACCCTGCATATCGATATTGATAATGAACTGGCCTTTCATGACCTGTCATCGCGGTTCATCAATCACCCCAATGTTCATCTTTCACGGCTAAAAGATGAGGCTTGTTATTCAGATTTTCTGAAAAGTGAAAGTGCACCGATGTTTGATTATTTCCGCTATGGGGATTATCAAAATCTCGCGGCGGCCTCCGATGTTCTTCGCTATCGGTTGATTTATGAATATGGCGGGATTTACATGGATTGTGACGACATCATCATGAGTTCTTTCGAGGGGGTCAGTCTCGACGCGGGGCCTTGCGATGTGTTGATGGGGAACGAAGTCAGCGCACCGTCGTTTAATTATGTCGGCCCGAACACGAGTCATTTCGCCAGCCTTCCTCGAAACCCGGTATTAAAGGAACTGTTGCGGGAGATGCAAAGGCGCTATGTAAGCGAAGATCCTGTGTTTTTCACAACACCGCGTCCTCATTTAGACACCTCAACCCAAGCGCTGAGTGCTGCGTCCAAAGCGGCGATGGCTCCCTACATGATCAAGATCTTTGAATTGACGGGCCCAAGCGTATTTTCTGATGTCATGAGAAAACTGCGTCCTGACTATTTCGATCTGTTGGCGCGAAGCCTTGAACCCGAGGTGATTATTTCTGCCGCTTATACCGAACAAATGGAGGCTGCGCGGGACTTCTACTTCCCCTTCAAGCGAAAAACTCGAATTCTGCCAGGGAGCGCAAACGAATGGTGAATGGTCATTCTATTTGAGCCCCATGTTCAGACTCGCGGGCTAGAACCAGTCGGCCCGCATCGACAAGCAGGTGTCGTCCCGAGCTTCCAGGATCGCTAGTTCATGATGGCAACCCGGTACTTCCCATGTCAGGAAGTACCGGGCGGCCTGCAGCTTGCCTTTATAAAAGCTCTCGTCGGCTTCGTTACCCTTTGCTAACCCTTCCTCTGCACGAATTGCTTGTTCCAGCCAGCGCCAGCCGATGACGGTGTGGCCGAAGACTTTCAGGTACAGCGCTGAATTCGCCAAACTGCTATTTATTTTTCCTTGGGCCAGATCGGTCAGTAAGCCAAGGGTGACGATTTGCAGGCGAGCGATCAGTTGCTCCAGCGGCTGACGGAGCGGGGTCAAACCTTCGTAAGCCTGTGATCGAGCCGCCGTGTCGGTGATCAACCGAATAAGTTGCTTGAGCCCGGCACCGCCGTTTTGTGCGAGCTTGCGCCCCAGCAAGTCCAAAGATTGAATGCCGTGGGTGCCTTCATGAATCGGGTTCAGACGGTTGTCGCGGTAGTACTGTTCCACCGGATATTCACGGGTGTAGCCGTGGCCGCCAAGTATCTGTATCGCCAGTTCGTTGGCCTTGAGGCAAAACTCCGAAGGCCATGACTTGACGATAGGTGTCAGTAAATCCAGCAACTCATGAGCCTGTTTTCGAACCTCTTCGGTTTCGCCGGTGTTCGTGTCGTCGAACAAGCGCGCGGCGTACAGGCCTAGATCAAAGGCGCCTTCGACGTAAGCTTTTTGCGTCAACAGCATGCGTTTGACGTCGGCGTGCTGGATGATCGAAACCGGCGCAGTGTCCGGATTTTTGCTGTCTGGCAGGCGACCCTGCGGTCGTTCGCGGGCGTAGTCCAGTGAATACAAATAACCGGCGTAGCCGAGCATCACAGCGCCCATGCCGACGCCGATTCGGGCCTCGTTCATCATCTGAAACATGTAGCTCAGGCCTTGATGCGGTTTCCCCACCAAGTAACCGATGCACTCACCGTTGTCGCCAAAATTCAGAGCCGTTGACGTTGTACCGCGCCAGCCCATCTTGTGAAATAACCCGGCCAGCAACACGTCATTACGCTTGCCCAGGCTGCCGTCATCGTTGACCAGGAATTTGGGCACGATGAACAAAGAAATACCCTTCACCCCGGACGGCGCATCTGGCAGTTTTGCCAACACCATGTGCACGATGTTTTCAGACAGCGGATGGTCGCCACCCGAGATGAAAATCTTGTTGCCGCGCAGTCGATAAGTGCCGTCAGCGGCAGGTTCTGCTTTGGTGCGAATATCCGACAGTGACGAGCCCGCGTGAGGTTCTGTCAGCGCCATGGTGCCGAAAAAACGGCCGTCGATCATCGGCTGCAGAAAGCGCTGCTTCTGCTCATCGTTGCCGAAGCTTTCAATTAGATTCGCCGCGCCCATGGTCAAAAACGGGTATGACGTCGACGCCGCGTTAGCCGACTGGAAGTGTGCGAAACAGGCTTGTGACAACAACGTCGGCAGCTGCATCCCGCCCGCTTCAAAACTGCGCGCGGCGTTCAGAAAACCCGCCTCAAGAAACGCATCCACCGCCGGTTTTACTTCTGGAATCAACACCGCTTCGCCATTTTCATAACGCGGCTCGTTCTCGTCACCCTTACGGTTATGCGGCGCGAAAAACTTTTCGGCGATGGTCCGTGCAGTTCCGATGGCAGCGTCAAAGGTTTCGCGATTGTGCTCGGCAAAACGCTCGCGCTGGGTCAAGGCTTCGGCGTCCAACACTTCATACAGCTCGAAGGCCAGGTTGCGTGAACTCAGAAGCATCTCGGACATGGCGGCCTACCTTTTTTTGGAATGGCCGAAGTCTAGGCCCAGACGCGAGAGGCTGAATAGCAAGATTGATGTGGGTGATGGAGGGGTAAAACGTGACAGAGCACTGCCTCAGCCATCTGAGCCAACTTGTTGGCGAAGGTCCTTCGGACTGATCGCAGCCTTCGGCAGCTCCTACAGTTTGTGCAGCGCCAGAAACCCGTGGGACCGAATTCATTCGGGAAGGCTTCCGTCCTGACACGCTGCAACCTCAATCCACACAAAGTGCCACTCAGTTTGCAGCGCGACAGCGCGGTGTAGAGGTGCCGCAGAACGCCGCGCTAAACCCTCAACGCTGCGCAGCCAACAACTCAGCCAGTTGGTCCGGCGGCATCGGGTACGCGAGCAGATAACCTTGAGCCGAAGGGCAGCGCAGTTCTTTCAGGCGTTCCAATTGCTCGGTGGTTTCGATGCCCTCAGCCGTGATGTCGAATCCGAGTTTTCGACCCAGCCACAAGATGCTTTGCACAATGGCCAAGGTCCGGTTGTGGGTCATCATCCGTGAGACAAACGAACGGTCGATTTTTATTGCATCGATAGGGTAACGGTCGATGTACGCCAATGAGCTGTACCCGGTGCCAAAGTCATCCAGCGCAACGCGAACGCCCATTTCACGCACTTTCTCGAGTATCAGACCGATGGCTTCGGGTTCATGCAGGAAAATGTTCTCGGTGACTTCTATTTGTAGGCGGTCGGCTGGAAAGTGGGTGCTGGTCAGAACGTGCTCCAGTTGTGCGACGAACCCGGAATACTTGAGCTCTCTTCCGGAGACATTCACGTTCAGCTGTAAATCCATTTCCGGGTATTTGTTTCTCCATTCTTGAAGCTGCCTGCATGCTTCGCTCATGACCCAATAACCGATCTGCTGAATGGCGCCGATTTCTTCGGCGAAGGGGATGAACAGGTCAGGTCTAACCAGGCCGCGCTGGGGGTTATTCCAGCGAATCAGCGCTTCGACCGCTTTCAGGTTGCCTGTTTGCAGGTCATAGATCGGTTGGTAATGCAGCACAAATTCGTTGCGGGCGATGGCTTGTTTGAGCGCGCTCTGTAGCGACAGGGTTTCTATTGCTTTTTCACGCATTGAATGGTCAAAAAGCGCGTACTGGCCACCGCCTTTGGACTTCGCGGTGTACATGGCGACGTCGGCGTCGCGCAGTAGCTCTTCAGGTGTTTCGTGACTTTTATTGATGCTAACGATGCCGATGCTGCACGCGGTAAAGATATCCTGTCCGCTGACGTGGAGAGGCGCTTGTAATTGGTCGATGATGCGCATCGCCAGTGCGGCAGCATCTGCGGCGGCTAATTCGCCCTCGACTAGCAAAACGAACTCATCGCCGCCAAATCTCGAGAGGATTTCGGATGGCCTCAAGCACTGCTCAAGCCGGCGAGCCACGGCCGAGAGCAGAAGGTCTCCGGTCCGATGGCCAAGGCTGTCATTGACCAACTTGAAGCGATCCAGATCCATGAACAAGACAGTGGCGTGAGGCTGTCCATTAAGGTACCGCTGCTCAAAGACCTGACTGAGCCGCGCCATGATGAAGGCCCGATTGTTCAGCTGTGTCAGGG
Organism: Pseudomonas sp. CCI4.2; assembly: GCF_034350045.1. Taxonomy (NCBI): domain Bacteria; kingdom Pseudomonadati; phylum Pseudomonadota; class Gammaproteobacteria; order Pseudomonadales; family Pseudomonadaceae; genus Pseudomonas; species Pseudomonas sp. CCI4.2. Next base: position 851,343 of record NZ_CP133781.1, on the reverse strand, counting down.
CATCATGTGACGCAGCGTAGGACAATTCTTTTTCGATCTGTTGGCGCTCAACCAGCCGGATCTCCAGCGCATTTTTTTCGGCCAATATCACATGCGCTTGATAAGCGAGTTTCTCGGCCTCCTTTCGTTCGCTGATGTCGCGTTGCACCGAGATCCAGTGGGTGAACCAGCCGCGCTCGTTGGCCACCGGAACGATGCTCAGTTGAACCCAGAACTCACTGCCGTCGCGCCGTTTGTTCAGCAGCTCGACTTCGACGGGTTGCCAGCCTTCAAGCGCTGTTCTTATCTGGTCCAGCGTCTCGCGATTTGTGTTATCGCAGTGAAGTATCCGAGGCGTTAGTCCGAGCACTTCTGCTTCGCTGTAACCCGTGGTGGCGGTAAAAGCGGCGTTGCAATAGACAATGCGCGGCCCCGGCGTGTCTAAAGGTTCCGCTTCAGTGATCAGAATCGCATCCTTGGCATGAACCACCACGGACTCCAACAGTCGCAGTCGCTCCATGAGGTGGCCACTTGTTCGTTCAAGCGTCCCGTCGCCGTTAGTGGGGTAGAGTTCGTGAGCGAGTTGAACCGCGTGGGTCTGCAGTACATATTTTTGCGCCGAACTTAACCCAGCCTGGGTCAGATGATGCGCCACCAATAAGGCGCCAAGCAGTTTTCCGTCGGGCCCTTTAATCGGCACCCAAATCATCAGTTTGATGGGTTTTCCAGCGAGCACTTCAAAATCATGCAGCCCGTCTGCTGTCACCTTGGACGCATCGTCCAGTACCAGAAGGTCAGTTTGCCGAAATGCGTTTTGTAGCCAGGATTGATGGGCTTCTTCCAAAGCGAGAGGGCTGGCGGCCTCAAAGCTCACGATCGATTCCCATCTTTTTGCGCAGCCCGCATAGAGTACGGCCGAACTACAGCTCGCCGAGTGCGCGGCACTGCGCACCAATCTGTCCAGGCGCTCGAGGCTTTGATCATCAAGGTATGAGTGCGTCACGATAGACCTCTTGTGCGGGGGGGCTGGGTCAAAGTTCAGGACCGCACACGGTTCTCGACATCGAGTCTCGTTACGACAGGGCCACATGGACTGGAAAGCGCTGTGTCGCTGGTAGCACTTTGATACGATCGTATACTAATTTGTACGTAGTTAAACAAAAAAACCTATACATAAATAATCATTCGTACAACTTATGCATAAATAAAGCTGGCGACTGTGGAAAGCGTGGGTACTCAACACAAAAAAAGGGGAGCCGAAGCTCCCCTTTTCTGCGTATCAGCGATCAGCCAATGGTCATTAAGCTTGCATTGCCTCCCGCGGCGGCGGTGTTCACACTCAGCGCCCGCTCAATTACCAGGCGTTCAAGGGCTATATTGGTTTCCCCGTGGGACAGCCCGTGAACCCCGACGATGGCGCCTTCGCGTTTGGCGATGTGCTGGCAGACGGCCTGGAGTTGATCCGAGTCGCCATGATGCAGAACCGCATCAATGACCACCTCGTCTTTATTCCAGTCCGCCACCGGTTGTATGCGCCCTTGCACTTCCTTGGGCAGGCGCGTGCGCAAGGTTTTGCTCAGGTCCGAGTCGGGCCAGACCGCAGTACTACCCACGGCCAAAACGGCTGCCAATTGAGTGAGCAGGTCAGCTTCGTTTTCGGCCAGGCACAGCACATGCTCGCGTGGCAGAAGACTGTAGCTGTTGCGTTCACCTGTCGGCCCCGTCAATACCCGAGTGATGCCGCTTTGTGATTGCTCTGCGAACTTATTGCAAAGTATGCCGAGCGATTCTTGCCGCTGGCTGTCGGCCCAGGTTTTCAACGCCTTGAGCGGTTTGCTCATGGCATCTCGCATTTGGGTGTTGGGCGCAGTCAGCGCATCGCCACGGGCGAACGATTGTTCAATGGCATCCACCGGACGCGTCGACAGCAGACGGTACAAGTACAGCGGGCCACCGGCTTTCGGCCCGGTGCCAGACAGGCCTTCACCGCCGAAGGGCTGAACACCGACCACGGCGCCAACAATGTTACGGTTCACGTAAACATTGCCCGCGTTGACGTTATCGATGACTTTGGCGATGGTTTCGTCGATGCGCGTGTGAACGCCCAAGGTCAACCCATAACCGGACGCGTTGATCTGACCAATCAGTAGGTCCAGCTCTTTGCGCTTGTAGCGAACGACGTGCAGCACCGGACCGAAAATCTCGCGCTGCAGTTCGTCGAAGCTTTCCAGTTCAATCAAGGTGGGCGTGACGTAGGTGCCGCGTTTGATTTCATCGCTGTCGGCAATGGCTACCTGATAAACGCTGCGGCCTTTGTCGCGCATGGCCTGGATGTGTTTCTCGATACCGTCCTTGGCTTCTGCGTCGATCACCGGGCCAATGTCTACGGACAAGCGCTCTGGATTGCCCAGACGGCATTCGGCCATGGCGCCCTTGAGCATTTCGATCACGCGATCGGCGGAGTCTTCTTGCAAGCACAGGACGCGCAACGCCGAGCAGCGTTGGCCTGCGCTGTCGAACGCCGAAGACACGACGTCGGTAACCACTTGTTCGGTCAGCGCCGAGGAATCAACGATCATCGCGTTTTGTCCGCCAGTCTCGGCGATCAGCGGGATAGGTCTGCCTTGTGCATCCAGTCGCCCGGCAATATTGCGTTGCAGTAGGCGGGCGACCTCGGTGGAGCCGGTGAACATCACGCCTTTGATTCGGTCATCACCCACCAGTCGCGCACCGACTGTCTCGCCGCGACCTGGAAGCAATTGCACGACGCCTTCTGGAATACCCGCTTCCAGCAGTAAACGAACAGCTTGCGCAGCAATCAGCGGCGTTTGCTCGGCAGGCTTGGCCAGCACCGGATTCCCGGCGGCCAACGCGGCGGCGACTTGACCACTGAAAATAGCCAGCGGGAAGTTCCATGGGCTGATGCAAACCACTGGACCCAGCGGGCGGTGGGCGTCGTTGGTGAAGTCGTTACGTGCCTGGACGGCGTAATACCGAAGGAAATCTACGGCTTCCCGGACCTCGGCAATCGCGTTGGCGAAGGTCTTCCCCGCCTCGCGGGCCAGCAGACCCATCAGCGGTTGAATTTCACCTTCCATTAAATCAGCGGCACGTTCGAGGATCGCGGCGCGTTCGGCAGGCGGGGTCGCTTGCCAGATAGGCGCGGCGTTCAAGGCGCACTGAATCGCGTTGTCGACGTCTTCCAGATCAGCTTCCTGAACGTGGCCAACGACGTCACGCAGGTCAGATGGATTAAGTACCGGAGCAAAGGTACCGATACTCGCAGGGCTGCCCAGCATTGGGCCGGCTTTCCAATCGTTATGGGCGGTGGCCAGCAATGCAGAAGACAGCGATGCCAGCCGGTGTTCGTTGGCCAGGTCGATGCCGCTGGAGTTGGCGCGGTCCGGGCCATACAGATCGCGAGGCAGAGGGATGCGCGGGTGTGGCAAGCCGAACCCGCCTTCCTGCGTCGCCATCTGCTCGATGCTGTTCACTGGATCGGCCACCAGTTCCTGTATGGAAATAGATTGGTCGGCGATGCGGTTGACGAATGAAGTGTTGGCGCCGTTCTCAAGCAGGCGGCGTACAAGATAAGCCAGCAGTGTTTCGTGCGTACCCACCGGCGCGTAGACCCGGCACGGTCGATTCAACTTGCCGTCGGCAACGGTGCCCACTACCTGCTCGTACAGCGGTTCGCCCATGCCATGCAGGCATTGGAACTCGTACTGGCCAGGGTAGTAGTTTTGGCCCGCGATGTGATAAATCGCGGCCAGAGTGTGGGCGTTGTGGGTGGCAAACTGCGGATAAATAACCTCGGGTACTGACAGCAGCTTCCTCGCACACGCAATGTAGGAAACGTCGGTGTAAACCTTGCGGGTGTACACCGGGTAGCCTTCCAGGCCATCAACCTGGGCGCGTTTGATTTCGCTGTCCCAATACGCGCCCTTGACCAGGCGAATCATCAAGCGATGACGGCTGCGGCGCGCCAAGTCAATCACGTAATCGATGACATACGGGCAACGCTTCTGGTACGCCTGAATCACAAAGCCGATGCCGTTCCAGCCGGTCAACTGTGGTTCGAAACACAAACGCTCCAAGAGATCCAGCGACAGCTCAAGGCGGTCGGCTTCTTCGGCGTCGATGTTCAGGCCGATGTCATAGTGCTTGGCCAGCAGGGTTAGCGATAACAGTCGCGGGTACAACTCGTCCATCACGCGTTCGTACTGCGCGCGGCTATAGCGCGGATGCAAGGCGGAAAGCTTGATCGAGATGCCTGGGCCTTCATAAATGCCACGACCATGGGACGCTTTGCCAATGGAGTGGATGGCCTGCTCGTAGGAAGCCAGGTACTTCTGCGCGTCGCGTTCGGTCAGCGCCGCTTCACCGAGCATGTCGTAGGAATAGCGGAAGCCCTTGGCTTCGAAGCGACTGGCGTTGGCCAAGGCTTCGGCGATGGTTTCGCCGGTGACGAACTGCTCGCCCATCAAGCGCATGGCCATGTCCACGCCCTTGCGGATCATGGGTTCGCCACTTTTGCCGATGATGCGGCTCAGGGACGAGGTCAATCCGGCTTCGTTGTGGGTGGCGACCAGTTTTCCGGTCAGCAGCAGGCCCCACGTAGCGGCGTTGACGAACAGTGACGGGCTATTTCCCAAATGCGGGTGCCAATTGCCGGTGCTGATCTTGTCGCGAATAAGTGCGTCGCGAGTGCCTTTGTCCGGGATGCGTAGCAGTGCCTCGGCCAGGCACATCAGGGCGACGCCTTCTTGGGACGACAGTGAGAACTCTTGCAGCAAACCTTGCACGATGCCCGCACGGCCGGTGGCGCTTTTTTGATTGCGTAGCTTCTCGGCGATGCTCGCGGCAAGCTTCTGGGTGGCTTCAGCCATGGCCGCAGGCAGACGCGCCTGCTCCAACAGCATCGGCACTACTTCAGGTTCGGGGCGGCGATAAGCAGACGTGATCGCGGCGCGCAGAACCGATTGCGGAAGAATGCTTTCGGCGAATTCGAGGAAACACTGATGGGTGACATCGGCGTGCAGATCGACCAGTTCGTCGGGCTCCTTTCCGGTCAAACCGTTCAGTTCCATGAGGGTCGCACCGCCCTCAAGTTTTTCAAGGTAATTGAAAATGGCCTGCTTGATCAGCCAGTGGGGGGTTCGGTCGATAGACTGCGCGGCGGCTTTCAAGCGCTCGCGGGTCGCGTCGTCGAGCTTGACGCCCAGGGTGGTTGTCGCCATTTCTCATCCTCGTAATCGCCACCACGGTGTGGCTTAGCCGACGCTCAGGTTAATCTCGAAGTACTGCGGGTGCAACCTAGTGCAACCCGTTTTCACGGAAATAATTATAAGCTCGATATTGCGGCACTTAGCCAGCTGTCAGGCGCGCAGCGATGGTGCTTTGTAGCCGGCAAACAGTAGGCTTTGCTCCGAAAAGAAGCAAAAAACATGCAGACACTAAAAAGGCACCATGGGTGCAACTTGATAAGAAAAAGGGGTTGCACCTCATTTGTATTGTTGACTAGGATTCCCGCCCCCGAGGTGATGCGTGTTCATTCTCGGTCTATCAGCTGACGTTTTCCTGGGGAAACTTCAGTCTAGCGTGCGGTTAGTTATTCATCCTGTGGAGCGGTTTGATCGTTGCGCACAGATTGATGGCCGTGCAAATAATAACGCCAGGGCGCAATTTTATGACTGTCAGCAATCCTACTTTGATCACCTTCGTGATCTACATCGCAGCAATGGTATTAATTGGCCTGATGGCCTATCGCTCCACCAATAACCTTTCTGACTATATTCTAGGCGGCCGCAGCCTCGGCTCCGTCGTTACTGCCTTATCGGCCGGTGCGTCGGACATGAGCGGCTGGCTATTGATGGGCCTCCCGGGCGCCATCTATATGTCGGGTCTTTCCGAAAGCTGGATCGCTATCGGCTTGGTCGCCGGTGCTTATCTGAACTGGCTGTTTGTTGCCGGGCGCCTTCGCGTGCAGACCGAACACAACGGCGACGCGTTGACCTTGCCGGATTATTTCACCAGCCGATTCGACGACAAAAGCGGCGTGCTGCGGATCGTTTCGGCTGTGGTGATTCTGGTGTTCTTCACTATTTACTGTGCGTCGGGCATTGTTGCCGGTGCCCGTTTGTTCGAAAGCACGTTTGGCCTGTCTTATGAAACTGCGCTGTGGGCCGGGGCAGCTGCAACAATCGCCTACACCTTTGTGGGCGGTTTCCTTGCAGTAAGCTGGACCGACACGGTGCAGGCCACCCTGATGATCTTCGCGCTGATCCTCACGCCCATCATCGTGTTACTGGCAACGGGCGGCATCGACGCCACGTTGCTGGCCATCGAAGCGAAAGACCCCACCCATTTCGACATGCTCAAGAACACCTCGTTGATCGGCATCATCTCGCTGATGGGCTGGGGCTTGGGCTATTTTGGCCAGCCGCATATTCTGGCGCGCTTCATGGCAGCGGATTCGGTCAAGTCGATTGCCAAGGCGCGTCGCATTTCCATGACCTGGATGATCTTGTGTCTTGGCGGCACAGTTGCGGTGGGCTTCTTTGGGATTGCCTACTTCTCAGCGCACCCCGAGTTTGCCGCGCCAGTAACGGAAAACCCTGAGCGGGTGTTCATCGAACTGGCTAAGTTGCTGTTCAACCCCTGGATCGCCGGTGTGCTGTTATCGGCCATTTTGGCGGCGGTGATGAGCACGCTGAGCTGCCAATTGTTGGTGTGCTCCAGTGCGCTGACCGAAGACTTCTACAAAGCCTTCTTCCGCAAAAAGGCATCAGACTCAGAGCTGGTGTGGGTGGGTCGCGGTATGGTTCTGTTGATTGCCGTGATCGCGATAGTCATCGCGTCGAACCCGGATAATCGGGTATTGGGTCTGGTGAGTTACGCGTGGGCAGGCTTCGGTGCTGCGTTCGGCCCTGTGGTGCTGATTTCCGTACTGTGGAAAGGCATGACGCGCAACGGCGCACTCGCGGGTGTTCTGGTCGGCACCATTACGGTGGTTGTCTGGAAACACTTCGCACTGCTGGGGTTGTACGAAATCATTCCAGGTTTCCTCTTCGCCAGCATCGCCATCGTGGTGTTCAGTCTGCTGGGCAAAGCGCCGACGCAGGACATGCTGACACGCTTCGACGCTGCCGAAAAAGAGTTCAAGGCTGCCTCTCTCTGAATGAAACCCCGGAACGGCCCACGCGATGGGCCGTTTTCAGCGCAGACCCTTCAGCCTTTTACGTGATTGATGTCCAGTTTGTAGAACGTCGCTTTGCCGCCTTCGCTGGTGTAACCCGTGTTGTCCTGGGTGTAGACCCCAGCCTTGAAGTACAGCGGCTTATCACGCCAGGTTGCGCTGATCGGGCTGCTCCAGTTTGAATCGCGCACGCTCACGCTCAGTTGTCCGCCGGGGCTGAGGTGGATGATGTATTTAAACGGCTCATTGAGGGGCACGTTTTCAGCAACGATGATCACGCGGCCTTCTTTGTCATCAAACCGGTTGCGCACCTTGGCGACGACCGTGCCGCTTTTTGTACTTTCCTTATATTGGTATTCGACCTTCAGCAGGGGGTCGGTGCTTTCGTACGCGTGAATTTGGCCGATGACGATTCGCCCGGACGATGGCACCTGATTGACCGCAACGGTGGCGCGTAAAAAATTGTCGGTGCTAGGGTACAACCAGTTGTGCAATGAACCATCGGAGTAGGTTTCTCGTAGTTCGCTGCGGGGGTAGATCGCGTTAGCGGTGCGTGAGCCAGTAACCGGAGACCAGAAAAAAATCGCGCCACTGTCGGATTGGAAATATTTTCCGCTGTAACCGTCGACCAACTGGGGAGTGTTGATGGTCGCAGGTGGGGAGCCTTCGGGGATGCTTAGGTTCCACGTTGCCAGGTCAATCATTTTTTAGCCTTCGATGTGTCTCATGGCCAGTAGAGAGGTTTCTGGCTCAAGGGTTTCCAAGTACCGTTTATAAACTTGTAAGAGAAAGTATTAGCGTTTTTCCGTCGAGCGGTTGGCGTCAATTTTTCGTGATGGCACTTAAAAGGTCTCTAATGGCCTTCTGATGGTGTATACCATTAGTCGGACGACCGGCATTTAGCCACTAGATGAAGCGTCCCTTGCTTCTGCTTTTGTTTTCCCAAGACTAGAGTAAGCGGCTAGTAGAATTCGGGCCTCGCCCTACGCCCTGGCGTACGGGCCACAGGAAGAGAAGCAGCATGGAATGCCTGCAATCAAAGCCATCGGAAGCTACCTCGGTCCTCTTGGTCGTTGATGATTACCCTGAAAATCTGATCACCATGCGTGCCGTCTTGCAGCGGCAAGATTGGCACGTCGTCACGGCCGGCTCCGGGGTCGAAGCGCTGAATGTGCTGCTGGAAATGGAAGTCGATCTAGTGTTGCTCGACGTCCACATGCCGGGCATGGATGGTTTTGAGGTTGCTCGGCTCATGCGCGGCAGCCAGCGCACCCGGCTGACGCCGATTATTTTCCTGACCGCCAGCGAACAGTCCCAGGCCTCGGTGCACAAAGGCTACGCTAGCGGCGCTGTGGATTATTTGTTCAAACCCTTCGATCCTCAGGTCCTGAAACCAAAAGTCCAGGCGTTACTGGAACATCAGCGTAACCGCCGCGCCTTGCAAACCCTGAGTCATGAACTGGAAGCTGCCCGCGCCTTCAACGCATCGGTGCTGTCGAACGTCGCCGAAGGCATCCTGGTCGTCGACGAGGCGGGCGTGATCAGTTTTGCCAATCCGGCGATTTGTCGTTTGCTCAATGCAACTGTCGATGAATTGCAGGGCACTGAAGTGATCGATTACCTGAGCAAGCCCCACGTGTTGCAATGGTCGGAGTCGGATTTTTATCGCAGCTACCGCAATGCGGATACGTACCGCATGCACGATGCCGTTTTGCGCACGGCTGACGGCCCTCAGGTGCCGGTCGCGTTGTCCTGTGCGCCGTTGCCCGCCGAGCAGCGGTCGATGGTGTTGAGTATTCTCGACATGTCGGTGGTGCGCGACTTGTGCCAGCAACTTGAGCAGCAGGCGGTGACCGACTCGCTCACCGGGCTGCTCAACCGCCGCGGTTTTTATCAAACGGTCGAAAACACCTTGGCGCGCTCCGACCGTGCCGACAAATCACTGGTGGTGTTGTACCTGGACCTTGATGGGTTCAAGCGTGTCAACGACTCGCTGGGTCACGATGCGGGTGATCGGGTGTTGCTATGGGTTGCTGAGCAGTTAAGGGAGTGTCTGCGGCCTTACGACATACTGGCGCGCATGGGCGGTGATGAGTTTACCGCTGTGATTGACGGTCTGGATTATCCGGAACAAGCGGCGATCATCGCTGAAAAATTAATTGAGCGCGTGTCTGTGCGACAGCAGATCGACGGTCTGGATGTCACGCTGGGCGCCAGCATTGGCATTGCGACCTACCCCGATTGTGGCGCCGACCTGGATGGCTTGCTGCGCGCCGCCGACATTGCCATGTACGAGGCCAAGCGCGCGGGGCGTCAGCAATATCGTTTTTATGACCATGAAATGAATGGTCGCGCCCGCTCGCGGTTGATGCTCGAAGAGAGCGTGCGAACGGCCATCGAGGGGAATGATTTCTCGTTGGTTTATCAGCCTCAGGTCTCTATTGAACACGGTCGCGTGCGCGGTTTTGAGGCTTTGTTGCACTGGCAACACCCTGACGTTGGGGATGTGCCGCCGGGGCTGTTTATCCCGCTGCTCGAAGAGACGCGTCTGATCAATAGGCTAAGCAGCTGGATTTTCGAGCAGGCCGCCGAACAGCGCCAGGCCTGGAACGGCATTTTTCCTCAGGAGTTGGTGCTAGCGGTGAGCGTCAGTGCTGCGCAGTTCAGCCTGCCCAATCTGGCCTCGGAACTTCACCTCGCCATCACCCGCTACGGGCTGCGACCGCATCAGCTAGAGGTCGAAATTTCCGAAGGTTCGCTGGCGCAGAGCCTTATTCACTCACGCAAGCAATTACAGGCCCTTCGTGAGGTCGGCGTGCGTATTGCGATGGATGATTTCGGTGTGGGTGAATGCTCGCTTTCGCTCCTGCACACGCTCGAGCTGGATACGCTGAAAATTGATCGCCAGTTTGTCGCTCGGCTACTCGACTCACCGCGTGATGCGGCGGTGGCGCGCAGTGTCATTCAGCTCTGTCGTGAGTTGGGCATGCTAGTGATTGCCGAAGGTGTCGACAAGGCCGAGCACTATCAGTGGCTGGCCGAAAACGGTTGTCACTTGGTTCAGGGGGCTTTGATCACGCCGCCGCTGACCGCGGACGGTGCCTTACAGTTTTTAAAACCGTTCGACTGGGACAGGTCCAAAGGGATTTGAATTCGGTACACTGGGACTTTCAAACCTTCGTTGCCCCTTATGATCGCGCCTGCTTTCCCTCCGTTGAAATACCTGCAAGCTTATCCGCCGGCTCTCCAGGAGCAGGTGCAGCAATTGATTTCGCAGAATCGGCTGGAGGCTTATTTGAAACAACGCTATCCCGAGCGCCACGCGGTGCAGAGCGATAAAGCGTTGTACGTCTATGCGCTGGCGTTAAAGCAAGAGCACCTGCGCAACGCACCCAATATCGACAAAGTGCTGTTCGATAATCGTCTTGACCTGACCCACCGAGCGCTAGGGTTGCACACGACAATTTCCCGAGTCCAAGGCGGGAAGCTCAAGTCCAAGAAAGAAATCCGCATTGCCTCATTGTTCAAGGACGCCGCGCCAGAATTTTTAAAGATGATCGTGGTTCACGAGCTGGCGCACTTCAAAGAGTCAGACCATAACAAAGCGTTTTATCAGCTGTGTGAACACATGCAGCCCGGCTATCACCAGTTAGAGTTCGATCTGCGCATTTACCTGACGTACCGTGACCTGCAAGGAAAAGCCGCCGAATGAATCTCGACAAGGCCCCGACGATGGATGTCAGCAAGACTAAAAGCAGTTTTTATCGCCGTTTGTACGTGGCGTATTTGATTGATAGCGGGACCGCCGCGAGCGTTCCTGCGCTGTGTGATGCAACCGGTATGCCGCGCCGCACGGCACAAGACACCATCGCCGCGTTGGCCGATCTGGACATTGTGTGCGAGTTCCAACAGCAGGAAGGTGCGCGTAATCATGCAGGCAGCTATCAGATCAGAGAGTGGGGTGCACTCGACAAAATCTGGATCGCTCAGCATCTGCCGCACATAAAAGCAGTGTTGGGCTACCCATGAAGAAGCACTAGTCCAGGTCGCGACGCATACCTATGTGGGGGATATCGTCCTCCAGGTACACCTCGCCAACAGGCTTGAAGCCATAGCGGCCGTAGTAGCCTTGTAAGTGGGCTTGAGCCGAGAGATAGATCGGTTGGTCAGGCCACCTTTGTTCGGCGTGCACCAATGCCTGCACTATCAAGGAATGCCCCATGCCGCGTTTGCGCGCAACCAGTGCAGTGACAACGCGGCCGATGACGACATCACCGCCTTGCTGGATCGGATCAAGCAGGCGCAAATAGGCCACCAGCACGTCGTTTTCCCAAGCCATCAGGTGACAGGTGTCACCCTCCAGATCCTGACCGTCGACGTCCTGATACCAGCACTTTTGCTCGACCACAAAAACTTCGGCACGCAACCGCAATATAGCGTAGAGCTGTTCTTTGCTGAGGTCGGTGTGGTGTTTGCAAACCCAATTGATCGACATGTGACAGGCCTGAAAAAGAATTCTGGGGCGGATACTAAAGCCAGTGTCCGATTGGATGCCAGATAGAACTGTAGCGTTTTAACGCAAAAGGCTACGGGTGCAGGTGAAAAGAAAAAAGTTTTTGATTCGGCGATGGGCCATCAGGACTGTTGGTCGCAAGGTTCGCGATTGTGTAATCTGCATGCCATCTCTGGATTTCGATTGTGTATGAGCGAGTATTAATCCGGGTCGTGATCCAACGCGTCCCCCGTATGGCGGCCAGCTGTCCGCCTTAGGATCTTGAGCATGCCACGATTGCTTCGAGCCATGGGTTTGCTGGGATTGTTGTTGATGGCGCACGGCGCCGAAGCGCAAACGTTGCGTTTGGTCGGCGATGCATGGCCACCTTTTACTGACGTCAATCTGGCTAACGGTGGATTGGCTACAGACCTTGTCAGCACGGCCTTAAAGCGTGCCGGTTACACCACTGAATTTGAGCAAGTGCCTTGGGCGCGTGCGTTGTTTGGGTTAGGAGAAGGGCGCTATGACGTGTTGGTCGATGCCTGGTTTAATCACGATCGCACGCTGTTAGGAGAGTTTTCGAACGAGTACCTGCTTAACCGCGTTCGCTTTCTCAAGCGCAAAGATTCCCCTATCGTTTTCGATAATTTACAGCAGCTTCATCCGTATCCCATCGCTGTGGTGCGAGGCTATGCCTATTCATTAGCGTTTGATAATGATGCCGAGCTGCAAAAAGTCCCGGTCCACAGTTTTTCCATGGCGCTGCAAATGCTGGAGGCAGGGCGGGTTGCGCTGACCGTGGAGGATGAATATGTCGCCCGTTATAACCTGAATAACGAGTCGCAACAGGTCCGTGACAGCGTTGAATTTCTTCCCAGGTCACTGAGCGAGAACAGCCTGCATATTCTGGTCAGCCTGAAGAATCCCGATCACGCGCAAATTGTTGCCAACTTTGATCGGGAGATAGCTGCAATGAAAGCCGATGGGACCTATGACCGTCTGTTTCGTGAGCACGGCCTGTAACTGGAACTGACCGCTTTGTCAGGCGGCAATGGGTTCTTTGATCAAGTGCGCGGCCAACGTCCGCAATGGTCCTAACTGACGGCCAATCAGCGCGAGCTGGGTTTGCACCAGCCGCTGGCTGTCGTCTATCTCGTCAGGAATCTGTTCAAGGTCAGTGGCCAGCGCTTCTTCGGCATCACTCTGGATCGCCACGGGCTTTTTGTTGGCCAGGCTTTGCGCGATTTCATCAATGCTCGCTGCCAAGCTGGCACCCGCACCATCGATCAAATGCTCCCGCGCCTCGGCGGGTAACTGGGTTTCCCGGTGCGCCCCCAGCCCCGATAAATAACTGAGCAGCGTGTGAGACAACACCAAAAATCTGAAACCGACGTCGGCGTCTTTGCGAAAGTGTCCCGGCTCCATCAGCATGTTGGCCAAGGTGGTCGATAGCGCCGCGTCGGCATTGTGGGCGTTGCGGCGGGCTAAGCGGTAAGCCAAGTCGTCATTCTTGCCGTGTGCATACTGCTGCATGATTTGCCGCAGATAAATGCTATTGCAGGTGAGGGTATTGGCCAGCACTTTGTTCAGCCGCCGCCCTTGCCAGTCCGGCAAGAACAGGAACACCGCAAGGCCCGCAATCAGGCTGCCCAGCAAGGTATCGAACAGGCGCGGCAGGAACAGCCCGTAACTGTCGCCGGTCTGATTGAAGCAGAACAAAATCATCAGAGTCATCGCGGCGGTGGCCAAGGTATAGCGCGAGGTCCGGTTAACGAAGAACACGATGCCTGCCGCAATGGCGAATGTTGATTGGATCAGCGGGCTGGGAAACAGATCGAACAAGGCCCATCCCGCGGTCAAGCCAATCGCCGTTCCGCTGATTCGCTGCACCAGCTTGCGCCGCGTCGCGCCGTAGTTAGGCTGGCAGACGAACAGTGTGGTCAAAATAATCCAGTAACCCTGGGACGGATGCACCAAATGCACCATGCCATAACCGACGCTCAACGCCAGCGGTAGCCGCAAGGCATGGCGGAACAGCAGCGACGTTGGCGTCAGTTGTAGCCGGACGCGATTCCATACGTCCTTCAGACCGCTCGGCGACCGGTCAAGCAAAGTACTATCGGTTGCATCGGCCAAGCTGTCGGGGTTGCTGGCGTCTCTGAGCAGGCGGTCCAGGGTTCCCAGGTTGGCAGCCAACGCGCGCAACGAGCGCAACAGCCCGCGCCACGCCGGATTGCTCTGAATGCGCAGGTGCTCCAACGAGGCATGCAAGTCCTCCAATGCATGGGCAAAACCTTCGTCATACACAAAGGGCTGACGCAGTTGGATGGTTTCCGACAGTCGACGGCACGCGACCCCTTGCTGGCGCAGCAGTCGCAGGCAACGGAACAGCACATCGCTGTGGAAGAATGCTTCGGCCAGCGCGTTATATGGGTAGTGGGAGGAACTGGCGCGTTCGTGGATGTCCTGAGCGAGAAAGTACAGCTTGAGGTAGCGATTGACCTTGGCCCCAGGCCGGCCATCGCCCACGCGGTGCAGAATAATTTCCTTCGCGGCATTGAGCGCCGCAACGACTCGGCCATTTTGTTGCGCCAACGCCAAGCGGCGACCTTCAAGGTCCAGTTGGCGGATGGGCTCAAACAGCGTCGACTTGAGTTCCAGGTAGCGACCCAGTTCGCTAAAAAGCTTCGCCAGGCTTTGTTGCACCGGTTGATTGGAAAACAGCATCTGCCACAGCACCGACAATAAGCCGTACCAGGCAGCGCCCGCGACCAGCAACATCGGCTCATGCCAAACGTCTGCCACCTCGCCGCCACGCTGATCAACGCCAATCATGGTGTACACCGACAATATGAGGGTGGCCGAGGCGATGGCGCCATAGCGTCCGCCCAGCGCACCCAACATGGTCAGGCAAAACGCCGCGACGGCCAGAGCGCAGACAAAAATCAGCGGGTAGGGAAAGAGTAATTCAACCGAGAGAGAGGCGATGCTGAAACACACCAAGGTCACGGCCAATGCGTTGAGGCGTCCTTGCCAGCTGTCATCAGTCTCGGCCAGCGCGCTGGCGATAATCCCCAAAAACACCGGGATCAGCAGGGCCATTTCGTTCTGGTACCAACACAGCGCCATCGTCCCAGTCAGGGCGATGAACACGCGCAAGCTGTAGCTGAACTTATCCAGCGCCCACAAACGGCGGAGCGTATGACGAAAAGAAGGTGATGGCATAAGGGCTTACGGCCTTGTTCGCTATTGATCCAGATCAGCTAAGTATCTACAGCGCTAAGTGTCGGCTGTACATAAGGATTAGCAAAAATGTTTTTGCAGCCGCCGGTTCACCGCCCCCCTGTCGGAGCCAACTTGTTGGCGAAGGGCATGACGTGGGGTGTCAGGTGTAACGCTTCCAGAATGAACTCGGTCCCACAGGGGGATGCGGATTACCTGTGGGACCGAATTTATTCGGTCAGGGCGCGACGCGGTAATTCAGACAAACTGCGCAGCCGCGTACGCCGAGGCCCAGGCCCATTGGAAGTTGAAGCCGCCTAGATGGCCGCTGACGTCCAGCACTTCACCGATGAAATACAGCCCCGGTGATTTCAGCGACTCCATGGTCTTGGACGACACCTCCCTGGTGTCGATGCCGCCGAGGGTGACTTCCGCCGTGCGATAGCCTTCGGTGCCCGCAGGCACCACCTGCCAGCTGGCGAGTTTTTCAGCGATCTCATTGAGTTCGCTCGGCGTGTATTGCTTCATCGGTTTGGAAACGAACCAATGCTCGGCAATCAGGTTGGCCATCTTCTTGGTGAAGAGTTCACCCAGCAGGGTTTTCAGTTCGCTGTTAGGCCGTTCGGCTTGTTGTTGCACTAACCATTCAAGCGCATCGTGGTCCGGCAGCAGGTTGATTTCGACGGCTTCGCCGGGGTGCCAGAACGAAGATATCTGCAGAATCGCCGGCCCGCTCAGACCCCGGTGAGTGAACAAGATGTTTTCGCGAAAGCTCATGTCGTTACAGCTGACCAGGCAATCCACCGAAGTACCGGACAGTTCGGTACACAGTTCTTTAAGCTGGTCGGTGATGGTAAACGGCACCAGTCCGGCGCGGGTCGGCAGCAGGGTATGACCGAACTGTTTGCCGACTTGATAACCAAAACCGGTCGCGCCCAGGGTCGGGATCGAAAGTCCGCCGGTGGCGATGACCAGCGATTGGCAATTTAACGTGCCCATTGTCGTGCCGAGGCTGTAGCCGTCGTCGGTCTTTTCGATGTTTTGTACCGATGTGTCCAGATGCAGGCTGACACCGGCTTGTTCGCATTCGTTAAGCAGCAGCTCAAGGATGTCGCTGGATTTGTTATCGCAAAACAACTGGCCGAGTTTCTTCTCGTGGTACGGCACGCCGTGCTTGGCGACCAGCGCAATGAAATCCCACTGGGTATAACGCGCCAGTGCCGATTTGCAGAAGTGCGGGTTTTGCGAAAGGAAATTTCCGGGTTCGGTGTACATGTTGGTGAAGTTGCAACGTCCACCGCCGGACATGAGGATTTTTTTGCCGGCTTTGTTCGCGTGATCAATCAGCATCACCGTACGGCCGCGATTGGCCGCCGTGAGGGCGCACATCAAACCTGCGGCGCCAGCGCCGATGATCACAACGTCAGTAACGGGCAAAGCGAAATCCTCGGGTAACGGTTAAATCTTTATGGTCTGACATGACCCCTTCCCGAATTCAATCGCCCCCTGTAGGACCGAATTTATTCGGGAAGCTTTTTGGGGTCTTACAAAATCCGAACCCGCAACGAGCGGCCTTTGATTTTGCCGTTGTTCAAACGCTCCAGCGCTTGCATGGCCACGACGCTTTCGACGGCGACATAGGCCTGGAAATCGAAAATGGCGATTTTGCCAACCTGGGTGCCTGGAATGCCGGCATCACCGGTCAAGGCGCCAAGAATATCGCCAGGGCGAACCTTGTCTTTACGGCCTGCGCCGATCACCAGCGTGGTCATGGTCGGTTGCAGCGGTGCGCCGCCTTTGCTTTTCAAATCGTCCAGCTGTTCCCACTTCAGCGGGGCTTTCTGCACGTCTTCGATGGCTCGGGCGCGGTGCGCTTCAGACGGAGCAACCAGGCTGATGGCCAGACCTTTCTCACCAGCGCGACCGGTACGGCCTACACGGTGGATGTGCATTTCCGAATCACGGGCCAGCTCAACGTTGAGCACCATGTCCAGCGCATCGATGTCCAGACCACGAGCAGCGACGTCGGTGGCAACCAATACCGAGGTGCTGCGGTTGGAGAACATCGCCAGCACTTGGTCACGGTCACGCTGTTCCAGATCGCCGTGCAGGCCGACTGCGGAAATGCCTTTGGCGGTCAGGTGGTCGACCACTTCTTGGCACTGCTGCTTGGTGAAGCAGAACGCAACGCAGGACTGTGGACGGAAATGCCCAAGCACTTTAACCACAGCGTTGAGACGGTCTTCCGGGGTGATTTCATAGAAGTGCTGCTCGATCTGGCTGTCGGCATGCAGCGCCTCAACCTTGACCGTTTGCGGGTCCTTCATGAACTTCGAAGACAGTTGCTTGATGCCGGCCGGGTAGGTCGCCGAGAACAGCAAGGTCTGACGCTTTTTCGGCGTCTGATCAATGATGTTTTCGATGGCGTCGTAGAAACCCATGTCGAGCATGCGGTCAGCTTCGTCGAGGATCAGCGTGTTCAGGCCGTCCAATACCAGCGAGCCTTTGCGCAAGTGCTGCTGAATACGCCCTGGCGTGCCGACGATGATGTGCGCGCCGTGCTCCAATGAGCCGATTTGCGGCCCGAAGGAGACGCCGCCGCACAAGGTCAGGACCTTGATGTTGTCTTCCGAACGCGCCAGGCGACGAATTTCTTTGGCCACTTGGTCAGCCAATTCACGGGTCGGACACAGCACCAACGCCTGGCAACCGAAGAAGCGCGGGTTGATCGGGTTGAGCAAGCCGATGCCGAACGCGGCGGTTTTGCCACTGCCGGTCTTGGCCTGAGCAATCAGGTCCATCCCCTTGAGAATCACCGGCAGGCTCTGCGCCTGAATCGGCGTCATCTCGGCGTAACCAAGGGACTCCAGGTTAGCCAACATGGGGGCGGAAAGAGGCAGTGAGTTAAAAGCGGTGCTAGTCACGGGACGGGCCTGCAAAACAAAATGTCGCGCAGTGTATCAGGTCGCGGCCCCGTCCTAGTCGTGGATCTCGGGTTCCTGACGAGGAACACTTCGTCCGCCTTGAGGGGGGAGCTGTAGAAAAATCCCCGCAGCCAGCATCGACAGCACCCCAACGCTAAGGAACGTCTTTTGGAACGCCCCCAATAAGCCGCTCACTGCACCGCCGGTTATGTCGTCTGTAAAACCGCCGAGCAAGGCTGCCGCACAGGCCACGCCCAGGCTCAAGGACAATTGCGCCACCACCGACAGCAGGCTGTTACCGCTGGCGGCACTGGAATCGTCAAGGTCAATCAGGGTCACGGCGTTCATGGCGGAGAATTGCAGCGAGTTCACCGCGCCCATAAAGCCGAGGTGGATCAGCAGCAACCAATACGGGGTTTGTGCATCGACCAGACCCAGACTCGCCAGCAGCAAGCCCAGCAAAAATGTATTGCCGGTAAGTACGATGCGAAAACCCAGGCGCTCAATGAGTGGCCGCGCCAATGATTTGGAAATCATCGCGGCAACCGCCAGCGGGATCATGCTCATCCCCGCTTGGGACGGCGAATAGCCCAGCGCCACTTGCAACAACAGCGGCACCAGAAACGGCAGGGCGCCGCTGCCCAGGCGCGAGAACAAATTGCCGAAAATACCCACGGCAAACGACCGAGTACTGAACAGCGCGGGGGCGAACAAGGGATAGCTGATATTGCCGGCCCGCAACCAATACGCCGCCAGACACGCCATCCCGCCAAACAACAGCAGCACCACGCGCATATGCGGCAGGTGCAATTCGCCCAAGCCTTCAAGCGCGATAGTAATCAGGACCATTGAGGCGCCGAACAATAGAAAACCAACCCCATCAAAACGCGTGCGACCGCCGCCCGGCAAATTGGGCACCAGTGCGTTGATCGCGTAGCAACCGATCAGGCCCACCGGGATATTGATCAGAAAGATCCAGTGCCAACTCAGGTACTCAACCATCCAGCCACCCACGGTCGGGCCCATCAGCGGGCCAAGCAAGCCGGGCACGGTGATGAAACTCATGATCCGCACCAGCTCTGATCGCGGGTAGGCCCGCAACACGATCAAGCGCCCGATGGGCACCATCAGTGCGCCGCCCAAGCCTTGAACCACCCGCGCCGCGACCAGCATGCCTAACGAACTGGACAGCGCACACAGCAGTGAGCCGAGGCTGAACAGCAGGATCGCGCCAAAGAAAATCCGCTTGATGCCAAACCGGTCGGCGATCCAGCCCGAGGCCGGAATCAACAGTGCCACGGTGAGCATGTAAGCAATGACCACCGACTGCATGCGCAAGGGGTCTTCATTGAGCGAACGGGCCATGGCCGGCAGGGCGGTATTGAGAATCGTACCGTCGAGACTCTGCATGAAAAACGCGATGGCGACGACCCATGGCAACCAGCGCAGGGTTCGGGCATCCAGAATCGGTGTGCTGGTTGGCATACGTTCCTTAGAGCGTGAGGGTCAAGCGACTGATCAACGCGCCTGGCAGCAGGCTTGAAGCGGTTTGACGTTGACTATAGGTGCTGGCGGACAGAATCAGTTCCCTTTCGCGGGTCAATTGTTCGAGTGCGCTGCCTAGCAGGCTGTAGGCGCTGTCGTCGAAACGCATGGTATTGACCGGCGCCTGTATTTCGCCGTTTTCGACCCAGAACGTGGCAAAACGGGTCATGCCGGTCAAGCGTGCGGCGGATTGATCCGAGAAGTTCAAGTACCACAGGTTGCTGATGTACAGCCCGGTGCCCAGTTGCTTGAGAATGTCTTTCAGCGCCAGGGTTCCGCCAGCCATGCTGAGGGCGCTGGGTGATTCGCCGCCGCCCGCACCGTTAGCGGTCAGGCCATATTCCGCCGCGCTGCGCGAACCGACCAGTTGTTCGTGGGCGCGGCCGCCGCTGATTAGCGACAAGTCACTGCGCGGATAGCCTTCGCCGGAGAACGCAGGCGACAACGAGCCGGTGACCTGTTCATCCAGGCTCACCAATGGGCTGAGCTGTGCGTCGCCGTTGTACAGCCGCTGTAGCGGGCTGGTTTTACTGGCGATGGCGTCGGCGGAAAAGCCGCCCCAGCAGAGCATGCCCATCACTTCTTCAAGTGCGGCGGGGGCCAGGTACGCGCGGTATTGACCGGGCGCCAAGGCGTGCAAGGGGCGACCGAGAAACTCGAGTTGTTCCCGGGCTTGCTGAAAGCGCTGAGCGAACGCCTGGTCGTCCCAGTGATCCCCGGCATAGCTCGCTTTGACTGCCTGACCGTTGGCGTGAAACAGGCTCCAGTCGAAGTTGAAACTGTTCGCCTGATGCCAACCCAGCGCGCCCCAGGAACTGGCGAAACCCCGGTACAACGGGCCTGCGGCATAAAATCCCACCAGGTCCAGGCCTTCGGCCAATTCGCTGATTTGCGCCAGCACTCGTGCGCTGTCCGGCAGTGGCTGATGCTGAGCGTTGCTGATCTGCCAATCGTCAGTGTTGGGCAGCAAGTACGGGTCTTGCGGCAGCAGCACCAGGGTTTCCCGTAACTGTTGCAAGGCCGCCGCCAAGCGATTTTGATCCACCTCGGCGTCCCCTGACAGCGTCAAGCGCAAGTCGGCATGACGGCCATCGTTGATCAGTTTGACGTTCAAAGCCGCCTGTTGCACATGTCCGGCCTGACGCACCTTGGCATGGTTGAAACGAATGAATTCCGATGCTTCGGCGTTGTAGCCCAAGGTGAACGCTTCGGGGGCGGCAATCGCGCCACGCAGCCAATCCACCAGCGCGGCAAATTGTTGTTGCTGAGTCAGGTGTTCCATCAAGCGTCCCCTCCGAATACATCAACCTGCGAGAACACGCAGGCGGGTGAGGCGTGACCGACGCGCACTACTTGATTGGGTTCACCTTTGCCGCAATTGGGCGTGCCCAGGACCTTGAAGGTGCTGGCATCGCCCACGGCTGCGAGGTTGCGCCAGAAATGTGCGGAGATCGCCCGGTAGTTAGGGTTCTTCACCACGCCTTTGAGTTCGCCGTTCTCGATCAATTGGCCCCACTCGCAACCGAACTGGAACTTGTTACGTGCGTCATCGATGGACCATGAGCGATTGGTCGACATCATGATGCCGTGCTCAATGTTGCCGATCAGTTGGTCGAGGGGCGTGTCGCCGGGCTCGATGTTCAAGTTGGCCATGCGGTCGATGGGCGGGCGGTTCCAGCTGCATGCGCGACTGTTAGCGACGCCTTCCATGCCGGATCGAAATTGCGACAGCGCGCCACCCAAGGGCCGGACCAACACGCCGTCGCGGATCAGGAATTGTTTGCTGGCGGGGGTGCCGTCATCGTCGTGACTGTAACTCGCCAGCTGTTCGGGTATGTCTGGGTCGAAGGTCACATTGAGCAGCTCGGAACCGTATTGCAGACTGCCAAAGTCACTGGTTTTTACGAAGCTGGTGCCAGCGTAATTGCGCTCATCACCGAGAATCCGGTCCAGCTCCAGGGGGTGACCAATGGATTCGTGGATTTGCAGGATCATCTGGTCAGGTGTCAACAGCAAGTCCCGCGGCCCGGACGGGGTGTTTGGCGCCATGATCAGTTGCAATGCCTGATCGGCGACCTGCGCAGCGGCACCGATCAATCCGCAATTGCTGATGACCTCCGCGCCGCCTTGTTGGCCGAAATTATCGCGGCCCAGGCTTCGGGTTTGGCTGGCGCTGCCGTCATACGCCGTGACGCTCATACCCGGATAAACATAGCGCTGCGCCTGACGAATCTCGGCACCGGCGGTGTTCAAGTAGATTTGCTCGACGTTTTCCAGCCCAAGACTGGCTTGCCAACTTACCAGGCGTTTATCGCTGGGCACCGCTGACGATTCAGTTGAAAGGAGTTGGTAGCAATCGCCCAGCGATGGAAAAACATCGGCCAGGTGCGGCGACAGGTAATCGGCGCGACTGGTGGACACTGGCTGATCGCGCAGGTCGAGCAGGGCATAAGGCGCCAAACGCCGGGCGTGTTGCTCGGCCTGTTCAAGCGCTGCTTGCAGCCCGCGTTGCGAGAGATCGTTGGTCGCAGCATAGGCTTCGACGCCATTGACCCGCACGGTCAGCATCGCGCCTTCATCAGTACTCAGGTACGGCGGCTCGGCGACGTTCTTGCGCACGGATAAGTGCTGGCTGGTTTGTCGGACGTAACGCAGGGAGAAAAATTCGGCAGGGCTGCGCAGCGCGCTAAACCGCTGCTTGAGCTGAGCGGAGAAATCGAACATTGCACAATGGCTCCGTCAAATGGGCTGATGCCG
The DNA here is from genome assembly GCF_034350045.1 of Pseudomonas sp. CCI4.2. Classification (NCBI taxonomy): domain Bacteria; kingdom Pseudomonadati; phylum Pseudomonadota; class Gammaproteobacteria; order Pseudomonadales; family Pseudomonadaceae; genus Pseudomonas; species Pseudomonas sp. CCI4.2. Next base: position 829,223 of record NZ_CP133781.1, on the reverse strand, counting down.
TCGCGGATGAATTGGTTTCACAGGGGCTTACGCGGATCTGTGGGAGCGAATTCATTCGCGAAGGCCGCGACGCGGAGTATCAGATACACCGCGTTGACCGCTTCCCGAATAAATTCGGTCCTACAGTGTCCCCCGCAATTGCGCGAATCTACTGTGGGAATGAGTTCATTCGCGAAGGCCTGATCGCTTAAACCGGGCAACCCTTGCTGCGCAGGATCGCGTCAAAACGATCCGGGTCCAGCGTGCCTGATTCGATGGCCGCCAAGGTCGCTTGTTCCCGCGCCAGCAAATCTTTGCAGCGCTCCAGCAACTCAGGCAACTCGGCACGGGCGGCAGCAACCACACCATCGCCGTCACCAATCATCAAATCACCGGGCATGACCAGCATGCCTGCGCAGGAAATAGGTACGTTGATTTCGCCGCCGCCGTCGGTGCTCGGACCCCGATGCACGCCGCCGATGGCATAGGCCGGAAGCTCGCCGGTTTGCCATTCGTCCAGGTCACGCAGGGCGCCGTTGATGACCACGCCGACGATCCCTGCCTTGAGCGCCATGGCGCGCATGATGCCGCCGAACACTGCACGGGTCAGGTCGGCACTGCCGTCGATGACCAATACGTCGCCAGGACGAGCCATTTGCATGGCTTTGAGGATCATCAAGTTGTCGCCGGGACGAACACGAACAGTCAAGGCGCTGCCCAGCATCGGCGCATTGCCGTGGAACGCTTTGAGTCCCAGGCCGCCTACGTTGCGGCCCAAGCAGTCACTGACGGCGGCGGCGGGAATTTTGCTAAAAGCTTGAAGCCACATCGGATCGAGGGGTTCAGCGTTTGGATTAATCAAATAGCCGGTGGGCCATGTGCTCGAAGACACTACATCAAACATGGAGAAAGCCTCGTGGCCAGTCATTGCCGGCTTGTCGATTAGAGCGGGGGGTGATCGTTTGCGTGGCGATAGATTAGGCCTGCGCACCCGTCGGGATCAAGCTTGACTCGTTTGTTGCGCGCCAACCGGGCCTGCGAAATCCTAGCGAGCAGCCCCTACGCTGTGGGTGAGCTGTCTTTTCTTTATCTTTGTAAGACTAATCCTCAAGCCTTACAGGAAACGTCTCTTTCGTGTCCCCCCGCATTGAAGTGGCGCTTTATTCACGGCATGTTTCGCCCTTTCTGACACTTCATAAGGACGAACCGTTTTTATGCCTGACGCGATCCCCCGGTTTCTTAACCGCCCCACCCTGAACAGTCCTCGCCTGGAACATGGGCAGAAGATAGCGTTCCTTATCGAAGCCGCCCACGCGCCTGCTGCATGGACGGTACTGATGCAAAAAGGTGCGCAGTTCAAGGTTGACCTCCTCTGGTCCGGCACGCCGTTTCAGGCGCAGATGGCCCAAGGGCCTTCCTGGTTTGTGGTCAATGCGCAGTGCGTCGATGGGCTGGCGCAGGTGTGTCATCAACGCCCGGCTGGCATGGCCCTGACTTGCACCGACCCGTTGCAGGCATTGGCGCATGCCCGAACATTGCTGAGCATGACCCCGCCGAAAGTATTGGCCATTCACGACCCGGTTATCTGGACCGCGCTGGCCATGGAAAACGTTGGGCAACATGCCTGCCTGTTTGGTCCGTGGCAGGAGGTCTACACCCCGGTCCCTGGCGTTGATCCCACCGCCCATCAGTGGCATGTCTGGAAAGCCGAAACGCCGGCCACCGGGCCTTGCCAATACCCCCTCGCTTTCCCTGACACCCTGTACTCGACCTACACCGATATCCGCTGGTTGCACTGGCTGCGGCAGCACCCGCAGCACTTTGCTCAGGTGCCAGACCCCGAGCTGCCTCGCGTTGTCAGCAACCTCGATTTTTTCGTGAAGCACGGCATTGGTGCCGACCGTGATCTGTTGCGGCTGTCTGCGCTGGTCACCCACGGCGATCTGCGTGAGCGCGAAGACCTGCTCCCCATCCTCACCTCGCACGAACGACCACACCATCGGGTCGAGCAATTGCTTCAGGAGTTACAGCCATGACCACGCCTCTTTATACCGTCCAGCAAGGGGACACCCTCAGCGGCCTCGCGCAGCGATTTGGCAGCAGCGTTAACGAATTACGGCGCCTCAACCCCTTTATCAACAACCCGAACTACCTCCGCACGGGGTGGACGCTGAACGTGCCGGACGCCACCGACGTGCCCGTGGCGCCTGTGGCGGACAGCCCACCGCCCGCAGCAGATACCAACGCCCCGGGGGTGTTGCACCTGGACCCCATTGCCGCGGCGCCTGAACAGTGCAGCATCAATTTCTGTGGCGAGCAGGCGTGTAAAAGCCCCGGGCACTACGCGGATATTATTTATGAGGTTGGCCAGGAGCGCTTCTGGCTGCTGCGCGAACACACGTTAAATACGCTGGTCGAAGCCGCCGATGACCTGAAAAAGAAACTGCTGACCAGTGATCCGGATTCGCGGGTTAGTGCGTTGAATAGCGCGGACTTGCTGGAACCTTTTCTGGAGCCCAAAACCAGTAGCTTTCTGGATGCGCAGGACAGCCAGCGGTATTTGCAGATCGACCATGAGTTGGAGCAGATAGGGCAAGACCTCGGGCGTTTCGGGGTCCGCGAAGAAGGCTTGCAGGACGTCAAGCACGTACCGAATCTCACGGTTGAGCAGCTCAAGCACGTCAACCAACAGCAACAGGCCGCCTTGCCGTTACGCCGCGAGCGGGCCGTACTCGACGCCCGTGGCCATAAAATCGCCCTCGAACGCGGCTACAGTTTTGAAGGCGGTCATCTGTACAGCGCCGAAGCGACGAGGGCTCGCGATATTATTCAACGCTACCTCAAGCAGCGCCAGATCTTCGTCGATCAGGGCAAAGCGCTTTTTAGTCCCGCAGAACTGGAGAAGTATCAACAGGAATACACGGAAATCATTGCTGAGTTGCAGTACGCATATGCCCACCGCACCGAGCCGCGACGGGACGTTGAGCTGTGGCTTCTTCAGTCCAGAGGCCAATTCCACTATTCCGAATTGGTCAAAACCCTTCTCCAGGCCGCCGCTTACGGCCTGGCCTTGCCCGAATACGCCCTGCAAGGCGACCACGGGAATATTGAGCAAGGGTTCGAAGCGTACGAGAAATACCACGCGTTGCTCAGGCAAAAAGCAGCCCTGAATGAACACGTGGAAAAATCCTTCGACAATTGGGTCGACGTCGCCAAACAACAGCCTCCGAGCAGCCTGTTCACCACCGAAGCCGTGCAGTGGCAGGCGCTTGACGCCCAGGAACAGGCGCTGAAGAAACAGGCCCAAGCATTCGTCAAACACTCCAGCCCCCAACGCCACCTGCTCTGGAACCCCGAGAGCTTCACACCACAACCGCAACAACGGCTGGTGCGCACAAACTTCCCGCTGCGAGAAATCAGCGTCCCCACCGAGCGCACGCGCCTGCGCCACTTGAGCCTCACCGACGTATTCAAACACCTCAATCAACGCACCCGGGACCTGCTCAAGGAAGACCTGAAAAAAACACTGGCCCAAGCCAAAGATCCTAACTTAAAGCTGGCGGCGGGCACTGCCTCTGCCGACCCGGACCTGTTCACCTCGTGGCTGAGAATGAACGACGCTCGGCCCCTTGACATCCAGGACGGCTGGTTCGACCGCAACGGCTTCTTTCAGCCTGAAACGTTCAAGCGTTACATCAACACCGAAAAAATCTACATCGAAAACCTGCGCGACGACGCCACCTTCGACGCGTGGGGTAAAGACCTGCGGCAAATGCTTTTCAAACAAAGCACCCTCGGCCCCCTGCGCCTGTACGACAACAGCCCGCAAGCGCGCTTGATCCGGTGCTTGACCCAGGGCCAGAGCGACGTGCAACTTGCCAGCCAAGTACTGGCCCCCAGCGTCAGCATGAAAAAAGGCCTGGGCGCGTCGGCCAACGTGACGCTGGACGTCAACCTGGCGCAGGGCGAAATCGAGGTGGCGTCGTTTGAGCTGCCAAGCCGGGCCGAGGCGAAACCGTTAACGCTGAGTTACACAAACGAGAACGACGACCAGGGCCAGAAAGTCGCGAACGGCACTGTCTCGATCGGGGCGTTTTGCCTGAGCGGCAGCCTCAAAGCCTGGGGCTTCGCCGGCGCTTCAATGATGCTCAGCGCCAACCTGCGCGTGGGCCCGAACAAACAGGAAAACGACGAACTCGGCCTCGACACCGGGCGTGATGCGGAACGCCGTCTCAGCCGCGCAGAATCCGGCCTGAGGCCCCACATCCGCCACGACGAGGTGCTTGGTGGACAGTTCAACCTGTTCGCCGGCGCGCAAGCCGGGATTAAAATCAACGGCTCACTGCTTTGGACCCCGCCCGACGACTTGCTGACCCTGCGTCACCCGGTCTTCAAAAAGCACGTAGACAACGACGGTTGGCTGGAACTCGCCACACTCGGCATTGACGCCTCCGCCGCCTTGGGTGTCGGCACCAATGCCGGGCTAACCCTGTCCCTGCAAAACGGCTACGTGATCCTGCGCATGAACGCCACCATCATCGCCGGCCCCGGCGTGCAGGGCGCCTTCAACTTCATCGTGGGCTACAAGGCAATTATCCAGATCCTGGACATCTTCAATAAGGCACTGGTTGAAAATAACTATAAAAAAATGGTCTGGGTACAACCGGAAGCTTTCGCTTACTTCAGCAAACTGCAACTGCTCAGCGCGCTGGGCGTGGACATACAGTGGGTGTTCTTGAGGGGGTATAACATTGTTAATCGGATGTATGACGCGATAAAGGCCGGGGGGCGGGCGGGGCCGATGGCTCATGAGATCTTTGATAAACGAGATAATCAGGAATTAAGAGGGTGGTATTCAAGCTTGACGCCGGAAGGATTGGGGTCGTTGCTGGATACGCTACTTCAAACGCCAAGAGCATTTGAAGTAGAAATACAGGGAGGCATGGGTGATACAAGTACGGTGACGTATACGGCGCGGCAATGCCATTTATTGCAGCAGCAAGCAATCGAAATCATTTTAACGTCCATCTATGAGAACGCCACGGCAAACGCACACAACAAGCTCGGCTATGAAAGCCTGGCCTCGGCGCAGGAGCGGTTTGGCAAAGCAGTATTGAGGTTTTCCTCTTTTAACAAACCTGCTCATCCCGATCTGGTGTATTGCCAGAATGCATACCGGATGAGTGATTTTATGTCGGTAAATGCTGGAAACTTGCCCGAAAGTAATCGAATGCAAGCAAAGTACCTTTCCGCAAGAAAGGTACTAGGCGAAACTATGGATACTGCATTTTGTTTTGCAACAACGACACAATTCTGGAAGCCAGAGGCAGGAGCGGAGTTGGCACCATGGCCAAAGTATTGATTGTTGCAGTGAAAATTACTGGGTTATTACTTCTATTAAGTAATTGTGCTTGGGCTCAGTTAACAACAGAGCAAGAAGACGCGCGCAGCCAGGGTCTATTTTTCTTAAATATGATCAGTAGTGAAAAGGCGAGCCCTTTCCTTGAAATATCAGCCGGAGCTGGGGACACGGAATCGCAGTATTATTTAGCTGAAATTCTTAGGCGGAACAACAAATTCATAACGCCGAAGGCACAAGCGCTGTACGAAGCTGCCGCCGAAAAAGGCGATATCTACTCGATGATGCGAATGGCCAATAAAAAAGACGACCTTTGCCACATTATGGAGAACTGCCCACCGGATATAAAAACACCTCAGCAATGGTCGGAAACCGCTCGCGCACTGGCCAAAGAGCGAGCCGCTCAGGGGGATGGTGAAGCCATGCAGCAGCTTTTCTTGATGACCACTCATCTTGATTGGTTAATCAAAGCAGCGGAGGCTGGTTTCCCTGAAGCGCAGGAGTTTCTCGGTTCTTTATACAAAGAAGGTGTAGGCACTTTTCTAATCCCCGGCAACCGAGAAAAAGAAATCGAGAAATGGTACAAGGCCTCGGCAGAAGGCGGCTATCCACCCGGCATGAACAGTTACGCTGATTTGCTGCATAAGCGCGGAGACCGTCAAGGGTATGGTTACTGGATCGAGCGGTCGGCTAAAGCCGGCCACTTTGGTGCAATGTCCGGCTACGCTGCGTGGACCGCGCACATGCCCGACGAAGTCGGCTACCCGCTTGATCTGGTAAAAGCCTATGGCCTGACACTGCTCATGGCAGAAGCTGACCCCGGAAGAGGGCCGTCATCGCCAGGCTACGGAGGGGAGGTACTGCCAGAGGTCGCTGCCAAAATGACTCCCGAACAAATCGAAGCCGGCAAAGCCTACGCCAAAGAATGGGCAAAAACCCATCCGCCGCTGTCGAGATTTCCACCTAAGTTCGGGTTTTAATAGTCGCTGGACGCTTCATTTAAAAATGAAGCGTCCATTACTATGGAGGGCAACTGCATGCATAAAATGTTTGTTTATTTAATAAAGTCGATCTTTACGCTGTTCATTGTCTGCAACAGTGCATGGGCTGAATTAACGCCAGAGCAAGAGGAGGCACGGGTTAAGGGTGTCTTTCTTTACAATATGGATGATGGCTATACATCGAAGCCTTTTCTTGAAATAGCAGCCGGGGCTGGCGATGGAGAGTCGCAATATTATTTGGCAGAACTTATACGGATCCGAAAAAAATATATCACCGCCGAGGCACAAGCGCTGTACGAAGCTGCCGCCGAAAAAGGCGATATCTACTCGATGATGCGATTGGCCAGTAAAAAAGATGACCTTTGTCACATTATGGAGAATTGTCCGCCCGATATAAAAACACCTCAACAGTGGTCGGAAGCCGCTCGGGCACTGGCTACAGAGCGTGCTAGTCAAGGTGATGCCGAGGCGGTATATCAGCTTTTTTTACTCACCGGTAAATTCGACTGGCTAACGCAAGCAGCAGAGTTGGGTTTCCCAAGAGCTCAATACAGGCTCGGGGGTATATACAAAGATGGGTTTGGCACTTTCCTGATCCCCGGCAACCGGGAAAAAGAAATCGAGAAATGGTACAAGGCCTCGGCAGAAGGCGGCTATCCACCTGGCATGAACAGTTACGCTGATTTGCTGCATAAGCGCGGAGACCGTCAAGGGTATGGTTACTGGATCGAGCGGTCGGCTAAAGCCGGACACTTTGGTGCAATGTCCGGCTACGCTGCGTGGACCGCGCACATGCCCGACGAAGTCGGCTACCCGCTTGACCTGGTAAAAGCCTATGGTCTGACGCTGCTCATGGCAGAAGCTGACCCCGGAAGAGGGCCGTCATCGCCAGGCTACGGAGGGGAGGTACTGCCAGAGGTCGCTGCCAAAATGACTCCCGAACAAATCGAAGCCGGCAAAGCCTACGCCAAAGAATGGGCAAAAACCCATCCGCCGCTGTCGAGATTTCCACCTAAGTTCGGGTTTTAAGGCCGGCTGACGGATCGCTTCCGTGCGCGAAGGCTTGACGCGGTGTGCGTGGCTCGCCGCATCAAGCCTGTCGCCAACACAATGGCTCTTATAAAACTACTTTTAATCCTTTAAAAACAATGGGTTGGTGCTTGGTTTGGCGTGTATATCCGGCCTTTGTGGTTGCTGAGCTTATGGTTTCGTTTTTACAGCGAGGCACCTTTTTCAAACGTCGGGGCGCCGAACCGCAAAAAGGTCCCCCAAAACGCTTGCCCCACCATGCAGGCCCTCGCTCAGGCTCGGTCTTCCCTCGCTCTTTCCGCAATTCGATATTCAATTCACAGACGATCTATAGGCGGGCGGCCATCTGTAGGAGCCAACTTGTTGGCGAAGGTCCTTCGGACCTGATCGCAGCCTTCGGCAGCTCCTGCAAAAATCTGTGCAGCGCCAAAACTGTGGGACCGAATTCATTCGGGAAGGCTTCAGTCCTGACACCCTGCAACCTCAAACCACACAAAGTGCCACACAGTTTGCTGCGCGACAGCGCGGCGTCGAAGACGTGGCGGACCCTCCTACAGAGGTTAGCGGCTCACTTCCCGCAGCGGTTTGCCACGGGCGGGCGCATTGCCGGCCACGTAGTAATCCGCTGTGCTGCGCGGCAAGGGTGTACGACCGCGGATGTTATCGGCGATTTTCTCGGCGATCATGATCGTCGGTGCATTGAGGTTGCCAGTCGTGATCAGCGGCATGATCGAGGCATCGACCACGCGTAATCCTTGCAGCCCATGCACACGGCCTTCGCCATCGACCACGGCCATGTCATCGCTGCCCATTTTGCACGAGCACGACGGATGGAACGCGGTTTCGGCGTGTTCGCGCACGAACTGATCAAGCTGTTCGTCAGTCTGCACCTCAAGCCCCGGACTGATTTCGCGACCCCGGTACGGGTCCAGTGCCGGTTGCTGCATGATTTCCCGGGTCAAGCGGATGCCGTCACGAAATTCCTGCCAGTCCTGTTCGGTGGCCATGTAATTGAACAGGATGCTCGGGTACTCGCGCGGGTCTTTGGATTTCACCTGAACCCGGCCACGGCTGGGCGAACGCATCGAGCCGACGTGCGCCTGGAAACCGTGCTCTTTCACCCCATTGCTGCCGTTGTAGTTAATCGCCACTGGCAGGAAGTGGTATTGAATGTTCGGCCACTCGAATTCACTGCTCGAACGAATGAAGCCGCCCGCTTCGAATTGGTTGCTGGCGCCGATGCCCTTGCCGAGGAACATCCATTTCGCACCGATGGTCGGCTGGTTCCACCACAGCAGCGAGGGGTACAGCGAGACCGGTTGAGTGCAGGCGTATTGCAGGTACATTTCCAAGTGGTCTTGAAGGTTCTGGCCCACACCGGGCAGGTCATGAACCACCGGAATATCCAGTTTTCGCAGCATTTCGGCCGAGCCGACGCCGGAGCGTTGCAGGATTTGCGGCGAAGCAATCGCGCCGCCACACAGCAACACTTCTTTGCGCGCGGTGGCTTCGATGCGCGTATCGCTGTCGCCCACCAGGTAAGCCACGCCCACCGCGCGTTTACCGTCGAACAGGATTCGGTCGGTCAAGGCGTGGGTGACGATTGTCAATGTCGAGCGTTGCTTGGCTTGATCGAGGTAACCGCGAGCGGTGCTGGCACGCCGGCCCTCGGGGGTCACGGTGCGGTCCATCGGGCCGAAGCCTTCTTGCTGATAACCGTTGAGGTCGTCAGTGCGCGGGTAACCGGCTTGTACGCCGGCTTCAATCATGGCTTTGAATAACGGATTGTTGCCGGCTTTCGGCGTGGTCACGCTGATTGGGCCATCGCCGCCGTGGAAGTCATTTGGGCCGACGTCGCGGGTTTCGGCTTTTCGGAAATACGGCAGGCAATCGAGGTAGCTCCAGCTTTCGAGGCCCGGGGTTTTCGCCCAGCCGTCGTAGTCCATCGCGTTGCCACGGATGTAGCACATGCCATTGATCAGCGACGAGCCGCCGAGACCTTTGCCACGGCCACATTCCATGCGCCGGTTATCCATGTGCGGTTCTGGATCGGTTTCGTAGGCCCAGTTGTAGCGACGCCCTTGCAGCGGGAAGGCCAGTGCAGCTGGCATTTGCGTACGGAAATCCAAGCGGTAATCCGGGCCGCCGGCTTCAAGCAGCAACACGGTGACGCCGTGATCTTCAGTCAGGCGCGTCGCCAGGGTATTACCGGCAGAACCTGCGCCGATGATGATGTAGTCGAATTCTTGGGACATTAAATGCACCCTCAATGAATGGGTGGGGTTGCGGGCCGCTTCTACAGGATCTATTTGAGCTATCAGAACACCGAAACGTATTCGCCCAGCTCTACCTGCACCGACTTGATCCGGGTGTACTGGGCCAACGAGCTGATTCCGTTTTCACGGCCGACGCCCGATTGCTTGTATCCCCCGACCGGCATTTCTGCCGCTGACTCGCCCCAGGCGTTGATCCAGCAGATGCCGGCTTCTAGCTGGTGAATCACGCGGTGGGCGCGGTTCAGGTCTTTGGTGACGACGCCAGCGGCTAAACCGAACTCGGTGTCGTTGGCGCGGCGGATAACTTCTTCTTCGGTGTCGTAGCTGAGGATGCTCATGACCGGCCCGAAGATTTCTTCGCGAACGATGGTCATGTCGTCAGTGCAATCGGTAAATACGGTGGCTGAGACGAATGCGCCTTTGGCGAATTCACCGTCAGTCAAACGTTCGCCGCCGCACAGCAAACGGGCGCCTTCTTCTTTGCCTTTGGCGATGTAGCCCAGCACACTTTCCATGTGGGCAAAACTCACCAGCGGGCCGAAGTTGGTGTTTTCGTCCTGGGGGCTACCGACTCGGATGCGCTTGACGCGCTCGAGAATTTTGGCCTCGAAAGCGGCCTTCAACGTGCTCGGTACGAACACTCGGGTGCCGTTGGTGCAGACTTGGCCGGAGCTGTAGAAGTTGGCCATCATTGCTGTGTCGGCGGCGCGGTCGAGGTCGGCGTCGTCGAAAATGATCAGTGGGGACTTGCCGCCCAACTCCATGGTCACGTCTTTGAGCGAAGAACTCGACGCGCTGGCCATGACTTTCTTGCCGGTGTCGGTGCCGCCAGTGAACGAAATTTTTTCGATGCGCGGGTGCTCGGTCAACCAGGTGCCAACTTCACGGCCGCTGCCGGTCAGCACGTTGAACACGCCATCTGGAACGCCGGCTGCGGTGTAGATTTCGGCCAGTTTCAGGGTAGTCAGTGACGTGACTTCGCTGGGTTTGAAGATCATCGCGTTGCCCGCCGCCAGCGCCGGTGCGGATTTCCACAGGGCGATCTGGATTGGGTAGTTCCAGGCACCGATCCCAGCCACTACGCCCAACGGCTCGCGGCGGGTGTAGACGAACGAGGTGCTGCGCAGTGGGATTTGCTCGCCTTCGATGGCGGGCACCAGGCCAGCGTAATATTCCAGCACGTCCGCGCCGGTCACGATGTCGACGTAGCGGGTTTCGGAAATCGCTTTGCCAGTGTCGAGGGTCTCCAGGTCGGCCAGCTCATCGTTGCGCTCACGCAAGATGTCCACGGCGCGACGCAAGATGCGCGAACGCTGCATGGCGGTCATGGCGGCCCAGATTTTCTGACCTTTTTCGGCACTGACCACAGCGCGTTCGACGTCATCTTTGCCCGCGCGCTGCACCGAAGCCAACACTTCGCCGTTCGCCGGGTTGATGGCGTCGAAGGTAGCGTCGCTACTGGAATCGACGTAACCGCCGTCGATGTAGAGTTTTTGCAGTTCGAATCGGGCCATGGTGTCCTCGCAAGTGCAGTGTGTGTGGGATTCAGGGCAAATCTGCTGGTGCGCTTGAATGCGCTAGCTCGCCTGTTTCGCCAGTTGGAAGTCCATATATTCGTAAGCGATCTGTTGCGCTTGCTCGGTGTCGAATGCATCGCCCGACAGCGCACCGCGCAACCACAAACCGTCAATCAATGCCGCTAGGCCGCGAGCAGCGCTGCGGGCTTCACTTAACGACAGCACTCGGCGGAATTGGCAGCACAGGTTTGAGTACAGGCGGTGATCGTTGATCCGCTGAAGCCTGTGCAATGAGGGCTGGTGCATGCTGGTGGCCCAAAAGGCCAGCCAGGTTTTCATCGCCGGGCCGTTGACCTGGCTGGCGTCGAAGTTACCTTCGATGATGACTTGAAGATGAGCCCGTGGGCTGTCGTCGCCTAGCGCTAGGCGGCGGTCGTGAACGCTCTGGCTCAGGGCATTCATCAAATGGCGCATGGTCGCTGCGATCAGGCCGTTCTTGTCCTGAAAGTAGTGACTGATGATTCCGTTGGACACCCCCGCCAAGCGGGCAATCAGCGCAATGCTGGCGTCTCCCATCCCAACCTGATCGACCGCCTCTAACGTGGCGTGAATCAGCTGTTGACGGCGGATAGGTTGCATACCGACCTTGGGCATATCAAGGGTCTCCTCTGAATCGTCGAAGGGTCATGAAGTGATCATTTCGGCGATGGTCAGTCTATTTAGTTTTAATTGAACGTTCAATCAATAAAAACCAATGGGCGGATATTTGAGCTGCTTTTGCGGGGCTAAATAAGGGGGGAGGTGGGCGCAAACACTCCGGTAAACGCTGGAACTGTCTGTGGGAGCAGGCTTGCCTGCGAAGGGTCACGCGGTAGTTGTGATGCACCGCTTCATTCGCAGGCAAGCCTGCTCCCACAGAATGGTGTTTCAGCCTAGGTTTTTACCTAGCAACGCGTGGTACAGCTCGGTGTCGCCGAGAATACCCACCACTTTGTTGCCTTCTTGCAAGACCAGTTTGTTGCCGGTCTGGTAGCGGATTTGCAGCGCATCGCGCATGCCGATGTCGGAATGCACCAGCGTCGGAAGGCGGCCCAGGGTTTCCACCGCTTGTCCCGGTGCCCAGTTTTGCAGGTCGAAATTGGCTGCGCCCTGACGAGCACTCGTGACGGTATTGCCTTCGCCCAGACCAATCCACGAATCGCCGCCCGGATCGAGGCACACTTCACCGTTGACGCGGGTGCAGTTGTCCAGCGTGCGCATCAGGCTGCGTCCGCACAACACGTTGAGCGGGTTGGTGTGTGCTACGAAGGTCCGCACGTAATCATCGGCCGGGTTGAGGACGATTTCTTCAGGCTTGCTGTACTGAATGATCCGACCGTCTTTCATGATCGCAATACGGCTGCCAAGCTTGAGTGCTTCATCAAGGTCGTGGCTAACGAACACGATGGTTTTGTTCAGTTTGCGTTGCAACTCCAGCAGTTCGTCTTGCAGGCCTTGGCGGATCAGCGGGTCGAGGGCCGAAAACGGTTCGTCCATCAACAGAATGTCGGCGTCCATTGCCAGCGCACGTGCCAAGCCTACACGCTGTTGCATGCCGCCAGACAGCTCGTCGGGTTTCTTGTTGCGCCATTGGGCCAAGCCCACTAGCTCAAGTTTTTCATCCACCAACTTGCGCCGCTCTTCAGGCGGACGGTGCTGCATTTCGAGGCCGAAGCTGATGTTCTCGCGAACGGTCAGCCAAGGCATCAAGGCGAACTTTTGGAAAACCATGGCAATACGCTTGGTGCGCATCAACTTCAATTCGGCCGGTGTGCACGAAGCGATATTGATTTGCGCGCCTTCGTGCTCAACAAACAGCTTGCCGCGGCTGACGGTGTTCAAGCCGTTGATGCAACGCAACAGGCTGGATTTGCCGGAGCCGGAAAGGCCCATCAAGACGCAGATTTCGCCTTTTTCGATGTCTAGGCTAGCGTTTTCAACGCCGATGATCTGCCCTGTCTGTTTCAGGATCTGGTCGCGTTTCTGGCCCTTGTCGAGGAGTTTAAGCGCTTCGCGTGGGTCTTTGGCGAAGACAACGTCTACGTTCTCAAAGCGGATTATGCTCATGCGTCACCCCCTATTTTGGCGTCAGGTTGTTTGCAGATACGGTCGAGCATGATCGCCAACAATACGATTGCCAGACCCGCTTCGAAGCCCAAGGCGATGTCTGCTGTGTTCAGTGCGTTGACCACGGGTTTGCCTAGACCGTCCGCGCCCACCAGCGCCGCGATGACCACCATCGACAATGACAACATGATGCATTGGGTAATGCCCGCCGCGATGCTCGGCATGGCGTGGGGTAATTCGATACGCGAAAGCAGTTGGCGACGGGAACAGCCGAAGGCTTTGCCTGCGTCCAGCAACTCTTGCGGTACGTCGCGAATACCCAGGTAAGTCAGACGGATCGGCGCGGCAATCGCGAACACCACTGTCGAGATCAGGCCAGGTACTACGCCCAGACCGAACAGGGTCAGGGTAGGAATGAGGTAGACGAACGTCGGTACGGTTTGCATCAGGTCGAGGACCGGGCGCATGAGGGTATAAAACATCGGTTTGTGTGCAGCGACGATGCCTAATGGCACCCCGATGATGACGCAGACAAAGGTCGCGAACAGCACCTGTGCCAGGGTCTCCATGGTTTCTTGCCAATAGCCCAGGTTCAGGATCAGCAGGAAGGAAAGGATCACGAAAACGGTCAGGCCCCATTTGCGCTGAATGTAATGCGCGAGCAGCGCGATCAAGCCAATCAATGCCAGCGGATTGAACCACGTCAGTGCGAACGTCACCCCGTGGATCAATGATTCCAAGGTCGAGGAAATGAGGTCGAAATAGTTGGCGCCGTGTTTCGTCAGCCATTCAACAAAGGCGGCGATGTATTGACCCAGAGGGATTTTGTGATCAGTCAGCATGGTATTGAATGTCCGCATGCGGGGAAATAATTACAACAGCAGACGGGCGAACCCGTCTGCACACGAGTTACTTGGCCAGCTTGGCTTTAACGGCCTCCAGGCCTGGTTTACCGTCTACGGTGGTTACGCCCGCCAACCAGGTATCAAGTACGGCTGGATTTTTCTTGAGCCAAGCGGTCGCCGCTGCATCCGGCTTCATCTTGTCGTCCAAGACGTTGCCCATCAGCGTGCTTTCCATGTTCAACGTGAACTTCAGGTTTTTCAGCAACTGACCGACGTTGCTGCATTCCTGCGTGTAGCCCTTGCGGGTGTTGGTGTAGATGGTTGCCTGGCCGAAGTTCGGGCCGAAATAGTCGTCACCGCCAGTCAGGTACTTCATTTTGAAGCGGGTGTTCATTGGGTGCGGTTCCCAACCCAGGAACACCACGGCGGTGTTGCGGCGCTGGGCGCGATCCACTTGCGACAGCATGCCGGCTTCGCTGGATTCGACCACCTTGAAGCCGGCGTCTTTCAGGCCGAAAGCGTTCTTGTCGATCATGCTCTGGATCAGGCGGTTACCGTCGTTACCCGGTTCGATGCCGTAAATCTTGCCGTCGAGTTCTTTCTTGAATTTGGCGATGTCGGCGAAGTCATGCAGGCCCTTGTCGTACAGCTCCTGAGGAACGGCCAAGGTGTATTTGGCATTTTCCAGGTTGGCGCGAACGGTATCTACAGTGCCCGCGTCGCGGTAGGCCTTGATGTCGTTCTCCATCGTTGGCATCCAGTTACCAAGGAACACGTCCATGTTTTTGCCGTCGGCCAGCGACTTGTAGGTCACTGGTACGGAAATCATCGTGGTCTTGGTTTTGTAGCCTAGAGCGTCGAGGATCACACTGGTGGTCGCGGTGGTGACGGTGATGTCCGTCCAGCCGACATCTGAAAAGTTGACGGTGTCGCACTGGGCGGGTTCTGCAGCTTGCGCCAACAGGGGAAGACTCAGTGCAGCGGCCAACAGCAACGTTTGAGAACCTTTCATCGATGCACTCCTGGGTATTTTCTTCTCGTCATCAGCCTGTAACGACTGACGCTGTTCATGTGGTTTAGCGTGTTACAGCTGAATGGCGAGGCGTTTACGCAACAGCTCTACCACTGCGCCTGGCAATCGAGTCGAGACTGATCATGTAACAGTGAAAAACAAACGCCTACAGGGGTAGTCGTATCCAGTACATAGGGGGTCGTATCCAGTGTCGGCAAGGTCGCTTACAGCTTTATTAGCGGGCGCAAAGACACTTTTCAAGCGTCATCGCGGTACCCGAGTCGCCAAAGTAGCCGCAAAACCTGTTGTGTGGGGGCTCCCGATCAATACGACGTTGGTGGGCATGGGTGAGTCGGTGTCAGACGTCGTGCGTCTGGGCAAAAGCCCGATGATGCGCCCATCTCGGCGGATAGCAGCTTCAGCGTAGCAGCTCCGTCACCGGGCGCTTTGGGCGTCGGGGGTCTCGACTACAGAGGGTTTGCGGTAATGGCTATCAGCGTGTTCGACCTGTTCAAGATCGGTATCGGCCCCTCCAGCTCTCACACCGTAGGGCCTATGCGTGCCGCCGCACTGTTCAACCAAGGGCTGCGCGAACGCGGCGAGTTGGACCAAGTGCGCCGCATTGAAGTTCGCTTTTACGGCTCGCTGTCCGCCACCGGTATCGGCCACGGCAGCGACAACGCCGTGATCATGGGCCTGATGAACCAATGGCCAGACTCGATTGACCCGTCGCAGATTGGCGTGAGCATCGAGACGCTGAAAGAAACCGAAACGCTGTTGCTCGATGGCTACCTGCCCATCCCGTTTCAGTGGCAGCGCGACATGCTGCTCATCGATGAAAACCTGCCGTTCCACCCCAACGCCATGACCTTGATAGCCGAGGGCGAGAACGGCGAAGTGCATCGCGATACGTACTACTCGGTCGGTGGAGGTTTCGTTGTCGATGAAGCCCAGGCCGCCAGCGGCGTGTTGGACATGGATCGCACCGTATTGCCTTACGACTTCTCCAGCGCGGACGAGCTGCTTCGACTCTGCAATCAACACGGCTTACGTGTGTCGCAACTGATGATGGCCAACGAAAGGGTCTGGCGCAGCGAAGAAGAAATCCGCAGCAGCCTGATGCGTTTGTGGAGCGCCATGCAGGACTGTGTTGAGCAGGGCCTCAAGCACGAAGGTATTTTGCCCGGCGGTTTGAACGTCCGGCGCCGAGCGGCGCGTTTGCACCGCAGTTTGTTAGAACTGGGTAAACCCAACGTGATCGGCTCGACACTCAGCGCCATGGAATGGGTGAACCTGTTTGCGTTGGCGGTCAACGAAGAGAACGCCGCGGGTGGGCGAATGGTGACGGCACCGACCAATGGCGCCGCGGGAATTATCCCGGCAGTGCTGCATTACTTCGTCAAGTTCAGTGAAGAAGTCAGCGAAGCGAACGTGGTCGATTACCTGCTGGCGGCGGCCGCGATTGGCATTCTGTGCAAGAAAAACGCTTCGATTTCCGGTGCAGAAGTGGGTTGTCAGGGCGAAGTGGGTTCGGCCTGCGCCATGGCTGCGGCGGGGCTGGCGGATATATTGGGCGCGACGCCGGAGCAGCTGTGCAACGCGGCGGAAATCGGCCTTGAGCACAACCTGGGCCTGACGTGCGACCCCGTAGGCGGTCTGGTTCAAGTGCCGTGCATCGAACGCAATGCGATTGCGGCGGTAAAAGCGATCAATGCCGCGCAGATGGCCTTGCGAGGCGACGGTCAGCACTTTATCTCGTTGGACCGGGTGATCCGCACCATGCGTGATACCGGCGCCGATATGCACGATAAATACAAAGAAACCTCGCGCGGAGGGTTGGCGGTAAGTGCGGTCGAGTGTTGAGCCCTCACTGACGCCTTCGCGAATGAATTCGCTCCCACGGTTGATCGCATCCTCTGTGGGAGCGAATTCATTCGCGAATAGAGATTGTTTGATAGCACCGGCTGCCCGGTTATCGATCATTGGCTGACACCAGCGCCACCTTTTGGCGCGCAATACCTCGAACGCTGACCGCTTGGCCGTTCGTGCAGGGCAGTGACACTCCTTTAGTCGGACTCGGAACGCGCTTCACACAAGTGATACCGAACTGCTCAACCTCCCCAAACCCCTGCTGTACCCGGCGTCCGCGGCCTTATAACCCGTTGAGTTGAACCTCCTTATATAGACGCATCACGACGTCGTTTTCAGGTTTTATTGAATGCGCATTCAACTTAGGCATGGCAATTGCGTTGTCATACCTAAAATCCTCCCACGCATGGAGGAGATAACAAGAGCCTCCGCCTGAGGCCATCAACCGCCTAGTGTGAGGAGATACCGCGATGACTTCGTTCAACTCTGGTGCCCAGCCCCAGCCCCAGAACCGCACGCCTCAATCCATCGGCTTTTTGCTGCTGGACAACTTCACGCTGATCTCGCTGGCATCCGCCGTCGAGCCGCTGCGGATGGCTAACCAACTGTCGGGTCGCGAGCTGTATCGCTGGTCCACGTTGAGCGCTGATGGTTCACAAGTGTGGGCCAGTGATGGTTTGCAGATCACCCCCGACGCTTCCATGCATAAGGCCCCTGTCCTCGACACCGTGATTGTCTGCGGTGGCGTTGGTATCCAGCGCACGGTCACCCGCGAACACGTGAGCTGGCTGCAAAGCCAGGCACGCCAATCCCGCCGCCTCGGTGCGGTCTGCACCGGCAGTTGGGCGCTGGCCTGCGCGGGTCTGCTGGACGGTTTTGATTGCAGCGTGCATTGGGAATGCTTGGCGTCGATGCAGGAAGCGTTTCCGCGCGTTTCCATGAGCACCCGCTTGTTCACTCTCGACCGTAATCGCTTTACCAGTTCAGGCGGTACCGCACCGCTGGACATGATGCTTCACTTGATCAGCCGCGATCACGGCCGTGAACTGTCGGCTGCTATTTCTGAGATGTTCGTCTACGAGCGCATTCGCAATGAGCAAGATCACCAACGTGTGCCGCTGAAGCACATGCTCGGCACCAATCAGCCGAAGTTGCAGGAAATCGTCGCGCTGATGGAGGCTAACCTCGAAGAGCCGATTGATCTGGATGAGCTGGCGGTGTACGTCGCGGTGTCCCGCCGTCAGTTGGAGCGCCTGTTCCAGAAATACCTGCACTGCTCGCCGTCGCGTTATTACCTCAAACTGCGCTTGATCCGCGCCCGGCAACTGCTCAAACAAACGCCAATGTCGATCATTGAAGTGGCGTCGGTGTGTGGGTTCGTGTCAACGCCACACTTCTCAAAGTGCTACCGCGAATACTTCGGCATTCCACCCCGCGACGAACGTGTAGGCTCCAATACCGCACAGCAAGTGGCGATGATCCCGATTCCACAATCATTGGTGCTGACACCGTTATCAGGACCGCTATCGGCGCTGAGCCAAGCACGTAATGAATCGACGTTTGCGAGTGTGAGGTTGTAGTTGATGTAACGACAAACTCACACTGTGGGACCGAATTCATTCGGGAAGGCGGTGTGTCAAATACGGCCCGTTCCCGAATGAATTCGGTTCTACAGGTTTGTCAATGCGCTTACCCTCGGCTCTGTTTATAGACCGCCAACGCCGGTAATAACTGCTGATCAATCGCCTGGCGCACGGCCGGTAAAATCATTGCGCTGCCTGTCAGCATTTGCTCGATCATTCGGCGTAATGCCGTGGCGCGGGCCTCTGTTAGGCCGCACACCGCTTGGGCGCACGCTTGTTCAGCGGTGGCGCCAGGGGGCATATCGAAGCCCAATGCCCTGAGTTGGCCGAGCAGGTCTTCTTGGTCAATTAAATCCGCATGCATCATGTGATCTGCTCCTTTATTCGGTATGGGTCGATTCTGGTTCTGCTCTTGCTCGGCGGCAAGGCCCAGTGAGTGCAATGGCCGGTATACCTATAAACAGGTCGTTTTCAGCTGGCTCGTGCCTTTTGCGTTTTTTTGTCTGGGGCAAACTCATGTAAACTTCGCGGCCTTCCAGGAGCCGCCATGAATTACCGCCACGCTTTCCACGCCGGCAACCACGCCGATGTGTTCAAACACTTGACCCTGACTCGCTTGATCGCCCTCATGGCGCGCAAGGAGCAGCCGTTCGCCTATATCGACAGCCACGCCGGGATTGGTCTGTATGACCTCAAGGGCGATCAGGCCACTCGCACCGGTGAATGGCTTGAGGGCGTCGGTCGTTTGTGGGGCGCGTCGGATTTGCCTGCGCTCACGGCAGATTACATGCAGGTGCTGCACGACATGAACCCGGATGGCGAATTACGCTATTACCCCGGTTCCCCGGAAATCGCCCGCCGCCTGACCCGTGAGCGCGAGCGCATTCTGCTAAATGAGAAGCACCCGGAAGATGGTCGGTTGCTCAAAGAGAACATGCGCGGTGATCGGCGTGTGGCCGTGCACTTGGGCGAAGGCTGGCATGTGCCGCGTGCGCTGCTGCCGGTTGCGGAAAAGCGTGGTTTGCTGCTGATCGATCCACCGTTCGAGCAATTGGACGAGATGAAGCGCTGCGCGGTGGCATTGAAAGAAACCATCGGTCGCATGCGTCAGACCGTGGCAGCGATCTGGTATCCGATCAAGGACACGCGTCTGCTGCGTCGTTTCTATCAGGACTTGGCCGAGACTGGCGCACCCAAGCTGTTGCGGGTTGAGCTGTTCGTGCATCCGCTGAACACGCCGCAGAGTTTGAACGGTTCGGGTCTGGTTATTGCCAACCCGCCGTGGGGGCTGGAGGAAGAGTTGCGCGAATTAATGCCGTGGCTAGCCAAGGCCCTGGGGCAAACCCAGGGTGGCTGGCAGATGGATTGGTTGATTGCGGAGTAGCAGGTAACCAGAAATACTTTGGAGCTTATTCTGGCCGTTTTCGCAGGCAAGCCTGCTCCCACAGGTTTGGTGGGAGTCGGCTTGCCGACGAATGCGGTCTATTGGACGCCGCTGGCTTTCAAGCCGGCAAACAAACCCCAGTCCCACCAAGCCCGCAATAACCGGCCGGGTTCTTGGCCAAATATTGCTGGTGGTAGGCTTCGGCGTAGTAAAACGTCGGGGCTTCTTCGATTTCAGTCGTGATCTGGCCCAGGCCTGCTTTGTCGAGTTCGGCCTGGAACGCAGCCTTGCTGGCCAGCGCCGCTTCCAACTGTGATTCGTTGGTGCAGTAGATGACCGAACGGTATTGCGTGCCGATGTCATTGCCTTGGCGCATGCCTTGGGTTGGGTTGTGGGCTTCCCAGAACACTTTCAACAACGCTTCATAAGTGGTTTGTTCGGTGTCGTAAACCACCAGTACCACTTCGCTGTGGCCGGTCAGGCCGGAGCAGGTTTCTTCGTACGTTGGGTTATGCGTAATGCCGCCCGCGTAACCGACCGAAGTGCTGTAAACGCCAGGTTGCTGCCACAGGCGACGTTCGGCGCCCCAGAAGCAGCCCAGACCAAAGATCGCAAAATCGACACTGCCGGGAAACGGACCCAGTAGTGGGTTGCCGTTGACGAAATGTTTCTCCGGAACGGTCATCGGTGTTTCGCGGCCCGGGAGGGCTTGTTCAGCGGTAGGCAATACGTTTTTGTTCACGAGTATCTCCGAGCGCAAAGCCATGATTCATGTCCTCTAGTCAGCGGGAGGTTACAGAATGGGGATGGTCGATGGGGTCATAAAGAGGTGATAGAAGAAAGACCGACAGTTTGCCCGACTGTTCAGCTGTGAGGGAAGGGGGCAAGGAGGGATCAGGACGAACGTAGTATTCAGCGCGACAGCGGTATCAGCAGGTCAAGGGATCAGCCAGCGGGCCGCGTGGGTAACGTCGGAGTTTGTCGATCAGGTCGCTGCCTGGAATAGGGCGGTCGAACAGATAGCCTTGGCCGACGTCGCAACGGTGTCGGCGCAGGAACGCCAGTTGTTCGACAGTTTCGATCCCTTCGGCCACTACTTTAAGTTTAAGGTTGTGCGCCATGGCGATCACCGCTGAGGTGATTTCCATATCATCCTGGTTGTCCGGAATGTCGCGAATGAAGCTGCGATCAATCTTGATCACATCAATCGGGAATTTTTTCAAATAGCTGAGGGATGAATAGCCAGTACCAAAATCGTCCATGGCCAGGGTCAGCCCGAGCTGTTTAAAGAAATCGAGTTGTTGGCGAGTGTCGTCGGTCGCTTCCAGCAGCAGCCCTTCAGTCAGTTCAAGCTCCAGCATGGTTGCAGGCAGGCGCTCTTCTTTGAGGATGTTGGCAATCGACGTCACCAGGTCGGGATCAGAAAACTGTTTGGGTGAGACGTTGATCGCGACGTGCAGGTGATTCAGCCCGGCAGCGGTCAGTTCTTTGCTCATGCGACACGCCTGACGCGCGACCCATTTCCCGATGGGGATAATCAGTCCGGTTTCCTCGGCCACGCTAATGAACTGATCTGGACGGATCATGCCTTTTTCCGGGTGATTCCAGCGCAGCAGTGCTTCCATCCCCAGTAGACGCCCACTGCGCAGGCACAGCTTGGGTTGGTAAAACACTTCCAGTTCATTCTGAGTCAGTGCACGACGCAGATTGTTTTCGACGAACAGCTTGTAGCTGGCCTCGGCATTCAGCGCTTCGGTGAAGACCTGCACCTGATGCTTGCCGTTGGCTTTGGCTTTGTGCAGCGCCAGGCCGGCATTCTTCATCAGTGTTTGCGGGTCGCCGCCGTGAATGGGTGCACAGGCGAGGCCCACGGAGCCGGTGACACTGATCAATTGGTTGTCGACGAACATAGGCTTGTCGAGGGTTTTGAGCACCTGAGCGGCGATCTGCATGCCGGCTTCGACATCAGTGTCGTCCAGTAGCACCGCGAATTCATTACTGGCAAAGCGCGCAAGGCTGCCGCTGGGGCTCAGGCTGTTGCGCAGACGCCGGGCAAGGCTGATCAGCAGTTTATCACCGGTCTGGTGGCCGAGACTGTCGTTGATGCGCTTGAAGTTGTCGATGTCCACCAGCAATAGGCTGATCGGTGTGTCGCTGTCCCGTGCAAACCGTTCATCAAGGTTGCGGATAAACGCCGGCCGGTTACCCAGACTGGTGAGGTTGTCGGTGTACGCCAGGCGCTCGATGCGCTGTTGTGCCGCCTTGGTCTGGGTGATGTCTTCGTAGATGCCGATGTAGTGGGTCAACTCGCGGTCGTCACCATACACCTTGGAAATCGACAGTTGGCCCCAGTAAGGTTCGAGGTTTTTGCGACGGCTTTTGAATTCGCCCTGCCAACTATTGCTTGTGTCGAGGCTTGAATTGGCGTCGATCAGCAGTTCGTTGAGGTTTTCCAGCGCTGGCAGTTCGGAGAGCCGATGGCCGTGCACTTCTTCAGTGGTGTACTGAGTGATCGCGGTGAAGCTGGGGTTGACGTACTCGACCACGCCGTTGCAGTTGACCAGCAGAAACGCGTTGGCGCTTTGCTCCACGGCACGCTGGAACAGGTGCAGGGCGCTGGTGGCGGCGCGACGGTTATGATTGTTGATGACTTGGGCGAACTGGTCGGCCAGTTCGCCAGAAAAGGCAATTTCATCAGACTGCCACGGGCGTGAAATGCCGATCTGCTCAAGGCACAGCACGCCAACCACCAAGCCGTCGATGCGGATGCTGGCGTCGAGTATTGCATTGATGTCTTTGGGTCTTAATTTTTCGGCTAATTCGCTGGTACGCGGATCGTGCATGACATCGTTGGCATCGATGGCGCGGCTGGTGTGCAGCGCTTCGAGGTAGTTCGGGAAGTTAGTAAGGTCAATGCCTTTGGGCTGTATGAATTCACTGGTGTCACGGTGGAACGCAGCTATGGGTTCCAGATGACTGCCGCTGAGATCCCAAATGCTGGCGCTGGAGATGTCATATATTTCGCAGGCGCTTTGGGTGATCAACTTGGCCGCTTCTTGCACCGAATCATGTGTGCTGTAACGATGACGGGCCAAACGCAAAATCAGGCTTTGCTGGGCACGAACTCGCTCCAGGTGCTGCAACTGATCTTGCTGAGCGCGCTGGTTGAGTTCGAGGGCGACGTGCAGCCGGTCGTTTTGGGTGTCCAGATCGGTGGCGTTAGACGGGTCGTTGTCTGCGAACAGTCCCTCGACCACCATCAAATAACCGCGAAGCAAGTCGCGGTTGTGTTGTCGATAACCTTCGCCCACTTCCAGCAGGCTGATAGCGCCTTTAGCGCAATGCAGTGTGTAGCGGATCTGATAGAACGGGCTGTCGGCCAATTGTAGCTGCACGGAGTCGTGCATTTGATAGCGCGCTTCTGGCTCCATCAGGCTGGCATACGGCGAGCCAATCAGCGCACACAGGTCTACTGCCGGTACGCCGAACTGTTTTTCGCAATTGGGATCAAGGTACAACAGCGCCCAGCTCGCTTCATTCAGCCGTTCGAAACGCAGCATGCCGAGCCGCGAGGGCACCGGCAATTGCGTTACTACCTCGACCGCAGTTCGACCGGCGGCATCGGGCTGGCTTTTCATCAAGAACTCGCTTTCAGAATGCTGATCGCGCACGGGCTCAAGCCCTCTGTTATGTCGCGTGCCGCAAGGTTGCATCATGCAGCTCTGGCTGACAAGTGAGCGCGGTGGCTTAGTGCTATAAATCTATCGGTTTAGTGCGTTCTTTTAGGCAAAAAAAGCCCCGCCAAGTTGGCGGGGTTGAGGTACGAGCGTGGCAGCTCGGAAAATCGGTTTCTGTAGTAGCCGCCTTGTTGGCGAAAGCTTGGCGCGGTCTTTCTGACAATACGCCTCGCCAACAAGTTGGCTCCTACAGTTTTTACAGCAGCATCGTGCGAATGTCCGCCAGCAGCTCGCCCAAACGCTTGGTGAAGCGAGCGGCAGCGGCGCCGTTGATGACGCGGTGATCGTAGGACAATGACAACGGCAGCATCAGTTTTGGCTGGAAGGCTTTGCCATCCCAGACTGGCTGGATGGTGGCCTTGGACACGCCAAGGATTGCCACTTCCGGCGCGTTGACGATTGGCGTAAAGCCAGTGCCACCAATGTGCCCGAGGCTGGAAATCGTGAAGCACGCGCCCTGCATGTCGTCGGCAGACAGCTTTTTCGAACGGGCTTTCTCAGCCAGTTCAGCTGCTTCAGCCGCCAGTTGCAGCAAGCTCTTCTGATCAACGTTCTTGATGACCGGGACCAGCAAACCTTCCGGGGTGTCCACGGCGAAGCCGATGTTCACGTATTTCTTGCGGATGATCGCTTTGCCGCTTGGCGCCAACGAACTGTTGAAGTCCGGCAGTTCCTTGAGCAGGAAGGCACTGGCCTTGAGCAGCAGTGGCAATACGGTCAGTTTGACGCCGGCCTTTTCTGCGACAGCTTTTTGCGCGACACGGAAAGCTTCCAGCTCTGTGATGTCAGCCTGATCGAACTGAGTCACGTGTGGAATGTTCAACCAGCTGCGATGCAGGCTGGCGGCGCCAAGTTGCATCAGGCGCGTCATCGGTACTTCTTCGGTTTCGCCATAACGGCTGAAATCGACCACCGGAATCGGCGGAATGCCCGCGCCACCGGTAGCACCGGCGGCCGGTGCAGCTTTGGCCTTTTGCATCATGGCCTGGACGTAAACCTGCACGTCTTCCTTGAGCACGCGACCGTGGGGGCCGGTTGCACCGACAGCGCTCAGCTCGACGCCGAATTCACGGGCCAGTTGGCGTACTGCCGGGCCAGCGTGAGTCTTGGTGCCGTCTTTGGCCGGTGCAGGCGCTTGGGCCGGAGCAGCGGGTGCCGCTTCGGCTTTTACTGCTGGCGCAGGTGCGGCTTCAGCCTTGGCCGGAGCCGCAGCAGGTGCAGCCGCTGGAGCCGGCGCGGCCGGTGCAGCTGCACCGGCCACTTTCAATTTCAGGATCAGGTCACCAGTGCCGACTTCATCGTCCAGCTTGATGATGATGCTTTCCACAACGCCGGCAGCCGGCGAAGGGATTTCCATACTGGCTTTGTCGGATTCGAGGGTGATCAGTGATTGATCCGCCACGATGGTGTCGCCGACCTTGACCATCACTTCAATAATCTTGGCCTTGCCCGACGAACCGATATCAGGAACATGGATGTCCTGAACGGTTTCGCTGGCGGCAGCCGCAGGCGCCGCAGCAACCGGTTCAGCCGCAGCTGGAGCAGGCGCTGCTTTTTCTGGAGCAGCCGCTGCAGCAGGAGCAGCCGCCGCAGGTGCTGGTGCAGAAGCTTCACCTTCTACTTCCAGCTCAAACAGTTCGTCGCCTTCTTTCAGGCGGTCGCCCAGTTTCACTTTCATGCTTTTGATGACACCGGCTTTGGGCGCAGGAATTTCCATGCTTGCCTTGTCCGATTCCAACGTAAGAATGCTCTGTTCGGCTTCGATGCGATCGCCGACCTTGACCATTAACTCAATGACTTCGCCTTCACCGTTGCCGATGTCGGGTACTCGAATTAGCTCACTCACAATGTCTCTCCTTCGGAGAACCTGTTCACTCTCGACTGCACTGTATGGGTTGCGACGAACACAGCGTCGGACGCTCATTTACGTGTGTAAATTCCGCATCCTCAGCTGCTCCGCGCTTCTTGTCAGCGCCCTTTGCGATCTGGAGACAGACTCTTAACAGTCCAGTGGGTTACGTTTTTCAGGGTCGATGCCGAACTTGGCAATGGCTTCAGCCACTACTTTAGGTTCGATATCGCCGCGATCAGCCAAGGCTTCCAGAGCTGCAAGCACCACGAAGTGGCGGTCGACTTCAAAGAAGCTACGCAACTTCTTGCGGCTGTCACTGCGGCCGAAACCGTCAGTTCCCAGGACTTTGTATTCCTTGGTTGGTACCCACTGACGAATCTGGTCAGCGAACAGTTTCATGTAGTCGGTCGATGCGATCACTGGACCCTTACGGCCAGTGAGGCATTCTTCCACGTAGCTCAGGACAGGTTTCTGACCTGGGTGCAGACGGTTGCTGCGTTCTACTGCCAAGCCATCGCGACGCAGTTCGTTGAAGCTGGTAACGCTCCAGACGTCTGCACCGACATTGAACTGCTCGCGCAGAATCTTCGCCGCTTCGCGTACTTCACGCAGGATAGTGCCCGAGCCCATGAGTTGGACGTGGTGTGCTGCTTCCTTGGTGTCTTCTTCAAGCAGATACATGCCCTTGATGATGCCTGCCTCGGAACCCGCCGGCATGGCCGGGTGCGCGTAGGACTCGTTCATCACGGTCAGGTAATAGAAAACGTCCTGCTGCTCTTCGAACATCAGGCGCATGCCTTCACGGATGATCACCGCGAGTTCATAGCCGTAAGTCGGATCGAATGTGCGGCAGTTCGGGATGGTCGAGGCCAGAATGTGGCTGTGACCATCTTCGTGCTGCAGACCTTCGCCGTTGAGCGTGGTGCGACCGGCCGTGCCACCCACCAAGAAGCCACGGGTGCGGCTGTCGCCAGCGGCCCAAGCCAAGTCACCTATCCGTTGGAAACCGAACATCGAATAGAAGATGTAAAACGGAATCATCGGTTGGTTGTGGCTGCTGTACGAGGTACCGGCAGCAATGAAGGAGGACATGGCGCCTGCTTCGTTGATGCCTTCTTCGAGAATCTGACCTTTCTTGTCTTCGCGGTAGAACATCACTTGTTCTTTATCGACTGGCTCGTAGAGCTGGCCGACGGACGAGTAGATGCCCAGCTGACGGAACATGCCTTCCATACCGAAAGTGCGCGCTTCGTCCGGGATGATCGGCACGATGCGTTGGCCGACTTCCTTGTCCTTGACCAATTGCGACAGAATCCGCACGAAGGCCATGGTGGTGGAGATTTCGCGGTCGCCAGTACCGTCAAGCAGTGCTTTGAGGCTTTCCAGCGGTGGCGTCGGCAAGCTGAAACTCTTGGCGCGGCGCTGAGGCACGAAGCCGCCCAGTGCAGTGCGGCGCTCGCTCAAATAACGGGCTTCGGCGCTGTCTGGTTCTGGTTTGAAGAACGGCAGGGTGTCCAGTTGGTCGTCTTTGATAGGAATGTCGAAACGGTCGCGGAAGCTTTTCAAGCTGTCGACATCGACTTTCTTGGTGTTGTGCGCGGTGTTTTTCGCTTCACCGGCGCCAGTGCCATAACCTTTGATGGTCTTGGCCAATACCACGGTCGGTTGACCCTTGTGGTTGACTGCCTGGTGGTAAGCCGCATACATCTTGTACGGGTCGTGCCCACCGCGGTTGAGCTTCCAGATTTCGTCATCGGACAGATCAGCAACCATCGCCTTGAGTTCAGGCGAGTTGAAGAAGTGTTCACGAACGAATGCGCCGTCTTTGGCTTTGTAGTTCTGGTACTCGCCGTCGATGACTTCGTCCATCCGGCGTTGCAGGATGCCGTCGGTATCTTTAGCCAGCAGTGGGTCCCAGAAACGGCCCCAAACAACTTTGGTCACGTTCCATTGAGCGCCACGGAACACGCCTTCGAGTTCCTGGATGATCTTGCCGTTGCCGCGAACCGGACCGTCGAGACGTTGCAGGTTGCAGTTGACGACGAAGATCAGGTTGTCGAGTTTTTCGCGACCGGCCAGGGAGATTGCGCCCAAGGATTCCGGTTCGTCGGTCTCACCATCGCCCAGGAAACACCAGACTTTTTGCTTGCCTTCAGGGATGTAGCCGCGGTGTTCCAGGTACTTCATGAAGCGTGCCTGGTAGATCGCCTGGATCGGGCCAAGGCCCATGGACACAGTCGGGAACTGCCAGAAATCTTTCATCAGCCACGGGTGTGGGTAGGACGACAGGCCTTTGCCATCAACTTCCTGACGGAAATTGTTCATCTGGTCTTCGGTGATCCGGCCTTCCATGAATGCACGGGCGTAAACGCCTGGTGATGCGTGACCCTGGAAGTAGATCAGGTCGCCGCCGTGTTCATCGGTCGGAGCCTGGAAGAAGTAGTTGAAGCCTATGTCATACAGCGTCGCGCTGGAGGCGAAGCTGGAAATGTGACCGCCCAGGTCGGGGTCGTTCATGTTGGTTTTGACCACCATGGCCAGTGCGTTCCATCGCACCAACGAGCGAATGCGGCGTTCCATGAACAGGTCGCCAGGCATGCGTGCTTCGTGGGTAACGGGAATCGTATTACGATACGGCGTCGTGATGGCGTACGGCAGCTGGGAGCCACTTCTGGTGGCCAGCTCGCCCATACGGGTCATCAAATAATGAGCGCGGTCTTCGCCTTCTTTGTCGAGAACCGATTCCAGGGCGTCCAGCCATTCCTGGGTTTCGACGGGATCGAGGTCTTGCATGGCTTGCTCCAGGGCGGAAAGGCTTCCAGAATCGGTTGCCTGAGTTTGCGACTGGCCTTGTGGGCAGACGACATAAAATTTTTGGATGACCGGAGGTTGTACCGGCGTTGTGTAGTTTTACTACAAATCGTCAGCCATTTCAGCCTTTCGACTTAGCCTCCTAGTAGTAAAACTACAGAAGAGCGTGAGTCCGGCTCCTGTTGTGTTGTGATGTAAATCGATAATGTGAGTGCGAAGCGAACTGTAACAGGTTAAAACTTGATGCTGGCTGCTAATAAATCCTATTTTTCAGCTATTTATTACCTTTGTTTGACGATCCTGTCATTGATGCATTTCTTTCTACCATTGCGGCGGTCCCTTCCCACGCCGACCAAGGATAGACCATGAGCCTCCCTTTGCTGGCCGATCTGCCGGCCATCCTCCTGCCGTTTGTCGATCGTGCGCAACAGACTTTACGCACTAATGCGACGGCGTTATCGGACACTGCCTTGGCTCAACTTGATGCGTGGCCCGACACCCGACAGGTAACCTTCGACCGGGTGTGCGCGGCCAGCGATTTTGTGGCCGAGCAAGTGTCCCGTGACACGCAAATGTTTTTGGACCTGGCGGACTCCGGGCAGTTGGACCGCAGTTTTGCCGTGGGTGAACTGCGTGGCCAAATCTCCGCCGCCGTGCTGACCGCCGACACAGAAGACGACCTGGGCCGCCTACTGCGTCGACAGCGCACCCGGCATCAAGTTCGTATTGTTTGGCGTGACCTGACCCGCCAGGCCGACCTGATAGAAACCTGCCGCGACCTGTCGGACATGGCCGATGCCTGCATCGACTTGGCTTACCAATGGTTGTATCTGCGCCATTGTCAGCAATTGGGCACACCCATGGGTCGTCGCAGCGGGGAACCGCAGCAGATGGTGATCTTGGGGATGGGCAAGCTGGGGGCGGTTGAACTCAATCTGTCGTCCGACATCGACCTGATCTTCGGTTACCCCGAAGGCGGTGAAACCCAAGGGGTCAAGCGGCCCATTGATAACCAGGAGTTTTTCATCCGGCTGGGCCAGCGGCTGATCAAGGCGTTGGACCCGATCACGGTGGATGGCTTCGTGTTCCGTGTTGATATGCGCTTGCGGCCATACGGGTCTTCCGGCGCGCTGGTGCTCAGCTTTAATGCACTTGAACAGTACTACCAGGATCAGGGCCGTGATTGGGAGCGCTACGCCATGATCAAAGCGCGAGTCGTCGGTGGAGATCAGCTAGCGGGGGCGCAATTGCTCGACCTGCTGCGGCCATTTGTTTACCGACGCTACCTGGACTTTTCGGCCATCGAAGCGCTGCGCACCATGAAGCAGCTGATTCATCAGGAAGTCCGCCGCAAAGGCATGGCCGATAACATCAAGCTCGGCTCCGGCGGCATTCGAGAAGTCGAATTCATCGCCCAGGCGTTCCAGTTGATCCATGGCGGTCGCGACCTCAGCTTGCAGCAACGGCCTTTATTGAAGGTGCTGAACACCTTGGAAGGTCAGGGTTACTTGCCGCCTGCGGTGATTAGCGAGTTGCGCGAAGGCTATGAATTCTTGCGCTATACCGAGCATGCGATCCAGGCCATCGCCGATCGTCAGACCCAGATGCTGCCAGACGGCGAAGCTGACCAAGCGCGTATCGCCTTCATGCTGGGCTTTGCCGACTGGGCGAGCTTTCATGAGCGGCTGATGTATTGGCGCGGCCGGGTGGCGTGGCACTTTCGCGGGGTTATCTCCGATCCTGATGAAGAGGAGGGCGGCGAAGACAATGAAATGGTCGTCGGCGGAGAGTGGTTGCCGCTGTGGGACGATTCTCAGGATGAGGAAGCGGCTTGTCGACAACTGGAAGAGGGCGGTTTTGCCGACGCTGCTAACGCATTGAAACGCTTGTCGGGATTGCGCAACAGCCCGCAGTTACGTGCCATGCAGCGGCTGGGTCGCGAGCGTCTGGATGCCTTTATTCCGCGGCTGTTGGCCCAAACGGTCGAGCACAGCAACCCGGACTTGGTGCTGGAACGCGTGCTGCCGCTGATTGAAGCCGTTGCTCGGCGTTCGGCGTATCTGGTGTTGCTCACCGAGAACCCAGGGGCATTGCGACGCCTGTTGACGTTGTGTGCCGCCAGCCCGTGGATCGCCGAGCAGATCGCGCGCTTCCCATTGTTGCTGGATGAACTGCTTAACGAAGACCGTCTATTCAGTCCGCCGCTGGCGCCAGAGTTGGGCGCCGAATTGCGCGAACGGTTGACGCGTATTCCCGAAGACGACCTTGAACAACAGATGGAAGCCCTGCGCCACTTCAAATTGGCGCACAGCCTGCGTGTGGCGGCCTCGGAGATCAGCGGTCATCTGCCGTTGATGAAAGTCAGCGATTACCTGACCTGGTTGGCGGAAGCGATTCTTGAACAGGTGCTGGCGTTGGCGTGTCGACACACCGTGGCCAAACACGGCACACCGAAGCGTTCCGATGGCACCTTGTGTGATCCGGGGTTTGTCATCGTCGGCTACGGCAAAGTCGGCGGCATCGAGCTGGGCCATGGTTCTGACCTGGACTTGGTGTTTATCCATGACGGCGACCCGCAGGCCGAGACCGATGGCGCCAAGCCCATCGACAGCGCGCAATTCTTCACTCGGTTGGGCCAGCGAATTATTCACCTGCTGACTGCCCAAACCAACTCTGGCCAGTTGTACGAGGTTGATATGCGCCTGCGACCCTCAGGCGCATCGGGGCTATTGGTCAGTTCATTGGGCGCGTTTGATCGTTACCAGCGCAACGAAGCCTGGACCTGGGAACATCAGGCGTTGGTCCGCGCTCGGGTGTTGGTGGGCAGCCATGCAGTCGGCGCAGCCTTTGAGGCCGTGCGCGCCGCAATAGTGGGGCGCGAACGTGACCTACCTGCATTGCGGACCGACGTCAGTGAGATGCGCGCCAAGATGCGCGGGACCCTCGGTAGCAAGGCCACCGCCGCCGGAACGGCCGCCAACGCCTTTGAAGCCACGGCGCCGTTCGATCTCAAGCAGGATGCCGGTGGTATCGTCGATATCGAATTTATGGTGCAATACGCCGCCTTGGCGTGGTCCTGGGAGTATCCGCAGCTGCTGCGTTACACCGACAACATCCGCATTCTTGAAGGGCTGGAACAGGCCGGTCTAATCCTGGGCGCAGATGCAGACCTTTTGCGGGAGGCTTATAAAGCCTATCGTGCAGCCGCTCACCGTCAGGCCTTGCAGAAGCAGGCCGGGGTAGTGGGTGGTGATCAGTTCCATGCCGAGCGGCGAGAAGTGTTGCGGATCTGGGCGGGGTTAGGCTTGAGCTAATCAGTCTTGCCCGGCGAGCCAAGGGAAATGTGTCTTTATAGCTATGACGGGGAGGCGTCAGGTTGTGTGGAAGTGCTCCGCAACCTGAAAAGCCTCCCTGATCGTTTCTGGTGGTTTTTGGATTAAGCATGAGAATTCTGATCGTAGGGCCAAGCTGGGTCGGCGACATGGTGATGGCGCAAACACTGTTTCAGTGCCTGAAGCAGCGTCACCCTCAGTGTGAAATCGATGTGCTAGCGCCCGAGTGGAGTCGGCCGATCCTTGAGCGCATGCCTGAAGTGCGCAAGGCTTTGAGCTTTCCGCTCGGCCACGGTGTACTTGAATTAGCCACTCGCCGACGAATCGGCAAGTCATTGAAGGGGCAGTACGACCAGGCAATTCTACTGCCCAATTCCCTGAAATCAGCGCTGGTTCCGTTTTTTGCGGGCATCCCCAAGCGTACGGGGTGGCGTGGCGAGTTTCGCTACGGCTTGCTCAACGACGTGCGCACCTTGGACAAGCAACGTTACCCGCTGATGATCGAACGCTTCATGGCCTTGGCCTATGAGGCTGGCGCTGAGATCCCCCGACCTTATCCTCGCCCAAGCCTGCAAATCGATGCCGCTACCCGCGACGCCACGCTGCAGAAGTTCGGTTTGAGTCTTGATCGTCCGGTGTTGGCGTTGTGCCCCGGTGCCGAGTTTGGCGAATCCAAGCGCTGGTCGGCTGAGCATTACGCCAAAGTCGCCGAAGCCAAGGTCCGTGAGGGCTGGCAAGTCTGGCTGTTTGGCTCAAAGAAGGATCATCCGGTCGGCGAAAGCATTCGTGAACGGTTGATCCCCGGTTTGCGTGAAGAGTCAGTCAACCTCAGCGGCGAAACCTCGTTGGCCGAAGCGATTGATCTGATGTCTTGCGCGGACGCGGTGGTGTCCAACGATTCCGGGCTTATGCACGTTGCTGCGGCGCTCAACCGGCCATTGGTGGCGGTTTACGGCTCCACTTCGCCGGCCTTTACGCCGCCGTTGGCTGAACACGTCGAAATCGTCCAGTTGGGCATTGAGTGCAGCCCGTGTTTCGAACGTACCTGCCGTTTTGGTCATTACAATTGCTTGCGTCTGCTTGAACCCAAACCTGTGGTCGAGGCGCTGGGTCGCTTAGGCGGCACCCCGGTCGAGGTTTCCTGATTTTGTGTAGTTTGCGGGTACTGTTGATTAAGACCTCCTCCATGGGGGATGTGATTCACGCGCTGCCAGCGCTGACCGATGCTGCTCGTGCGCTGCCAGGCATACAGTTCGATTGGGTCGTCGAAGAAAGCTTCGCCGAGATTCCCTCCTGGCACCCTGCGGTGGCCGAGGTCATTCCGGTGGCAATTCGTCGCTGGCGCAAGAATCTCTGGCAAACCTTCAAGAACGGCGAATGGCGCGGCTTGAAGAAACGCTTGAGCGAAACCGACTACGACTTGGTAATTGACGCCCAAGGGTTGGTGAAAAGTGCGTGGCTTACCCGTTACGTGAACGCGCCGGTGGTTGGCCTTGATCGGCTGTCGGCCCGCGAACCCTTGGCGAGCCGATTCTATGATCGGCATTTTCCCGTCAGTCCAGAGCAGCATGCGGTGCAGCGCTCGCGGTTGTTGTTTGCGCAGGCATTGGGCTATGAAGTGCCGGACGATATCGGTGATTACGGCCTTGACCGCTCGCGCTTGATAGACGCACCCGTGGATGAGCCGTTCGTGCTGTTCTTGCATGGCACCACCTGGGCCACCAAGCATTGGCCGGAACTTTACTGGCGGCAGTTGGCGCAGCTCATGATCGGGCGCGGCCTGCACGTGCGACTGCCGTGGGGTAATCCTGCCGAGTTGGCGCGTGCCGAGCGCATTGCCCACGGGCTCGATAACGTTGTGGTGCTGCCCAAACTCAATTTAGCGGGTGTCGCGCGGGTGTTGGTCGGTGCTCAGGCTTGTGTCGCGGTGGACACCGGCCTCGGGCATTTGGCGGCGGCGCTGGATGTGCCGACCCTGTCGCTGTTCGGTCCAACTGACCCGGTGTTGACCGGTGCTTATGGTCGATCCCAGGTCCACATGGCCAGTGACTTCCCTTGCGCGCCCTGCCTGCAAAAGAAATGCACCTATCGCCCGACCGCTGAAGAACAGCGTCGTTTCGATCTAAATAGCGAGTGGCCGTTGTGCTTCACTCGTTTGAATCCCGAGCGAGTAGCCAGCCAATTGGGCTCGCTGTTGCTGGCAAAGGAACTCAGTTGATGCAGTTGGCTTTTGTACTTTATAAATATTTCCCGTTTGGCGGCCTGCAACGCGACTTCATGCGCATTGCCCTGGAGTGCCAGCAGCGTGGCCATCAGATTCGCGTGTATACCTTGACGTGGGAAGGCGAGGTGCCACCGGGTTTTGAGGTGGTGATGGTGCCGGTCAAGGCGCTGTTCAACCACACACGCTACGAAAGGCTTAGCGCCTGGGTCGAGGCGGATCTGCTCAAGCGTCCAGTGGACCGTCTGATCGGCTTCAATAAAATGCCGGGGCTGGATGTGTACTACGCCGCCGATGGCTGTTTCGAAGACAAAGCGCAAAATCTGCGTAATTCGCTGTATCGCCGCTGGGGTCGCTATCGCCACTTCGCCGCTTACGAGCGTGCGGTGTTCACCAAAGATGCGAAAACTGAAATATTGATGATTTCAGAAGTGCAGCAACCGCTGTTCGTCAAGCACTATGACACCCCTGCCGAGCGCTTCCATCTGCTGCCGCCGGGGATTGGCCTAGACCGCCGAGCACCCATTGAAGCGCCGCAAATTCGCGCCGAATTCCGTCAGGAGTTTGGTCTGGCCGATGATGACTTGTTGGTGGTGCAAATTGGCTCCGGGTTCAAGACCAAGGGCGTGGACCGTAGCCTCAAGGCGCTGGCCGCCTTGCCATCTGAGCTGAAAAAACGCACGCGACTGTTTGTAATCGGCCAAGACGATCCCAAAGTATTCCAGGTGCAAAGTGCCACGTTGGGAGTCAGCGAACAGGTGCAGTTCCTCAAGGGGCGCAGTGACATACCGCGCTTCTTGATGGGTGCCGATCTGCTGATTCACCCGGCGTACAACGAAAACACCGGCACAGTCTTGCTTGAAGCCTTGGTCGCGGGCCTGCCAGTACTGGTCAGCGCTGTCTGTGGTTATGCGCATTACATTGCCGAAGCCGACTGCGGGAGAGTGTTGACCTATCCGTTCGAACAGGCGCAACTCAATCAATACCTCGCTACCATGCTGGCTGATGATTCGGCACGGGTAGCCTGGAGCCGACACGGTTTGGTCTTTGCCGATACAGCGGACCTTTACAGCATGCCGCAGCACGCGGCCGATGTGATTCTGGCGGAGCACCACCGATGAAACTGATTCTCGCTGAACCATTCAAAAACCTCTGGAATGGACGTGATGCGTTCACCGAAGTCGAGGCGTTGGACGGTCAGGTTTATCGTGAACTCGAAGGGCGGCGCACCTTGCGCACTGAAGTGGAAGGGCGCGGTTACTTCGTCAAGATTCACCGGGGTATTGGTTGGGGCGAGGTGGCCAAGAATCTGGTGACTGCCAAGCTGCCGGTACTCGGCGCTGGTCAGGAGTGGCGGGCGATCAACCGCCTGCACGAGGTCGGCGTACCGACCATGACCGCCGTGGCCTACGGCGAGCGCGGGAATAATCCGGCCGCCCAGCATTCGTTTATCGTCACCGAAGAACTGGCGCCCACCGTTAGCCTGGAAGACTTCAGTATTCACTGGCGCCAGGAACCACCGGCACCGCGCCTCAAGCGCGCGTTGATCGCTGAAGTCGCGCGCATGACCGGCACGATGCACCGCGCCGGGGTCAATCACCGTGACTGCTACATCTGCCACTTTCTGTTGCACACCGACAAACCGGTGACCGCCGAGGACTTCAAGCTGTCGCTGATCGACCTGCACCGTGCTCAGACCCGCAAGACAATCACCTTGCGCTGGCGCAACAAAGACTTGGCGGCGCTGTTTTTCTCGGCGCTGGACATCGGCCTGACTCAACGCGATAAATTGCGCTTCATGTGTGGATACTTCCAACTTCCGTTGCGCCAAGTGGTCGCACAAGAGTCGGCACTGCTCGCGTGGCTGGAAACTAAAGCCAGCAAACTGTATGAGCGCAAGCAACGCTACGGGGATGCGCTGTGATGGTGGCTGGCAAACGGACAGTTTCGACAACCATGGCATCTCGGCTAATTCGTGGGAACGGCAATGAGTGACTTCATCGCAGCAACCGAGCGCGGGCTGCTTGAGCGACATGGCCTGGCTGATTTCAATTCGCTGTGGGACGTGCAACTGGACGCGGTGGATGAGCCCAATATCGGGCGCGGCGGGTGGAGCAGCGTGTTTCGTCTGGAGCTCGAAGGGGCGGGTTTCTACCTCAAGCGCCAAAATAATTACCTGACGCGAACCTTGCATCGGCCGTTCGGCGAGCCGTCGTTCTCCCGCGAGTTTCGCAACATTACTCGTTATCAATCGTTAGGCATCCCGTCCCTGCAGGCAGTGTTCTTTGGCGAACGCCTGATTGAAGACGAACGCCGGGCCATTCTGATGACCCGGGCATTGGACAGCTGGACTGACTTGGACTCGCTGTTACAGCAGTGGCCAACCTTGAGCGCCCATCAGCGTTTGGCGATTTTGCAGGCGTGTGGTCAGCTGGCGCGTACGCTGCACGCGGCCAATCAAGTTCATGGTTGTTTCTATCCCAAGCATATTTTCCTGCGCTCGCGTGCCAATGCGTATCTGGCGCAACTGATCGATCTGGAGAAAACCCGCCCGGCGTTTTTTGGCTGGCGTGACCGGATCAAAGACCTGGAGCCATTGCTGCGTCGGGCGCCGTTCTGGACCGAAGTTGAAGTGCGCGAACTGCTAGCGACGTACCTGCAAGCGGCTACCGACAGTGAGTTAGTCGGTCTCTGGTGGCAGCGTCTGGCGAAGCGCAGCAGCTATAAAGAGGCACTCTGATGCAGTTGTCAGAACTGAAATCCGCCGGGCGGACGCCGACGCTGCCTATTAACCTGGCGCTGGCCGACGCTGCCGGCCCGGCTGAATTGCAATTGTTGACCTTGTTGCGCGTGCTGCCGGGGCAACGCTATGTCGGTGCTGGCATCTGGCGCGGGCGTGCGGTGTTGGCGAAATTGTTGGTTGGGCCCAAGGCGGCTCGGCACTTTCAGCGTGAGCGCGACGGCGTTCATCTGCTGTCCGAACAAGGCATGAACACTCCTTTGTTGCTGGTCGAAGGCCTCAAAGAAGGCGAGGGTGGCTGGCTGCTGTTCGAGTTTCTGGAGAACGCGCAAAGCCTTGGCGATGCCTGGGCAGACGTCGAAGCATTGCCGGCACTGGCGCACGAGCAGCAAACGGTATTGGGCGAAGCACTGTCGGCAATCGCGACGCTGCACAGCAAAGGTCTGTGGCAAGAAGACCTGCACCTCGACAACCTGCTGCGCCACGACGGTCAGTTGTATTTGATCGACGGCGCGGGCATTCGCGCTGAACAGGCGGGTAAGCCGTTGTCGCGGCAACAGGTGCTGCAAAACCTCGGCGTTTTTTTTGCTCAGTTGCCGAAGACTTTGGAGCCGTTCACTGAAGAGCTGTTGGTGCATTACCTGTTGAGTAACGCCGAACACGCCCTGCCGATGGAAGCCCTGAAAAAACAGATCAACAAAACTCGCGGCTGGCGTCTGAAAGACTTCCTCAGCAAAGTTGGGCGCGATTGCAGCCTGTTCAGCGTCAACGACGGCCCTTTCAGTCTGCGCGCGATTCGTCGCGAAGAAGTGACGGCGATGTCGCCGGTGTTGACTGACGCCGATGCGTTGCTTGATCGCGGTCATTTATACAAGACCGGGGGCGCGGCCAGTGTGGGCCGTGTCGAGGTGGCGGGCCGTCCACTGGTGATCAAGCGCTACAACATCAAAAATTTCGCCCATTGGCTCAAGCGCTTCTGGCGCCCAAGCCGCGCCTGGCACTCCTGGCGTGAAGGTAATCGACTGGCGTTTCTAGGGATAGCGACGCCTAAGCCGCTGGCGTTGCTGGAGCTGCGATTCTTCTGGCTGCGGCGCAAGGCGTATCTGGTGACTGAGTATTTGCCGGGGCCGGACATCATCGAGCGGTTTGCGTCGCATGTGGTCTCGGGCATTGCGCCGGAAGCGGAGTTGCTGGCGCTTGATCACTTGTTTGCTCGTCTGATTGACGAACGCATCAGCCACGGTGATCTAAAAGGACATAACGTGTTCTGGCATCAAGACCGCTGGGCACTGATCGACCTCGACGCCATGTGCCAGCACACCTCGGCTTCATCGTTCGCCTGCGCGTTTGCGCGGGACCGAGCACGGTTCATGCGCAACTGGCCAGTCGAAAGCGCGCTGCACCAATTGCTGGAGCAGCGCTTGCCTCGGGGTTGAGATGCTCTTGTGCGGCCATCTGTAGGAGCCAACCAGTTGGCTCCTACAGATATTTCCAGGTCAATCAGCCGACGCGGATCAAATTCAGGTCCTCAAGTGCTTGAACCAGATCCCACAGATCATCGTATGGCTGCCGATGGATCGATTCCCATGCCGGGTGTTCGACGTACAACAGGCCTTGCTCATCCCGGCTAATAACAATGCGCTCAAGGCCGGTGTCTTTTGATCGATGCACGATCACCGAATGGTCCGGTATGGACTCATCGATCAGGAACATTCCAGGCTCGGTCAGCTCTGTCTCGGTCGACAAGACCAGGGGTGTTCTATCGACGACTGCTGATTCGGTGACGTAATCCAGCGTTTGCATTTCAAGGCGGTAATCGCTCTGCAAATAGATGCTTTCGCGGGCATGGTTTTCCACCAGATGTTCGCCCGGATCCCTGAATGGTCCCCGCACCGAGCTCGGGCCGACATCAATGACTCGAATTCCTATAGCCCCTTCAAGCTCCGCAACGCCGGGAACAATTTTCTGGAAAGTATTGGCGTGGGTGTTGCCCACCAAGGCAATCCAGTTGTGTGACCCCATGACTTCTTGGTGCTTGCGAATCGTACGCGAGGCAAAGAAGTTCATCATTTGCTGGCGCGTGGTGGGCGCCTTGTTTTTGAGGCCTTCCAGGTGATAACTGGCTGAGCAATCAATGGCCCTGACTTCCAGTCCTTGTTCCCGTGCCCGAATCACCAGGTTTTCGAAGGTGTAGACCTTGTTGGGGTCCGTGGCGTAATCCCGGTCGAGTTTCTTCAAATCATGCAACAGGGTCTTGCTCATCTGCCCGGTGTCGGCGAAGCGGTCGAGATCGGCTTGATGCAGGTCCGTCTGCAGGTGTTCCATGTACAAGGTTTTTACCTGCTTGCGCGAGAGGTGCGGCAGGTTGTCGATAATGAATTGTTTGCTGGCGATGGAGCCATGCGCTTCGCCCACAACTGCGCCCGAGGTGTGTCCGTACAGCGTGTCGATGAAGTCTGGAATCGTTGTCCCTGGTTCAACGTTGGGTAGCGTTGGACGCGGCGGTAGAGCAACGGCAATGACCTGTTGCGCATCTTGTTGCAGTTGCCTGCGCAGGTCGAAAAACGCGTCGCGGACTTGGGTCAGGTGTTCGTCGTTGAAGGCATAGTCGTCATGCAGCCCGCCGTCACGGAAGTTCGCCAGTTCATGCATCGTCGGTCGCAGGTCGATGGGCAGATCGTAATTGGCGTCGAGGAGGGATTGCTGGATGGCCGTGAGTGAATGTTCCGCCGGCCAGGCATCCGGATCGACTCGCTGCCAAAGGCCAGTTTCATCTAGCTGAAAACCATGGCTGCCCGCGAAAGTAACGCTGTCCGCAGCTGAATGGGCGTTGCCCTCGAACAGTCGATACAACGCATCGTCCAAGTGTTTAGTTGGGGCTGTAGGGGGGGTTACCGTGAGGGTTGCAATCCGGAAATCAGCCATTTGTAGCGTGAAGTCGGCCTTGGCAAACGGATCGCCGGCAATCGATCCCGCTGCATCGCGACTCACTCGCGACGCGCTGCCAGCGGGGAGGCCTTCGAATCGCACACTGATCGCACCATTGAGTTCAGCGATCCCCGGGACCTGCCGCCAAGTGTTCGCCATTTTTTGGTCGAGCAACGCGATCCAGCGCCGTTGCGGCAGTGCCGTCGTGTCTGCGGCAATTACGTTGCTGCCAAAAAAATTGCTCATTTTTTGGGCGGCTGCAGGGTCATCTGCGGCAATGGCTACAGGGTTGTTATTGGACGGGTAGCTGACCGCCGAGTTGAACGGTTTGACCTCAATACCGTGTTTATGCGCGGCCTTTATGAGGTGGTAGTAGTCGTATTCCTTACTCTGATTATCCAGGGCGCCACCGTCGAGCTGTTTAAGGTGGTATTTGATCTCATGGGATCCCGATTTCGTCTTGCTGCCCAGTTTTTTGTACTTGGCCAACTTCCTCGGGTGGAGGTCGGTGAACAGGTGCTCGATGTACAACACTTCGACTTTTTGCTCGACGAGCAGCGGCATGTTGTCGATCAGCCATTGCTTACTGACTACCGAACGGGGCGCTTCGCTGATCACCAAACCATTGGTTTTTCCGAAGATCCCGTTGAGCAACGTCTCTGGCCGCGCCGCCACGTCAAACAGCGGAAGGTCGGGTCGGACTGGAAGTCTGACCTGTTCAAAAAAGGCGCTTGCGTCCCGGTAAAGAGCCTCCCTGAATCCTGAGTACGCTTTACGCAGGTCCGCGTAAATCTGCTCCATCCATTGCTCGATTCCAAGGCCGCTAAGGCCCAGCTGTGCTGCCGAGGGGTCGATGATGCCGTGCGTGTAAGGCCGCATATTTGGGGGCAGTTCGTAGCTGTTCAATTCGCTGGCTGCTGAAGGTGGGTTGGCAGCTTCTTCCTCCAGTGGATGAAAGTTCGGACGCCCGCCGCCGCGCAGGTTCAGGTCGACCAGCTGCCATTGGTCGTTGCTATCGAAGTAAACCGGTTGCTTGCCGAAAAAGGCGAAGGGGTTATTGCCATCGATGATATGCCAGCAACGCATTCGTGCGTCGAATTGGACCCTGAACGTCAGGCCCTGCAGCTCGATGTAGTGTTGGCCCTGAACCAGAGTGACGCCTTTGGCATGCCCGCTGGCGATAGGCGTTGTCTCTCGCAATGACACACTTACGGCATAGGCTTGATTGAGCGTGCCCTGGGGAATGGCCGGATCGGTTTCTCGGCGCAACGGCTGCCAGACCCCAGCGCTATTTTTTTCCGCAAATTGACCGGTGGGGATCAGCTCATCGGGGTGGCGAACATTCATCCTGAACAGCGGCGCGTGAGCGTTCGGGGTTGGACTTCCTGCCCAAAACTGCTCACCGTGAACCTGCATTGGGCGAAGCTGTTCAACGGGCGGTGACATTCGTTGGAGGTGTTTAGCGGCGTTGAGCACCTGTTTTTTTCCGCCATTGCCGGCCACATTGCGCAGGACATGGCCAAACCCCTTGAGCCCCGAATGCAGGTCGCCCGCGGCGCCGAGGCCATTGAACAGCGAGCTGAGAAGGTAGCCACTGGCGGCTTCCCTGTCGCCGTCGCTGAAAGCTTCGAGCGCTTGCAAGCTGTCACGCATCGCCAATAAAGCACCGACCGCGAAACTGGCAGGGGGAAAGGGCAGGGTGACGGCGGTGGCGATCAGTTCGACGCTGGTCCAGATCAGTTTTCTGAGCAGGTCGTTGCGTCCGCTGATGGTGTCTTCGACGTCGTGGACTTTACGTTGGATGATCTGGTTGAAGTGCTGATCGTAGAGGTCCGTCAGTGGCGAGTCGGGCAGTATCGGGGGCTGACTGTTCCCGCCTGCTTTCATGTCCGCCAGAAAGAACGCCAACTTGCGGTTGGCGCTGATGCGGCAGCGATCCTTGTAGTAGTCACTCATACCGTGGTGTTTGAGCGTGTCAACAAAACTGCCGAGCAGGCGGAA
Source organism: Pseudomonas sp. CCI4.2 (assembly GCF_034350045.1). Classification (NCBI taxonomy): domain Bacteria; kingdom Pseudomonadati; phylum Pseudomonadota; class Gammaproteobacteria; order Pseudomonadales; family Pseudomonadaceae; genus Pseudomonas; species Pseudomonas sp. CCI4.2. The sequence continues at coordinate 787,641 of NZ_CP133781.1, read as the reverse complement.
ATCCAGTCCGTCGGGCGCGTTAGGGGTATAGAGCAACGCGTCTCGGGCGTTGCCGGTGTGGTCCGGGGTCAGCACATGGCAGCCAAGCGCGGTTTCGGTTCGGGCGCCGGGCAGTGGCAGGAAATCCAGCAAGTTGCCGAGTTCAGGCACGTCAGTTGCGATCAGCGGGTTATTCAATTTGAACTGCAACGGGTAAAGGGGATGGCGACGACGAGTATCTGGTTCGCTGACGTGCATCTGCTCAATGGATGCCTTGAGCCACTGATATTGGTGTGCGTTGATTTCGTTTTTTAGATGGCTACGCAAGGCGGCAGCTTTCATCTGTAATTGGGTGATGAGCAGGCTGGTACGGCGACGGTACGTATAGCCCGTGCCGTGCGCATTGAGCAGCGTGCTTTTGATGTGAGCCACGTACTGATCGCTGAGCCACGCACCGTGTACCGAACGCGCCACTTTCTCGGCCGTTAGCGGCGTCAGGTCGATACCGTCGGGGCCCTTGAATCGAGCGTCGGTCAAAGCGTTGGTGGTGATCGGGTTGACGCTGTCGTCGTAGCCGTTGCGCAACATCTGAGTGTAATTCAGGGTTTCGCGGCTCGAAATGATCATGATTTCGTCGGGGTCGACCTCGCCCTCAGCGGTCCCGAGCAGTTCATTGATTTTCTGTGTGGCTCGCCGATGCACGTAGTCATCAAACGTCTGAATCTGCGCATGGGCTTTGGCCTCGTAGTGCACGTGGGCGGCATTGATGGCGTCCTCGAGTGCAACCAACTCCTGACGTTGGCTTGCGCTGGCGTTCAGGTACCAATGTGGAGTGTGTTGTTCCTGTTCGGCGAGCATCACCCCAATGCGCTTGTTCACCAGTGCGCGTAGCCCTTCGTCATAAGCCTGGGCCTGGGTGAAGGTGATGAAGTCGGCCGGTGGCTGGGGTTTTTGTTTCAGTCCGGACAACTGCTTTTCGAGGGCGATACGTTGGGTAGCGGGCACCTGCTTGAGCAGGTATTCGCTCATGTCCGGGAACGCGCTCCAACTCGTCAATTCCTGACGCAGCTGATTTTCGTTGTCGAACCCTTGGAATTGACGGCCTCGCGGGTTTTCGGCCATGAACATCACCAGGCGTTCGAGCTGGCCTTGCGCGTCTTCTTGGCGGAACAGCAGCAGGTTGCTCAATACGTCGTGGTTGTTCAGCTTCACCTGCTGCACGCCTATCGCCCCGCCCGTTGCTTCACCGGCGGCTTGATTGAAGGCTTCGATCAAGTTGAAGTCCCGTGGCAGGATATGACCTTGCAGCTTCGCCGCGTAGGCCATGGCCGTCACCTGCTGGCGGGTCACGTCGCGCATGACCCGCTGGACGTTTGGCGATCCGTATGCTTCTCGTTGCACTGGGGCGAAAGCGCTGCGTAAGTCCAGCGTCTGGATCAGTTCGCCAATATAGCCGTTGGTCAGTCCTGGGTAGGCCGAGCCAAGCGGCTGCCCCTGAAGAGTGACGGTGCTCCACGTCAGGAAAGCCGAACCCGCGTCCATGTCGCCGGGATGCAGACCGTAGAGCGCCAGTTGAGTCAGTGAACGGGTGACTTTATAGGGCTCGTTGCTCAGCGGTAACGTGCGCCATGTGGAAATCATCAGGTGTTGCGGGTTCAGATCATGGCCCAGATCGTTTTCGATTCGAGCGCGCAGGCGCTCGGTGGCAAACTGCTCTGGTGACGAAGCGCCGCCGAGCAGGCTCGATAATGCAGCACGTGCTTGCTCGTACTGTTTCAGGCTTTCGCCGTAGTGCAAGAGTTCTTCCCGGCTCGCGAGCGTGAACCAGTCCGGCAGGGCTTTGCGTTGCTTGCTTGAGTTGCTGCTGATGTCACGCAGTGCAAGCATCGCCGCTGGGCCAAAAAGTCCGGTCATGCGGATGGACTGATTGAGCAGATGTGCTCCGCCTTCGAACGCATGGCTGATATCCGCGCGTTGTTTGTCCAGTTGCCTGTCGAAAACGTGTTCGAACGGCGTATCCGCAATGGGCGTCAACTGCCAATCAAGCGTATCGAAGGGCTCAAGAAACAGGTCAGGGTCGGTTTCGATCTCGAGGAGCAGGGCCTGGAACCGTTGTTCGACATTGTTTAGCAACAGGCTGCGCAGGGCCGAGTTGTTGACCCAATGGGTAAGGGACTCAAGCAGCAACGCCCGGGAGCTAAACCCCTCCACGCCATAACCCGGCAGCGCCAGTAACGTCGGCCCTTGGTGAGCGATGATTACCAGCGCACCGGCCAACTCAACGGTGTTTTGATCATTGAGCTTCAGTTGCAGGCTATAGAGTTCAGGTGCGAGGTAAGCGCCACTGTCTGTGGCCGACAGTGGCAGGCATTCGTTGTAGATAGAGTGCAAGGAACCGTCGGCGATTTTCAGCGCGACTTCATCGCGCATGGCTTGCCCAATGCCGGCAATGAACAGCTCACGCCGTGGTGTGTTTTGGGCGCTGGGTGCGCTCCAGAAAAAATCGATTCGGTTATGTATTTCTTGCAGTGTCAGGCCCTCAGGCTCTGGCAAGTGCGCGAGTTCGTTGGTCAGCGTGGTGCTAAGTGCTGTCAGGCGGCTGAGTAAAACTGAGGTGTTATTCAATAATGTCTGCATGCAGGACTCTTTAGTGGAGGCGTGGGGTGTTTCACGTCAATCGAACCAAAAAATCCAGAAGGCGGAGTGTTAGATAGTTATTGAAGTGTGGCGGCGGCAACCCGACCACAGGTAGCCTCATTACGCTATAATCCCGCGCTTTAGCTGTTCCTCGCGCCTGTTGCGAGGGCACATTTTTTCAGGCGCACGCCGCCTGCATACAGACTAAAGAGGCTAGACCCCTGTGGCATTGACGATTCTTGGCCTGTCCGGCGCCCTTAGCCATGATCCTTCCGCAGCCCTGTATATCGACGGCAAGCTGGTAGCGGCCGCTGAAGAAGAACGCTTCGTTCGCGATAAACATGCAAAGAACCGCATGCCGTACGAATCGGCAAAGTTCTGTCTGGAACAAGCGGGTATCAAGCCTTCTGATGTTGACGTGGTGGCGATTCCATTCGCGCCAGTCAGCCTGTTTGGCAAGGCTCGTTGGCATTACGCCAAGCGTTACTGGTATGCACCGGATCGCGCCCTTGATGCGCTGTTGATGGGCAACCGTCGCTACAAACGCTACCGCAACAAGATCGTCTTCTGCCTGGAACAGCTGGGCTTTGATCCGAAAAAGATCAAGATCGAACCGGTTGAACACCATTTGGCTCACGCCTCCAGCGCTTACCATTGCTCCGGTTTCAAAGAAAAAACCGCGATCATGGGCATCGACGGCAAGGGTGAATACGCCACCACGTTCTTCGGTTATGGCGAAAACGGCAAAATTCACAAGATCAAAGAGTTCTTCGATCCGGACTCCCTCGGCGGCTTGTATGGCGCGATCACTGAATTCCTCGGCTTCGAAATGCTCGACGGCGAATTCAAAGTGATGGGCATGGCGCCGTATGGCGATGCCAGCAAATATGACTTCTCGCGTCTGGCGACTTTTGAAAATGGCGAACTGGTGATTAACACCGACTACGCCAACGTCGTCGGTTTGCGTCGCTATAAAGAGAAAGGCAAGGGTTTTTACTTCTCGCCGAAATTGATCGAATGGCTGGGCCCGCGTCGTCAAGGCGACGTTGCTGACGAGCCGTACATCCATTACGCGGCCAGCATACAAGCGCTGTTCGAGAAGCTGTCATTGCAGATGATGGACTTTTATCTGGGCGACATCCTCAAGGAAACCGGCAAGCTAGCGTTCGCTGGCGGCTGTGCGTTAAACGTCAAACTTAACCAAAAAATCATCGCTCGCCCGGAGGTCAAAGAGTTGTTCGTGCAACCGGCGTCCGGCGATGCCGGCACCGCAGTGGGTGCTGCCGCGTATGTGTCCCACTCCCGTGGCGTACCGGTCGAGAAGATGGAACACGTCTACCTCGGCCCGGAATACAGCAACGAAGACGTGATCGCCGCGTGCGCTCGTCACCCGAGCAAACCGGTCTGGCGCCAGATCGACAATACCCCGCAGCGCATTGCCAAAATCATGGTCGAAGGCAATCCTGTGGCGTGGTTCCAGGGGCGGATGGAGTTTGGTCCGCGCGCACTGGGCGGTCGTTCAATCATTGGTTGCCCGAGCATTCCTGGCGTGGCTAACCGGATCAACGAACAAATCAAGTTCCGCGAGCGCTGGAGGCCTTTCTGCCCGTCTATGCTGGATACGGTCGGCCCGCAGATGATCAAGATTGATCACCCCGCGCCGTTCATGACCTTCACCTTCGAAGTGGCTGAAGAGTGGAAAACCCGGGTGCCGGAAGTGGTCCATGAGGATGGCACTTCCCGCGCTCAGGTGCTGGAGCGCCGGTTCAATCCGCGCTACTACGACATGATGAAAGCGCTGGAAGAACTGACCGGCAACGGCGTGTCGCTTAATACGTCGCTCAACCGACGTGGTGAGGCGATGATTTGTTCGCCGACCGACGCGCTGAACATGTTCTTCGGCTCCGATCTGGAATACCTGATCATGGAAGACATTTTGGTCCTCAAAGACGGCGTAGACGCTTATGACACGTTCGGCTGATCGCCATGTGCTGCAGTTTTGTCACGGCTATGACGGGCCGTTTCTCGACTGCGCCCGGCAATACGCCAGCTTGTTTGCCGGTAAAGGGTATCGGGTCACTACGGTATTCCTGACCGGCGCCGCTGATCCGGAGGTGGCCGCTGCGTGCGCCTCTGATGAAGTGTTGTTCCTTGAATACAGTTCCAAGGCCATCCGTGGCCTGAAGCTGGGGGCGATTCGCGATCTGCGCAAAATCGCCGCCACGCGTTCTTTCAGTTTCTGCATCGCTCATCGTTTCAAGCCGGTTTACATCGCCTTGTTGGCGACTCGCTTGCCGGTGATCGGTGTGCACCACGCGTTTGGCGACTACCATCGCCGTACCCGCAAACTGTTCGCGCATCTCTTTCGTTGGCGCCTGAGCCTGCTGGGCGTGTCCGACGCAGTGCGCGATGACATGCGTAAAAGCCTGCCGAAGTGGCCGACGGGTCGCATTCAAACCCTGTACAACCGGATCGACGTCGAGCAATTGCAGGCCACTCAGTTGCCGCCTGCCCAAGCCCGTCAAGAGTTAGGGCTTTCAGCGTCCGCATGGATCGTCGGCAATGTCGGTCGTCTGCACCCGGATAAAGATCAAGCAACGCTGCTGCGCGGTTTCGCCTTGGCGCTGCCGAATTTGCCCACTGAGAGCCAGTTGGTAATTCTTGGCACCGGTCGGCTGGAACACGATCTCAAAGCCTTGGCGCTGGAATTGGGCATTGGTTCACAGGTGCTGTTTCTCGGCCAGATTCCTGAAGCCCGCCGCTACTACAAAGCGTTCGATGTGTTTGCGCTGAGTTCGGACCACGAACCGTTCGGTATGGTGCTGCTGGAAGCCATGGTCGCGGGTGTTCCATTGCTGGCAACGGCGGCGGGTGGCGCCAAGGAAGTGGTTGAAGGCGTCGGCATTCTGTTTCCATTGGGTGATGATCAGCGTTTGGCCCAAGGCCTTATTCATCTGGCGACCCTGGATGAATCACAGCGCGCGGCCTGCGCCGAGTTAATGCTGCTGCGATTGCAAGAGCGGTTCTCTGATCAATCTGTGCGCGATGTGTTCTGGCGCTTGCCGCAAGTCATCAGCCTGATCGCGGAGTCGTAATGCTCAACCGATTTCAACGCTGGCGTGAACGTGGCTGGACCCCTATCGATGCCCCGACCTACGCCCAGGCCTGGCAACGCTTTGGTGGCAGCGTCGCAACTCATCCCCTGGTGATCGAACGCTTGGCCGCGCTGGCCGACATCCCTGTGCGTTACCTGGGTTGGGAACAGGGCGGCGAATTGCAGGCCGCGATCCCGACCTGGGGTCGCTCATTGGCGCTGTCAAAAGACGTGCTCAAGCGTAAAGGCAAAAAAGGTTTGTTCGATTTGGGCAATGCCGAGCTGATTTTGCCGGTGGCCAGCGGCGCGCAGGTTGCGCTACGGCACCGAGGACGCTATCTCTCGGCGCTGAATGAAGGCCGCGTCAGTACCCTGAAGCCTCAGCCGGAAGCGCTGGCAATGTCCCGTGCGCCGGAAGAGCTGTCAAAAAAATTTCGCTACAACCAACGGCGTGAGTTGCGGCTGCTGGAAGAGGCGGGCGGCGTAGTGCGCCCCGTCACTGATTTCACCAGCGCTGAATTGGCCGGCATGTATTGCAACCTGTTCCAGCGACGCTGGGGGTTCCCGGCCACGGGCGCTGAACGAATGGCAGACGTGGTCGAATTGATGCGTGAGCTGATGATCGGCTCGGTGCTGTTTCTGAACGATGCACCGATTGCCATCCAGTTGGTATACCGAGTCGAAGCGCCGGAATGGATCAGCGTCGAATACATCAACGGTGGCGTTGATCCTGAAAGTCGAGGCTTTAGCCCTGGTAGCGTCCTCAGCTTCCTTAATACCCAAAGTGCTTGGGAACAGGCGCGCGCCGTTAATAAGCCACTGCGGTTCTCGTTTGGGCGTGCTGATCGCGAGTACAAGGACCGTTGGTGCAATCCCGTGCCGGTGTTTCAGGTATGACCTCAGGGCTGAGCCGAAAGCAGCAGTTGCTCAAGCGCCACCGGCGCAACAAGCGCGCGGTGTTGCTGATCGGCCTACTGCTGCTGGTTGTGATCGGTGTGCTGGTGGCGTGGTGGTTGCCGCTGCTGTTGGCGGTTGTGGGATGGGTAGCCCATGAAGCCTGGTTTGCCGACCATTTGTTTTACTCCCCGAAAGATGATTATTGTTACCGCCTCCCGGAGGACAACGAACAGCTGAATGTCCGTCTGGAGGGCGAGTCTTTGCGATGTGATCACCCGCTGACGCTGACCGGCGATGAAACATTGATCGTTGAGCTGCGAATCAAAAGCTCGTGGCTTGGACGTTTTCTGGACCCCGTCATTGATTTGCTGAGCACCGACGCCAGCGATCAGCAGGCCTTCGAACGCGGCGTCGACGGTTTGCGTTACCTGAATTTGACCGGCCTGGGCGCCTCATTGGCCGACAGCTCGCTGCGTGTGCGCGGACGGTTTTGTCGGGTGTTAGGGCCACCGAGGTTGTGGGTATTTCGCCACACTGATGCCCGCCGTCAGCGGGTCATGGTGATTGCGCCCCACGCCGATGACGCCGAGTTGGCAGCGTTCGGCTTATACAGCCAAGCGGATGAAGCCTGGATCGTGACCCTGACCGCCGGTGAAATCGAAGCCGAACATTATCAGCAGATGGGCATGCCGCCTGCTGAAGCGGCGCGAGTCAAAGGCCGTTTGCGTGCTTGGGACAGCATCGCGGTGCCGCGTTGGGGTGGGGTGCCGGAAGCCCATTGCGTACAGCTCGGGTATTTCTGTCTGCAACTAACTGCAATGCAGGCCTCGCCGGATCAGCCCATTGCATCCCGAGAAGCAGAATTGAGTGATACCCGACTGTTTCGTCAGTTCAATCCGATGCTGTTACCCGGCGATTCGGACGGTGCGCCGACCTGGAACAATCTGTTGGCGGATCTGCGTGCTGTGTTGTTGAAGGCCCGTCCTCAAGTGTTGGTCATGCCGCATCCGTCGATTGACCCTCACCCAGATCACATCTGCGCACAGGCCGCCGTGCTTGAGGCATTGCAAGGCTTGGAATGGCAGCCGCAAACGATTCTCGGCTATGCCAATCACCTCCATGACAACGACCGCTGGCCCATGGGCAACGCCTACACCGGCGTAAGTTTGCCGCCCTATTTTGCAGGCGATGATTTGATCCCTTACAGCCTTGAACTGTCGGCCTCGACACAACGTGACAAGGCCATGGCGCTGGGCATGATGCACGACCTGCAACCGCCAGCGCCTTTCAAGCGCCGGGTCCGTCGTTGGTTGCAACAGCTGCTGGCGGGGCGACGTTGGCCGGCAGAAGGTGAAAACGAATTTTTCAGAAAAGCCGTCCGCCGACACGAGTTGTTCTGGCGCAAGGACAGTTGATTTAACCGGCACTGCGCCTTGAGGAAAACGATGAAGGTTCTATTTCTGGTGCAAAAGGAACAGCGTGCCATTCTGGATCGCCTGTATGAGGGCGTCGCGGAGCATTGCGAATGTGATTTGCGCTGGCTGACTTCGGCGCAACAGCGGAACCTGCGAGGCTACTTCCGGCGTGAAGTGGACGTCACACGTTACGACCGCATCGTTTTCTTTCTTCGCTTCAAACAAGAAATTCGTCAGGTACCGTTTATTCGCACGGTTCCCAATCTGGTCATTCTCGAACACGACGCCTACCAAAATTACATCCCCTGCAAATACACCGGCAAATTCAGCGCGCACTATCGCAAACTGCCGTGGGTGCGGGTGATCAGTTCAGGGTTCATGGTCAGCGAGCGTCTGCGCGAAGAAGGTGTCGACGCGGTGTTTGTACCCAAAGGCTACGACCAGAATTTGTTACAGGACCAAGGCCGCAAGCGGGACATCGAACTGGCCTTCGTCGGCAGCACCAACAGCGTTGCCTATAGCGGTCGTAAGGCGTTGCTTGAAGAGCTAGGCCGGGTGGAAACGCTAGTCGTGACCCGGACCAAATCCGGCGAGGAATATCGCGACACGTTGAATCGGATTCAGTTTTTTGTAAGCGCGGATGTCGGCATGGGCGAATACATGATCAAAAATTTCGAAGCCATGGCCTGTGGCTGCGTATTGTTGGCATTCGATCAAGGGGCCGCCGAGAATAGTGCGCTGGGTTTGATAGATATGCAGAACGTGGTGTTCTACAGCAGCATTCCCCAGTTGCAGGAAAAGCTCGCGCTGCTACGTACCGACCCCGAACTGGCATCGCGAATAGCCATCAACGGAAGAAATCTTGCGGTATCACAATTCAGTTTCGCGGCAATTGGTAAACGCGTTGTCCAAGAGCTTGAGCCTAAACTTCGGGTCCAGGCAAAATTGAGCTGGTTCGACCGTCTTCGAGGAACCGTTGGAATTTGATCGGTGGTTGGACTCAGCTATTGAGTTTGACGGGTATGCTCTCCGAGGACGATGCTGCTCGGATTGATGTGCCCCGAACGAAAATTCAGTACGTGGACATGAGAGGGCAGGCGTTGGAAAACAACACTTCTACTTTAAAAAAATCGGCAGTAAACAGTGATGGCTATGAAACCTACATTGCGTAAGGATGCTCACCTGTTTTTTTTTGGCAGGTGGGATGATCCGCAGGCATCAAGCAGTAGCAAACCACTACGGCAATGGATGCAACGGCAGGAAGGGACGGATTGGACTCGAACATGAAATGGCCTTTGGTCTCGATTCTGGTGCCGTGTTTCAACCACGAGCGCTACATCGAAGAGTGCTTGCTGAGTATCCTTCGGCAGGACTATGACAACTTTGAGTTGATTGTCGTTAACGACGGATCGACCGACGCCAGCGCCGAAAAAATCGAGGCGTTGCGCCAGATCTACGGTTTTCAGTTCTATCAACAAGAAAACGAGGGCGTGAGTGCTGCGCTGAATACGGCCCTGAGTCATGCTGTCGGCGAATTCATCATCACCCACGATTCCGATGATGTGATGCTCGAAGGCCGCGTGCGTCGTCAGGTCAGTTATCTGCAAGAGCATCCTGGCGTTGGCTTACTCGGTGCAAGAGTCATTTATATAGATGCTGAAGGGACGCAGCTCAAACACAGCGAGCCTACCAAGAACTCGGTGCAAAGCTGGACATTTGATCAACTGCTCGCGAGTGCCCATGCGGTGGGTGCGCCTGTTGCGATGTACCGCCGGGAAGCAATCGACAGGGTTGGGGGTTACGATCCAACGATCAAGGTCCAGGATTTTCAGATGACCTTGAAAATTGCTCGCTTGGATTATCGCGTCGATATCTTGCCTGACTTCGTCACCTTGTACCGCCGACACGATACAAACATTTCCAAGGTTGCCTACAAAAGTCAGCTTATTTATGACTTGCAGGTCATCGAATCGTACAAAGACAACCCTGCTTATGCGTCAGCTAAATTGGCCATCGTCAATAAGGCGCTGAAAGAGTCAGTGGTCGCCGACAAAGACTTTGCTCGCGGACTGTTCATCAGCATTCCGGTATACCGTTGGAACAGACTGACGTGGAAACGCTTCAGGCATTTCATCTTCAAATCCAACAAGAATAAAGGTGTTCGGTGAGTCGTAATCTTCAGCAGTCCAGTAACTTCATCGATGGCTTCCACGATATACGAACTCAATTGAGCGCATTGCGCAGTCATTTCGGAATGGCGGGCCAGTTGCTTGGCTTTGGGTTGTTCTGGAGCGTTGCCGGGGTGCTGCTGACGCCCTCGATGAAGTTTTATACCTGGTTAATGACGGCGTTTGTGTATTTACCGTGCATCTATCTGCTGATCAAACGGTTCGGGGATTTTCGGGAAATGGTCCAGGGACGGCGAGAGCTGTGGCTGTTTCTGGTGTTATTCAGTTGGTCGGTTATATCCCTGAGCTGGAGCGGCACGGATGAAAATTATTTAACGCTGATCAAGCGCGAACTGTTTTTCCTGTCGCTGGTGCTGGGCTGGGTCGTGTGGGGCCGGATATTCAATCGACAACTGCAAAGCATGCTGATTATTTGGGGCGCGATGGCTGGCGTGTATGCGCTGGTTTCCATCATTGCGTTTCCAATGCGCGATCTGCCGAGGATTTATGGGTTTGGCAGTTTCATGGATAACCCGAATCCAGCCGGTTATACCATCGGGTTTTTGCTGGTGCTCAGCTGCACTTGGTGGCCTCAACGCCTTTGGGCAAGGCTGGCGTGGGCGGCATTGCAAGCGTGCTCATTGTCGTTTGTCATCATGACCGGCAGTCGTGGCCCGCTTGTTTCATTGGTGGCGGTGGCCGGCGTGGTTATGTTGGTGGGAGGAAGACCGCTCTACAGGATGTTGGCGGTGACATTGGTTATCGCTGCTGTTTGCCTGTTCATGTTTGAACCCTCGTTGTTGCAGCGGGGTGATTCCGAACGGCTGGGGTTGATAAAAAACGCGCTGGAGCTTATACCGCAGCATCCGTGGCTCGGCATCGGCCTGAGCGCTAACTATGCGGTGTCGGCCGGCGGTGCGATTTTCGACCACTGCCATAATTTTGTGCTCGATACCGCGTTGCAATACGGCGTGATATTTACCGCGCTGTGGGTGTTTCTCTGGGGCTGGGTCGGGTTGCGCGCTTGGCGCTGCCGCGATCAAACGCTGGGCATGGCCGTGCTGCTGGCGTGGGTCTTCGCCTCGGTGGCCTTGCAGTTTGATGTGTTTACCCTGTTCGGGCGGGCGCGAGCGATGTGGATGGTGGTTTGGGTGCCGTTCCTGCTCAGTTTGTGCCTGAGTAAAACCCCGGTCAGCGAGCGGCCATTGATTGACCGCGTCTGAATCTTACAACGCCAGCTTTTCTATAAGGGTGCTGCGCTCCCAGCCATGAGTGCTGTGGGCGCTGTAGCTGTTAAAGAAATGTGTGCCTTGTTCTTGAAGCAGCCACTCATGGTCGTTCCGATAGCGGCGCATATGTTGGAAGTTGCGCAAGCACATGCTCTTGCGCAACGGACCGCGCAGGGTGCGCATGTCGGCAATGTCGATCAGCCCCAGTTCGTTGTCGGGTGTCATCACGACATTGCCCAGATGCAACGAGCGAAAATAAATCCCCAGATTGTGCAGGTTTGCAACGAAGCGTCCAAATGCCTGGAGCAAAACAGGATCGCTGAAGTTTGTGGGATCAGCGATGACTTGCCGTAACGTCAAGCCTGGCAACGGTTCGTAATGCACCACATCACGGGAAATAGTGGCGACCCGGTAGGTGGCCAGGATGTCCGGGCAGCGCACGCCGCGCTTCTTTAACTCCACTGCGTTATCGGAAAAACGTTGGGCATAAGGAAAGAATGCTGCCGACGAAATCAGCCGTTTGCGCCGAAACAATTTCATGAAGTTGCCGTCCTCGAGGCGCAGCACCTTGTCTCCGAAGAAATCGGCCTCGATCACCTCCGCATCTTTGCGTAAGGCTTGGTAGTCAGCGTAAGCGAGTGCGAGCATGCGGGCTCCTTCAAAAATGGCCGCCATCATACCCCAGCCGGCGGCCTAGGGTTTAATGGCTCCGGGCTGTGATAGTATTCCGGCTCTCTTTTCTGTACCGATGACTATGAGCAAGCCAGAACAAAGCTCCAGTATGAAAATCTATTTCCGACTGCTGACCTATGTCATGCCTTATATCGGCATCTTTTTCCTCAGCATCATCGGTTTCGTGATATTCGCATCAACCCAGCCAATGCTGGCGGGCATCCTCAAATACTTCGTCGATGGACTGAGTAACCCGGAAGCCGCACTGTTTCCCAATGTTCCCTACCTGCGTGACTTACAGCTGTTGCAAGCGGTGCCGTTGCTGATCGTGTTGATCGCAGCCTGGCAGGGCTTGGGCTCGTACCTGGGTAACTATTTTCTGGCCAAGGTCTCGCTGGGTCTGGTGCATGACTTGCGCGTCGAGTTGTTCAATAAGCTGTTAGTTTTGCCCAATCGCTATTTTGATACGCATAACTCGGGTCATCTGATTTCACGCATTACTTTCAACGTCACCATGGTCACTGGCGCTGCGACCGACGCGATTAAAACCGTGATTCGTGAAGGCTTGACGGTGGTGTTCCTGTTCATCTATTTGCTGTGGATGAACTGGCACCTGACCTTGGTCATGCTGGCGATTTTGCCGGTGATTGGATTGATGGTTGGCAGCGCTAGCAAGAAATTTCGCCGGCAAAGCAAAAAGATCCAAGTTGCGATGGGCGATGTTACCCACGTTGCTTCGGAAACCATCCAGGGTTACCGCGTCGTGCGCAGCTTCGGCGGCGAAAGTTATGAAGAAGAGCGTTTTCGGGAGGCCAGCCAAGGCAACACCGATAAGCAACTGAGAATGAACAAAACCAGCGCGATCTATACGCCGATGCTGCAATTGGTCATCTATTCCGCCATGGCGGCGCTGATGTTTCTGGTGTTGTTGCTGCGTGGCGATGCGACCCCCGGCGATCTGGTGGCTTACATTACAGCGGCGGGCTTGTTGCCCAAGCCGATTCGCCAGTTGTCAGAAGTCAGTTCGACTATCCAGAAGGGCTTGTCCGGCGCAGAAAGTATTTTCGAGCAGTTGGACGTTGAGCCAGAAGTGGACCTCGGCACTGTCGAGCGTGATCGCGTGACCGGCCACCTTGAAGTGCGTAACTTGAGCTTCACCTATCCCGGTACAGAGCGGCAGGTGTTGAACAACATCAGTTTCACTGCAGCGCCGGGGCAGATGGTTGCACTGGTTGGCCGTTCGGGCAGCGGCAAGTCGACGTTGGCAAGCCTGATTCCACGTTTCTACCACCATGGTGGCGGCGGAATTTTTCTGGACGGTGTAGAAATCGAAGAGTATCGCTTGCGTAATCTGCGTCGGCACATTGCCCAAGTCACTCAACACGTCACGCTGTTCAACGACAGCATTGCCAATAACATCGCTTACGGTGATCTGGCAGGTGCGCCTCGCGCCGACATTGAAGCCGCCGCAGCCGATGCTTATGCGTTGGAATTTGTCGAGCAACTGCCGGAAGGTTTCGACACTCAGGTGGGTGAGAACGGTGTGTTGCTGTCCGGTGGGCAGCGTCAGCGCTTGGCGATCGCCCGGGCCTTGCTCAAAAATGCACCGCTGCTGATTCTGGATGAAGCGACCTCTGCACTCGATACCGAATCGGAGCGTCATATCCAGGCGGCATTGGATCAGGTCATGAAAGGCCGGACCACGCTCGTCATAGCCCACCGCTTGTCGACCATCGAGAAGGCCGATCTGATTCTGGTCATGGATCAGGGCAGCATCGTCGAGCGTGGCACTCACGCGCAGCTATTGGCTCAGAACGGCTATTACGCTCGTCTGAATGCTCTGGGGCTTGATGAACCGGTGGTTGCGGGTATCGCGTAGCATTCAAACGGTTCTATTTGTCTGTAGGAGCCAACGTGTTGGCTAAAGGACTCACGATTTGGTTGTCAGGTGTGCAGCCTCGCCAACACGTTGGCGCCTACAGATATATTGTCTTACACCTTAAGTCTCCTGAATCCTCGGCTGTTCAGCCACCTAGAGTTCCCTCTCCAACCCTGTGCTAAGATTCCGCTCTTGTTCATTCTAGTAACGGGTTGTTTGATGAAGTTGTCCATGCCGCGTTTTGATCAGGCGCCTGTCTTGGTGGTTGGCGATGTCATGCTCGACCGTTATTGGCATGGCGGTACCTCAAGAATTTCACCTGAGGCGCCCGTGCCAGTGGTCAAAGTCGAGCAAATCGAGGACCGCCCGGGCGGTGCCGCCAACGTTGCCCTGAACATCGCCGCCTTGGGCGCGCCAGCTTCTTTGGTTGGCGTGACCGGGGAAGATGAGGCTGCCGACAGCTTGGCCAACAGCCTGAAAGGCGCAGGCGTGAATGCGCGCTTCCAACGCATCGCCCATCAGCCGACCATCGTCAAGTTGCGGGTCATGAGCCGTCACCAGCAACTGCTGCGGATCGACTTTGAAGAATCGTTCGCCACTGACTCGCTGGCGCTGAGTGCCGATGTCGAAGACATGCTCGACGGCATCAAAGTCATGGTGCTGTCCGACTACGGCAAAGGTGCGTTGCAAAACCACCAAGTGCTGATTCAGGCCGCACGGGCGCGTGGCATTCCGGTGTTGGCTGACCCAAAAGGCAAAGACTTCTCTATTTATCGCGGTGCCAGCGTACTCACGCCGAACCTCAGTGAGTTTGAAGCCATCGTGGGTCATTGCGCTGACGAGGCTGAATTGGTCGCCAAAGGCGCGCAGTTGATGAGCGAGTTGGACTTGGGCGCACTGTTGGTTACCCGTGGCGAGCACGGCATGACCCTGCTACGTCCCGACCAGCCTGCGTTGCACCTACCAGCCCGTGCCCGTGAAGTGTTCGATGTCACCGGTGCCGGCGATACGGTCATTTCGACCCTGGCGGCTGCCATCGCCGCAGGTGAAGATCTGCCTCACGCCGTCGCGCTGGCTAATTTGGCAGCAGGGATCGTGGTCGGCAAGCTCGGTACAGCGGCCATCAGTGCACCGGAACTGCGTCGTGCCATTCAGCGTGAAGAAGGGTCGGAGCGTGGCGTTCTCAGCCTCGAGCAACTGCTGCTTGCGATTGATGATGCGCGCGCGCACAAAGAGTCGATTGTGTTCACCAACGGCTGCTTCGACATCCTCCATGCAGGGCATGTAACCTATCTCGAGCAAGCACGCGCTCAGGGTGATCGGTTGATCGTAGCAGTCAACGATGACGCGTCTGTCAGCCGCCTGAAAGGGCCGGGCCGACCAATCAACAGTGTCGATCGGCGCATGGCCGTGCTGGCAGGCTTGGGCGCGGTGGATTGGGTGATCAGCTTCCCTGAAGGCACGCCGGAACATCTGCTGTCTCAGGTCAAGCCAGATGTGTTGGTTAAAGGCGGGGATTACGGCATCGATCAGGTCGTCGGTGCCGAGATCGTTCAGGCGTACGGCGGTACGGTCAAAGTGCTGGGGCTGGTTGCCAACAGCTCAACCACGGCAATCGTCGAGAAAATCCGCAATCAGTGATGTGAAGGCTCCTAGTGGTCTGGTGTGGTTTGACTGAGGCTCTGTGGGACCGAATTTATTCGGGAGTGGATTTTCAATCCGACCTCGTACGTGTCTGACACGACGCCTTCCCGGATGAATTCGGTCCCACCGATTCTGGCGACACAGAACTTTCTGTAGGAGCTGCCGAAGGCTGCGATCAGATTTTCAGTGCCTACTATTCCGTGTCTGCCAAAAGTCTCTGTGGGAGATGGCTTGCCAACGAAAGCGTTAATGCCGGCGACCCAGGTTTCAGGTCGACATTAGCGGCGTGATTATGGGCCTCTTCGCAGGCAGGCCTCCCCACAGTATCGGCGGCTGCTTGCTATCAACCGCGTCAATGAAACCCCCGAGTCGTACCGGCTTCGCAGCCTTCGCCAGGTCCTACAGTTGTCCGTGTTTGCTTCGACAACGCGTTGACGGACCACCTCAGGGCATGAATGAATTCGATCCCACAGGGGGGGGCACACAGAGGCGCGCAAATTACAGATGCCCGCGGGCGAGCTGCATCAATTTACCGGTCAAGCGTTTGAGCCCGGTCTTTTTCGGCGGCGGGGTCATGCCTTGCTGTCGTAGCCAGTCCTTCCAGCGAATCCGCTCTTCCCGTACGACCCAGCCCTCTTGTGCTGCAAAGCTTTCCGCCAGGTACAGACCACGAGTTCCCGCCGGTTGCAGTTTGTCGCGCTTGAGGGTGTACAGCTCTGCTTTGGGCACGCCGTCTTCCAGCGGCATCAAATACAAGTCCGGTTTGCTGCGGTTCAAGCGCGCTACCAGTTCATCGTTTTCCAGGCTTTCATCGACATGGAATAGGCTGAGCGGGCGAGCGTCTTTCGGCACTTCCAGGCGCATGTCATAGATCAGCTGCAGCGATGAAGTGGGCAAATGCACGTAGGCGCGCGGGCGTTCCATCAACATCATGTTGCCGCAGCGCACCGGTCTTGCCGCCCCAGACAACGGACTCAACCGAAAGGGCAGGGCCTCACGGTAGTGCAGCGCCGACGCGTAGGGCGCTGGCAGCCACGTGTCGCCGAAGCGTCCGCTTAGCCAGCCTTGTGGCGTTTCGATCAGGCATTCTTCGGCAACTTCCTGAATAGCCGTGTGCAGCGGTAGATTAAGCTCGTGGGCGGGCACATAACCAGAGATCAGTTTTAACACCACATCACCACGGTCTTGCCGACGCTGGCGGACCAGTACCCAGTAATCACGGTTTTGCCAGTTCAGGGTCAGCCGCACTGAGACCCCGAGATTGGCCAACTCAACCGAAAATCGTTCGGCATCGGGTACGTCGATCTTGCGACGACGTTGCAGTGTTTGGGAAAAATTCAACGGCATGCCGACGCTCTGGTAACTCAAACCTTCAGGCGTGGCATCGACAATCAATGGCAGGGTTTTAAAGTTGCTGGGGTTTTTCCGAATCAACGTTCGCGGCATTGCGGCTCCTTCGTTCGTTGGGGTCAGCCGTCGCCAGATTCAGGTTTGGCCAAGAATCACGGCGGCAGCAATTGCCACGTTATGGGCCAGGTGCAGCGGATTAATCGTTCCGACAATAGCACTGGCAACACCAGGATGCGCAAACAGCAGTTGGAAGCTGGCGTGAATCGGGTCAATTCCAGGGCTTAGACAGACATGCCCGCTGGCCAGCGCTTTCTTCACCAGAACGGCTTTTCCATGGCTGGCGGCGTAGTCCAGAACCGGCCTTTCAGTTTGCTCGTTGAGATTGTAGGTGACCATGGCGCAATCGCCTTCGCGCAACGCGAGTAAGCCGCCTTCAACGGTTTTGCCGGAGAACCCATAACCGCGGATTTTGCCCTGTTGTTTCAATTCGGCCAGTGCTTCATAAACCCCGGATTCATTGAGTACGGCCAGATCGTTGCCGTCAGAATGCACGAGCACTAAATCGATGAAGTCGGTTTCAAGGCGTTTAAGGCTGCGCTCAACTGACAGGCGGGTGTGGGCGGCGCTGAAATCATGGCGTGACTGACCACCTTCGAATTCTTCCCCGACTTTGCTGACGATGACCCACTCATGACGCTGCCCACGCAACAACGGACCGAGCCGTTCTTCGCTGGTGCCATAGGCCGGGGCCGTATCAATCAGGTTTACCCCTAAGTCTCGCGCCAGTTTAAGCAGCATTTCTGCTTCACGGTCGTCCGGAATTTTGAAGCCGTTGGGGTATTTGACCCCTTCATTACGGCCCAGCTTGACGGTGCCCAGACCCAGAGGAGAAACACTCAACCCCGTGCTGCCCAATGGGCGATGGAATGGGTGCAAGGTTTTCATGGCAGCAGCCGATCCCACTCCGGTACCGCCATCGGCGGTTTTGGCAGTCCGACCAATGGTAACTGCGGTGTCGGATGAACCCCGTCCCGTGCCAAAGCCGCCAAAACCCGATCTGCAAAATCGGGAGCCAAGGCGAGTTTGGTGGGCCAACCCACCAGCAGGCTTTTCTGCACAGACAAGTACGCGTTGTCTGGTCGGACCAGGCCTGACTGCGCGGGCTCTGCGCGATCAATACGCAAGGTCGCCCACTGTGCCTGGCTCAAATCGACCCACGGCAGCAAATTACCAAGTTCTTTTTTCGCTGCCGCAATTTGTGCCGCAGGATCGCGGGCTACACCGTCAGCTTCCGACAAGTCGCCGCCGAGGTACCAGACCCACTGGCCGTCAGCTGCTGGATGAGTCGTGACCGTGACCCGAGGTTTTGGTCCGGCGCCGAGGCAGTGGGCGTACAGCGGTTTCAGCGTCGGACCTTTGACCATTACCATGTGCAGCGGGCGACGTTGCATGATTGGGAAGGTAACGCCCATCGACTTGAGCAACTCGGCATTGCCTGCGCCTGCGCTCAAGACCACTCGCTGAGCATGAATCTCACGGCCATCGACCCGCAGACCGGTCAACTCTTGCCCGGCATACAGCGGTTCGATTTTTTCGCCTGCCAGCAAACTCTCGCCCGACAACTCGGCGAGGCGCTCAATCAAGCTGGGCACGTCGATCACAAGCTCAGCCAGCCGATAGACCTTGCCTTTAAATGCGGGATTTTGCAGCGCGGGCGGCAAGTCAGTGCCGGTGACTTGATCAACGCGACCCCGCACGGCTTTGCTGGCGAAGAAGCTGGTGAGGTTGCCCGCGATAGTGCCCGGCGACCACAAGTAATGGGCATCGGATAGCAGGCGCACGCTGGACAGGTCAAGCTCGCCTTTTCCCGACAATGCGTCACGCCAGCGGCGAGGCATGTCAGCGATGGCTTCCGATGCGCCACTCAGGGCGCCATGCAGCGCGTATTTGGCACCGCCGTGGATAATCCCTTGGGATTTTGTGCTTTGCCCGCCGCCGAGGCTGGCGTTTTCCACCAAAACAGTCGAGAACCCCTGACGGCGCAAACGCGCATTGAGCCAAAGACCGGCAACGCCGGCGCCGACAATCAGTACGTCAGTGGTCAGGATGGAGGGAGTGGGCACAGATGGCATGAGCGACCTCAGTGGCTAGACGAATCTGGCCATTATAGAGGATCGCGTTTTCAATGCCCGGCGGTTTTTGAGAACAGCTGAATCACCACCACACCGGCCACAATCAGGCCCATGCCGAACATCGCCGGCACATCGAGTTTTTGCCCGTAAACGAACAGCGCCGCGATGCTCACCATGACAATTCCCATGCCGGCCCAGACCGCGTAAGCAACACCCACCGGGATGCTGCGAACCACTAGCGTCAACATCCAGAACGCGATGCCATAACCCACGATGACCAATAGCAGCGGCACAGGCGTGCTGAACCCTTTGACCGCTTTCATGGAAACGGTGGCTATGACTTCAGCGCAGATGGCGATGGCCAGATAGTAGTAGGCGGTCATGGTGTTACTCCTTTTCATAAGCTGCGCATTCTAGCGGTTCAACAGATGGGGTAAAGTCATTACCCATATCCTAAATCGATAGGTAGCCCGCCGATGCAATGGAACCTTGAGCAAATGCGTCTGTTCGTCAGCGTCGCCGAGCAGCGTTCGTTTTCGGCCGTAGCCCGTGACATGAAGCGCGCTCAGTCAGCGGTCAGTAGCGCCATCGCGCTGCTGGAAGCCGATTTGGGGGTGGTTCTATTTGAACGCAGCAGCGGTCGGCAACCCCGATTGACCGAGGCCGGTGGTGCGTTGCTGGAAGAGGCGCGAGAGTTGCTGCGTCAGTGCGAGCGCCTCGATGGCCGGGCGCTGGCATTGATGCGCGGTCAAGAGGCGCGCTTGCGCTTGGCCCATGACGAAGCCATGCCTTATCAGCCGGTGCTGGACAGTCTCGAAGCCTTGGCCGAACGATTTCCGACGCTGGAAATGCAACTGGCCAGCGGCGCTCAGGGCGATGTGGCGCGCAAGCTGGTTGAGCGTCGAGCGGATTTGGGTTTGCTGTTTCACCACGAACAGATGCCCCAGGCCCTGGAGCGCCGGGTCTTGGGCAGCGTCGAGATGGTCACGGTGTGTGCGGTGGGGCATCCGTTGGCGGGCGAGCCTCGGGTGAGTCGCCAGCTATTAGGTCGCCACCGTCAGCTATTGATCGCGCCCCAGCAAAGCGGCTACCCCGGCGGCGAACAGATCAGTGCGCAGGTCTGGCGCGCTGACAGTTTCTACGTGATGGCCGAGCTGCTCATGCGCGGCCTCGGTTGGGCCTGGCTGCCGCGACATGTGGTGCAGTATCCGGCCTATCAAAACCTGATGGTTGAGCTAATCAGCGACTGGACGCCGCCCGCCTTGGTGGTGGAAATGGTCTGGCGCCGGGATGAACCGCTGGGCCCGGCGGCGAGGTGGTTGGCCGATAGCTTTGCCCAGCATCTGCAAGCGATTGGCTGATAAACTCCGCCGCCATGAATAGAGTCCTTTATAGCGTGTTGTTTCACCTAGGCTTGCCGCTGCTAGCCCTGCGTCTTTGGCTGCGGGCGCGCAAAGCCCCTGCTTATGCGCAACGGATCGGCGAGCGTTTCTCGTTTGGCCTGCCAGCCATGCAGCGCGGCGGAATTTGGGTGCACGCCGTTTCCGTCGGCGAGAGCATCGCGGCGGCGCCGATGATTCGAAGCCTGTTGGCCCGCTACCCGCAGTTGCCGGTTACCGTGACCTGCATGACGCCCACTGGCTCGGAGCGGATCAAAGCCTTGTTCGCGGGCGAATCCCGGATTCAACATTGTTATTTACCCTACGATTTGCCGTGGGCTGCGGGGCGCTTTTTGAATCATGTCCAGCCTCGGTTAGGGGTGATCATGGAAACTGAGCTGTGGCCTAACCATATTCACCAATGTGCCAAGCGCGCAATCCCGGTGGTGCTGGCTAATGCCCGGTTGTCCGAGCGTTCAGCGCGTGGCTACGGGCGTTTCGCCAAGTTGACGCGGCCGATGCTGGCTGAGATGAGTGGTCTCGCGGTGCAGACTGAAATAGAAGCGCAGCGCTTTCGTGATCTAGGCGCACGACCGGAGTGTGTTGAAGTCACCGGGTCGATCAAGTTCGACTTGAGCATCGACCCGCAGTTGTTGATCCGGGCGGCAGATTTGCGTGAGCAGTGGCAGTCCGTTCAGCGTCCGACGTGGATCGCGGCCAGCACCCATGCGGGCGAAGACGAAACCGTGTTGGCGGCCCATCGGCAACTGCTGATCAGCCATCCCGACGCGTTATTGATTCTGGTGCCGCGCCACCTTGAGCGCTTCAACAGCGTTTACGATTTGTGTCAGCAGCAAGGGTTCGAAACGGTTCGTCGCTCGACCGCGCAGCCCGTCACCTCCACCACCTCGGTGCTGCTGGGCGACACCATGGGCGAGTTGCTGTTTCTTTACGCAATCGCTGATTGTGCGTTTGTCGGCGGCAGCCTGGTGGCCAATGGCGGGCATAACCTGCTGGAACCGGCAGCATTGGCCAAACCGGTGCTAAGCGGTCCCCACCTGTTCAACTTTCTGGAAATCGCCGCACTGCTTCGCGCTGCCGGGGCGTTGCAAGAAGTGAGCGATGCGAAAGGGCTGGCAGTAGCAGTGCAACAGCTATTCGACCAACCCACGAAAGCCCAGCAAATGGCCGATGCCGGATTGAAGGTAATGCATGCCAACCAAGGCGCGTTGCAGCGTTTGTTGGACATGCTGGCGCGGGTGGCTGGGTTGTAAGCTCATGCCAATATCTGTAGAGCCAACTTGTTGGCGAGAGGACGGAGGCAGTTCGTCAGGTAAAACGCCTCGCCAACCAGTTGGCTCAGATTGAGTTCCTGTGTCGGACCTATACCGGGAAGGCGCTGTGTCCGACGTTGATGATGTTGTAGGCAGCAATCACTTCTCTGACGGCTTTTGGAAGTTCTTCGCCGACTCTTTAGCCAAGTCCGGCGGCAGGAAGTCTTTATCCGGGTTGTAATCAGCTTTCAAATACCGGGACAAGTCCTGCAAGTCCCCCGGATTCAATGTCCCGGCTGCTTGCTTCAAACGCAGGTTGTCGAGGATGTAGTCATAGCGCGTGTTGTTGTAATCGCGCACTGAGCTGTAGAGCTGACGTTGGGCGTCGAGCACGTCGACAATGTTACGGGTGCCCACCTGATAGCCAATCTCAGTCGCTTCCAGTGCGCTCTGGTTAGAGATGATCGACTGCTTGCGCGCCTGGACCTGCTCAACATCGGTGTTTACCGCGCGGTGCAGGTTACGGGTGTTTTCCACCACTTGGCGACGCAGGCTTTCACGCTGCTGTTCGCTCTGGTTCAGCCGTGCATAAGCTTCGCGCACTTGAGAGCTGGTCAGGCCACCGCTGTAAATCGGAACATTCAACTCGATGGCAATACTGCGTTGCTCAACGTCGCCGCCATAGTTTTGGCCGGTGAAGTTCGGGTTGCTGAAACCGAACGCATCGTTATCGCCACGCTTGTAGCTGGCAACGGCATCCACGGTCGGTGCGTGACCGGCCTTGCGTTGGCTCAAGGTTTTTTCTGCCGCCGTCACGGCGTAGTTACTGGCGAGCAAGTTCAAGTTTTGTTGTGATGCCGTGTCCACCCATGCCTTGGCGTCATTGGGGGTTGGTGGCAGCACCGGTAAGGTGTGAACAATGCCTTCGATGGAGTTGTATTCGCGATTGGTCAAGGTCGCCAACGCCTGGAACGCATCGTCCACCTGGCGCTTGGCAACAATGCGATTAGCCCGTGCCGTGTCGTAGCTGGCTTGCGCTTGCAGCACGTCGGTCTTGTCTGACAGACCCACATCGAAACGTTCGTTGGACTGGTCAAGCTGACGTTTGAATGCAGCTTCTTCGGCCTTGGTCGAGGCCAAATTGTCTTCGGTGCGCAAAACCGTGAAGTAGTCTTGAGCGCTTTGCAAAATCAGATTTTGCTCAGTAGCGGAAAGCTGCAGGATCGCCTCTTCGTTGACGTCTTTCGCGGCTTGAAACTGGTACCAGCGGTCTGCACGGAAAATGGGTTGGCTCAACGTGGCCTGATACACCGTGCCACTGCGAGTGAAGTTCGCCGAGGGCTGATCGATCTGGGTGCGAGTGGTTTGCACGTCAGCGCCGGCAGACAGGTTGGGCAGTAATCCGGCGCGAGCCTGGGGCACCACTTCTTTTTGCGCTTGGTAGTTAGCGCGTGAGGCCGCCAGGTCTGAGTTGTTATCCACAGCCTCTTGGTAGACGTTGACCAAACCCGTCTTGGTCGGCAAAGGCACGTCAGCAGCCCAGACCATTCCATTGGAAGCACAAGACACGGCAAGAGCCAGTGAAAGTTTGCGCAGCATGAGGCGTTCCCTAAAGAGAGTAATAAATCGCGTAGCGAGTGTAGTGCCCGGCTTAGTTCGCAACAATCCTGCATATCGGCCATTTATCGAGTGATATTCAACGTTATTGGCGTTATGCCCATCTCTTGCACTAGACTGGCGTCGTTCTTGTCGGGGTGCCTTGCTATGAGGCTGAGATCGGTTAATCCGGATCCCGTTGAACCTGATCAGGTTAGCGCCTGCGTAGGGAACAAGATTTCTCGTCTCCCGGCGAGTCCTCTTGAGTGTCGTCCGGGGTCGATTGTTCATAAAGTGAACAGTAGCGCTTCCTTTCTATGCTCAGCACCGTTCTTGGTGCACCCGTCCGTTTCAGGTTTGCTCCGACAATAAATCCGCCGCTGGATGACGTCTGGAGTGCCCGTGATGAGTTCAAAATTTAAAAACACCGCTAACTTGAGTGAATCGGCCCAAGTCGATTCAGGATCAGTTCAGCCGTTTACCCGTTCGCAAAAAATCTACGTTCAAGGCTCGCGCCCAGACATTCTGGTGCCAATGCGCGAAGTCAGCCTGGACGTCACACCGACCGATTTCGGCGGCGAGATCAATGCTCCTGTGGTTATTTATGACACCTCAGGCCCATACACCGACCCGAACGTGATCATTGATGTGCGCAAAGGCTTGGCTGACATCCGTTCGCCGTGGATCGATTCGCGCAACGACACCGAACGCCTGTCGGGGTTGAGTTCCAACTTCGGCCAGCAGCGTCTCAGCGATGTCGAACTGACCAAGCTGCGCTTTGCCCATGTGCGCAATCCGCGTCGGGCCAAAGCAGGTGCTAACGTCAGCCAGATGCACTATGCGCGTCAGGGCATCATCACCGCCGAGATGGAATACGTCGCCATCCGCGAAAACATGAAGCTGCAAGAAGCCCACGCGGCCGGCCTGCTGACTCAGCAACATGCCGGTCACAGCTTCGGCGCCAGCGTGCCAAAACACATCACCGCTGAATTCGTCCGTGACGAAATCGCCCGTGGTCGCGCCATCATTCCGGCCAACATCAACCACGTTGAGTTGGAGCCGATGATCATCGGCCGTAACTTCCTGGTGAAAATTAACGGCAACATCGGCAACAGCGCACTGGGCTCTTCCATCGAAGAAGAAGTGGCCAAGCTGACCTGGGGCATCCGCTGGGGTTCGGACACGGTCATGGACTTGTCCACCGGCAAGCACATTCACGAAACCCGTGAGTGGATCATCCGCAACTCACCGGTGCCAATCGGCACCGTGCCGATTTATCAGGCGCTGGAAAAAGTCGACGGGGCGGCCGAAGACCTGACCTGGGAGTTGTTCCGCGACACGCTGATTGAACAAGCCGAGCAGGGCGTGGATTACTTCACCATCCACGCTGGCGTGTTGTTGCGTTATGTACCGCTGACCGCCAAGCGCGTCACCGGGATCGTTAGCCGTGGTGGTTCGATCATGGCCAAGTGGTGCCTGGCGCATCACCAGGAAAACTTCCTGTACACGCATTTCGAAGACATCTGCGAAATCATGAAGGCCTACGACGTCAGCTTCTCGCTGGGCGATGGCCTGCGTCCGGGTTCCATTGCCGACGCTAACGATGCGGCGCAATTTGGCGAGCTGGAAACCCTCGGCGAACTGACCAAAATCGCTTGGAAGCACGACGTACAAACCATGATCGAAGGCCCAGGCCACGTGCCGATGCAGTTGATCAAAGAGAACATGGACAAACAGTTGGAATGCTGTGACGAGGCGCCGTTCTACACCCTCGGTCCGCTGACCACCGACATTGCTCCGGGTTACGACCACATTACGTCAGGTATCGGCGCGGCCATGATTGGCTGGTTCGGTTGCGCGATGCTTTGCTACGTCACGCCGAAGGAACACTTGGGTCTGCCGAATAAGGATGACGTCAAGACCGGGATCATCACCTACAAGATCGCGGCCCATGCGGCGGACTTGGCAAAAGGGCATCCTGGCGCGCAAATCCGCGACAACGCCTTGAGCAAGGCCCGGTTTGAATTCCGTTGGGAAGACCAGTTCAACCTAGGCCTCGATCCCGACACAGCACGCTCGTATCACGATGAAACCCTGCCAAAGGACTCGGCAAAAGTCGCGCACTTCTGCTCCATGTGCGGGCCGAAATTCTGCTCGATGAAGATCACCCAGGAAGTGCGCATCTACGCGGCTAACCAGAAAATCGACACCGTGGACGCTGCCGTGCAGGAAGGTTTGCGTGAGCAGGCCGAGCGCTTCAAGCAGGAAGGTAGTCAGTTGTATAAGAAGGTTTGATTTGAACCGATGAAAAATCCCCTGTAGCAGCCAACTTGTTGGCGAGGGTGACTGCGCGGTTTTTCAAATTGACCGCGTCGTTTGCTTCGCCAGCAAGTTGGCTCCTACAGGTTTTGGATAAACCGCTCCTCCGAGATCACACCCGTGACTATTGCATCCAACACCTACTCTCCCGACATTCCTGTGCCTCTGGGCAAGCGTGTGTTCGGCGGGCGAGATCTGTTTTCCCTGTGGTTTTCCCTCGGCATTGGCCTGATGGTTCTGCAGACCGGCGCGTTGTTGGCACCGGGGCTAGGGATGTCAGGTTCTATGCTGGCGATTTTTCTCGGCACCCTAGTGGGCGTATTGCTGCTGGCTGCCGTTGGTGTAATTGGCAGCGATACCGGGCTTTCAGCCATGGCGGCGCTTAAGCTCAGCCTCGGCACCCACGGTGCATCGCTGCCTGCGATTTTGAACTTGGCGCAACTGATTGGCTGGGGCGCTTTCGAGATCATCGTGATGCGCGATGCCGCCAGTTTGTTGGGGGCACGGGCATTTGCCGACGGCAGCCTGTGGGCGAACCCGTTGCTCTGGACTCTGGTTTTTGGCGCGCTGGCGACCTTTCTGGCCGTCAGTGGCCCGTTGACCTTCGTCCGTAAGGTCCTGCGCAAGTGGGGCATTTGGCTGTTGCTGGCCTCCTGCGTTTGGCTGACCTGGAACTTGTTGACCAAGACCGATCTGACCGCGTTGTGGGCCCACGCCGGCGACGGCACGATGCCGTTTGCCGTCGGTTTCGACATCGCCATCGCCATGCCATTGTCTTGGTTACCGTTGATTGCCGACTATTCGCGCTTCGGCAAGCGCGCCAAAAGCGTGTTCGGCGGTACGGCGTTGGGCTTCTTTATCGGTAATTTCTGGCTGATGAGCCTGGGGGTGGCCTACACCCTGGCATTCGCGCCAAGTGGTGAGATGAGCCCGCTGTTGCTGGCGCTGGCCGGTGCCGGGATGGGTATTCCGCTGCTGTTGATTTTGATCGACGAATCGGAAAACGCCTTCGCCGATATTCACTCGGCAGCGGTCTCCAGTGGCATTCTGCTGCGGATCAAAGTCGAGCACCTGGCCTTGGGTATCGGTGTGATTTGCACCTTGATCGCCTGCTTGGCGCCATTGGCGCAATACCAGAACTTCTTGCTGCTGATCGGCTCGGTCTTCGCGCCGTTGTTCGGCGTGGTTTTGGTCGATCACTTCATCCTGCGCCGTCGCAGCCTTCAGGCCGCTACCGTCGGTTTTCGCGGGATGAGCCTGTTGGCGTGGTTGGGCGGCGTCAGCACTTATCACCTGCTGGCGAATCTGTACCCGGATGTGGGCGCAACACTGCCAGCGCTGGTGGTGTCTGGCGTGTTGCAATTGCTACTGGGCCGAGTATTTAGTCGCGGCTCGGGAACAGTTCTGGCTTGAGGATCCCATTGAGCTGAAGGTAAGACATCTTCAGCTCAATGTGGCCCATGGCGTACGGTGCAATCGTCGTCACGCCGTATTTCAGGATGACTCCGCCATACGTCAACGCGACGTTCGGGGTTTTCTGGAACGGCCAGGCCTGCACGAACGCCGGGTCCTGAGCGACTTTGGTATTGATCATCCATTCTTTGTGCGCTTGTTGCGCCGTCAGCCAGAAAGCATCTTCCTCACCAGGCACTAACATGTCTTGCAGCGTCAGGGCCTTGTGCAACGGGCGAGAATAGTTAATGAACGCGCGCCCCGGCGTGCCGTGTTCGCCGCCGTTTTCCAGGTAGCTGGACAGTTCAATGATCACCAGACCGTCATGCTGCTCACGTACTTTGGCCTGCAAATAGCTGTTGGTGCTGTTCGGCGCTTGCTGCAGGAATTGCTGTTCATAGGCGTTGAGCGATGCCGGTAATGGCGTAGCCCCAGGCGTATTCCGAGCCATCTGCAGCAGCGTGTTTTGGATCAGGCTGTCCAGATTCGGTTCGTCTGGGAAATGCACGGTGTCAACGTTCACCAAGGGACAGTCCGGCGTTGCGCAGCCCGGTTTAATCTGTTCCGAGGCGTCACGCTGAGCGTCGAGCGGTGAGTGAAAATTGGGTTGAAACAAGCTTTGGCAGGCGCCCAGCGCCAGCGCGAAGCAAGCCAGGGTAGTGATCCTCAACAATGACATGGTGATCCTTGGCAAAAACAAAAAAGGCGGGTCGACGTGCTTCGACTGCAAACAGCTCCATCAGTTCGCCACTACGCTAACTTGATGTCGTCTGCGGGCTGCTAGTCTACCGTGGTTGCTTCAATGGCAGTGTTTGGGGGCTGCATCTGGCGATAGAGCGCGTTAGGATGTTGCCAAGCCGGTTCAGGCTCAGTAGCGAGAAATGTATGACTGACACGAACAACTCCGTCCCATCGGCGGTAGAGATTACGCGACGCGAAAATTGCTATCAGGGGTTTTATCGCCTGGACCGTGTACACCTGCGCCACGAGCTTTTTAACGGGGGCATGAGCAAGGAAATCAGTCGTGAATTGTTCGTCCGCCACGATGCGGTGTGCGTGCTGCCCTACGACGCCAAGCGCGACAAAGTGGTGTTGATCGAGCAGTTTCGAGTCGGTGTGCTGGGCAAAATCGACAATCCGTGGCTGATTGAATTGGTCGCCGGGTTGATCGACAAGGATGAGCAGCCGGAAGAGGTTGCCCACCGCGAGGCAGAAGAGGAAGCTGGTCTTGTTTTCAGCGAAATGGTGCCAATCACCAAATACTTTCCATCCCCAGGCGGCAGCAGTGAATACGTTCACCTGTACCTGGGGCATTGCGACAGTGAGGGGGCGGGTGGTTTGCACGGTCTGGAATCGGAAGGTGAGGATATTCGCGTATCGGTGTGGGCGTTTGACGATGCCTTAAAAGCCATAAGCGATGGACGAATTTTTAATGCCGCTACGCTTATTGCTTTGCAATGGCTGGCATTGAACCGAACTGAAATCAGGGGGCTATGGTCGTGAGACTTGTGCGCGAGCGCTATAGGGTTGACCTCGTCGGGCTGCAAGCTGCCTGCGAGGCAAACTATGCGCGCTTGATGCGACTGCTCCCGGACATGCGCAATCAACAGCGTTCGCGCCGGGTCGCCGTGACCCAAGGCGATCAAATGCTTGGCGTACTGGCGGTCGAAGTCCTCCTCGACTGTCCTTACACCACCACCTTGCAGGTACGTCAGGAACACAGCCTGCCGTGGCTCCCGGTACCCAAACTCGAAGTTCAGGTGTACCACGACGCGCGCATGGCCGAAGTCATCGGCGCCGAACACGCCCGCCGTTTTCGTGGCATCTACCCATACCCCAACGAAGCCATGCACCAGCCGGATGAAAAGGCTCAACTTAATTTGTTCTTGGGTGAGTGGCTGAGTCACTGTTTGGCGTGTGGACATGAGTTTGAAGTGGTGCGTTGAGGGTTTTTCGATTGTTTAGAATAGTTGATTGAGTTGCGCAAGAAGTTGCGCAACAGGGTTCGAGCAAACAATTAAAGTGACTCTTTATTATTTTTTCATCGTGCGATTTTCAGAAACGTCCTACAGCCAACTGGGGAAACTTTCCAATAAACTACCCTCCATCAAAAAGGAGAGGTAGTTATGGCTAACCCTGGATACGTAACAATTACCGGCAAGGCTCAAGGATTGATTTCGGCAGGCTGCTCCAGTAAAGAGTCGATCGGCAACAAATACCAGTCAGCGCATACCGACGAAATAATGATGCTTTCTTATACTCGAAACCTGGCCAATTTTGAGAATAACAATAGCTCGACCCACGGCCCCATTATTATCTCCAAATACATCGATAAATCGTCTCCCTTATTAGAGCAAGCACTGACCCGAAGAGAAGAGTTGGACTGCACGTTTGATTTTTATCAAACAACGCCCTCGGGTACGCAGGAGAAGTTTTATTCGATATCGATCAAGGGTGGACTCATTGTCGACCTGACACAGGACATGCCTGATGTGATCTTTCAATCTGACGGTGAAATGCGAGAGCACGTCGCTTTTCGTTTCCGTGAGATTAATTACACTAACCTCAGAGCGGCCACCAGCGGCTATGGCTTTTGGGGTGAACCACGATGAGCGCCAGCAGTGATGATATCTGGGATGTCCACCAAGCAGCAGGTCAACTGCAAGGACAAGCCCTTAGTGTCAGCGCCCGACACCTTGATCAAGGTCATGGGCGCGTGTTGTTTATTCGGGAAGTGTCCTATTACGCCAAACGTATTATTGATGACGTTGAACTCGGTCGTAAAACCCCCACGCAGGGCATCGACGCCATATTGAAAGAGTACCGCAGCCTTGCGAGTCAATCGCAGGCGTTGGCGCGTGATCGCCAACGTGCCGTAAGCAATAGCGTCAAACGCATTCCAGTGCCACGGCTCACCCAACCGGCTATGCGACCTGATCCCGAGCGCTTACTGCGTTATGTCTTTGCTCAACACCTTAAGGTGACCAATGAAAAGACCCTGGCCACCCTCCACCTGCCGGTTCCGACGTCAATATATGAGCGTTACCAGCTTTTTCCTCCAGAGCTGCAGCCGGAACCCATCGAACTGCATGACCCAGGGTTCTACATCGTTCCCAGAAGCACTACGGTTGAACGACTGGAAGCGCAATTGTTCACCTCAGCCAGTTCCAGGGTCATTGCCAAGTTCAGGATCCTGAACCCTGGGTTGAATCAGATAAAAGCCGGGCAAATGATTGTGCTCAGCGATCCCGATAATGGGCGATGCACCGAGGAAGAAGCGCGGCTGATGGCAACGGCACGCGTGGTGAACAAGGTATTGGAGGATCTTAGCCCGGAAGAAGCCGACTTCATGGTTCTCCACCGTGATGAAATCGAGTCTTTCATCAAGTACGGCTCTATTGGGACCAGCATGGCCGCGGCGGTTTACAAAGACAACATAGACACGGTAGGACAAATCCTGAAAGCCATTGAAGACCTGCACAAGCGCACCTTCAACCAACACGGGCACCTGCGATCCCCCGAGTTCTTTGCCGAACGCAAACAACTGTTTGCTCAACTCGACACCCACCTCACCACGCTGACCAAACATACCATCGACTACCCCGACCACCCGAAACTGAAAACCGCCTTGGGCATTTCCAGCCGCAGCTTGGTGCATCGCTGGGGCCGGGCCGGTGCACACGACATGAACCCTGGATACGCCACCCACTTAGCCGCAGTGTCCAAAGCCTCCAAGTACATAAATTATGGTGGCTGGGTGGGCACTGCTATTAGCGGCGGGGCTTCTTATATGAAAGTGCAGGATGTTTGCCGGGCGGGTGATGTTGAGGCGTGTGAGAAGGTGAAGTTTACGGAGACAGGGGGTTTTATCGGCGGGGCTGCAGGCGGTTTTGTCGCAGGCGGAATTTTAAGCGCCGTCGGAACTGGAGCGATCTGCTTTGCTATCGGGGTTCCGACTGCTGGGGTGGGAACACTTGCATGTGGTCTTGTGGTAGTGGGGGGAGGGTCTTTCGCCGGAGGGTATTTCGGGGGAATGGGTGGTGAAAAGGCAGGCGAGTTGATTTACGAGGTCAGAAAATGAGCATTAGTACCGCCGATAAAATTTACCTCTGTGTCTGGTTAGTTTATTTTGCAAGCATGCTTGCTTGGATTGGCGCAGCGATGTATCTCGCCTACACCAAAATGGACCTGATGTTGGCCCACATGAAGAATAGTCCGATAGTTATGATTCGCAGGTTTTTGATACACGCGGGTCCTTGGGGGCGGATGCATGTCTTTGGGGTAATAATGGGGATGATGGTCACGCCTGGTATGGCTCTTCGGAGGGGGGCGGTTAGCGCCGAGGATCTGAAGAATTTTCCTGCCGATCTGAAGCGCAAACTGATTGTGATGCAATGGGTTGGTTGGGGGCTGCTTTTGGTTATGTGTGCACTGGCAGCATATGCAAAATTCGGTAATGCCTAGCTTTGCGGTTAGTTACTCGCCCTCGTCAACCGCGTTGAAGCGATAAGCGAAGTGATTTACGAGGTCAGAATGAGCTTGGGTACTGCTGACAAAATATTCCTCACTGTTGGGTTAATAGATTTCAGTGGAGCTGTGATTTGTATCGGGGTTGCATTACATATCGCCTATACGAAAATGGATATGCTGTTGGATTGCTTCAGAAACAGCCCTGCTGTCAAAGCTCTAACGCCTCTACGTTTCGGAGGGGCGTGGGGGCGTGGGGGCGACTATTAATAGTTGGAGGGATTTCTGGCTTCGTTACCTTTTCCGACTTTTATATTAAGAGAGGAAGTATTAGTGCGGAGGATCTCAGTGGGTTGCCCGCAAATATTAAATGGAGACTAATAGTGTTTCACTGTTGCGCTATTGTTGTCTTAATAGTAATGATTGGTGTAGGGGTGGTTGCCCAGCTCAATCTTGTTTAGTATTTAAAATAAGCAGTGTGAGGGCTTGCAGTATGCGTCAAACCCAGTCGCGGCTTGTTTTCGGGGTAGGAGCGTTTGTATGTGGCGTTTTAATTATTGGCGAGGGGGCTTTGCAGCACAGATCTGCTGGAAAGGCGTTGAAACGGCAGGCAAAGTGATTTACGAGGTCAATAAATGAATGTGAGTACCGCTGACAAAATTTTCCTTTGTGTAGGCCTAGTAAATTTTGGAGGTATTTTTATTTGGATCGCCATAGCGCTGTATCTCGCCTACACCAAAATGGACCTGATGCTGGGTCATATGAGGAATAGTTCAATAGTTATGATTCGCGTGTTTTTCATACACACAGGTCTCTGGGGACGGCTTTATGTCTTTGGGTTAATAATGGGAATGATGGTCACGCCTGGTATGGCTCTTCGGCGGGGGGGCGGTTAGCGCCGAGGATCTTAAGAATTTCCCCGCCAATCTGAAGCGCCAACTGATTGTTATGCAGTGGGCTGGTTGGGGGCTGCTATTGGTTATGTTTGGATTTGGAGCGTATGCCAAGTTTGGTCGTGGCTAGCTTTGCGGTTGCTTACTCGCCGTCCGCAAGATCGACTCATCGAAACAATTCGAAGGCTACGCAAACCCTGTTGTAGGGGCTGCCACGTCTTCGATGTCGCGCAGCAAACGAGCACTCTTAGGTTCGGTGGGAGCAGGCTTGCCTGCGAAGAGGCCCATAGTCACGCCCCTGATGTTGACCTGAAACCTGGGTCGCCTGCATTGACGCTTTCGTTGGCAAGCCACAGAGACTTTGACAGACGGGAAATGGTAGGCGCTGAAAACCTTATAGCTCCTACACCATTAGTTTTCATTCAATAGGTTGTGCGGTGTTTGATAATAGTGTGATGTCGGGACAAAAACTGGGTTGGCATAAACCATAACGTGCAATAAAAGCTGGTGGCTCGGGGTCATTCATGAGCACCGTATACCTTGGTTTAGGTGGTTGCAGGATAAATAATTATTGGATAAGAGGTTATCAAAAAGTGATTACTGCTGAGTAACGGTAGCGGGAGTTGGTTTCGATGACAGTGAATTCGCACGCACAATGTGACCCATTCCTCACCCCAAGGTTTGCCCGTCCGCGCGCTTACGACCATAATCGCCCAATCCCGCCCAAGGAGACGGCCTTTGCCGAGCGCATCCCATCAAGCATCGTCGGTGCTAGTAGTCCAGCTGTCCGACAGCCACCTCTTTGCCAACGCGGACGGCAAACTGCTGGGCATGAACACCCGCGACAGCCTGAGTAAGGTGATCGAGCGTGTCTTGGCCGAACAACCGACTATTGATTTGCTAATAGCAACGGGTGATTTGTCCCAAGACGGTAGCGTTGAGTCTTACGAGGCGTTTCGCCAAGTCAGTGCGCAAATTTCGGCACCCACTCGCTGGATTCCCGGTAATCACGACGAGCTACCGGAGTTGGCTGAAGCCGCCCGGCACAGTGAGTATCTGGAGCCGATCACCGATCTCGGCCATTGGCGCATTACCTTGCTGGATTCCGCCGTCCCCGGTTCAGTACCCGGTTTTTTGCAGGACGCTCAGTTGCAATTGCTGGCCCGCTCGTTGAGCGCCGCCCCGGAGCGCCATCATCTGGTGTGCCTGCACCACAATCCGGTTCCCATTGGCTGCCAGTGGATGGACCCGATAGGCCTGCGTAATCCCGAGAAGCTGTTTGCCGTGCTTGATCAATTTCCCCACGTGCGGGCAGTGCTGTGGGGGCACGTGCATCAGGAATACGACCAGATGCGGCATAACGTGCGTTTGCTGGCATCGCCTTCGACCTGTATTCAATTCGCCCCAGGCAGCCTCGAATTCAAGGTCGACACTGCGGCGCCGGGCTATCGCTGGCTACGTCTGTACGCCGACGGCCGGCTTGAAACCGGAGTCTCGCGGGTCGAGGGGCTGGATTTTGAGGTGGACTACGGCGGCGAAGGTTATTGAGCGACATGTCCCGTTTTTAGCGGGAAACGTCCGAAGGCAAGTTATCCGGCGTTAGTCCCTGTAAACTCTGCGTCTTTGTTTCGATCAAGAACGCAAGGGAGCGGACATGACTGGCGAACCCTCAACATTGCTGTATATCCACGGCTTGAACAGCTCGCCGCTGTCGACAAAAGCCAGCCAGTTATCGACGTTGATGCAGTCCTTGGGGCTTGGCGCGCAGTTACGCGTGCCTGCACTGCATCATCATCCACGTCAGGCCATCGCTCAGCTCGACGCCGCGATTGCCGAGCTGGGCAGGCCGCTGCTGGTCGGCAGCTCACTCGGCGGCTACTATGCGACTCACTTGGCTGAGCGCCACGGTCTCAAGGCAGTGCTGATCAACCCGGTGGTCAATCCGCATCGGTTGTTCGACGGGTTCCTCGGTACTCAACAGAACCTGTACAGCGGCGAAAGTTGGGAGCTGACCCACGACCATGTGACGGCGTTGGCCGAACTGGAAGTGCCGCCCCCGCAGGATCCGCAGCGTTTTCAAGTGTGGCTGCAAACGGGTGACGAGACCCTCGACTACCGCCACGCCCAGACGTTTTACCGCGCTTGTGCCTTGCGTATCCAGGCGGGCGGTGATCACAGCTTTCAAGGCTTCGCCGAGTGCTTGCCGGTGTTGCTGACAATGGCCGGCTTCGCGCCGGAGCTTGTAAACGTAAACCTGTAGGAGCCAACAAGTTGGCTCTTACAGGAGATCCAGTTTTTGCGCGATGACGCGACCGACTTTTAATGAATAACTGACGACGAGACCCCATGGCCAATCCCAGCGCTAGCTCTTATAACGCAGACGCCATCGAAGTCCTCTCGGGCCTCGACCCGGTTCGCAAGCGTCCGGGCATGTACACCGACACCACGCGGCCGAACCACCTTGCCCAGGAAGTCATCGACAACAGCGTCGATGAAGCCCTCGCCGGGCACGCAAAATCAGTGCAAGTCATCCTCCACGCCGACAATTCGCTGGAAGTCTCCGATGACGGCCGCGGCATGCCGGTGGACATTCACCCGGAAGAAGGCGTCTCGGGCGTCGAGCTGATCCTCACCAAACTCCACGCAGGCGGCAAGTTCTCGAACAAGAACTACCAGTTCTCCGGCGGTTTGCACGGTGTAGGGATCTCGGTGGTCAACGCGCTCT
Source organism: Pseudomonas sp. CCI4.2 (assembly GCF_034350045.1). Taxonomy (NCBI): domain Bacteria; kingdom Pseudomonadati; phylum Pseudomonadota; class Gammaproteobacteria; order Pseudomonadales; family Pseudomonadaceae; genus Pseudomonas; species Pseudomonas sp. CCI4.2. Next base: position 752,440 of record NZ_CP133781.1, on the reverse strand, counting down.
CGAATCACGTTCGGGTGCGGGTCAAGCGCGACGGCAACGAATACGAAATGACCTTCGCCGATGGCTACAAGGCCAGCGAACTCGCAGTAATAGGGACCGTTGGCAAGCGCAATACCGGTACCAGCGTCTATTTCGCGCCGGACCCTAAGTATTTTGATACGCCGAAATTTTCCGTCAGCCGCCTCAAGCATGTGCTCAAGGCGAAAGCGGTGCTATGTCCGGGCCTGTTGGTCAGTTTCGAAGACAAAGCCACTGGCGAGAAAATCGAGTGGCATTACGAAGACGGCTTGCGCTCCTATCTAGAGGACGCTGTCAGCGATTTCCTGCGTCTGCCGGACGTGCCGTTTTGCGGCAGTTTTGCCGGTAATAAAGAAGCCATCGATTGGGCGCTGCTGTGGTTGCCCGAGGGCGGTGACAGCGTTCAAGAAAGCTACGTCAACCTGATCCCGACTCAGCAAGGCGGCACCCACGTCAACGGTCTGCGTCAGGGGCTGCTGGATGCGATGCGCGAATTTTGCGAGTTTCGTAGCCTGTTGCCGCGTGGCGTCAAACTTGCGCCGGAAGACGTGTGGGAACGGATTGCGTTCGTTCTGTCGATGAAGATGCAGGAGCCGCAATTCTCCGGCCAGACCAAAGAGCGGTTGTCGTCCCGTGAAGCTGCCGCCTTTGTTTCCGGTGTCGTCAAAGATGCGTTCAGCCTGTGGCTTAACGCCAACTCCGAGCTGGGCATGCAACTGGCCGAACTGGCGATCAACAACGCCGGGCGCCGCCTGAAGGCCAGCAAGAAGGTCGAGCGTAAGCGCGTCACCCAAGGGCCGGCATTGCCGGGCAAACTGGCTGATTGCGCGGGGCAGGACCCTATGCGCTCCGAGCTGTTTCTGGTTGAGGGTGATTCTGCGGGCGGTTCGGCCAAACAAGCGCGGGACAAAGAGTTTCAGGCGATTTTGCCGTTGCGCGGCAAGATTCTGAACACGTGGGAAGTCGATGGCGGCGAAGTACTGGCCAGCCAGGAAGTGCATAACATTGCCGTCGCGATTGGCGTCGATCCGGGCGTCGCTGATATCAGCCAATTGCGTTACGGAAAAATCTGCATCCTCGCCGACGCCGACTCCGATGGTCTGCACATCGCCACCTTGCTCTGTGCGTTGTTCGTTCAGCATTTCCGTCCGCTGGTCGACGCCGGTCACGTTTACGTGGCAATGCCGCCGCTGTACCGGATCGACCTCGGCAAAGAAATCTATTACGCACTGGACGAAGCCGAGCGTGACGGGATTCTTGACCGTCTGGTGGCGGAGAAGAAGCGCGGCAAGCCTCAGGTCACACGCTTTAAAGGTCTGGGCGAAATGAACCCGCCGCAATTGCGCGAAACCACCATGGACCCGAACACGCGTCGTTTGGTCCAGCTCACGCTGGATGACTACGCGGCAACGTCTGAAATGATGGACATGCTGTTGGCGAAAAAACGCGCGGGTGATCGCAAGACTTGGCTCGAATCCAAAGGCAACCTGGCTGAGGTTTTGACTTGATGCGACGTTGGTTGAGCGCACTCCTGTTGATCGCGTCGCCGGTATTTGCAGCCCCTGTGCCACAGCTGAAAATGCTGGCCGAGCATGCGGTCGATGGCATGGTCGGCGGTAACCTCTCAGGCCTGGCGTCTTGCGGTGGTGTGTTGTGGACCGTGTCGGATCGCGACGATGCGCTGCTCTACCGCCTCGACACGTCCGCTGCCGTATGGAAAGCAGAAGGTCAGGCGATTCTGGTGCCGCCGGTGCCAGACAGTGGTCTGCCATTTACTCTGGTTTCGATGGCCAAAGCCTCGGCGCTGGTTCGTGGCGGCAGTTTGGATTTTGAAGGCGTGACCTGTGATGGCGCAGGTAATCGATACCTGGTCAGCGAGGGCTATGCCTCTGTGTTGCAAGTGCCGGTCACGGGCGCGCCGAACTGGTTGAACCTTCCAAAGAGCGTGGTTCAACAAGCCCGAGATAGCGGCCTGCTGCAGGACTTCAATGCAATCTTCGAAGGCATTGCGATCAATCCTGCCGGCGATCAACTGTGGCTTGCAGCCGAGCGTGAAAAACGCGGGCTGCTGTCGGTTCGTCGAGAGCAAGGCGCCTGGGATTGCAAAGGCAGTTGCGTAATGCTCAGCGAGGGCGGCAAGCAAATCATGCCTGCACAAATGGGCAGTCGTAGCGTTTCGAAAGATTTCTCTGATATTTCGCTGTTCGAAGGGAAGCTATTTACCCTGGAGCGTGCTGCTTACCAAGTGTGCCGTCGCAACCTCGACACCGGCGCAGTCGAGCGCTGTTGGTCATTCGCTGACGACGCGCTGGTGCCTGCAAAGCGCTACGCGCAAAAATTTGGCTTGGCCGAAGCATTGGTTATAGATGCAGAGGGCGCGTGGATCGGCGTCGATAACAATTTTGGTGCGCGGGCAGACGGTGAAAAACGGCCGATTGTCTGGCGGTTCGCGGCGCCCAAGGAAGGTTGGAGCGCCAAGCCTTGAGCCAGTCGCCACCGGGAAAACGTGCCGGTCGTGTGCTGTTGATCCTTGCATGGTGCGCTGGGCTGTTTTTGGCGACTCGTTATTTTGGTGTATGGGAACAGCGTCAGGAAAACCCGAATCCGGTCGTGACGTCGCAACATGGTGACGGCTATATCCAGGTTTTATTGCAAAGCAATGCTCAGGGCCACTTCGTTGGCAACGCCCAGATTAATGGCAAGACCGTGGAGTTCTTGCTCGATACCGGCGCCACCGACGTTGCGATTCCTGCCGAGGTGGCGGACACCTTGCACCTGAAGCGCGGCATGCCAGTGACCACCAGCACCGCCAACGGGATGGCTCAGGGCTTCCGGACTTCGCTGGAACGTTTGCAGCTTGGCGACATCGTCCTGCATGACGTGCGTGCCATGGTGTTGCCCGGCCTTGACGGCGAACAGATACTGCTCGGTATGAGTGCAATGAAACAACTCGAATTTACCCAGCGCGGCGGCACCATGCTGCTGCGCCAGACCACACAAAAATGAGGCTTGCATGAGCGATTCCCTTGACCTCAGCCTGGATGGCGTAGAACGCCGATCACTGGCCGACTTCACCGAACAGGCCTACCTCAACTATTCCATGTACGTGATCATGGACCGTGCCTTGCCGCATATCGGCGACGGCCTGAAGCCCGTACAGCGGCGCATTATCTACGCAATGAGTGAGTTGGGCCTTGATGCCGACTCCAAGCACAAGAAGTCGGCGCGTACCGTCGGTGACGTACTCGGTAAGTTTCACCCCCACGGTGACTCCGCTTGTTATGAAGCCATGGTGCTGATGGCTCAGCCTTTCAGTTATCGCTATACCCTGGTTGATGGCCAAGGAAACTGGGGTGCGCCGGATGATCCCAAATCATTCGCCGCCATGCGTTACACCGAAGCGCGTCTGTCGCGTTACTCGGAAGTGTTGCTCAGCGAATTGGGCCAAGGCACTGCGGATTGGGTGCCCAACTTCGACGGCACTCTGGATGAGCCCGCAGTGTTGCCGGCACGTTTGCCAAATATTCTGCTCAATGGCACCACTGGTATTGCGGTAGGCATGGCCACTGACGTGCCGCCGCATAACCTGCGGGAGGTCGCGTCGGCCTGTATCCATTTGCTCGACGAACCTAAAGCCACCATCGAAGAGCTGTGCGAGCACATCAAGGGCCCGGACTATCCGACCGAAGCAGAAATCATCACTCCCCGCGCCGACCTGCTGAAAATGTACGAAACCGGCAAAGGCTCGGTGCGTATGCGGGCGGTGTATCGCATCGAAGATGGCGACATCGTTGTGACTGCGTTGCCGCATCAAGTGTCCGGTGCCAAGGTGCTGGAACAAATCGCCGCGCAGATGCAGGCCAAGAAACTGCCGATGGTTGCCGACTTGCGCGACGAGTCGGACCACGAGCATCCGTGCCGGATCGTGATCATTCCACGCTCCAATCGCGTCGAACTCGATGAGTTGATGCAGCACTTGTTTGCGACCACCGAGCTGGAGTCCAGCTACCGGGTTAACATCAACATCATCGGCCTGGACGGCAAACCCCAGCTCAAAAACCTGAAAGCGTTGCTCAGTGAGTGGCTGGTGTTCCGTATCGGCACGGTTCGTCGGCGCTTACAGTTCCGCCTGGACAAAGTCGAACGTCGCTTGCACCTGTTGGACGGTTTGCTGACGGCATACCTGAACCTGGATGAAGTGATTCACATCATTCGAACGGCCGAGCATCCTAAGCCCGAGTTGATCGCACGGTTTGGGCTGACTGAAATTCAGGCCGATTACATTCTTGATACACGTTTGCGTCAGTTGGCTCGTCTGGAAGAGATGAAGCTGCGGGCCGAGCAAGACGAATTGCGCAAAGAGCAGGCGCGCCTGCAATCGTTGTTGGGCAGCGAAACCAAGCTGCGCAAGCTGGTCCGCAATGAACTGATAGCCGATGCTGAAACCTATGGCGATAACCGTCGCTCGCCGATTGTCTCCCGTACCGAAGCCAAGGCGTTGTCCGAAAACGAGTTAATGCCGACCGAGCAGGTCACGGTTGTGCTGTCGGAAAAAGGCTGGGTGCGTTGCGCTAAAGGCCACGATATCGATGCCACAGGGCTTTCCTATAAAGCCGGCGATGGTTTCAAAACCTCTGCGGCTGGGCGCTCCAATCAATTTGCTGTATTTATCGACTCCACGGGGCGCAGCTATTCGTTGGCGGCTCACACACTGCCTTCAGCGCGTGGCCAGGGCGAACCGCTGACCGGAAAGTTGCAGCCGCCACCGGGCGCGACCTTTGAGTGCGTGCTGCTACCGGACGACGATGCCTTGTACGTCATTGCTTCTGATGCCGGTTATGGCTTCGTCGTGAAAGGCGAAGACTTGCAGGCCAAGAACAAAGCGGGCAAAGCCTTACTCAGTTTGCCGAAGGGTGCGAAGGTGATCCTTCCTCGTCCAGTCCCCAATCGCGAGCAGGATTGGCTTGCCGCCGTAACGACCGAGGGACGGTTGCTGATCTTCAAAGTTGCCGATTTGCCGCAGTTAGGCAAAGGGAAAGGCAACAAGATCATCGGTATCCTCGGCGAGCGTGTGGCCAGCCGCGAAGAGTACGTGACGGATCTGGCGGTCATACCCGAAGGCAAAACATTAGTTCTGCAAGCAGGCAAACGCACGCTATCGCTCAAGGCTGATGACCTGGAGCACTACAAAGGTGAGCGCGGCCGTCGCGGGAACAAGCTGCCTCGCGGATTCCAGCGGGTAGATGCGTTATTGATAGAAAACGCGCCATAAAAGCGATTTAGGCGCTTTGTCTTCGTTTTGACGCGAAGATCGACGCATAATCGCTGGAGTCACAGTCAATATTCACGGATGATATGCGGTCTTGAGTCACCAGCGTGGCTGAGTGCCTTCATATTTTTGTGAGTATTTTTTAGGCTGTGACCCGCCTTGTGGCGGCTATCTGGATGTGACGATGAATCTTTTGCGACTTCCTTTTGTATTGTTAATGACCGGCGTGCTGGGCCTGGTCGGTTGCAGCCTTCAGCAACCTACGTCTCTTTATCAGCTCGACGCCGGGCAACCGGGTCAACCTAAACAAAGTGCTGGAGTGGCCGTTTTACTGGGTCCCGTTTCAGTGGCCGATTACCTGCAACGTGAAACGCTGTTGCAGCGTCAGCCAGATGGCAGCCTGATCGCATCGACCGACGGTCGCTGGGCAGGCAGTCTGTCTTCAGACATTGATCAACTGCTTCTGCGGCAACTGGCTTGGAAACTCGACAGCCAGCGCGTGGTGTTGGCCCCGGCCACCACCAGTTTCACCCCTGACGTGCAAGTGGTGCTGTCTATCACCCGGCTTGATTCAGGCGTGAACCAGCCGGCCATTCTCGACGCTCAATGGCGCTTGCTGGATCGAAAGGGCCAGGTTCGTGACACCAAGCTGATTCACATGGAAGAGCCGCATTTGGGTAGCTCGGCCGCCCAAGTGAAAGCTCAAGGTGTGTTATTGCAGCGTCTGGCCGATCAACTGGCCGTCGCAGTCAAGCCGCTGGCAAACCAGCCGATAGACGAGCCGAAGAAAGTAGCGCCCGCCCAAGTCCGAAACAACAAAGACCAAGACAAACCAAAGATGCCAATGGCTTCGCCGATTCGTACTGACATGGAAATATTCCGCTTCTAAACGAACGGATTTATGACCATAAAAAAGCCCGCAGCGATGCGGGCTTTTTTACTGAGTATTTTCACTGCCGCTTCGGCAACCACCGCATAACCTGTTGAATCAAAAGATGCTCCTCTTCGCTACGGGAAAGGATAGGCATGACGCAAATCTGTAGGAGCCAACGTGTTGGCGAGGCGGACGAAGCGGTTAGACCTTGCCACGGCTCTCGTGCATTCGTGACAGTTGACGTTCGAGCATCGACGGATACGGTTCCATCAGGCGTTCGACGCAGCAGGCGCCTTCAGGGTTGGCGATAGGGCGTATGCGGGCGCGCTGGCGTACCAGCGGGTCATCATTGATCTTACGTTCAACCAGCAGCAAATTACGGCTGTGTTGCGAAAGGGCCAGCGCGCTTTGTGCAGTGTCGGTGAGCAGCAGGTCGATTTGGCTGAGGCCGGACAAGCCATCTCCCAGTGTCAGCCCCAATTGCAATTGCAGTGTGATGCCGCTGTCAGCGACTTCTATTTGCAGGGCGTGACTCAGCGCCCGAAGCAGTTCGCCGCAGCAAATCGCGTTGGTCAGGTAGTCGTCACCGCTTTCTTGGCTGTGAAACAGCATCAGTGTGCTGCCGTCATTCAACGTCTGCACTTCGCCCTCATAGAGCGAGGCCGCCTGATCAATACAGTCGCGGTAGCGTTGTAGCAAATCGGTCAGTCGTGCGCGGGGTAAGCGACGCAATTGATCTTGAGCGCCAAGCTGCACCGCCAGGACCGCACTGTGCTGAGGTTGAGTCGGCGCAGCAGGTGCTTTCACTGCGGATCTGATCATCGGGGCCGGCGTGGAGTGGTCGCGCAGATCCGCAAACGGATCTTCTTCGTCCTCTTCATCTTCTTCGGCGACGATACGCCGAGGCACTAAGGCCGGCACGCGCGGTTTGGGTGCTTCGTCAAAGTCCCGGTCGTGCGGATCGTCGCTGGCAAACATGGGCTCAATGTCGTCTTCCGTCTCGATGTACGGATCGTGGCCTTCGCTTTCATCGTGCTCAGGTTCGGGTATGGGCTCAGGCTCCGCAGGTTCTGGAGCGAAAGACGCTTGCAGCTGACGAGCCAAGTCACCGATTTCATCTTGACGGTCAGTAGCGGGCGTGTGTTCGTCGATGTCCCGCAACCACACGCGCAGTTGCAGCAGCGGGGTGGAAATATAACGGCCAAGACGCAAGCTCAGTGCCAGTGCCAGCGCCAGTAAAATTCCGCTGAGAATACCCATGCTTTGCAAACTGATGGTCATCGGCTGCTGGAATTGAGTCATGTCCAGACTGATGCGCAAGTGCCCGGCCATCACATCTTGGAAAGTGATCTTGATTTCATACAACCCTTCTGACTCACCTAGGAGTCCGTTTTTCGGGCGATTTCCGGCTTCGGCAAGGATGCGGTTATCCACGCTATAAATAGCGGCATGAGCCACTAGCGGGTTTTTCACCAGGTTGCCTAGCAGCACGTTGAGGCTGAGGATGTCGTTGGACACCAGCAACTCAGTGGCGGAAGTGGCTGTCTGGGTTGTCAGGGCCTGGCCGAGTGCGTCCGCCTGTTCGTGCATGGCCTGCTTGAATTGCAGGCCCATGACGCAGGCGTAGATCAGCAGCGCCAAAGCGACGAGGATCACGTTATGGCTGGCGATACGCAAGGCAAGCGGTACACGGCGGTGGCGCAATGCCCGAAAGATCAGTAGGAAAAAATTATCGGTTTTAACTGGCGTGGGCCGGTTCACTGAGCACGGCTCTTTTGGTGAAGTTGCCGGGCAGTATAACGACCGACCCTTGAGCGGCAAAGCGCTCGCTGTGCCCGATGGTCACTGAAAGTGGTTAGAATGCGGTTTTTTTCCACTGCGGGGGTGCGCCTTGCGCGAAATCGTCCTGATAAACATCACGGGTGAAGACCGTCCTGGTCTCACTGCGGCCATCACTGGGGTACTTGCCCAGGGTGGAGTCAACATTCTTGATATTGGTCAGGCGGTGATCCACGACACGTTGTCGTTTGGAATCTTGGTTGAGATTCCGGGAACCGAGCAAGGTTCGTCAGTGCTTAAAGATATTTTATTCACGGCCTACAAACTCGATCAGCAGGTACGGTTCACGGCCGTGTCCGAAGACGACTATGCGCAGTGGGTTGATGGCCAAGGCAAGGCGCGGCATATCGTGACGTTGCTGACACGTAAGGTCACGGCTGAGCAGTTGCAGCGCGTTAGCTCCATCACGGCTAAATACGGCTTGAATATCGACCAGATCGATCGGCTGTCTGGGCGGATGCCGTTGGACACGCCCGCTGACAAGGGCAAAGGCTGCATTGAGTTTTCGGTGCGCGGCGAGCCTGCCGACCCGAAAGCCATGCAGGCTGAATTTCTGAGCGTCGCCCAAGAGCTGAATGTCGACATCGCCTTTCAGCAGGACTCTTTATTTCGACGTAACCGGCGTCTGGCAGTGTTTGATATGGACTCGACGCTGATCGAAGCCGAAGTCATTGACGAGCTGGCCAAGGCCGCCGGCATCGGTGAGTTGGTGTCCGAAATCACGGAGCGTGCGATGCGCGGCGAGTTGGATTTTCGCGCCAGTTTCAAAGAGCGTCTGGCGTTGCTCAAGGGGCTGGATGTCAGTGTGCTGGATGAGATCGGCGCCTCGTTGCGCCTGACCGAAGGCGCCGAAACATTGTTCGCGGAGCTCAAAAGACTGGGCTACAAAACGGCGATTTTATCGGGTGGTTTCACGTACTTTGCAAAACAGCTGCAAGCGAAGCTCGGCATCGACTATGTGTTTGCAAATGAGCTGGAAGTGGTCGATGGCAAAGTGACTGGCGTGGCCATTGAGCCTATTGTCGATGCACAGCGCAAAGCTGACCTATTGCGTGAATTGGCGCAAAAGGAAGGCTTGAGTCTGGAGCAGACCATTGCCGTCGGAGATGGAGCCAATGACCTGCCGATGCTGGCGATTGCCGGTCTCGGCGTGGCGTTCAGGGCCAAGCCGTTAGTCAAGCAATCTGCCAAACAGGCGATCTCGACACTGGGCCTGGACGGGATTCTTTACTTGCTGGGTTTCCGGGATCGTGACGGCCGAGTTTGATCAATACAGCGGTGTTCTGGCGACACCGCATGATCGATCAAAGTAATGTCCACAACGAATCGAACTCTTCTTCCTGTGCGGTTTCGAGCGACTGAGGCTTGCGCGGCAGTTCGATGGTTTTATATTCGAACTGGTTGAAACTGCCTGTGCCTGTGCGGCGTTTGCCCAAGGCTGCGCGATGCTCGTCGCCGCTGTTATTGATCATGACGCTCAGGCCTTCCTGAAAGGGTAATCGTGGCGCAAGCAAGGTCGCTGGCTGATCGATTGCCCGCACTTCCGGCAGTAATAACGCGCGCAAATACGGGCTGGCGGGGTCGGTGTTGCGCATCAATTGCAAGCCGCAGGGCTGGGCAAAGGGTGCCACCAACTCAATGCCCATTTGCGTACCACCGCTACGTACCTGACGAATCCAGCGCACGACGGCGATGCTCCAGCCTTGCCCGCTGCCATCCTGGATGCCGACCATTTCTCCGGCCTGCAATTGGCTAGGTACTTCTTTAGGCCACGCCAAACAATAGCCGCCGGGACTATGGTTGATGACGCTTAGCGCAAAAGTCGGGAATGAATGCTGAGCGTTCGATGCTAAATCACCGCCGTCCGCTTCGACATATTCGTACTCAATTTCTTCGTAGGGGTGCGCGGACGATTCGCGGGCGCCGTCGAAAGCGGCTGACCAAACATCGGGCGTCGCGGTAATCGAGAGTTGGGTATGAAACTGCGCCGCCTTGTTGGCAGCAGGAATTTTAAGCATTTCGCTGAACGACTTTTGTCCGCCAAGGTAGTAGTGCAGCGCACTCATGCCGATACACAGCGTGAGAAGACCTTGGCCCGCGGTGCGCTGGAACGTTCTTTCCGAAACGTCGCCCCACGCCGCCGAGAGGTGTTGCAGCAGGTCGAGAGAGAAACCGTGTGGTACCAGTAGCTCTGAGCCTGCGCGCTTATCCACCGGTAAATCGAGGTAACCCTTGATGGTTGCCGCCAGTGTCAGTGGATTGATACCCAGCAGACTCGGTAATTGCTGATCGAGATACAACGATTTATAGCGCGGTGGGGCATCAACATCCTGCGCCACAGCGAACAGGCTGGTCGCCTCAGCGGGAGATTGCAGTTTTACCAGACGGCTCCAAGGCTCCAGGACCTCAGCGAGCCGACCAATATTGAGCTGACGCATTTGATTGCAGCGAGAGCAACCCAGCAATACAGCCACTACATAAGTTTGTTCGGTGCTCAGCGTTTTGGTGTGGCTGGCAAGAGGGTCGGGTATCGCAATGTTTTGCAAATGATGATGGCGAGCTATCAGATAAATCTGATGTAGCTCCAGCCACAAGCCTTCCGGCACGGGGCAATACAACTGGCTCGCTCGAATCAGTGTGCCATTGAGGCTGTGCAAGGCACGTTGCGTCGCTGTGGCCAGCAGCGTGGTGCGGTCTTTGGAGAACCGCGGCGAGATGCGTACGATGATCTGTTTGTAGCCCGCCGCCAGCTGGTTTTGCAGTGCCTGGCACAGGTTGGCGACTTTGCGCGGGCGCTCGTCGAGCACGATGGCCTGGCTGAGGAAGTGCCGCTCAAGGTTCTTGCAGACGTAATAGACCTCTGGGCGCAGCAGTTCGAGCAGTTGCAGGCGATTTTCGCTGGGTGTTAGCAAATGGTTAAGTTCGCCCAGCGCCTGATAGAGCAAACGAGCTGTTTCACCAAGGTTGGCTTTGGGCAGGACGGCAATCCAGCGTTTCAAGTCGCGTGGGGTCGGTTCACAAAACGACAGGCTCAACTGCGTAGGCGACGGCGTAGGTGCGCGCAACGACAGATGAAGGCTTGAATTACTCATTTGCTCGGGAAACTCCAATCACGCAATGGCTCGAGCGGTTGCTCATTCTGAACAAAGCCATGTCCGACGACCGACTCTAGCAGCATCGGCGTGCGCTGACAGCTTTCGATAGCCATTTATCCATGACGGCTGGCGGGTTGCCCTGCCAGCCTATCGGGGTGAGGCCGCTAAGGGAGTGAGTTGATGTCACGCCTGAGTAGCCTGACCCAACGCTTGACCCATCTGCACCGGACTGAGTGCGCCCAATCGGTCGGCCCATTTCATTTGATTTGGCCCAAACAACACGATGGCAGTGGAGCCGAGCTTGAAGCGCCCAAGCTCTGCGCCTTTTTCCAAATGAATCGGAGCGCGAGCGGCTTCGTCGTAGCGCACTGTTTTCAGTTCGCGCTTGGGCGGTGTGACCAGACCGGCCCATACCGTTTCGATCGAGGCAACGATCATCGCGCCCACCAGGACGACGGCCATCGGACCACACTCGGTATCGAACACGCAGACGACGCGCTCGTTGCGGGCAAATAACTCCGGAACGTTTTCGGCTGTGGTCTGATTGACCGAGAAGATGCGTCCAGGGACGTAAACCATTTCACGCAACGTGCCAGCCAGCGGCATGTGTACGCGGTGGTAGTCTTTTGGTGACAGATAGACCGTCGCGAAATCGCCGCCCATGAAAGGGGCAGAAAGACTGGCATCGCCGCCCAACAGCTCGAGTACGCTGAAGCTGTGACCCTTGGCCTGGAAAATCCGGCCATGCTCAATAGGCCCCAGTTGACTGATGGCACCATCAGCAGGGCTGAGAATTGCGCCCCAGGTTTGATCCAGCGGTCGAGCGCCTGGCTTCAAGGCACGAGTGAAGAAGTCGTTGAAGTGGTCGTAAGCGGTCAGGTCTTCAACCAGTGCTTGCGACATGTCTACCTGATAGCGCCGAGCGAACCACGCGGTGAAGGCATTTTTAAACCAGCGGACCCGGCACTCGGCCACGCAGCCGGCCAGGCGGGACAGCAGGTGGTGCGGCAGCAAATATTGGCTGAAGATAAACAAACGCTGTTTCATCACATTTCCTAACGTGTTCTTTAATGAATAGCCACAGTCTGCAGCGTGTTTTATTTCTCGACCGGGGTATCAGGATGGTTGCCCCATTCGCCCCAAGAGCCGGCATAGCCTTTTACGCGTGGATAGCCCAGCGCCTTGGCCACCAGATAGGTAAAGCCCGAGCGATGGTGGGTCTGGCAGTGGGTAATTACTTCTTTGTCCGGAGTAATGCCGAGCTTTTCGAGAATCTGCGGCATGTCTTTGCGGATTCGCAAATTGCGCGACGTATCCATGCCAGCAGTCCACTCGAAGTTCACTGCCCCTGGGACGTGGCCAGCTTTGGCCGCAAGGACTTTTTCGCCAGAGTATTCGGTGGGTCCGCGCGCATCCCAGATAGCCAGATCAGTCGCGCCCAAACGGCTTTGCAAATATTCCCGGGTTGCGGTGGGTTCGCTGTGCAAGGTCAGAGGGACAGGGCCGCCGACGTTCGCCGGGACCTCGGTCGACAGAGGCAGTTGTTCACCCAGCCAAGCGTGCAGCCCGCCATCCACATAGTGGTACTGCGAGTGGCCAATGACATCCAGTAGCCAAATGAAACGTCCGGCCCATCCGCCGCCTTCGTCGTCGTAGACCACATAGACCGCGTTGGGATTATGCCCTAGCTCGCCAAACAACACTTCCAGTTGGGCGTGCGACGGCAACAACCCCGGCGCTGGAGCTTGACCCTGCTGGGTTCGTTTTGGGTCGACAAAACGTGCGCCTGGAATATGTCCGGCGCCATAGCGAGCGCTGCTGGTCAGGTCGACGAGGATCAACTCTGGCGCGTCAAGACGGGAGAGCAAGTCGCAGGGCTCAATGACTAACGGCAAGCTAGAGAATTCAGACATGTGAGGTCTCCAGAAAAAAGAGGCGAATTGTAGCGTACGAGATCCCGCTTCGTCTGCGATGCCGCGCGGGGCCGACCTAAATCCCTGTTGAGCCAATGTGTTGAAGAAGGCGTTCACGCGGTATGTCAGGTAAACCGCATCGCGAAAAAATTCGCGCCTACAGAGGGTCAGCTATTTAAGCGATCAGGCCTTGCGGCTGCTGAAGCTGCTCAGTGCCCGCTCAATGCATTGCGAGGTTTTGCCGAATGCTTGGACGCTGATTTCCGAGAACGGCCCGCCGCCCTGATCCGCGAACACCAGCATGACCACCCGCTCATTACTGCTGAGCGAGCGCAACAGTAAGTGTTCGCCGGTGAACAGGCTTTTTAGCCTGACGGGCAGCAGCGCCGAAAATTGAGCGGTGTTGGCAGGCGTCAGACGCAACTGGGTCGGTTGAGCCAGCAAGCGTTGCAATACCGTGCTCTCAGCAATGTCCAAGGTCAGGTGCATGGCGTCCTTGTCCAAGCCGGCAATTTGCTGAACACGCAAAACCGTCATATTGCGGTCAATCATCAGCAGCATCAGGCGCTGCATGCCGCAGGCCACCAGTGCGTCTCGGGCAAGCGTTGTGAGGTGCATGGCATTGTTGAAGCGGCTCGGCTCTTCCAGTAACTCAGTGCAATACTTTCGCCACAAATGCAGCGCTTCGGCCGAAGGCGGCGGTGCGGGTAACAGGCCGCGATGAATTCGCCGTGTGTCCGCAGGCCATATGAGTGCTTCGGCAGGGTGCCAGAGCCCCGTCGCGAAGTGTTTTCGAGCACTTTGTACCGCTTGTTGGTGGACTTGTTGCTGCACGTCATCCAGCGAGACTTGCAGGTACAGGCTGGTCAGCATCTGCCAGCGCAGGCTGTGCGGACCGTCCCAGGCTTGTTGTGCAGACAATGCGATGCCATTGGCGAGCAGGATCGTATTGGCAGGCTGGTTGAGCCAGCGGCGCAGTTCGGGGTCAGCGTCGAGGCGTTGCCGTTGTCGCAGTGGATTAAGGTGGTCGCGAGCAATATGCAGCGACTTGACCAACAGTCGGCGTTCGTTGATCAGCGCGCTGTAGCCCTGAGTTACCCATATTGGCAGCCGCCAGGCCACTGCGAGCACTTGGCACAGCTTGAGCAGGCTTACGCCGAATAATGCGTTTTCGACAATGCGCGCCGACTCACCTTTGTGAATCACCCGCAGCTCCCATTCTTCAAGCAGCTTTGGGTGTGCAACGGCCATTGGCCAGAGCGGCGATAAAAACAGCAGGCTGCCCCAATGAATGTCCTGCCAAAGCCGCGCCAGACGACCGGCGAACAGCCCGTTGGCTTGCTGCATCGCGTGCTGACTGATCATCTGGAATTGCCGCAAGCTCGGCGAGATATCCTCTATTTCCAGCGCAGGCAAACGTTGCAGCAGTTCTTCAGTGCGCTTCAGACCTAGACGATTAATAGCCACCTCGAGGCTTTCCGCAGGCTCGCTCAAGCCAATGCTGTGATGGTTGACCTCGCGCAAGACGCTGAGAACCAGCGACGGGCTTTCCTGCATCAACTCGGCGATATCGCGCAGCGAACGGCGGCTATCACCGAGCGCACTCAGCACTTGAGTGTGGCTATTAATGGGTACCGGCAGGCGAATCCCGTCCAACTGTTTGTGCCATGCATCAAGGGTGCGCGGAACGGGAAGCGGTGCTGAAGTTTCTGGTGGCATTGCAGGCGGCCTGTACAGCTAATCGTTTAGGACATTATCGGATGCGGCATGCATGGCATGTCAGCGCGAGCACCCTGCTACAAGGGTCGAACTGGCTTTTCGCCTGAACTGGCTATAGTCTGGCGCACTTACGCCGATAAGTAGAAGAAGAGTTTCAAGAACTTCCACTCATGATCTCGAACCCGACTCAGTAAGAACTCTCTCTATATGGCTAAAATTATCGGCATTATTGTCGTTTTCGCGAGCGTTCTCGGCGGATACGTCATGTCCCACGGCAAGATCGGAGCATTGATCCAACCTTTCGAGGTCATGATCATCGGGGGCGCCGCCCTTGGCGCATTCCTCCAGGCCAACCCCGGCTACATGACTCTGCATGTGGTCAAGAAGTCGCTGAAGATGTTCAGCTCTCGCTTCTCGCACACGTTTTATCTGGAAATCCTGGGCCTGGTCTACGAAATTCTCAACAAAAGCCGCCGCGAAGGCATGATGGCGATTGAAGGTGACATCGAAGACGCTTCGGCCAGTCCGATTTTCGCCAAATATCCCTCCGTGCTCAAAGATGCGCGTATGACCGATTACATCTGCGATTACCTGCGGATCATGTCGTCAGGGAATATGGCGCCGCACGAGCTTGAAGGTTTGTTCGACATGGAACTGCAAAGCATGAAGGAAGAGCTGGAACATCCTTCGCACGCAGTGACTGGTATTGCCGATGCCATGCCCGGCTTCGGTATCGTCGCCGCCGTTCTTGGTATCGTTGTGACCATGGCATCGCTGGCTGACGGCGATCAGGCGGCTATCGGTATGCACGTGGGTGCGGCGCTGGTGGGTACGTTCTTCGGTATTCTTGCTGCGTATGGTTTCTTTGGACCGCTGGCGACTTCCCTGGCTCACGACGCCAAGGAAGAACTCAATGTGTTCGAGTCCATCAAGGCCTCGCTGGTCGCTTCAGCGTCCGGCATGCCGCCTTCGCTGGCGGTAGAATTCGGTCGCAAGGTTTTGTACCCCAAGCACCGCCCTAGCTTCAGTGAGCTTGAACAAGCGGTTCGCGGTCGCTGAGTCATGGAAAATAACCAGCCGATAATCGTCAAGCGCGTCAAGCGTTACGCCGCCGGGCACCACGGCGGCGCGTGGAAAATCGCGTTCGCCGACTTCGCGACGGCAATGATGGCGTTCTTTCTGGTGCTGTGGCTGATGTCCTCCGCTACGCCCCAGCAGAAAATCCAGATTGCCGGTTACTTCAAAGACCCTATTGGGTTCACCGAAAGCGGTACACCCTACATTATCGATCTAGGCGGCTCGCCCGCGCTGGCGCCGGACAAGACCCTCAACCCCGAGGTCAAGTCCGAGCCGCAGCCGGATAAAATCAAGACCGAAACTGACCAGTCTGAAACGCTGGCGGAGCAAGTTGAGCAAGAACGCTTGGATATGCTGTTGCAAGAGCTGCAAACCAAGGTCGATGAAAATCCGCAGTTGAAGAAATTCAAGGACCAGATCCAGTTCGAGATCACTCAGGACGGTTTGCGCATCCAGATCATGGACGCCGATAACCGGCCGATGTTTGACATCGGCAGTGCTCGCTTGAAGCCCTATTTCGAAGACATCCTCCTGGCCATGGCCGACACCATTAAAACGGTGCCGAACAAGATCAGCATCAGCGGCCATACCGATGCGACCCCTTACGCAGTGAGCGGCGAGTTTGGTAACTGGGAATTGTCGGCGAACCGAGCTAACGCTGCGCGTCGAGCGTTGGTCGCGGGTGGTTATCCGGAGCCGCAGGTGGCCAGGGTTGTGGGCTATGCCTCGTCATCCTTGTATGACAAGGAGCATCCGCAAAGCGCAGTCAACCGGCGCATCGACATTATTGTGCTGACCAAGAAAGCCCAACAGCGTATCGAAGGGACAGTGTCGCCGTCGCCGGACAACACAGCGCCGCCTGCGCCAGCCAATGGGTCTGCACCGACCGGCGCCCCCGGCGCTTCAGCCGCACCGGCTCCGGTTGATCCCCAAGAACCTGTGCAGCCCCATGAACTTCGGCAAAAACTGAACATTTTTGAAGATGGAGCGCTGAAGATGGACGAGACCAAGAAGTAGTTCTCGTGCATCTTTCTGTAGGAGGGTCCGCCACGTCTTCACGCCGCGCTGTCTCGCGCAGCAAGCTGTGTGGCACTTTGTGTGGTTTGAGGTTGCAGGGTTTCAGGACTGAAGCCTTCCCGAATAAATTCAGTTCAGATGTTGGCTCCTACAGATGGCCGCCTGCCTGTGGATCGTCTGTGAATTGAATATCGAATTGCGGAAAGAGGCCCCGTGAAACCATGCGGCCGAACGCAGGCGTTGCGCAGGGGGTAACGAGGCAAGGATGCCGAGTAAGCCGTGCGCGGCCAGGGACGGCCGCTCACGGCGACCCCCGGAGCGACGCCGGAGTGAGGGAAGACCGAGCCTAGGCGAGGTCCTGCATGGTGGGGCAAGCGTTTTGGGGGACCTTTTTGGCGTTCGGCGCGCGTCAAGGTACCTGTCGCCTTGGTACCTCTGATGTTAGGCCCTTGCCGCTCTAACATCAGGCCGCTCTGGGTTTAAGTACACCTCGTCAGAGAGCTTCCAGTTACGTGTACGAGTACTCCAGCGGCTTGGATTCTCTGCTTTGGCATTTTCATAAAGTATTTCTCTAGCCTGTAGCAATGCTGTTGATTTGCCGTCGTGACGCTCGTTAGGCGTCACGTACTTCAGGGCGCTGTGGCGATGATCCTCGTTGTACCACTCGACGAACTGTTGCACCCAAAGCCTTGCCTCGTTGAGGTTATCAAACTGCTGGTCTGGCCAGAGCGGACAGTACTTCGCAGTACGAAAAAGCGCTTCAGCATAAGCGTTATCGTTGCTAACACGAGGCCTGCTAAAGGACGGCTCAACACCTAGTGCAACCATGCTTTCGCGTAATAACGTGCCTCTCATGATGCAGCCGTTATCCGAGTGCAGAACCAGCGGATTACCTGCCGTGTGCTCACGTAAGCATCCCTTTCTGAGCAATTCACACGCGTGCTCAGAGCTCTCCACATCATGCACTTCATTAGCGACCAGCTTTCGGCTGTAAACGTCTTTGACCATGTACCAGTAGAAGAAACGACCTCTAACCGTACTCGGCAGCCAAGTGATATCCCAACACCAGACCTGGTTAGGTCCGTCAGCGCGATGCGTCGTCAGTACGCGACGTTTGGGGGCTTTGGCACGGCCACGTCGCACGTTTTGATTAGCGGCTTTCAATACGCGGTAAAACGTCGACTCCGATGCAAGGTAGATACCCTCGTCTGCGAGCTTGGGAACAATTTGATGCGGGGTAAGGCTGGCGTAGCCGTCCTTATTGGCGGCATCAAGTACCGCCTGACGCTCGACCTCACTAAGCTTGTTCGACGGAGGCGCCCTTTGAGTTAACGATCGTCCATCACAGTCAGCGTGTTTCCAGCGTTGAACGGTGCGCAGGCTTAGCCCTAACTCGTTACAGGCCCTAAACCGCCGGGAGCCTCCTATTACCGCTTCTGCTATCAGTTTCATCGCGTGCATGCGATCAGAGGCGTTGATCATTCTTCCTTGTCCTCGCCCCAAATCGCATTGGCTTTTTTTCTGAGTTCCAGCAACGCCACTGCCTCCGCAAGTCCGGCATCGGACTTGAGCAATTTACGCTCAAGTACCTTGATACGTCGTTGTTCGGCGCTTTTGACCCCATTGGGGTCCAGGTCTACCACCGTATTGGCGTTTTGGCACATCACCCTCCATTCCTGGATTTGTTCAGGGTAGATGCCTTTAATTCGACAGTATTGAGAGATCTCCACCTCGCTCAACGGTGCAGTTTCCATGACCGCGTTAAACTTATCAGCGCTGGACCATTGGTAGCTGGTCTTCCCGTTCCCGGGAACAATCGAACCTTTATCTCTAGCCATTTGTCTCCATGCTCGTAGCGACTTCGGAAGGAGATTGAGCGTGCCCGCAAGCTCTGCAACAGAACGATTGAGCGGTGGCATCATTTGCAGAACAACCCAGTCTTTGAAGTCTTCGTCATAACGCTTGGACATTGATATTCACCTTCGCCCCCTTGAATGAAAGAGTCAATCAACAGGGGCGACAGGTAGCCTGACACGGAGGGCGTTTGAAAAAGGTGCCTCGCTGTAAAAGCGAAACCATAAGCGCAGCAACCACAAAGGCCGGATATACACGCCAAACCCAGCGCCAACCCATTGTTTTCAAAAGATTAAAAAGTAGTTTGATAAGCGTCAGCGTGTTGGCGAAGGGGCCTGGCGCTATGTGTCAGGCACACCACCTCGCGAACACGTTGGCTCCTACAGATTCTCAACAGCTCCTCAGTAACTGTTTTCCGGCAAGCTGGCGATGATCGAGCGGTAGCTGTTCATCCGTTGCTGCTGCACGCGGCCTTCTTCGAGGGCTTTGAGCAGTGCACAGCCGGGTTCGCGATCATGTTTGCAATCGCGAAAGCGGCAGGTGCCGATCAAGTTATTGAACTCAATGAAGCCGGCTTCCACGTCTGAACGGCTGACGTGGCCCAAGCCAAACTCGCGAATACCTGGGGAGTCGACCAAGTCGCCGCCGCGCGGGAAGTGAAACAGGCGGGCAGTGGTCGTAGTATGCGTGCCTTGTCCGGACTGTTCAGACAGCGGACCTACACGGGCTTCGACTTCTGGCAGCAAGCTATTCACCAGCGACGATTTACCAACGCCAGACTGACCCACAAACACGCTGATCCGCCCATCCAGCTGATCTTGCAACTGTTGCATGCCGTCGCCTTGATGTGCAGACACTTCCAGCAACGGATAGCCCAACTGCCGATAAACCGCCAACAGCGCATTCAGCGCCGGGGCGTTTTGATCGTCAATCAGGTCAGCTTTGTTTAGCAGCAGCAAAGGGCGGATGCCCGCGTGCTCAGCCGCGACCAAGTAACGGTCGATCAGGTTGGCATGCGGTTCAGGCAAGGGTGCAAAGACGATCACGATCATGTCGACGTTGGCGGCCACAGGCTTCAGCTGACCGCGGCTGTCCGGGCGGCAAAGCTCGGTGGTGCGCGGCAATTGCGCGACGATAACGCCGATGCCTTGATTGCCAGCACGCCATACGACACGGTCGCCGGTGACCAAAGCGGGCAGGTTGGCGCGCAAGTGGCAGCGGAACACTTGGCCAGCTTGCTCGCCTTCTTGCGCTTCGACTTCGACCTGTACGCCAAAGTGCGCGATCACAAGCCCAGTTTGCTCGGGGCCGAGGTCGCCGCCCTCAAGGGTTTCAAGGGTTGCCGATTCACGTTTGGCAGCACGCGCAGCGCGCTCGCCTTGAATCTTTTCGATGCGCCAGTTTTGACGACGATTGAGTTGGCGTTTGGCCATGGGTGTTCCGATTTGATAAAGCAGCTGATTAGATAAACGCGAAGGAGTCTAGCACGCTCGGCTAGGCTAAACTGCGCGCCTAAGTTGAGGAGCGCTGACATGCAGAACACGCAAAATCTGATTTGGATCGATCTGGAAATGACCGGATTGGACCCTGACACCGACGTCATTATTGAAATGGCGACCATCATTACCGACAGCGAACTGAACACGCTGGCCGAAGGTCCGGTGATTGCTGTGCATCAAAGCGACGCAACATTGGCTGCGATGGACGAGTGGAATACCCGTCAGCACGGCGGTTCTGGCTTGGTTCAGCGGGTTCGTGACAGCCGCATCAGTGCTGCTCAAGCTGAGGCGCAGACCTTGGCGTTCATCCAGCAATGGGTCCCCGAACGCACCTCGCCGATTTGTGGCAACAGCATCTGCCAGGACCGTCGTTTCCTCTATCGGCACATGCCGTTGCTGGAAAACTACTTCCACTACCGCAATCTTGACGTCTCGACGTTGAAAGAGCTGGCGGCACGTTGGGCGCCCGAGCTGAAATACAAAAAAGGTGGTACCCACCTGGCGCTGGACGACATCCGTGAATCCATTGGTGAGCTGCGTTACTACCGTGAGCACTTTATTAAGGTGTAAATAGGCACAGAAGATCCGCACCTCTCCATAGGAGCCAACGTGTTGGCGAGGCGTAGTACCAGGCCTACCGCGTCAAGCCTCTCGCCAACAAGTGGGCTCCTACAGATTTAATATTTGCAGGGACGCCACCATGTTACTGACGCTCTATCTAATCGCGATTACCGCCGAGGCCATGACCGGTGCCTTGTCCGCAGGGCGACGCGGAATGGACTGGTTTGGCGTGGTGTTGATCGCTTGTGTGACGGCATTGGGCGGCGGTTCAGTTCGCGACGTCTTGTTGGGAAACTACCCGCTGACATGGGTCAAACACCCGGAATACCTGATTCTGACCAGCGTCGCTGCCTTGGTGACGATCTTCATCGCACCGTTGATGCGTCACCTACGCTCGCTGTTTCTCGTGCTCGATGCCTTGGGGTTGGTGGCATTTACCTTGATTGGCTGCATGACGGCACTCGAAACCGGCAACGGCTTGATGGTGGCCTCGGTGTGCGGTGTGATCACGGGTGTATTTGGTGGGATTCTGCGGGATATATTCTGCAACGACGTCCCGTTGGTGTTCCGTCGAGAGTTGTACGCCAGCGTCTCGTTTGCAGCGGCCTGGTGCTTTCTACTCTGTCATTACATCGGGCTGCCGAACGAACAGGCGATTCTGATTACGCTGTCGGGCGGCCTCCTATTCAGGCTGTTGGCCATCCGTTTCTGCTGGGAAATGCCCAAGTTCGTTTATCGCGACATGCCGGAATAGCGCAGCACCGGGTTGTTATCTGTGGGACCGAATTTATTCGGGAAGGCGTCGGTGGATGTGAAATCCATTCCCGAATAAATTCGGTCCCACAAGGTTCCTGCGGTGCCGAGTTCAGGTCTTCACCGACCATGCCGCCGCAACGCCCATTCAACATGCTCGCGAACCAACTCCGACGGAAAATCACGTCGCGCCTCCAGCGCCTCCAGCACCGGGATGGTCGACGGCGCATTGCCCAGCCCTACGGCCAAATTGCGCAGCCAGCGTTCATAACCCGCCCGGCGCAGCGGTGAGCCTTCGGTGTTGCTGAGGAAGGTTTTTTCATCCCACAGAAATAGCTCTGCCAAGCCGGCGTTATCCAGGTTGTGCCTGGGTTGAAAATCCCCTTGGCTGGTGGGCCGAGCGAAGCGGTTCCAGGGGCATACGATCTGGCAATCATCGCAGCCGAACACCCGATTGCCAATCAATGGGCGCAACTCTTCGGGGATCGCGGTTTTAAGCTCAATGGTCAAGTAGGAAATACAGCGTCGGGCGTCCAGTTGGTAGGGGCCGACAAAGGCTGCCGTGGGGCAGATGTCCATGCACGCGGTGCAGCTTCCGCAGTGTTCGGTGGCGTGGGGCGGATCGACGGGCAAGGCCAGGTCGACAAACAGTTCACTGAGAAAAAAATAGCTGCCCGCTTTGCGGTTTAAGACCAGCGTGTTTTTGCCGATCCAGCCCAGGCCTGCTTTTTCACCGATGGCTTTCTCCAGAACCGGCGCGCTGTCGACGAACGCCCGATAACCAAACGGGCCGATAACCTGCTGAATACGGTCAGCCAATTGTTGTACGCGCTTGCGGATCAGCTTGTGGTAATCCCGACCGAGTGCATAGCGCGAGACGTAGGCTTTTTCTGATTCAGCCAAGCGCTGCACCATCTCGGTGTCGCCCGGTAGATAATCCATGCGCAGCGACACCACGCGCAACGTTCCGGGCACCAACTCTTCCGGGTGCGAACGCTTGCTGCCATGGGCTGCCATATAGTCCATCTCGCCGTGGTAACCCGCCTCCAGCCAGCGCTGTAAATGCTGTTCGTGTTCGCCCAAGTCCAGGTCAGTAATGCCGACTTGTTGAAAACCCAGCTCGCGGCCCCAGTCCTTGATTGATTGGGCGAGGGCGGCCAGGTCTGCAGTAATTGGCTGATCGGCAGTAATAACGGGCATGCGAAAGGGGCAACCGGAGCTGAGGTGCGTATAATTCTGCCAGACATCGGAGCCCGATAACGCATGCAACTCTCTAAAACTCAATTACCCGACGCGTTGTATAGCGCCGCGCGCGTGCGGGACCTCGACGCCCGGCTGATTGCCGCTGGCACGCAAGGCTTGGAATTGATGCAGCGTGCGGCCCATGCCACCTGGCGTGCCCTGCGCCGCCATTGGCCGCAAACGCGTGAGCTGACCGTCATGGCGGGACATGGGAACAACGCGGGTGATGGCTATTTAGTTGCCATGTTGGCGCAGAACGCCGGATGGCACGTTACCGTATTCGCGGTGGGTGATCCGTCACGATTGTCCGGTGATGCCGGGCATGCGCACGCTGATGCGGTCGCGGCCGGCGTTAGCATCGAAAGATGGACCGCCGCGCAAACATTGAGCGGTCTTGTGCTGGACGCATTGCTTGGCACCGGCCTGAGCGGAGAGGTTCGTGCCCCGTATATCGGCGCGATCAATGCGATCAATGCCAGCGGCCTGCCGGTCGTGGCGGTGGACATACCGTCTGGCTTGTCCGCAGACACAGGCGCCAGGCTCGGCGTCGCAGTGCAGGCGCAGCTCACGGTGACGTTCATCGGACTGAAAATCGGTTTGTTTACCGGTGATGCGGCAGAGGTGGTGGGCGACCTGGTCTTCGACGACCTGCAAGCAGACTCGGCAATCGTTGCATCAATTCCCGTAAGCGCTCGGCGACTTAACGAGGTTAATACACCTCGCTTGGCCGCCCGTCCCGCAACGGCTAATAAGGGCATGTTTGGTCGAGTCTTGCTGGTCGGGGGCGATCACGGCTTTGGCGGCGCCATTCTGCTGTCGTCTGAATGCGCATTGCGCAGTGGCGCGGGTATGGTCACCTTGGCAACCCGTCAAGCGCATGTGCCTGCAGCCCTGGCGCGACTGCCGGAAGTTATGTGCGCGGGCATTCGCTCGTCGGGCCAGCTAGGCGGGTTGATAGAGCCAGCGGCGGTTCTAGTCGTCGGACCAGGCCTGGGGCAAGAAAGCTGGGGGCGCGCCTTGTTGTCGGTGGCTGCCAACGCTCAGCGGCCACAGGTCTGGGACGCTGACGCCTTGAATCAGTTGGCGCGCGGTTGGGTTTCGTTGCCGCCGCACAGCGTGATCACCCCGCACCCCGGCGAAGCGGCGCGCTTGCTGGGTATCAGTACGAAAGAAGTCCAGGCGGATCGTCCGGCGGCTGCCCGCGTGTTGGCGCAGAAGTTTCAGACGGTGGTGGTGCTCAAGGGCTCGGGCAGTTTGATCGCCGACGTTGATGGGCGCTTGGCGCTGTGTGATCACGGTCACCCGGCCATGGCCACCGCTGGATTGGGCGATGTGTTGGCCGGACTGATCGGTGCATTGATGGCGCAGAAACTGCCCGCCTTCGAAGCTGCCTGTCTGGCCGTCTGGTTGCACGCCCGCGCTGGTGAGGCTTCGGGTGCCATGGGGCGTGGAATGGCGGCCACTGACTTGATCCCATCCATTCGTCATTTATTAGAGGAGCATTCTCCGTGTCTGAACTAACGCTGCATTTGGCCAATGAAGGCGCCATGATTAGCTTCGGTTCGCGCATCGCTCAGGTCACCGCCGGGGTGGGCGTGATCTTTTTGGAAGGTGATCTGGGCGCGGGCAAAACCACTTTGTCACGTGGGATCATCCGGGGGTTCGGCCATGTGGGTGCGGTTAAAAGTCCGACCTTTACGTTGGTAGAACCTTACGAGATTGGCATGATTCGCGCGTATCACTTTGATCTTTATAGGCTGGTTGACCCCGAAGAGCTAGAGTATATGGGTATCAGGGATTACTTCGATGGCGGTGCACTGTGCCTGATCGAATGGCCCCAAAAAGGGGCAGGTTTTTTGCCAAAGCCTGACCTGACCATTACCATTGGGCCGCATGCGGAAGGTCGAACACTGACTTTGAGCCCGAACGGCTTGCGTGGCGATACCTGGTGTGCCGCTTTGGCTTTGGAATTTCAATAAATGATGGGGTTAGGTATGCGCATGCGCGCGCTGGTTACTGTTGTAGGTCTGCTGCTCACGGCACTGGCTGTTGACGCTTTAGCGGCCTCGCAGGTCCGAAGTGTTCGCCTATGGCGTGCGCCGGACAATACGCGGCTGGTTTTCGACCTCTCCGGCCCTGTGCAGCACAGCGTGTTCACCCTCACCTCACCAGACCGTCTGGTGATCGATATAAACGGAGCAACCATGGCTGCTCCGCTGAAACTGTCTACGGCCAATACCCCGATTACCAGCATCCGCTCGGCGCAACGAACGCCCACTGATTTGCGTGTGGTCATCGACCTGAAAAAGGCGGTTACGCCGAAAAGCTTCATGTTGGCGCCGAACCAGCAGTACGGCAATCGACTGGTTGTGGACCTGTTCGATGATGCCGCCGATGCCAATCCGAGCGCGACTATCCCGGACACTGCGGCCAATACGGCGCCTGCCGTGCCGGTCAGTCCTGCTAAACCCGAGATCAAACTGACGCCCGTGCCCAATGGCAAACGCGATATCGTGATTGCCATTGATGCGGGCCACGGTGGAGAAGACCCTGGCGCAGGTGGCGCACGCGGTCAGAAAGAGAAAGACATCGTGTTGTCCATTGCCAAAGAACTGCAGCGACAGATCAACGCCGAAAAGGGCTATCGCGCCGAGCTGACCCGTACCGGCGACTACTTTATTCCCCTGCGTAAACGCACGGAAATCGCACGCAAGAAGGGCGCCGACCTGTTTGTCTCGATTCACGCCGACGCAGCGCCGTCATCTGCCGCCTTTGGCGCTTCGGTGTTTGCATTGTCTGAGCGCGGCGCCACGTCCGAAACCGCCCGTTGGTTGGCCGACAGTGAAAACCGCTCTGACTTGATCGGCGGTGCAGGTGCAGTAAGCCTCGACGACAAAGACAAAATGCTGGCCGGCGTGCTGCTGGACTTGTCCATGACCGCGTCGTTGTCTTCAAGCCTTAACGTCGGGCAAAAAGTGCTGAGCAATATTGGTCGCGTCACGTCGCTGCACAAATCGCGGGTCGAGCAAGCCGGATTCATGGTGCTCAAATCCCCGGATATCCCGTCCATTCTCGTGGAAACCGGCTTCATTTCAAATGCCGCAGAGGCGGCGAAGCTTACCGGTGCGTCCCATCAACAAGCCTTGGCGCGCTCGATCAGCGCGGGCGTGAAGCAGTTCTTCCAGCAAAATCCGCCCTTCGGCACTTATATCGCATGGTTGCGAGACAACGGCAAAATTGTCCAGGGTCCGCGTGATCACACTGTCCGTTCGGGTGACACGCTGGGAATGATCGCTTTGCGTTATCAGGTAAGCGTCGGCAGTTTACGCAATGCCAATCACCTTAAGACCGACGAATTATTGATCGGCCAGCGATTAAGCATCCCGAATACGACGTTGGTAGCCCAGCCATGAGTGATCAGGTCGGCAGCAGCGCCCGGATAGAGCTGCTCAGCCCGCGACTCGCTAACCAGATCGCTGCTGGCGAGGTGGTAGAAAGGCCCGCTTCAGTCATTAAAGAGTTGTTGGAAAACAGCCTCGACTCGGGCGCAAAGCGCATCGATATCGACGTTGAACAGGCCGGAATCAAATTGCTGCGTGTGCGCGATGACGGGGGTGGTATTTCCTCCGACGATTTGCCGTTGGCCCTTGCCCGGCATGCCACCAGTAAGATTCGTGAACTGGAAGATCTTGAGCGAGTCATGAGCCTGGGCTTTCGCGGCGAGGCATTGGCGTCGATCAGCTCCGTGGCCCGGTTGACCCTCACTTCCCGCACCAAAGATGCCGATCAAGCGTGGCAGGTCGAAACTGAAGGCCGCGACATGGCCTCTCGGGTGCAGCCAGCAGCGCATCCCGTGGGGACTTCGGTAGAAGTCCGGGATCTGTTCTTCAATACACCTGCGCGGCGTAAGTTTCTCAAGGCAGAAAAAACCGAATTTGATCACCTGCAGGAAGTGATCAAGCGGATGGCGTTGGCACGTTTCGACGTCGCGTTTCATCTGCGCCACAACGGGAAAACCATCCTCAGCTTGCACGAAGCCAATGATGACAATGCCCGTGCTCGTCGTGTCGGCGCGATCTGTGGTCCGGGTTTTCTGGAGCAAGCGCTGCCGATTGAGGTTGAGCGCAATGGTCTGCACCTGTGGGGATGGGTCGGTTTGCCAACGTTCTCTCGCAGCCAGGCTGACCTGCAATATTTTTATGTGAACGGCCGTGCCGTGCGCGACAAGCTGGTAGCCCACGCTGTACGTCAAGCCTATCGCGACGTGTTGTTCAATGGTCGTCATCCAACGTTCGTGCTGTTTTTCGAAGTCGATCCGGCGGTGGTCGACGTCAACGTGCACCCGACCAAGCACGAAGTCCGCTTCCGTGATGGGCGTATGGTTCATGATTTTTTGTACGGCACTTTGCACCGCGCCCTGGGTGATGTCCGCCCTGAAGACCATTTGAACGGCTCGGCGCCGGTAACCGCCATCGTGCGACCAACCGGGCCGGACGCTGGCGAGTTTGGGCCCCAGGGTGAAATGCGGTTGGCCAATAATCTGCCGGAGCAACCGCAATCCGAACCGTACGCGCGAGCCGCCGGTACCGGTGCGGGAGCCGGTTATCAATACCAATATTCGCCGCCTCGACCGGGTACAGTCTTGCCGGCGGCTGAAGCCCAGAGCGCCTACCGCGAATTCTTTGCGCCGTTGCCAGGCTCAGGCTCCGCGCCGTTGCCTGACTCCCAAGACGATACTCCTCCATTGGGCTATGCGTTGGCGCAGCTCAAGGGTATTTATATACTCGCGGAAAATGCCCACGGTCTGGTGCTGGTGGACATGCACGCAGCCCACGAACGCATCATGTACGAACGCCTCAAAATCGCCTTGGCCAGTGAAGGGCTAAGCGGCCAGCCGTTGCTGGTGCCTGAATCCATCGCGGTCAGTCAGCGGGAAGCTGATTGCGCCGAAGAGCACATGGACTGGTTCCAGCGTCTGGGCTTCGAGCTGCAGCGACTAGGGCCCGAAACCTTGGCGATTCGGCAGATCCCGGCGTTGCTTAAGCAAGCCGAAGCCAATCGACTGGTACACGACGTGTTGGCCGATCTTATGGAATACGGCACCAGCGACCGCATTCAAGCGCACCTCAATGAATTGCTCGGCACCATGGCCTGTCACGGCGCGGTGCGTGCAAATCGGCGATTGGCCCTGCCGGAAATGAACGGTTTACTGCGCGACATGGAGAACACCGAGCGCAGCGGCCAGTGCAATCACGGCCGCCCGACCTGGACCCAATTAGGTCTGGATGATCTGGACAAACTATTTCTGCGCGGTCGCTGATGAGTGAATTACCCCCGGCGATCTTTTTGATGGGCCCCACCGCTGCCGGCAAGACCGACCTGGCGATGGCGCTGACCAAAGCGCTGCCTTGTGAGCTTGTCAGCGTCGACTCTGCACTCATTTACCGTGGCATGGACATTGGCACCGCGAAGCCCTCCAAAGAGCAACTGGCCGAATTTCCACACAGGCTGATCGATATCCTTGATCCGGCGCAAAGTTACTCAGCCGCTGACTTTCGTGCAGATGCATTGGCGGCGATGGCTGAAATCACCTCTCGTGGAAAGATTCCGTTGCTGGTGGGCGGAACGATGCTGTATTTCAAGGCCTTGCAAGAGGGGTTGGCGGACATGCCGCCAGCCGATCCCGTTGTTCGGGCGCACCTTGAAGCCGAAGCTTTAGCTCTCGGCTGGCAGGACCTCCACGATCAATTGGCGGAAATTGACCCGGTGTCCGCAGCTCGAATTCATCCCAATGATCCGCAGCGGCTGATTCGTGCCCTGGAAGTCTATCGAGTGAGCGGTCTGAGCATGACCGCACACCGCGAGCAACAAACTGCGCAAAGTACTGAAGCAGCGGCTTCGGGGCGCCATCAATTGCCCTATACTGTCGCGAAGTTGGCCATCGCTCCGTTGGACCGCCACTTGCTGCATGAGCGAATTACGCAACGATTTGTACAGATGTTGGAACAGGGGTTCGTTGATGAGGTCTTAGCCCTGCGAGCCAGAGGTGACCTGCATGCCGGGTTGTCCTCTATCAGGGCCGTTGGCTATCGCCAAGTCTGGGAACATCTGGACGGAGAATTGACGTGGGACCAGATGCAGGAGCGCGGCATCATTGCCACGCGCCAATTGGCCAAACGGCAGTTCACCTGGTTACGGAGCTGGAAAGATTTGCACTGGTTGGACAGCATGGCTTGCGACAATCTGCCGCGTGCCTTGAAATACCTGGGATCGGTCTCCATATTGAGCTGAGACCTTGCAATTGCCGTCTATCCTTGGGGGGTGGCGGCGTAAGCCAATTTGCTTACTATTTTTTCTATTGATCCTTAAAGGAGTGCGGCACATGTCAAAAGGGCATTCGCTACAAGACCCTTACCTGAACACTTTGCGTAAAGAAAAGGTTGGGGTTTCGATTTATCTGGTTAACGGTATCAAGCTGCAAGGCACGATCGAGTCCTTTGACCAGTTCGTAATTTTGCTGAAGAACACTGTCAGCCAAATGGTTTACAAACACGCCATCTCTACCGTTGTACCGGTTCGTCCAATTCGCTTGCCTAGCGCGACCGAAACCGAAGCGGGTGACGCTGAGCCAGGTAACGCCTGATAGGAGTCTGCTTTGTTCTTTGAGCGCCACGGTGGTGGTGAGCGGGCTATTCTCGTTCACTTGGATGGTCAGGACCCTGAGGCGCGCGAAGATCCGCAGGAGTTTCAGGAGCTGGCGAACTCAGCCGGCGCCGAGACTGTTGGGTTCGTTAGCGTGCCGCGTCATCGGCCTACAGCCAAATACTTGATCGGCAGCGGCAAGGTTGAGGAACTTCGCGACTTGGTCAAAGCCGAGCACGTCGACATCGTTATCTTTAATCACGTCCTTACGCCCAGTCAGGAACGCAACCTCGAACGTGTTTTCGAGTGTCGCGTGCTTGATCGTACGGGTTTGATTCTGGATATCTTTGCGCAGCGTGCGCGTACTCATGAAGGTAAATTGCAGGTCGAGCTGGCTCAGCTTGATCACATGAGTACACGTCTGGTTCGTGGCTGGACGCACTTGGAACGGCAGGGCGGCGGTATCGGCATGCGCGGTCCGGGTGAGACCCAGCTGGAAACCGACCGACGCTTGCTGCGGGTACGCGTAAAGCAAATCAAGAGCCGTCTGGAAAAGGTCCGTAGTCAGCGGGACCAAGCTCGCCGAGGTCGTCAGCGCGCGGATATTCCCTCTGTTTCCTTAGTGGGCTACACCAACGCTGGTAAGTCGACGCTGTTCAACTCGGTGACCGACTCCAACGTTTTTGCTGCTGACCAGCTGTTCGCTACCCTCGACCCGACCCTGCGGCGTCTTGAACTCAATGATTTCGGGCCGATTGTGTTGGCCGATACCGTAGGCTTCATTCGTCATTTGCCGCACAAACTGGTCGAAGCGTTTCGGGCGACACTCGAAGAATCAAGCAATTCTGACCTGCTGTTGCACGTCATTGATTCCCATGAGCCTGAGCGTTTGTCGCAAATCGAGCAGGTCATGGCAGTTCTCGGTGAAATTGGCGCCGATGAGATACCGATTCTTGAGGTATATAACAAACTCGATTTACTCGAAGGCGTAGAGCCTCAGATCCAGCGCGATGCCGATGGCAAGCCGCAGCGGGTCTGGTTGTCTGCGCGTGATGGTCGCGGTTTGGATCTGCTTAAACAGGCTGTGGCTGAGTTGCTCGGTGACGATTTATTCGTTGGCACCTTGCGCTTGCCTCAGCGTTTTGCTCGACTGCGCGCACAGTTCTTCAAGTTGGGCGCTGTGCAAAGCGAAGAGCATGATGAAGAGGGTGGCAGTTTGTTGGCGGTCCGTTTGCCGCGTGTTGAGTTCAATCGCCTAGTGAGTCGCGAAGGAATGCAGCCGCTGGAATTCATCGAGCAACACACTTTGCAATAAAAGCTTGAGAAAGTGGCTGTGCCGCTAACGCAGGCATTCTGTAGCATTGGTCGGCGCGCCGTGGGCGCGTCTTTGCTTTATCAGATGGAGAGCGCTATGGCTTGGAATGAGCCGGGTGGCAACTCGAATAATCAGGATCCTTGGGGTGGTAAGCGCAAGGGCGGCGACCGCAAGGGGCCACCAGATCTCGACGAGGCCTTCCGAAAGCTACAGGAAAGCCTTAATGGGTTGTTCGGTGGTGGCAAAAAACGCAGCGGCAGCGGCGGCGGTGAAGATGGCGGGCAGCGCAAAGGCGGTGGTCTGGGTCTTCTCGGTATCGGGCTGGTCGTGCTGGTCGCGATCTGGCTCTACAGTGCTATTTACGTCGTGGATGAGCAGGAGCAAGCCGTGGTGCTGCGCTTCGGCAAATACTACGAAACCGTCGGTGCGGGCTTGAACATCTATTTCCCGCCGTTCGATCGTAAATTCCAGGAAAACGTCACCCGCGAGCGAGCGTATAGCAAGCAAGGGCAGATGCTCACCGAAGACGAAAACATCGTCGAAGTGCCGTTGACCGTGCAATACAAGATCACAAACCTGAAAGATTTCGTGCTGAACGTTGATCAGCCAGAAGTCAGTCTGCAGCACGCGACCGAAAGCGCCCTGCGCCACGTCGTGGGGTCCACCGCGATGGACCAGGTGCTGACTGAAGGTCGTGAATTGATGGCCAGCGAAATCAAGGAGCGTCTGCAACGCTTCCTCGATACCTATCGCACCGGCATCACCGTGACTCAGGTGAACGTACAAAGCGCTGCGGCGCCGCGTGAAGTTCAGGAAGCCTTCGATGACGTAATTCGTGCCCGTGAAGACGAGCAGCGTTCGCGCAACCAGGCTGAAACCTACGCTAACGGTGTCATTCCGGAAGCTCGTGGTCAGGCTCAGCGCATTATCGAAAACGCCAATGGCTATCGTGATGAAGTCGTGTCACGTGCCAAAGGTGAAGCTGATCGCTTTACCAAGCTGGTGGTCGAGTATCGCAAGGCGCCGGAGGTGACGCGTGAGCGTCTGTATCTGGACACCATGCAAGAGGTGTTCACCAATACCAGCAAGGTACTCGTGACCGGTGGCAATAAAGGGCAGAACAATCTGCTTTACCTGCCGTTGGACAAGATGATCGAAAGTGGTCGTGCTACCAACGCTCCGGTAATCGGCGCACCTGCCGCTAGCACTGAGATCGGGGCACGTGCTGCAACCGAGGCCCAGCAGCAGCATGATACGCGTACAAGGGAGAGTCGCTGATGAGCAATAAATCGCTGATCGCCCTGATTGTCTGTCTAGTGCTGGCGGTCGTTGCCTGGAACAGCTTCTACATCGTTACTCAGACTGAGCGTGCGGTCCTGTTGCAATTTGGTCGTGTCGTCGAGTCAGACGTACAGCCGGGTCTGCACGTAAAGGTTCCTTACGTGAATCAGGTGCGGAAATTCGATGGTCGCTTGTTGACCCTTGATGCACCGACGCAACGGTTCCTGACGCTGGAAAAGAAAGCCGTCATGGTGGATGCCTATGCCAAATGGCGCGTGAAGGATGCCGAGCGTTTCTATACGGCGACTTCCGGTCTCAAGCAAATCGCTGACGAACGTCTATCTCGTCGTCTTGAATCCGGGCTACGAGATCAGTTCGGCAAGCGCACCCTGCATGAAGTGGTATCGGGTGAGCGTGACCAACTGATGGCGGATATCACGGCTTCGCTGAACACAATGGCCAACAAAGAGCTGGGTATCGAAGTCATCGATGTCCGGGTCAAGGCTATTGACCTGCCGAAGGAAGTGAACCGCAGCGTTTTCGAACGTATGAGTACCGAGCGCGAGCGTGAAGCACGTGAGCATCGGGCCAAGGGTAACGAGCTGGCAGAAGGCATTCGTGCCGACGCCGATCGTCAACGTCGTGTTCTGTTGGCAGAAGCCTATCGTGAGTCTGAAGAAGCTCGCGGTGATGGCGATGCTCAGGCTGCGGCGATCTACTCCAAAGCCTACGGTCAGGATCAGGAGTTCTACGCGTTCGACCGTAGCCTGCGCGCCTACCGAGAAAGCTTTGCGAGCAAGAGTGACGTGATGGTGCTGGACCCAAGCAGCGATTTCTTCCGTTACCTGGAAAAATCCAAGCCGTAATCGATCCACCCGCCGGGCGGCAAAAATGCCTGGCGGGGTGATCACGGGGTAAAACGTGTGTATGATGCGGCAGCCGGGAAAATCCCGGCTTTTTTGCGTCTGCACGATGGATAGGCCGCGGCGTGGTAATGCGCTGGGCAAGGTTTTTCGAGGAGTGTGGTCGCAGGGTAACCCTGGGGCTGCCCGTTCTGCTGGGCTTGTTATTGATACAGGCACGCTAAACGTGACCACACTCTGCTTCACTCAAGGCTCGCCCTCAGGGCTGGCCGCCCGGATCATAGGGGATTGGCGTAATGGCAACGGTTGACCGCTGGCTGCTACCAGATGGCATCGAAGAAGTACTGCCACCAGAAGCGGCGCGCATTGAAATAGCGCGTCGCCAGGTGTTGGATCTGTTCCAGAGCTGGGGTTATGAGTTCGTCGTCACCCCGCATATCGAGTACCTGGAGTCGCTTTTGACCGGCGCGGGCCAGGATCTTGATTTGCGCACGTTCAAAGTGATTGATCCGCAGTCGGGTCGGCAGATGGGCTTTCGTGCGGATATCACGCCGCAGGTCGCGCGGATCGATGCGCATACGCTGCGTCGTGAAGGGCCAAGCCGTCTGTGTTATGCCGGCAGTGTTTTGCATGCTCAGCCGCGAGCGCTGACATCGTCGCGCAGCCCCATTCAGTTAGGTGCCGAGCTGTATGGCGATGCCAGTCCGAGCAGTGATGTTGAAGTCATCAGCCTGATGCTGGCGATGCTGCAATTGGCGGATGTGCCGGATGTGCACATGGACCTGGGCCACGTGGGTATCTACCGTGGTTTGGCGCGTGCCGCCGGTTTGTCAGGTGAAGTCGAGCAACAGTTGTTCGATGCCTTGCAGCGTAAGGCTATAGACGAAGTCATTGCACTCACCGCCAATTTGCCGGCTGATATGGCGACGATGTTGCGTGCGCTGGTCGATCTGTGTGGCGGGCCTGAAGTACTGGTCTCGGCCCGTGATCGCCTGGCCCATGCGCCGGCGCCGGTATTGGCCGCACTGGACGATTTGTTGACCATTGCTGAGCGCCTTTCTGCGCGTTTCCCGCAATTGCCGTTGTACTTCGATCTCGGTGAACTACGGGGTTATCACTACCACACCGGCGTTGTGTTCGCCGTATTCGTGCCGGGTGTTGGTCAGTCAATCGCCCAAGGCGGTCGTTATGACGATATCGGCGCAGATTTTGGCCGGGCGCGTCCTGCTACCGGTTTTTCTACCGATTTGAAAACCCTGGTGACAATGGGGCGTGCGGAAATCGAGCTACCGTTTGGCGGTATCTGGATGCCTGATAGTACGGATGCGGCACTCTGGCAACAGGTCTGTCAATTGCGTAGCGAAGGTCAACGTGTCGTTCAGGCATTGCCTGGTCAAGCGTTGTCTGCCGCGCACGATGCCGATTGTGACCGGCAGTTGGTTCAGCATGACGGGCTTTGGCAGTTGCTGCCGCTGGCCTCTTGAGTTTTCCTGCCGGCCGCTGCCGGCACCTAGTTTGCGTGAATGAGGACAAGTGTTATGGGTAAGAATGTCGTAGTCCTGGGCACCCAATGGGGTGATGAGGGCAAAGGCAAGATCGTTGATCTGCTGACCGAACACGCTACCGCTGTGGTTCGTTATCAAGGCGGACACAACGCTGGCCACACGTTAGTTATCGACGGTGAAAAAACCGTATTGCACCTTATTCCGTCCGGAGTATTGCGCGAAGGCGTGCAGTGCTTGATCGGCAACGGTGTGGTGGTTGCGCCTGACGCACTCATGCGCGAAATCATAAAGCTCGAAGAAAAGGGTATTCCGGTTCGTGAACGTCTGCGTATCAGTCCTTCTTGCCCGCTGATTCTGGCTTATCACGTCGCGCTGGATCAGGCGCGTGAGAAAGCTCGCGGCGAACTGAAGATCGGCACCACCGGTCGCGGTATCGGTCCGGCTTATGAAGACAAAGTAGCGCGTCGCGGTCTGCGCATCGGCGATTTGTTCCATCGTGAACGTTTTGCCGCGAAATTGGGTGAGCTGCTCGATTACCATAACTTTGTTCTGGTTAATTACTACAAAGAGCCTGCCATCGACTTCCAGAAAACACTCGACGAGTGCATGGAATACGCTGAGCTGCTAAAGCCAATGATGCTCGACGTCACTGCTGCGCTGCATGAGATGCGCCGCGACGGCAAAGACATCATGTTCGAAGGTGCCCAAGGTTCGTTGCTGGATATCGACCACGGTACCTATCCGTACGTGACCAGCTCGAACACCACCGCTGGCGGCATCGCCACTGGTTCGGGTTTTGGTCCGATGTATCTGGACTACATTCTCGGCATCACCAAGGCTTACACCACACGCGTTGGCTCGGGTCCATTCCCGACTGAGCTGTTTGACGACGTTGGTGCGTTCCTGGCCAAACGTGGGCACGAGTTTGGTGCAACCACCGGCCGTGCGCGCCGTTGCGGTTGGTTCGATGCGGTTATTCTGCGTCGCGCTATCGAGATCAACAGCATCTCCGGTCTGTGCCTGACCAAGCTCGACGTGCTCGACGGTCTGGAAACCATCAACATCTGTGTGGGTTATCAGAACGAGAACGGCGCAGTCATCGATGCACCGACGGATGCCGACAGCTACATCGGTCTGGTGCCTGTGTACGAAGAAATGCCGGGTTGGACCGAATCGACCGTGGGTGCCAAAACCCTGGAAGAGTTGCCAGCAAATGCTCGTGCTTACATCAAGCGCGTAGAAGAGCTGGTCGGCGCGCCGATTGACATTATTTCGACAGGTCCGGATCGCAACGAAACCATCGTACTGCGTCACCCGTTTGCCTGATAAGTCGTTGAAAGATAAACAAAGGGTCGCTTATGCGGCCTTTTGTTGTTCTATGGCGTGATAGATGCTGGAGCGGCACGGCACTTGCTGTGAATTCACTTATTAAAGAATGCCATCATTTTAATGGCGTCTGCAGTAGAGGAATTCCACCATGTCGGCCGTCCTTTCTCTTTTACGAAGTCGCTTATTGCGACCCGTGTTTATCGCCCTTGG
Source organism: Pseudomonas sp. CCI4.2 (assembly GCF_034350045.1). Taxonomy (NCBI): domain Bacteria; kingdom Pseudomonadati; phylum Pseudomonadota; class Gammaproteobacteria; order Pseudomonadales; family Pseudomonadaceae; genus Pseudomonas; species Pseudomonas sp. CCI4.2. The sequence continues at coordinate 716,565 of NZ_CP133781.1, read as the reverse complement.
CGTTGCCCTTTTGGTGCAGGTGGTTGTGGCGGTTGCCCTGACCCGGAGCACCGTTACCGCGCTTGAAGCGGATTTGGCGGCCCGCCTCGGCGTTGATTCACAAAATCTCACTGCACAATTAGAGCAGGCGAGTAGTGAAGTTACTTCCAGCCTTGATGCCCTTTCTTCCAGTACCCGACAGCGCCTGAGCGCCGGATTGTCGTCGCGGCTTAAAGACGAGCAGGTGCAACTGCGTGGCACGCTCGAAAAAGATCTGCATGATTCTGCCAACGACATGGCCCAGTTGCTGGCGGCTGTTGCCCCGCGCGCCATGTGGGATAACGACACGCCGACCTTGTCGGAATTCGCTCGTCGCGCTCAACGAAATCCCAATGTGTTGTTCGTGGTTTATAACGACGCACAGGGCGAGCACCTGACACGCTACCTGAATCGCGATAATCCCCAGATAAAAGCCTTGCTGGACAAAGGCGAGGGTGACCGGCCCATCGATAAAGTCTTGAGCGCCGCCCAGCACGACCCCTCGGTTTATTACGTTGAAGCCTCGATCAGCCCGAATGGGGTGGAAATCGGCAAAGTGATCATGGGCGTTACCACCTCCACGGTTGAGACCAATTTGGCGGCACTGGATACCCGGTTCTCGGCATTGATTGTGGGTGCCGAGCAATTGGTGTCCGACAGTCTGGTAGGCGCGGCAGCCGACAGTTCGAAAGCATTGCGCACGCGCTTGCAGTCGGCCCAAGCCGCAGCGTCGGCAATGGCCGCCAATACCAGCACAACCGTCCAGGAAGCAGCCGCTACCTTGCGCTGGCGCATAGGTTTGGGCTTGGCGTTGGTTGGGCTCGGCGTGCTGTTGCTGTTGGCCGTAGTACTCGGTCGTCGAGTCGTAAGCAAATTGCACCTGCTGATCGCGGCGCTGAACGACCTCGCGGCGGGAGAGGGCGATTTGACCAAGCGCGTCCAGCTCAATAGCAACGATGAAATTGGTGACATGGCGGCGGCGGTCAATCGCTTCGTCGACAAATTGCAGCCCATTGTGCGCGAGGCGGGGGATGTCGCTCAGCTCACGGGTGTAGAAATTGGTGCGTTGAGCCGCCGAAATGCGGGTGCGGGTGCTGCGGCGGAGTCTCAGCGTGATGAAGTGGCTGCCAGCCTCCAGGCTCTTTCGCAGATGGCCGATGAAGCTCAGGCTGAAAGTCAGGCCATGCAGGCGGCCTTGCAGCAGGTAGTGGGTATTCGTCAGGCCACCGATGAAAATACCCGGACCTCCGCGCAAGTCGGCGGTTTGATCGAGGCATTGGCGGGCCAGGTCGATACCGGTGCCAAAGTCATTGAGCGCTTGGCGCGGCAGAGCGAACAGATTGAAGTGGTGCTGACGGTGATTCATGGCATCGCGGAACAAACCAACTTGTTGGCACTCAACGCAGCAATCGAAGCGGCCCGCGCAGGTGAAACAGGTCGTGGTTTCGCGGTGGTAGCCGATGAAGTTCGCGCGTTGGCGAGCAAGACGCAACGTTCGACGGGCGATATTCAGGCGCACATCGGCGCATTGCAGCAAGGTGCTAAAGAGGCAGTGGCCGCGATCGGCTTGGCGGGGCGCCAAGCCAACGAAGGGCTGGCGGTACTGCGTGACAGTGCGAAGCTGCAATTGTCAGTACAGGCTTCGGTCGAGCAAGTGCATGCGGCTATTGGATTGGCAACACAAGCAGCTGAGCATCAGGCCCAGGGTGCGCAAGCGGTGAGAGGGCGTGTCGAAGTGATTCATGCTCAGGCGCAGCGCGCGGCTCAGGCAGTGGTCGAAACCACAGCCAGTGGCAAGGTGCTGGATGGTTTGGCTGCGCAACTGAAGGCGAGCCTTGGGCAATTTCGCGCGTAAACAAACTTAGCGAGATGGCGAGAAAGGGTGCAATTGGGGCGCACTCTTTCTCCGCGGTCTCTGCGGCATGAAATGTTTGATTTGAAATCCCAAGCGCAGAAAGCACAAAACCGAGCACGTGGCTCGGTTTTGTTTAAATTGGTGCCCAGAAGAAGACTCGAACTTCCACGACCTTGCGGTCACCAGCACCTGAAGCTGGCGTGTCTACCAATTTCACCATCTGGGCAGTTCGTTGGGTTCGCCAATAAATTCTGATTTAACTCTGAAATTATCGTTTACTTTCAACTACAACAACGTTTGCCGTCGTTGTGGGGCGCATCTTACGGATGAGTGTAGGAGCTGTAAACCCCCGCTGTGAAATATTTTTTCGGATCGCGGGGCTGCGTAACAAATGGTGTCTTCGCGTTTCAATCCGGTATATGCCAAACTAAATAAATATAGATAAGGTGAACTCATTCTAATGGCCGATTGGCAGTCCCTCGATCCCGAGGCCGCGCGTGAAGCGGAAAAATACGAAAACCCTATCCCCAGCCGTGAGCTGATCTTGCAACATCTTGCTGACCGCGGGTCGCCGGCAAGTCGTGAGCAATTGGTGGAAGAGTTTGGGCTAACGACTGAAGATCAGTTCGAAGCCCTGCGTCGTCGCTTGCGCGCTATGGAGCGGGATGCTCAGTTGATCTACACCCGCCGGGGCACGTATGCCCCTGTGGATAAGCTCGATCTGATCCTCGGTCGCATCTCGGGCCACCGTGACGGCTTCGGTTTCCTGATCCCGGATGACGGCTCGGATGACCTGTTCATGAGTCCGGCGCAGATGCGTCTGGTGTTCGACGGTGATCGAGGTTTGGCCCGTGTTTCCGGTCTTGATCGCCGCGGTCGCCGCGAAGGTGTGATGGTGGAAGTCATTTCCCGCGCCCATGAAACCATCGTGGGTCGCTACTTCGAAGAGGGCGGCATCGGTTTTGTCGTGCCAGATAACCCGAAGATCCAGCAAGAAGTGCTGATCACGCCGGGGCGCAATTCCAGCGCCAAGGTCGGTCAGTTCGTCGAAGTGAAAATTACTCACTGGCCAACGGCGCGGTTCCAGCCGCAAGGCGACGTGGTGGAAGTGGTCGGCAATTACATGGCGCCTGGCATGGAAATCGATGTCGCGCTGCGCACCTATGACATTCCGCATGTCTGGCCAGAAGCGGTGCTCAAAGAAGCCGCCAAGCTCAAGCCGGAAGTGGAAGAGAAAGACAAGGAACATCGCGTCGACCTGCGTCACTTGCCGTTCGTGACCATCGATGGCGAAGACGCTCGCGACTTCGACGATGCGGTTTACTGCGAAGCCAAGCCGGGCAAGCTGCGCTTGTTCTCGGGTGGCTGGAAGCTGTACGTCGCTATTGCCGACGTATCGAGCTACGTCAAGATCGGTTCAGCGCTGGATACCGAATCGCAAGTGCGCGGTAACTCGGTGTACTTCCCGGAGCGCGTTGTGCCAATGCTCCCTGAGCAATTGTCCAACGGCTTGTGCTCGTTGAACCCGCACGTTGATCGCTTGGCCATGGTGTGCGAGATGACTATCTCGAAAACCGGCGAAATGACTGACTACCAGTTCTACGAAGGGGTCATCCACTCCCACGCTCGTCTGACCTATAACAAGGTCAGCGCGATCTTGGAGCAGCCGAAAACGGCCGAAGCCAAGCAATTGCGTGAAGAGTATTCCGACGTTGTGCCGGACTTGAAGCAGCTGTACTCGCTGTACAAGGTCCTGCTGGCCGCCCGTCATACCCGTGGCGCGATCGATTTTGAGACTCAGGAAACCCGGATCATCTTCGGTACCGAGCGCAAAATCGCCGAAATTCGCCCGACCACGCGTAACGATGCTCACAAACTGATCGAAGAATGCATGCTGGCCGCCAACGTGGCCACTGCTGCATTCCTGAAGAAGCACGAAATTCCTGCCTTATACCGCGTCCACGACGGGCCGCCGCCAGAGCGCCTGGAAAAACTTCGCGCGTTCCTCGGCGAGCTGGGTCTGTCGTTGCACAAAGGTAAAGATGGCCCGTCGCCGAAGGATTACCAGGCATTGCTGGCCAGCATCAAGGATCGTCCGGATTTCCACCTGATTCAGACCGTGATGCTGCGTTCGTTGAGTCAAGCGGTGTACAGCGCCGACAATCAGGGCCACTTCGGCCTGAATTACGAAGCGTATACGCACTTCACTTCGCCGATCCGCCGTTACCCGGACCTGCTCACGCACCGTGCGATTCGTAGCGTGATCCGCTCCGAGCAAGACACACCACACGTTCGTCGCGCCGGTGCCATGACTATTCCGAAAGCGCGCATCTATCCTTACGATGAAGCAGCGCTGGAACAGTTGGGTGAGCAGTGCTCCATGAGCGAGCGCCGCGCCGATGAAGCCACGCGTGATGTGGTCAACTGGCTCAAATGCGAGTTCATGAAAGACCGCGTGGGTGAATCATTCCCTGGCGTAATCACTGCGGTGACGGGTTTCGGTCTGTTCGTTGAGCTGACTGACATCTACGTCGAGGGCTTGGTGCACGTAACGGCCTTGCCGGGCGATTACTACCACTTCGACCCCGTGCATCACCGCCTGGCGGGCGAGCGCACGGGCCGTAGTTTCCGCTTGGGCGACACGGTTGAAGTACGGGTCATGCGCGTCGACCTCGACGAACGCAAGATCGACTTCGAGATGTCTGAAAAGACTATTAGCGCGCCGATTGGTCGCAAGCGTCGCGGTGCTGAAACCACTCCGGCTCCGGCGGAAAAAACCGAAGCGCCTGCCAAGTCCTCCGGGCGTCGTGGTGCTCCGGCGAAAGCTGCGCCAGCGGCCGAAGCTTATCGGCCAAGTGATGCTGCGGCGAAAAACGCTGAAGTGCGCAAAAGCCGTGAAATGAAGCAGGCTCTGCTGTCCGAAGCGAAAGGTGGTGGAAAGGCGGCGTCGGGAAAGTCCAGTAAAGCTGACCCTGCTTCGACGGGTAAGCCAGCCAAACCAAGTAAACATCGTAAGGGCCCGCCCAAAGCGGGCTCGGCACCTGCCGACAAAAGCGGCGGAGTGCGTAAACCTAAGGCCAAGTCATGAGTTCGCTGGAAAAAATCTACGGCGTTCACGCTGTAGAAGCACTGTTACGACATCACCCGAAACGGGTCAAGCAAGTCTGGCTGGCGGAAAATCGTAACGATCCGCGGGTTCAGGTATTGATCCAGCTCGCCAACGAAAATCGTGTGGCGGTGGGTCAGGCTGAGCGTCGTGAAATGGACGTTTGGGTCGAAGGCGTGCACCAAGGTGTTGTTGCAGACGTCAGTCCGAGTCAGGTGTGGGGCGAAGCCATGCTTGACGAGCTTCTCGATCGTACCGAAGGTCCGCCCCTGATTCTGGTGTTGGACGGCGTGACCGATCCGCACAACCTTGGCGCTTGCCTGCGTACCGCCGATGCGGCGGGTGCGTTGGCTGTGATTGTGCCGAAAGACAAATCGGCAACATTGACGCCGACCGTGCGAAAAGTAGCCTGCGGCGCAGCGGAAGTGATTCCGTTGGTGGCAGTCACCAACTTGGCGCGCACACTGGAAAAACTGCAGCAGCGTGGTTTGTGGGTTGTCGGTACGGCGGGGGAGGCTGAAGTCGAGTTGTATCAGCAAGACCTGACCGGTCCGACTATCTTGATAATGGGTGCTGAAGGTAAAGGCATGCGTCGCCTGACGCGTGACCATTGCGACTACCTGGTAAAACTGCCGATGGCCGGTAGTGTCAGCAGTTTGAACGTGTCCGTCGCCACTGGCGTATGCCTGTTCGAGGCCCTGCGCCAGCGTAGCGTGAAGGCAGCCGCCAAGAAGTAACCCTGTAGAAGCCAACTGGTTGGCGAAGGCCTGGCGCGGCGTATCGGTCATACCGTGCTTGCCGCCTCGCCAACCAGTTGGCTCCTACAGATGTGTACACCAATCTCCTTGCGCCATCGCCCTACCTTCTCTACAATTGCGCCCCTTGCTGTCATGGCAGGCGCTTCTGTGCCTGTGCTGGGCAAGACTCACAAGTGTCATTCACTCCTTGTCTGACCGTTTTTTAGCGGCAGGCTACAACCCGTAAGGAGCATTCATGCGTCATTACGAAATCATCTTTTTGGTCCACCCGGATCAAAGCGAGCAAGTCGGCGGCATGGTAGAGCGTTACACCAAGCTGATCGAAGAAGACGGCGGTAAAGTTCACCGTCTGGAAGATTGGGGCCGTCGTCAATTGGCCTATGCAATCAACAATGTTCACAAGGCTCACTACGTGATGCTGAACGTTGAATGCACCGGTAAGGCTTTGGCTGAACTGGAAGACAACTTCCGTTACAACGATGCCGTGATCCGTAACCTGGTCATCCGTCGCGACGAAGCCGTAACTGGTCAGTCCGAGATGCTCAAGGCCGAAGAAAACCGCAGCGAGCGCCGTGAGCGTCGTGACCGTCCTGAGCACTCCGACAACGCCGATGGCGATGACGGTGACAACAGCGACGCCAGCGATAACGCTGACGAGTAATCCACGGACCTTTTGAGGAGCCAATTACATGGCACGTTTCTTCCGTCGTCGTAAATTCTGCCGCTTCACCGCTGAAGACGTGAAGGAGATCGATTACAAAGATCTCAACACTCTGAAAGCATACGTATCCGAGACCGGCAAAATTGTTCCAAGCCGTATCACCGGTACAAAAGCTCGTTATCAGCGTCAGCTGGCCACCGCTATCAAGCGTGCCCGCTTCCTGGCCCTGCTGGCCTACACCGACAGCCACGGCCGCTGAGACCAGGCAGTCGACAAGTAGTAAGGGATAGAACGCATGCGCGCCATGGCTAATTTCATCATGCGCGGCCGCGTGCAGGCCACTCTTGTAGTGGTCGGATGTGCGGCATTGCCGTTGTTGTTTTGGTTGAGTGCTGCCGCAGGTTGCCTTGTGCTTCTGCGGCGCGGTTTGAGTGATGCCGTTGGCATCCTCGCCTGGGCTTTACTGCCGGCTTTGGTCTGGTGGTATTTCGGTGAACCTCGCACCTTTATGGTGTTGCTCGGTTCGCTGGGGTTGGCAGCGTTGTTACGCGCCAGCGAGTCCTGGGTCCGCGTGCTGCTGGTCAGCGTGGCACTGGGTCTGTTGTACGCAGTGGTTTTGGGAGCGGTTTTCCGCGAACCCATCGAAGTGATGGCGCAGGAGTTGCAAAAACTTCTGCCGCAAGTCCTCGATGGGCTCTACCAGCAATTATCGGTAGAAGAGCGAGCGCGACTAGGAGCATTGATTGCACCGGTACTAAACGGCCTGATTGCGGCTTTGTTGCAGATCGTCAGTGTGCTGACCCTGATTCTGGGGCGTTACTGGCAAGCGTTGTTGTACAACCCTGGTGGTTTTGGCCGCGAATTTCGCAGCATAAGACTCCCGAGGGTACCGGCGTTGTTGCTGCTGGTGTGCATGCTTCTGGGGCCGAATTTCGGTCCTCAGATGGCGATGTTGACACCGTTGTGCAGCGTACCGCTGATGTTCGCCGGGCTGGCTTTGGTTCATGGCCTGGTTGCTGAAAAGCGACTGGGCAGGTTCTGGCTGGTGGGGTTGTACGTAACGCTGTTGCTGTTTATGCAGCTGATCTATCCGTTGCTGGTGGTGTTTGCCATCGTCGACAGCCTGATTGATTTTCGCGGTCGTTTTGCGTCGAAAGACGTTGGTAACGGCTCTGCGGACGGTGAAGGTTAAAAGTTAAGAGGATTTTCACATGCAACTGATCCTTCTGGAAAAAGTCGCGAACCTGGGCAACCTGGGCGACAAAGTAAATGTTAAGGCCGGTTACGGTCGTAACTATCTGCTGCCGTACGGCAAAGCAACCGCTGCAACCGCTGCCAACGTGGCTGCGTTTGAAGAGCGTCGTGCTGACCTGGAAAAACTGGCTGCAGACAAAAAAGCTTCGGCTGAAACGCGCGCTGCCCAACTGGCTGAGCTGGAAGTGACTATCACTGCCACCGCCGGTGACGAAGGCAAGCTGTTCGGTTCGATCGGCACCCACGACATCGCTGATGCACTGACCGCCTCTGGCGTTGAAGTTGCAAAAAGCGAAGTTCGTCTGCCGAACGGCACTATCCGTAACGTTGGTGAATTCGACGTAGCCGTGCACCTGCACAGCGACGTAGAAGCAACCGTACGCGTTATTGTGGTAGCTGCTTAAGCAGCACTTAACGCTTGGCGACTTGCTCGCTAGACGTTTAACATCGGGCACGATCCTGTTCACAGGTCGTGCCCTTTGTTTTTCTGTTCTCCCTGATTTTTAAGTGGCCATGAACGAAATATCCGCCCCCGAGCAATACGATCTGCAAACTGCCGCCCTCAAGGTGCCGCCGCACTCCATCGAGGCCGAACAGGCCGTGCTCGGTGGTTTGATGCTGGACAACAACGCCTGGGAGCGCGTGCTCGATCAAGTATCCGATGGCGACTTTTATCGACACGATCACCGTCTGATCTTCCGTGCCATCGCTAAACTGGCCGACCAGAACAGCCCTATCGACGTGGTTACCCTGTCCGAGCAACTGGACAAAGAAGGTCATACGTCGCAGGTTGGCGGTCTGGGTTATCTGAGTGAACTGGCGAAAAACATTCCGTCCGTCGCCAACATCAAGGCTTATGCGCAAATCGTGCGCGAGCGGGCGACCTTGCGGCAGTTGATTGGCATTAGTGCGGAAATCGCTGACAGCGCGTTTAATCCGGAAGGCCGCAGCGCCGCCGAGATTCTCGACGAAGCTGAGCGGCAGATCTTCCAGATTGCCGAAGCACGCCCGAAAAGTGGTGGCCCGGTCAGCGTTACCGACCTGCTGACCAAAGCCATTGATCGCATCGACACGCTGTTCAACACGGATAACGCGATAACGGGCTTGTCCACCGGTTATACCGACCTGGACGAGAAAACCAGCGGCCTGCAACCGTCTGACCTGATCATCGTTGCCGGCCGTCCGTCGATGGGTAAAACCACGTTCGCCATGAACCTGGTGGAAAACGCCGTGCTTCGTAGCGACAAAGTAGTGCTGGTGTATTCACTGGAAATGCCAGGTGAATCACTGATCATGCGTATGTTGTCGTCGCTGGGTCGTATCGATCAGAGCAAGGTCCGCGCCGGTCGTCTGGAAGACGATGATTGGCCACGCCTGACCTCGGCGGTCAATCTGCTCAACGACCGCAAACTGTTCATCGATGACACTGCCGGTATCAGCCCGTCGGAAATGCGCGCGCGGACTCGCCGGGTGGTGCGTGAGCACGGCGAAGTTGGCCTGATCATGATCGACTACCTGCAATTGATGCAGATTCCTGGCTCAAGCGGTGACAACCGTACCAATGAGATTTCCGAGATTTCTCGTTCGTTGAAGTCCTTGGCCAAAGAATTTCAATGCCCAGTGGTCGCCTTGTCTCAGCTCAACCGTTCCCTGGAGCAACGGCCGAACAAGCGCCCGATCAACTCCGACCTGCGGGAATCCGGAGCGATCGAGCAGGATGCTGACGTGATCATGTTCGTGTACCGGGACGAGGTGTATCACCCCGAAACCGAGCACAAAGGCATCGCTGAAATCATCATCGGCAAGCAGCGTAACGGCCCAATCGGCACTACGCGGCTGGCGTTCATCGGCAAATACACCCGATTCGAAAACCTCGCGCCGGGCAGTTACAACTTCGACGACGATTGATGCGACGCTTCCCGGCCTTCTGGGACCGAATGTATTCGGGAATGAATTGCACGTCCGGCGACCTTTGTAGTTGACCCAACGCCTTCCCAAATGAATTCGGTCCCACAGTGTGCCCGTATCAAATTCTTCCGCTGCTAATTCCGACCATTACCGTCGGAATTGGTCAAATTTTGTGCTATATTCCGCGCCCGCGATTTTCCAACGTGTACACGTGCAGGTTTTTTGATATGCAAGCAGCCAAGCCGTTATTTGACTATCCCAAGTACTGGGCCGAGTGTTTCGGGCCGGCACCTTTCCTGCCCATGAGCCGGGAAGAGATGGATCAACTTGGCTGGGATTCCTGCGACATCATCATTGTTACCGGTGACGCCTACGTGGATCACCCGTCTTTTGGCATGGCGATCATTGGCCGGCTGTTGGAGTCTCAGGGCTTCCGCGTCGGGATCATTGCCCAGCCAGACTGGCATTCCAAAGACGATTTCATGAAGCTCGGCGAGCCGAACCTGTTCTTCGGCGTCGCCGCTGGCAACATGGACTCGATGATCAACCGCTACACCGCTGACAAAAAAGTCCGCTCCGATGATGCTTACACGCCTGGCGGTATGGCCGGCAAGCGTCCGGACCGTGCGAGTCTGGTATACAGCCAGCGTTGCAAAGAAGCCTACAAGCACGTGCCCATCGTATTGGGCGGCATTGAGGCTTCATTGCGCCGCATCGCGCATTATGATTACTGGCAGGACCGGGTGCGTAATTCGATTCTGATCGACGCTTGCGCCGACATCCTGCTATACGGCAACGCCGAACGCGCCATCGTCGAAGTCGCCCAGCGTTTGTCGTACGGCCACAAGATTGAAGACATCACTGACGTTCGCGGCACCGCGTTCATCCGTCGCGATACGCCGGCAGGCTGGTACGAGGTCGACTCCACACGTATCGATCGTCCGGGCAAGGTCGATAAGATCATCAACCCGTACGTCAATACTCAGGACACCCAAGCCTGCGCCATCGAGCAAGAAAAAGGCCCGGTAGACGATCCGCAGGAAGCCAAGGTCGTGCAGTTGCTGGCCAGCCCTCGGATGACCCGCGATAAAACGGTTATCCGTTTGCCGTCGATGGAAAAAGTCCGCGCTGACTCCGTGCTCTATGCCCACGCCAACCGCGTGTTGCACCTGGAAACCAACCCAGGTAACGCTCGCGCCTTGGTACAGAAGCACGGCGAAGTCGACGTCTGGTTCAATCCGCCGCCGATTCCCATGACCACCGAAGAGATGGACTACGTGTTTGGCATGCCATACGCGCGCATTCCGCACCCGGCGTATGGCAAGGAAAAAATCCCGGCCTACGACATGATCCGGTTCTCGGTGAACATCATGCGCGGCTGCTTCGGCGGCTGTACCTTCTGCTCAATCACCGAGCACGAAGGCCGGATCATTCAGAACCGTTCCGAAGAGTCGATCATTCGCGAAATCGAAGAGATCCGCGACAAGGTTCCAGGTTTCACCGGGGTTATTTCCGACCTCGGTGGCCCGACGGCGAACATGTACCGCATCGCCTGCAAGAGTACTGAGATCGAGTCTGCTTGCCGTAAACCGTCGTGCGTATTCCCCGGCATTTGCCCGAACCTGAACACCGACCATTCGTCGCTGATTCAGCTGTATCGCAGCGCACGGGCGTTGCCGGGCGTGAAGAAAATCCTGATTGCTTCCGGCCTGCGTTATGACCTTGCGGTCGAGTCGCCGGAATACGTTAAAGAGCTGGTGACCCATCACGTGGGTGGTTACCTGAAGATTGCCCCGGAACACACCGAGGAAGGTCCGCTCAATCAGATGATGAAGCCGGGCATTGGCAGCTATGACAAATTCAAGCGCATGTTCGAGAAGTATTCGAAAGAGGCCGGTAAAGAGCAGTACCTGATTCCTTACTTCATCGCTGCCCACCCCGGCACCACCGATGAAGACATGATGAACCTGGCACTGTGGCTCAAGGGCAGCGGTTTCCGCGCCGATCAAGTGCAGGCGTTCTACCCGTCACCGATGGCCACGGCCACGGCGATGTACCACTCGGGTAAAAACCCACTGCGCAAGGTCACGTACAAGAGCGATTCGGTGACCATCGTTAAAAGCGAAGAGCAGCGCCGGTTGCACAAGGCGTTCTTGCGCTACCACGACCCGAAAGGCTGGCCGTCGTTACGTGAAGCCCTTATCCGTATGGGCCGTGCAGATTTGATCGGTTCAGGCAAAGACCAACTGATTCCTTTGCATCAGCCTGCCACTGACGGTTACCAGAGCGCGCGCCGCAAGAACTCGACACCAGTCGGCAGCCATAAAGTGGCCAAGACCACGTTGATTCAGACCCAGCACACCGGCTTGCCACCTCGCGCGAGCGATGGCGGCAACCCATGGGACAAGCGTGAAGAAGCCAAAGCCGCTGCGTTCGCTCGCAACAAGCAAGCGACCAAAGAGCGTATCGATGCTGCGAAGGGCAAAGGTCCGAAACCGCCGAAGCGCAAGCCAGTCGTCCCGCGTTAAGGCGTTTATTGCCTGTTAAAAAGCCAGCCCCAGGGCTGGCTTTTTATATTCAGTTGATCCCTTCGAACACCTCGAACTTGCCCTCCGGCAAATGTGCTCTTAGTCCGGCTAAGCCCATGGTGCACGACGGGCACGTTGGTTTGGTCGAGAACACATGAATCGAACCCACGTCCTTAAAGTCGATCTGTTCTTTATAAAACCTGTTCAAAATCATGTGCTCTGTATCCAGCATCCGATGGTTTCCGCTCGGCAATAATTCGGAGTGAGATTTTAGGTCGGGCAGGAAGATGACTTCGTCTGGGTCGCGCTGAGCGCCGGTGGCCATACGGGTTCTCTGGCTGTTGATATAACTTACATTGTCAGACGAATGCGCTATGCCATCTCGTATCGTCCACCCCGCTTCGGCGCTACGTTCGCCGTCAATGAATTTCGTCAGTTCTACGTCGGTGTCGGTCTTTTTCAATCCTGAAATGGCATAGAACACTTTATCAGCGTGGGCCTTGGGGTCTTTGAAGCTGACTTTCATGTACGCCAAGTTTTTATTGTTTTGAGACATCAGTCGAGTGGTATGCGGCATAAGGATATTGTCGGCGGTGAACTTGCGGGGTGACAAATGCAGCCGGTTCAGTTGGTTGGCGATTTCTGTCCTTGCGGCTAACGGCGTGTCCTTGGAAATTGCCTTCCAGTACGGGCTGGTTTTCCGGGGAACGATCTCGAAGTGTGAACGCGTGTATTTGCAAAACAATGCCGCTTCTTCCGCCGTGGTCCCCATGTCGTAAGGGCCGCCAATGTAGCGGTTGATGTAGGGGGTTCTACCGGCGTCTATTTCAGCTTTGATTGTCTTCAAATCAGCGTTTATGACATCTGGGCTTAACGTTTTGATGAACGCGTTCGCATCGAAGGATCCGTTGTAAATATGCGCCAGATAGTCATTGTCGGAGAGCTGGGTCGTGGGCGCGCTTTTGAGGTTGACCTGCATTCTCTCGAACGTGATGTTTTTTTGCCCATCCGTAAATATAGCCTTGTAGTAAGCCTGATCATCTACGCGCGTCACGATTACTTTGAGGCCGTTGCCTCTGCGCACGGCCACCACGGCGGAAATCTCCCGCGTGTCATTGATGGTCCCGACGATGCCTCCTTTTACGGCGATTCTTTTAAAGATGTCATTGCCACCCGTGACCTCGGCCAAAATCGAAACCTTGTACTGGTCCGGCCCCAGCTTGTGTTTAATCGCTTTCAAGTAGTTGCTGTTTTGGGAGCGCCAGATAAAACGGTTATGGACAAACTCGCCAGTGTTTTGTGAAGCCGTGATGCTGATGTCGGTGAACCAGGGCTGCACGTTTCTTCCCAGGTTGGTCCGCGCCTGAAGGCCGCTGTGGTTGACGTTTCTAAAGGTATTTGCCGAGCAATGTTTCAAATCAAGGCCGCGAGGTAGGCGGCAGGTGGCAACCGTAGTCGACTTCAGCCTATCGCCTGCGTCGAAAGACTCGCTACGACGCAAGACGGAGCCTTCGCCCTTGGGAACAAGCTTGTAGCTGATGCCCCCAGCGTCTAACGTCAGTTCATCCCCCCAGCGAACCCAGGTTTTGCTCAGGTCCGGCGTGTCATCCAACACCGCCCAGTTGCCATTCTGATGACTGATTTCGATTTCATAGGGTGCTTTTCGGCTGAGGTCGCCCGCGTCATTGAGTTGCATTAACGCAGAACCGTACGGGCGATGAGTCTCGGGGTCGACGAGATAACGGCCGGGGCGAGTCAGTGACCGAAAGTCATCTTCAAAAACGACCACGTTTGACCACTCGTCAACAGTGTTCATCCGGTAATTCGCAGTCTTTTGTGTCCAGGCAGTGGCTTGACGGCTGCTTAGGGAGAGGAGCGCTGCGCGGCGAGATGAGGCCAGATCCAACAGTTTTCTCACCTGAACAATTCCGGTTTCAATCAGGTTAAGGCCCGCGCGATTCAATCGAAGCGGGATCTTTCCCACGAACATGAGCACGCCAGTGATGCCGGCAGCCGGGTTCAATGTCTGGTGAGCTGCCACTGCCATGCCTTTGGCCAGCGTACCGAGGCGCGGCAGGCCGGCCCTTAAACCGAAGGTCGCAGTCGTTTTGACAAAGCGGGTGGAGAGTCCGGCGACTTTCGCAACGGGAAAGACAATGGACAGAATATCCAGCGTCAAACTGAGGGTTGCCAATAACGCTTTTAACTGTCCGCGAGGTGATTGGGCCGCTTCGATCAGGTCTTCGAGGGGCCCCCATACCGGAATGATGTAGTTTTTCAGAAACTCCACCACTGCATTTGGCTTATCAAACGCGGTGGACCCGCGCTTCATTTCAAACAGTTGTTGCCTATTTCTAAGCGCGATCTGGCGAGCGATGTCATTGATTATCTGCTTGCGACGAGGAAACGAGATCAGGTGTTCGAAGGGGGCTTGGGGGGGGCCGTAGGTGTTGAGGTGATGAACGATCACCCTTGATTTGGCCTGAAGGTCAGGCGCGGTGCCGGTGGAGTAGGCGGTCCAATCAAATGGCAGCATTGCAGTGCTGCGGCTTTCAAGGGCCGTGCGGTGTTGAACAAGGTCGTCACGCCGACGGATGAACCCTGAATAGGGAAAAATCTCATGGTAATAGTGATTACCGCGATGGATGGAATGGAGAAGAAAGCCAAAACGCGCAACCGTTGGATGGGTGTCACTTGGGGTGTTCAACAAGTCCTTATTGTGCGGTGTGTTATGAGAAGCGCTGTACAGGTCCAAATTTCCGCTTCTAAGCGTGTGCAGCCGTACCTGCCCCTGTTCGATAGCCAAGCGTTCATCTTGCGCAAGATCATCCAGAAGTGCGTTGACCAGTGAGCGAACGGCCAACGCCGTATCGTCCCACCATGTATCGAACGCAGCTGCGAACATGGAAGGAATATCGGGCAACGATGAGATATTTAAAAAGTTGGGGTAGTAGTTGCCGTCATGTCCACGGACTAGAGCGGGCATCCAGGTTGATTGACCGCCCTTCAATCGCCCGGTCGCGAGTAAATCAAATGCCTTATAACCCTGCATAACAACCAGCGGGTGGTTGTAGGCAAACGAGCGGGCGTTCGCACGAATATATTCGTTGGAGTAGCCGCTGCGGTCGAGAAACAGGGTGTTTGCAGGTATGCCTCGCTGGTCTAACGCTTGCTGTGTCATCACCAGGCGGTCAGGTGGCGCTTTCTTCAACTGCTCGATGGCCTCTTTCAGGTTGCGTTCATGCTTGCTGAACGCTGCGAAAGCTTTATCGAGATCATCGGCGGTGTAGCCGTCTTTTGGTTTTGAACCGATCAACCTATTGGCTTGCGCCCAGTCAAGAAGCGGCGGCGTTAGGGTTGAGGAAATTAACGCCATGGTCTCTTCGGGGGCGTCAGTGATGAGGTTCATCGGGTAGGTTAATAATTGCTGATAACTCATCCGGTGGGACGCGCCAGGGCTGAGTATTTCGGCGAGATGAATCCCATGTTGCAGTTGGAGCCATGCGGTGCTGCGTCGATAAGCCAGTTGTGCAGGAACCCCATCGACCTTTAATCCAGCCGGGTAGTTTGGCGCCAATATCACTGTTGCAAACTGTGCCGCCGCTGGCGAAAAAACCATCCCTGAGTAGGTGAAGTGGCGTTCTATGTCGGCGCAGATAGCGGCGTAGCTTTTGCCCCAATTTGCCGTTTGATCGACATCAAATCCTTTGAGGTTGGAGTCAGGGTCAAGCTCCAGTGCGATGGCTTTTAAAATCAACTTCGCGAGTACGATGGGCGATGTTTTTTCCTGAGCGTCGGCTCCGTACCAGTCGATTGCTTTTAGCAGGTGTTGTCCAAGGTCTTGCGCCGTTGCCGACTCTAATAATGTAGCCAGCGTGGCCATGGGGCGTAGGCGAATGTCTGCGACCGCCAGTTGTACCAGTTCGGGAAATATCAACTGGTCGAGAATGGACTCGGTATTGCTAGCCTTGAATGCCTGAGTAGTTTTTTTGATGATCGTTAGACCATTGCTGTCCAGCAGCTCTTCAATGGTTACCGATTCGTTGATTATTGTTCGCAGCAATGCTTCCTTCGCGAGATTTAGCGTCTCGATGCAAGCGTCGATGTCGGATAGATTCGAGGGTAGTTCCAAACGATAGCGAGACAAGAGTTGCGCTGGGCTTACGTGTTCGACGGGTAGCGACTGTGTATCTGGCGCCGTGCGTTGTGCCAATGTCAGCAACGGAAAATCAAAGTTCGGCTTATTTTGATTTCGTTGACTGCCGAGCATTCCCAGCAAGGTATCGAAATCAGCCAGCTCATGCCGGCCCCAATGGGCAAAGCCTATTTTGCCATTGATTATTTTTAATTCGAACGGCTGTTCATCTAGTGGTTGATTCATTTAAACCTCTCTTGGGTTCACAAAAACAGCACCGACGAGCGGTGTCGGA
Organism: Pseudomonas sp. CCI4.2; assembly: GCF_034350045.1. Lineage (NCBI taxonomy): Bacteria > Pseudomonadati > Pseudomonadota > Gammaproteobacteria > Pseudomonadales > Pseudomonadaceae > Pseudomonas > Pseudomonas sp. CCI4.2. The sequence goes on along the minus strand of NZ_CP133781.1, from coordinate 700,047 downwards.
GAGGCCATGTAAGCCGCAATGCGAGCAGCAAAGAGGCTAAATAGGTATTTCGGGGGCAGGAGAAGTAGCGGTGCGCAAAAGGAGCGTCGTCCTAGCTCCTTTTATGTGCGACGCTTGCACCGAGGCTCATGCTTGGCGCTATTTTGGTGCTGTGCGTGACGCTACAGGCCGCAAACCGCCGTATTTGCTGGAATGGCATAAGTCTTGCGCGGTTCCATTACCGTTCAGGCTCGCAGGAGGCACGCCGTGTCGATTCATATTGCCTTGCACCACGTTACGCATTACCGCTACGACCGAGCGGTTGAACTGGGTCCGCAGATCGTGCGCCTACGTCCGGCGGCTCACAGCCGCACGCGGATTTTGTCCTATTCCCTGAAAGTCTTGCCTGAGCAACACTTCGTCAACTGGCAGCAAGACCCTCAGGGCAATTATTTAGCGCGTTTGGTGTTCCCTGAAAAAACCAACGAGCTGCGGGTCGAAGTCGATCTTGTCGCCGAAATGGCGGTGTTCAACCCGTTCGACTTTTTCCTTGAGCCCTACGCGGAAAAGATCCCCTTTGTTTACGCCAGCGATGAGCAGCGTGAACTGGCGCCGTACCTTGCCACGTTACCGCTGACGCCGAAGTTTGCCGCTTATCTGGCGAGCATCGACCGTACGCCGTTGCCGACCATCGACTTTTTGGTGGCACTGAACCAGCGGCTAAGCCAAGACATCGCTTACCTGATCCGCATGGAACCGGGCGTTCAGACGCCCGAGTTCACGCTGGACAACGCGTCCGGTTCCTGCCGCGACTCGGCCTGGCTGTTGGTGCAGTTGATGCGCCACTTGGGCATGGCGGCGCGATTTGTATCGGGTTACCTGATCCAGCTCAAAGCCGACGTTGAAGCGCTAGACGGACCTTCCGGCACCGATGTCGACTTCACGGATCTGCACGCCTGGTGCGAGGTTTACTTGCCTGGCGCTGGCTGGGTCGGGCTTGATGCCACCTCGGGCCTGTTTGCGGGTGAAGGCCATATTCCGTTGGCCTGTAGCCCCGAGCCGTCCTCGGCGGCACCAATCAGTGGCTTGGTTGAACCGTGCGAAACCGAGTTCACCCACGAGATGTCAGTTGAGCGGATTTGGGAGGCGCCCCGCGTTACCAAACCGTACAGCGAAGACCAATGGTTGGCGATTCAGGCCCTTGGACGGAAAATCGACACCGATCTGATCGCCGACGACGTGCGCCTGACCATGGGCGGCGAACCGACCTTCGTGTCCATTGACGACCGCGACGGCGACGAATGGAACACCGCAGCCCTGGGCCCGGAAAAGCGCAAGCTCTCTGCCGAACTCTATCAGCGCATGCGCAAGCACTACGCGCCGCTGGGGATCGTGCACTTCGGTCAAGGCAAGTGGTACCCCGGAGAGCAACTGCCGCGCTGGTCGCTGAACTGCTTTTGGCGCAAAGACGGCCAACCGGTGTGGCACAACAACGCACTGATTGCCGATGAAACAGAAGAGTACGGCGCCGATGGCGAAATGGCCGGGCGCTTCCTCGCCAGCGTTGCCGAGCGCCTGAAGTTGCCGGTGCGTTTCGTGTTTCCGGCTTACGAAGACAATTTCTACTACCTGTGGCGCGAAGGTGCGTTGCCACTGAACGTCAGCGCCGAGGACTCGCGTCTCGAAGACAAGCAGGAGCGTGCTCGTCTGCGCAAGGTCTTCACCCAAGGTCTGGATAAAGTCATCGGCCAAGTGCTGCCGCTGACCCGGGCGAAGGCGGGCGATAAATGGCAAAGCGGCCGCTGGTTCCTGCGTGACGAACATTGCCGACTGGTGCCGGGGGATTCGGCGCTGGGTTACCGGCTGCCGCTGGCCTCGCAACCCTGGGTCAAGGCGTCGGAATATCCGTTCATTCACCCCACCGACCATAACCAGGACTTCCCTGCGCTGCCGAGCAGCGATCAGGTGAAATCGCAGCTCAACAGCCTGACCGAACAGGTCGACGCCAATGAAGAACGCGAACCCAAAGCTGCCGAGTCCGCCCATTGGCTGACTCGCACGGCGTTGTGTGCCGAGGCCCGGGATGGGCGTCTGTACGTGTTCATGCCGCCGCTGGAAAAGCTTGAGGATTACCTCGAACTGGTCAGCGCGGTGGAGGCCACGGCTGAGGAGTTGCATTGCCCGGTTTTGCTCGAAGGGTACGAACCGCCAAGCGACCCGCGTCTGGCGAACTTCCGTATCACGCCTGATCCAGGTGTGATTGAAGTCAACGTGCAGCCGTCGTCCAGTTGGGATGAGTTGGTTGAGCGCACCGAGTTTCTCTACGAGCAGGCGCGGCTGACTCGACTGACCACTGAGAAATTCATGATCGATGGTCGTCACACTGGCACCGGTGGTGGTAATCACTTCGTCCTTGGCGGCGCGACGCCTGCGGATTCACCGTTTTTACGCCGTCCCGATTTACTGCGCAGTTTGCTCAGTTATTGGCACAACCATCCGTCGCTGTCGTACCTGTTTTCTGGCCTGTTCATTGGCCCGACCTCCCAGGCGCCGCGTGTGGACGAAGCCCGCAACGACTCGCTTTATGAGATGGAAATCGCCTTCTCGCAGATGCCGGAGCCAGGTGAAGAGTGCGCGCCATGGCTGGTGGATCGGCTGATGCGTAACCTATTGATCGACGTCACCGGTAATACACATCGGGCGGAATTCTGCGTCGACAAGTTGTATTCCCCGGACGGCGCGACCGGCCGGTTGGGCTTGCTGGAATTGCGCGCGTTTGAAATGCCGCCCCATGCCCGCATGAGTCTGGCTCAACAATTACTGCTACGGGCATTGGTTGCGCGTTTCTGGCGTGAACCCTATGCACCGGCCAAGCTGGCGCGGTGGGGTACGCAATTGCACGACCGCTTCATGCTGCCGCACTTTATCGAACAGGATTTCGCCGACGTTATCGTCGAGTTGACTGCCGCCGGTTATCCGTTGCGTGCCGAATGGTTTGCCGCGCATCTGGAGTTTCGTTTCCCGAAAGTCGGTGATTACGCGGTCAGCGGCATCGAACTGGAAATCCGTCAGGCGTTGGAACCTTGGCATGTGTTGGGCGAGGAGGGTGCGGCCGGTGGTGCGGTCCGTTATGTCGATTCGTCGTTGGAGCGCTTGCAAGTCAAACTTAATGGATTGCCGCCGCAGCGTTACATGCTGACCTGCAACGGTATTCCGGTGCCGCTGCAACCCACCGGGCGTGTCGGTGAGTTCGTCGCCGGCGTGCGTTACCGCGCTTGGCAACCGTCCAACTGCCTGCAGCCGAACATTCCGGCGCATGCGCCGTTGGTTTTCGACCTGCTGGACACATGGATGCAGCGTTCCTTGGGCGGCTGCGAGTATCATGTCGCGCATCCCGGCGGGCGCAATTATGAAACCTTGCCAGTTAATGCCAACGAAGCCGAAAGTCGACGTCTTTCCCGCTTCTTCCGCATTGGCCATAGCCCCGGCAAATTGGAAGTGCCGTTGCTGACCGTGAATGATGAGCTGCCCATGACGCTGGATATGCGTCTTCACTAAAAAAAGCCCATTTCAGGGGAATGACGCGCGGAGGCACAACTCCTCTGCGCGTCATAGTCTCTGCGCTAATTTGACGTCTTTTGCTGTCTGCCGAGCCTTCCATGCCCGACCTGCTTGACCGTTATCCGCTGACTGCGGGTACTTATCACGAAATGCTCGACGCCAGCGGCGCCATTCGGCCGCATTGGCGCCACCTGTATGAGCATTTGCAACGCAGTACGCCTGCGCAGTTAATGCAGCGCCAGGCACTGATGTCTCGTCAAATTCACGAAAACGGCGTGACCTACAACGTTTATGCCGACCCCAAGGGCGCAGACCGGCCTTGGGAGCTGGATTTGCTGCCGCATTTGATCCCCGCGCAGGAGTGGGCCTCGGTCGCCGCAGGCATCGCTCAGCGTGCGCGGTTGCTCAACGCCGTGCTGGCAGACTTGTACGGCCCGCAGCGGTTGATCGCCGACGGTTTGCTGCCGGCCGAACTGGTGTTTGGTCACAACAATTATTTATGGCCGTGTCAGGGGGTAAAACCGCCCGAAGGCGTGTTCCTGCACATGTACGCCGTGGACCTGGCGCGCACCCCGGACGGGCGTTGGTGGGTAACCGCCGACCGTACGCAAGCGCCGTCGGGCGCGGGTTATTCGCTGGAAAACCGGCAGATTGTGTCCCGGGCCTTTCCCGATCTGTACCGCGATTTGCAGGTCCAGCACCTGACCGGCTTTTTCCGTGCGTTGCAGGAAACCTTGGTCCGTCAGGCCCCCAGCGACAAAGAACCGCCTTTGGTGGTGCTGTTGACCCCTGGGCGATTCAACGAAAGCTATTTCGAACACTTGTACCTGGCCCGACAGCTGGGTTATCCGCTGGTTGAAGGCGGAGATTTGACCGTTCGCGACGCCACGGTTTACCTCAAGACCCTCAGTGGCCTGCGCCGGGTTCACGCGATCATGCGTCGTCTTGACGATGATTTCTGCGATCCGCTGGAGTTGCGCACCGACTCGGCGCTGGGTGTTCCCGGTTTGCTCGAAGCGGTTCGCCAAGGCCGGGTGATGGTTGCCAATGCCTTGGGCAGCGGCGTTCTTGAGTCGCCGGGTTTGCTAGGGTTTTTGCCGAGAATCAGTCAGCACCTGTTTGGCGAACAGCTGATCTTACCGTCCGTGGCAACGTGGTGGTGCGGCGAGCCGCCGGTATTGGCCCAGGCACTGGAAAAACTTCCAGACCTGTTGATCAAGCCGGCTTTCCCTTCACAAAGCTTTGCCCCGGTGTTCGGTCGTGATCTCAATGCTGAGCAGCGCCAAGCGTTGGCCGCGCGGATGCAGGCCCGGCCCTATGCCTACGTCGCACAAGAGCTGGCGCAGTTGTCCCACGCGCCGGTCTGGCAGCCCGATGGCGACCAGTTGCAACCGCGAGCCATCGGCATGCGGGTGTACGCCGTCGCCAGTGCTGACGGCTATGAAGTGCTGCCGGGTGGCTTGACCCGCGTTGCGGCCCAAGCCGATGCCGACGTGGTGTCCATGCAGCGCGGTGGCGCGAGCAAGGACACCTGGGTCTTGGGTGAGCGTGCCGATGGCATCAAGCCTTGGAAAACTCAGCGGGCCTTGGGTGTCCGTGACCTGATTCGACGTGATCCTTACCTGCCTTCGCGGGTGGTGGAAAACCTGTTCTGGTTTGGTCGCTATTGCGAGCGCTGCGATAACAGCGCGCGGTTGTTGCGAATCATGCTGACCCGTCACGTCGATGGCGATGATCCGATGGCGTTGCAAGCGGCAGTGGAACTGGGAGAAGTCCTGCGTTTATTGCCCGAAGAAGGCGAGCTGCCCGACCGGTTGCTGGCCGCGCTGCTCGGCGAGGATTGGTCGCAAAGCCTGCGCGCCAACCTGCAACGTTTGCAGTGGGCGGCCTCGCAAGTGCGCGGCAAACTGTCACGAGAAAATTGGCAGGCGCTGGTGGAGCTGCAACGCGAATCCCTGAGCCTGGAAACCGAAGACCCTGACTTCGGCGAACTCCTCGACTTCCTTAACCGCTTGGTGATGTCGCTGGCAGCCTTGTCAGGGTTCGCCCTGGACGACATGACCCGTGACGAAGGCTGGCGTTTTTTGATGATCGGTCGTCGTATCGAGCGTCTGCAGTTTCTCAGCATCAGTTTGGCGGCGTTCCTGCGTGATGCGGCGGTTAACGATCAGGCCGGCCTTGAATGGTTACTGGAGTTGGGCAACAGCAGCATTACCTACCGTTCGCGTTATCTGGCGATGCCGCAGTTGATTCCGGTGCTGGACTTACTGTTATTGGATGAGCAAAACCCCCATGCGGTGTTGTTTCAACTGAAATTGGTGAAGCGCTCGTTGAACCGTCTTAACGAAGATTTTGGTGTGCCGCGTGATACCCGGCTGGGATTATTGGTAGAGCGCCTGGCGGCGTTTGATCTCAGCAGTTTGGAGAACCCATTGTTTGGAAAAAACAGCGTGCGCGCCGTGCTCGATGGCTTGGCCGATTTGCTGCAATCCATTGGTGAAACCAGCGGACAAGTCTCTGATCGTCTGGCCCTACGCCATTTTGCTCATGTTGATGATGTCAGCCAGCGCACGGTGTCTGTCTGATGAGCGCGCATTACCAGATTTCTCATGACACCCATTACAAGTACGACAGCCCTGTGTCCCTGGCGCAGCAGCTCGCGCATTTGTGGCCGCGACCTTGCGCGTGGCAACGATGCACCCAACAAGAACTGCTGATCAGCCCGATACCGACCAGTCGCCGTGATGAGCTGGACGTGTTCGGTAATCCGCTGACCCGTCTGGCATTCGAGCGGCCCCACGATGAGTTGCAAGTCAACGCACGGCTACGGGTTGAAGTGCTGGTGCGGCCAACGCTGGATTTCAATCTTTCGGCGGGCTGGAACGCCACCAGCAGCGCACTGACCTACAGCGGTAAGCCGCTCTCGACGGCAATTCTTGAAGCGTGTCGGTTTCGTTTTGAGTCGCCGTACGTGCATTTGAAACAAACCTTCGTTGACTACTCTGACAGTTGCTTTTCTCCCCATCGACCGCTGCTGCTGTGCGTGCAAGCGTTGATGGAGAAGATTTTTACCGAGTTTACATTCGACGATGAGGCAACTCAGGTGGCGACGCCACTGGTCGAAGTGCTGGAAAATCGGCGTGGCGTTTGTCAGGACTTTGCTCACCTGATGCTGGCATGCCTGCGTTCGCGTGGGTTGGCCGCGCGCTATATCAGCGGCTACTTACTGACTCAGCCACCGCCTGGACAGCCACGAATGATCGGGGCTGATGCTTCGCACGCGTGGGTTTCGGTGTTTTGCCCGTTGTTGGGCTGGGTGGATTTTGATCCGACCAACAATGTGCAGCCAACACTGGAGCACATCAGCCTGGCCTGGGGCCGCGATTTCTCGGATGTATCGCCGTTGCGTGGGGTGATTCTGGGGGGTGGCAGCCATGACCCGGAAGTTGAGGTGACGGTCATGCCAATCAGCGCTGGGGCTATTTGATTCAGAGGGGCTTGCCGTCGTCTGCCGCTTGAGCGACAGACGTGGCGTACGGGCTTCGTCGATTGGCGAAGCCCATCGGTATCAGTTGGTAGGTGTTGGTTCTGCAGTTGCCTCTGCGTCGTCGGCAGGCTCTTGGCCTTCAACGGTTTCGCCTTCTGCGCCGGTTTCGGTCAGGGCAGCTGTTTTCTTTTGCAGCTTTTCCTCTTTCTTCTGCTCTTTTGCCAGATCTCTCTGACGTTTGGCGAAGGAATAGTTAGGTTTAGCCATGGGCGATCCTCTGTATAGGCGGGAAATGCCGCCATTCTGCCTGAGAACGGCACCGCGCACACGGCGTTGTGCGCTCAACGGTCCATGAACAGCCTTTGACTGTCCGATCAGGTAGGTTTTTGACCTGCCCACTTGGGAGCAACAAGGGGTTTCCAGGCGTCCAGCGTGTCGAGTAATTCGGCGGCGCAATCGCTGAGTTGCAGCATGTTGCGATGCTCTTCCCTCACGAACCCCTCGCTGACCACGTGGTCGAGAAAACCAGCCAGTTTGCTGTAGAAACCGTTGACGTCCATTAGTCCCAACGGTTTGCCGTGATAACCCAACTGACCCCAGGTCCAGACTTCGAATAATTCTTCTAGCGTGCCTAGGCCGCCGGGAAGGGCTATAAACGCATCGCTCAGTTCAGCCATGCGGGCTTTGCGGGCATGCATACCGTCGACGACTTCCAGGCGGGTCAGGCCGTTGTGACCGATTTCCAGGCTGCGCAGGCTTTCAGGAATCACCCCGATCACTTCACCCCCGGCTGCCAGCGCAGCATCAGCAACGATCCCCATCAGACCGACAGCCCCGCCGCCATACACCAGGGTTAATTGACGTTCGGCCAACGTGCGCCCCAATGCCACGGCCGCTTCGCGGTAAGCCGGGTGGGTGCCAGCACTGGCGCCGCAAAATACACAAACGAACTTCAAAGACATCGCCTACTCCTTGGTCATCAATGCCACAGAGTAAAGACTTGGCCAAGACAGTCCAAGGGCTAGTCGCGCTGGAAGCGCTCGTAAGGTTGTTCATAAGTACCACTGGCGCCACAGGCGTAAGCGGCAAGCAAGCTGCACAAGAAGCTGTTGAGGTGCATGATGTATGGGCTCCTGAGTGATGGCGCTATGTTAGAGCGCCACCTCGCGCCTGGCCGGTTGATTCTCTCGATGATCTCGATAGCGGCAAGCCTGGCCTGCGTTGCGTTGACGCAGGTCATTGGAACTTGAGCTGGAATCAGGCAGTCTTTGTGCAGACGTTCCTCTTCTTCAACAACAACTTAAGTCCTGCCTTGGAGATTCTCATGTTTCGTAAACTTGTCGCTGTATCCCTGCTGACACTCGCCAGTGGCCACCTGTTGGCGGCGGAGTGCAAGGTTAATGTCGATTCAACGGACCAGATGAGCTACGACACCAAAGAAATCAACATCGACAAAAGCTGCAAAACCTTCACTGTGAACTTGACCCACTCCGGCAGCTTGCCGAAAAACGTCATGGGTCATAACTGGGTGTTGAGCAAAGACACTGATATGGCCGGGATTGCTACCGACGGCATGAGCGCGGGCATCGACAATAACTATTTGAAGACTGGGGATGACCGCATCATCGCTCACACTAAGATCATCGCTGCAGGCGAAAAAGACTCGGTCACGTTCGACGTGTCGAAACTGGCTGCGGGTTCCAACTATGTGTTCTTTTGCTCGTTCCCAGGTCACAACAGCATGATGAAAGGTACGGTTGCGGTTAAGTAATTTACCTCACTGTAGGAGCCAACTTGTTGGCGAGGCGATGTAGGTTTAAGCGCTTCGCCAACAAGACGGTATCTACCGCGGTGTAAATTTTATCGGGTCCCGGTCATCTTAAAGATGCCTTGGGCGTTGCTGCTGTCGAAATTCAGGTCGAGCTTGTCATCCACCGGATCGAGCTTGCGCTGAATGAATTCGACGAACGAGCCAGGCACCTGATGCTCGTGTAATTTCCCGCTCGCATCCGCCATCGCCCGATTCACCGTGCACGCTTTGTAGGCGGTCTGCATGACCCGGCCCGAAGCAGACACTTCGATAGCGGCCTTCATCGGCCGATCCCGCCGCACTTGTTCAGCAACCACCGCTTCTAGATTCTCAACCCGATCCGTCAGGTGATTGAAGCTATTGCCTTCGGTGGCAATCCAGGCCATTTCCGCGCTTTCGCTGAGCAATTGTTGATAGTCCGCGTGCCTCACCACGCCATGCTGACGGCCGAAGGCTGCGTACAAACCCGGTAGCAAGCGGTACGCCTCACTCAACGAACAATGACGGGTTAATTGCAGGCGTTTGAGGATACTCAGTTGCTCGGTGTCCAGCGGATCACGGCTCGAACTGACGACGCGTTCGGCAGCGGCCTGAAAGGCTTCGCTGAAACGACCAGGGTGCAATTCGGAAACGAAAAACTGCGCAATGTCCTCCGGCAGGTCCTGTTGACGATAACCCCAACCGGTCATGTTCAGTTTGGTCAGCGGGTAGGTGCGCACATCGGTAAAGCCCAAGGGTTCGAGCAACCGGGTGAAGGCCAGACGGCCACGGGGCAATTCGCCGTTGGCGAACCAATCTACCGTCCGAATCGCGCCATGATCAAACACCACTTTGCGCCGTTGCTCGGCTTGTTCTTCGACATACACCCGACCCGCAGGCACCGCCTCCACCAATTTGTGAAGCAGGCACAGGTTCAGCGCTTCGGCCAGCCAAACCCGGTGCAGCTCAGTGTCGCTCCACTTGAAGTCATGCAAGCCGGCTGGCACCTCTACATGAGCTTCAAGCCACTGTGCAGCGGGTTGGCCAACAACAGATGCGACTAGGGAAAACAGGCCTTCGAAGGAGGACATAAGCAACGGGCTCTGACTATGGAAAGTAGGTTCCTATGAAAGCGTTGATGGCCGAGCGGCACAAACGAAAAAAAACGGCAGGTTCATTCCGTTTTCTATCGTTGAACATTAGATAACGCGGCGCGACATTCGCAGCAAGCCTGCCCCCACAGGATCTGCGGCAATCGCATGGGAGCAGGCTTGCCTGCGAATCGAGTTATCGGTCGATTCAAGGCGCGAACGGCAATTCCCGCTTGTGCTGAGTCTTGCGGTAGGTATCACGAATGATCGTGAACGCCTCTTCACGCACCGGCTCACCGTGCAGGAATGCATCGATCTCGGCATAGGTGACGCCATGGGAGGCTTCGTCCGGTTTGCCCGGCACCAGGTCTTCAAGGTCGGCGGTCGGCACTTTTTCCACCAGCGACTGCGGTGCGCCGAAGCTGCGAGCGATGGCCCGGACCTGATTTTTGACCAATCCACTCAAGGGCGCGATATCGCATGCGCCGTCGCCGAACTTGGTGAAGAAACCCATGACTGCTTCCGCCGCATGGTCAGTGCCGATCACCAACCCTTGGCGCGCACCGGCAATCGCGTATTGCGCGACCATGCGCATCCGCGCCTTGGTATTCCCGGTCACAAAATCCACAGCGCTGGCATGCTGGCCTTCGAACGCTTTGATTTGGGCCGTCAGCGCTTGCACCGAAGGACCAATGTTTACCGTGTGCGATTCGTCCGGCTTGATGCACTCAAGGCTGGCCTGAGCTTCATGCTCATCCAGCTGGGTTTGATACGGCAGGCGCACGGCGATGAAACAATAGCTTTTATCCCCGGTGCTTTGGCGCAGTTGCTCCACCGCACGTTGGGCGAGCAAACCTGCCGTCAGTGAATCAACGCCGCCACTGATGCCCAGTACCAAGGTTTTCAGCTTGGCGTTGTGCAAACACTGCTGGATAAAAGCGACCCGCCGCGCGACTTCGGCTTCAAGCGCATTCTGGTCGGCGAAAGGGGGTTGGACCTTGAGCTCTTCAGCGATCTGGAGCTGTACGGCGTGCATGGTTCACTCCTCAACAAGTGGTGTAGGAACGGAAGTATTTAAAGCCGGCAGCTCGGCGACAGGGCTGACCGGCACTTTGAACACGTGCCGCAAATACGCGACGAAGTTCGGGTCTTTGCACTGCGTCTTGCCGGGTTCATCGGAAATCTTCGCCACAGCTTGGCCGGCGCAAGCGGTCATTTTAAGCACAATACTCATGGGCTCAATGCCCGCAATGTCGGCAGTCAAATTGGTGCCGATGCCAAAACTGACGTTGATACGGCCTCGCAGCGCGCGAAATATCTCCAGCGCCTTAGGCAAATTCAAACCGTCGGAGAACACCAGCGTCTTGCTCATTGGCTCAATGCCGAGATTCTGATAATGCGCTATGCATTTTTCAGCCCACACCACCGGGTCCCCGGAATCATGCCGCAGGCCATCGAACAGTTTGGCGAAGTACAGATCGAAATCGTTCAGAAAAGCGTCGGTGGTGATGCAGTCGGTCAGGGCGATGCCCAGCAGCCCCCGGTATTCGCGGACCCAACAATCCAGCGCGACAATTTGGCTGTCGATCAGTCGCGGCCCTAATTGTTGATGGGCCATGATCCATTCATGGGCCATGGTCCCCAAGGGTTTCAGGTCCAGTTTTCGTGCCAGCTCAACGTTGCTGGTGCCGACGAACTGACCGGGAAAGTCCTGTTTAAGCACCGAAACCACTTCCTCCTGCACGCGGTACGAGAAGCGTCGGCGGGTACCGAAGTCCGCCACCTTCAAACCGGCGAGTTCATCGCTGGAGGCATTGGCCAATAGCCAGTCGAACTTGCGGTACAGCTGATCGCGGGCCTGCACCAGCATCGTGCCGGGGTGACGAATACGGTTTCGCACTTCGCTGACAATCGCCAGCAGCGGCACTTCGAACATGATCACGTGCAGCCATGGGCCATGCAGGCGAATACGCAACTCGCCGTCTTCGATGTGGGTCTGCACATAGCGCATGTTGAAGCGGAACAGACCCAGAAAACGCAAAAAGTCAGGCTTCATGAAGCTGATGCGTTCAAGAAAACCCAATTGTTCCGGGCCCATGGACAGTTCGCACAGCAGGGCGATCTGATGGCGGATCTCAGTCAGATAAGGCCGCAGATCCTCGCCATTGCGACAGCGAAACTCCCATTCCACATCCACGTTTGGGTAGTTGTGCAGCACCGCTTGCATCATGGTCAGCTTGTAGAAGTCGGTGTCGAGCAGGTTCTGCACGATACGATCGGAGAAGGCGCTCTCACTCATTTTTGTTAGGTCTCCAGTGCTGCCGGTGGGGTTGGGGTCGCAACCGAGGCTGGGTCCGCATTGTCGCCCCTAAGTTACCGGGTTATCCAACTGTTCAGTCATCCAGCGTACAAAATCTCGGATCTTGGGCACTTCAGCTGTGTGCTCCGGGTAGGCCATGTAATAGGCGTCGTGGCTCGGCAGGGCGTGGGGCCACGGGATCACCAGTTTGCCTTCCGCCAGCTCTTCTTCAACCAAAAAGCGCGGCAGCAACGCGACGCCGCAACCAACCTGTGCTGCGCGAATGCACATGTAAAAAGTTTCAAAGCGCGGGCCGTGGTAGCTGTATTCGGTTTGATAACCCTGGCTGTCGAACCATTCATGCCAGGCTTGTGGGCGTGAGCCACTTTGCAGCAGGACCAATTCGCTCAACTGCGTTGGATCAGTGAACGGGATGGCCGGCAAGCTACCGGGTGCGCACACTGCTATCAATTCTTCGTTGAACAGTTTCATCGATTCAGCGCCGGGACGCGCGCCTTGGCCAAAATAGAACGCCAAGTCGCAGCGGCCTTGAATCAAGTCATCGGGGCCCTGTTCGCTGACCAGATCCAGGTGAATATGTGGATGGCGCAACCGCCAGCCTTTGAGCCGAGGTACCAGCCAGCGAGCACCGAAGGTCGGTGGGGTAGACACCCGCAAGACTTCGGTTTCGCCGCCATACGAGCGCAAGTAGTGAGTGGACATTTCCACCTGCATCAGTATCTTGCGCACTTCGCCTAGGTACAGTGCGCCGGCCGGGGTCAGTTGCAAGCGGCGACGCACGCGTCGAAACAGCAGGTGCTGCACCAGGTCTTCAAGTTGTGCGACTTGCTTGCTGACGGCGCTTTGGGTCAGATGGAGTTCTTCAGCGGCACGGGTAAAACTCAGGTGCCGGGTCACCGCTTCGAAGCATTGCAACGCGGTGATGGACGGCAGATGACGTTTGTTGAGCATGGTCTGGCCTATGGTTTTTCTACGCTGCCAGGGCACACGCGAAGGGCAGCATGAATAAACGGAATGATATCTCGCGTAATGGTCGTTTGTTCCTACGTCTCAGGCCAGCTATTAGTAGAGGCTGACGCTTTAGCCGCTTTTGTTTGTGCTCCCCTATTTCGGCTTTTTCATTTATAGAAACCAGGAGAAACCATGATTACCGACTTGCTCAACCGTCTCGGTGTCGATGCCTCGCTGTACCAGAATGGCAACCAAGCCGTGCACACACCGGTCGATGGCAGCCAAGTGGCTCGCGTGCATTGGGAAGGGCGAGCGGAAGTGGAACAGCACGTGACCCGTGCCGAAAACGCTTTCGAAGCCTGGCGTAAAGTGCCGGCTCCACGCCGTGGCGAGCTGATTCGTTTGTTCGGTGAAGCGCTGCGTAAGCACAAAGCCGAGCTGGGCGAGTTGGTGTCGTGGGAAGCGGGCAAGATCACTCAGGAAGGTTTGGGTGAAGTACAGGAAATGATCGACATCTGCGACTTCGCGGTCGGTCTGTCGCGCCAGCTGTACGGTTTGACCATTGCTTCCGAGCGTCCTGGCCACCACATGCGCGAAACCTGGCACCCGCTGGGCGTCGTTGGCGTGATCAGCGCGTTCAACTTCCCCGTCGCCGTTTGGGCCTGGAACACTACGCTGGCGCTGGTTTGCGGCAATGCGGTGATCTGGAAACCTTCGGAAAAAACCCCGCTGACCGCCTTGGCGTGTCAGGCGTTGTTCGAAAGCGTGTTGAAACACTTCCCGGACGCACCGGCTTACTTGAGCCAAGTCGTTATCGGTGGCCGAGAGGCGGGCGAAGCGTTGGTGGATGATCCGCGTGTCGCGTTGATCAGCGCCACCGGCAGCACGCGCATGGGCCGTGAAGTGGCTCCGAAAATCGCCGCACGTTTTGCCCGCAGCATTCTTGAACTGGGCGGCAACAACGCGATGATCCTCGGCCCAAGCGCCGACCTCGACCTGGCTGTCCGCGCGATTCTGTTCAGCGCCGTCGGCACGGCCGGTCAACGCTGCACCAGTTTGCGCCGCTTGATTGCTCACGAATCGGTCAAAGCTGAAATCGTCAGCCGCTTGAAAACCGCTTACGCCAAAGTGCGTATCGGTCACCCGCTGGAAGGTAATCTCGTCGGTCCGCTGATTGATAAAGGTGCCTACGAAAACATGCAGGACGCGCTAGAGCAGGCGTTGAGCGAAGGCGGTCGAGTCTTCGGCGGCAAGCGCGTGTTGGCTGAGGAGTTCCCGAACGCTTACTACGTGACCCCTTCCATCGTCGAAATGCCTGAGCAAAGCGACGTGGTGTGTACCGAAACCTTTGCCCCGATTCTGTACGTGGTCGGTTACGAAGAGTTCGCCGAAGCCGTGCGTTTGAACAACGCCGTGCCACAGGGGCTGTCGTCGTGCATTTTCACCACCGACGTGCGTGAGGCTGAGCAGTTCATTTCAGCGCTGGGCAGTGATTGCGGGATCGCCAACGTCAACATCGGTCCAAGCGGTGCTGAAATCGGAGGCGCGTTCGGCGGTGAGAAAGAAACCGGCGGCGGCCGTGAATCAGGTTCTGATTCGTGGCGCGGCTACATGCGTCGCCAAACCGCGACCGTGAACTACTCGCTTGAATTGCCGCTGGCGCAAGGGATCACCTTCGACTGATAAGGTCAATTTGGTCAATCCCGGTGGGAGCGAACGTGTTCGCGAAGGGAGCAACGCGGTGTTTCAGAACGACCACGTTGCTCCCTTCGCGAACACGTCCGCTCCCACTGGGTTTCGGCAGCGCATTATTTAGACTATGTATTTTTCCGGGGTTTTGCGATGCCGTTACGCGAAGAATGTCTGTGGGAAAAATTGACACCGCAACGGCCTGATGCCGGGGCGCTTAAAGGAGAAGTAACGGTTGATGTGTGCGTGATTGGCGCAGGCATTACCGGTTTGTCAGCGGCGATTCACCTGTTGGAACAGGGCAAGACCGTCGCCGTGCTGGAAGCCCAACGCGTCGGTCAAGGTGGATCCGGGCGCAACGTTGGGCTGGTCAACGCCGGGTTGTGGATACCGCCCGACGACATCGAAGCGGGCTTCGGCAAAGAAGTCGGCAGCCAACTGAATCAAATGCTGGGTGCCGCGCCGTCATTGGTGTTCAGCCTGATCGACAAGTACGGCATCGATTGCCAGCTGCGCCGTGAAGGCACGCTTCACATGGCGCACAACGCCCGTGGCGGAGCCGACCTGCGCAGCCGCGAAGAGCAATGGAAACGCCGCGGCGCCCCAGTGGAATTACTGACGGGCAAAGCGTGCCAGGACGCCACCGGCACCCAGAAAATTTCCACCGCGCTGCTGGATCGTCGAGCCGGTACGTTCAACCCGATGGCTTACACCAGCGGGCTGGCCAAGGCGGTGGTCGGGCTCGGTGGTCAGGTGTTTGATCACTCTCCGGTCACCCGTCTCGAACGCCAAGGTGATCGCTGGTGCGTGATCACCGAGCACGGTGCAGTGCTCGCCGAAAAAGTCGTGATCGCGTCCAACGCTTACACTGAGGGTGAATGGACCGAGCTGCGGCGCAATTTCTTCCCCGGTTATTACTATCAGGTCGCTTCTGCGCCACTGACAGAGGACGCGGCGCAGCAGATTTTGCCCGGTGGCCAAGGTTCATGGGACACACGCCAAGTACTCAGCAGTATTCGCCGCGACGCTGATGGCCGTCTGTTGTTGGGGAGCCTGGGCAACGGCAATCAAAAGCCAACCTGGTTTCTCAAAGCGTGGGCCGACCGGGTTCAGCAGCATTACTTCCCGTACCTGAAACCGGTTGAGTGGGAATGTACTTGGACGGGCACCATTGCCTTCACGCCAGATCACCTGTTGCGTTTGTTTGAACCTGCTCCGGGCCTGGTTGCTGTCACGGGCTACAACGGCCGTGGCAACACCACTGGAACCGTCGTCGGCAAAGCGTTCGCCGATTACCTGTGCCATGGCGATCCAAAAGCGCTACCGGTACCCTTCGCTCCGATGAGTCCATTGACGGGTGTGGGAATACGCAGTGCGCTCTACGAGGCGGGATTTTCGCTGTATCACGCGGGCCAGTGCCTGCGGATCGTGATTTAAGGCGATTTTTTCGCGCATCCTGCGGCGCTTTATTGCGCACCCGCTACCCTGTGATGGTGCATCCTGTAGCGGTCGCGCACCGTAGGTGTGCAGTTCGGTGACGCATACTGTTACAGTCCGGTTGCACGCAGTCATTTACACGGGTTGCAATTATTATTTGCGTGGGTTGCGCTCTTTTTTCGGGAGGGTTGCACCTGCTGCGTTTTAGACGGTTGCACGCCCCGAGAATTGGGCCCCAAAAGGTCGTGGCTGAACAAAATAACGACTTTTCAAAGAATAAAAACCCTATGGCACGCCACTTGCTCTGACCTTGTAGCTGAATCAAAGCTTCCGCTGAAGTTGCTGTGCTAACTAAAATCTCAGGAGCACCATCACCATGTCACAGACGTTTTACAGAAAAGGTTTTCTGGCACTCGCAGTTGCTACTGCATTGGGTGTTTCTTCGTTTGTTCAGGCCGCGGATCTCAAAATTGGCGTTGCCGGTCCGATGACAGGTGCTAACGCTTCGTTTGGCCTTCAATACATGAAGGGCGCTCAGGCTGCAGCCGATGCGATCAACGCAGCGGGCGGCGTTGAAATTGGCGACGGTATTAAGGAAAAAATTGTTTTGGTCCAAGGCGATGACGCCTGCGAGCCGAAACAAGCGGTAGCGGTCGCCAACAAATTGGTCGACCAGGATAAAGTTGCTGGTGTCGTGGGTCACTTCTGCTCGTCGTCGACCATTCCCGCTTCTGAGGTCTATAACGACGCCGGCGTGATCGCAATCACTCCGGGTTCAACCAACCCAATGGTAACTGAGCGCAACTTCAGCGCAATGTTCCGTATGTGCGGCCGTGATGACCAACAAGGCATCGTTGCCGGTGATTACATCGTTGACGTCCTGAAAGGCAAGAAAGTTGCCGTCATCAACGACAAAGACACCTACGGCAAAGGCCTGGCTGACGCGACTTCAATGCAGTTGACCAAGCGTGGTGTTAAACCGGTTCTCGAAGAAGGCTTGACCCGTGGCGAGAAAGATTTCAGCGCCCTGGTGACCAAGATCCGTTCGGTTGGGGCTGACGTGGTCTACTTCGGTGGCCTGCACCCAGAAGCCGGTCCACTGGTTCGTCAACTGCGTGAACAAGGCCTCAAAGACGTCAAGTTCATGTCGGATGACGGCATCGTGACTGACGAATTGGTCACCACCGCTGGCGGCGCGCAATTCGTTGACGGCGTGTACATGACTTTCGGCGCTGACCCACGCATGCTGCCAGACAGCAAGGCTGTGGTTGATCAGTTCCGCAAAGCCGGTTACGAGCCTGAAGGTTACACCCTGTACGCTTACGCTTCGGTTCAGGCACTGGCTGCTGGCTTCAATGGCGCCAAGTCGAACAAAGGCGAAGACGCTGCCAAATGGCTGAAAGCTCACTCGGTTAAAACCGTAATGGGAGAGAAAAACTGGGACGCCAAAGGCGACTTGAAAGTCTCCGACTACGTGGTTTACCAGTGGGACAAAAACGGCAAATACCACCAGCTTGATAAGCAGAAGTAAGTAAAACGCATAGACGGGCCTGTCGCTTGTAAAAGCCCAGGCCCTTCTTGTAAGTGGGTCCCTGCAATCCTGCAGCCCCGGATTTCTTCTGAGCCACATGCTTGCGGCCCGAAGCACCTCACGAGGGCGCGTCGGTGTTGTGTCAGGGTGGCCTCTCAAGTTCGAGAGAGTGCGTGATGGACGGTATTTTCCTGCAACAAATGGTCAACGGTCTGACCCTCGGGTCGGTCTACGGGTTGATCGCCATTGGCTACACGATGGTTTACGGCATCATTGGCATGATCAACTTCGCCCATGGCGACGTGTACATGATCTCCTCTTATCTGGCCGCTATAGGTCTTGCTGTTCTTGCTTTCTTCGGTGTCGAATCCTTCCCCTTCCTGATTCTGGGCACGTTGGTGTTCACCATCGTGGTCACGGGCGTTTATGGGTTCGTTATCGAGCGGGTCGCTTACAAGCCGCTGCGCAACTCCACTCGTCTTGCGCCGCTGATCAGCGCCATCGGTATTTCGCTGATCCTGCAAAACTATGCACAGATCGCTCAGGGCGCGCGGCAACAGGGCGTGCCTACCTTGCTTGAAGGCGCTTGGCGCTTTAACGTCGGCACCGGCTTCGTGCAAATCACCTACACCAAAATCTTCATCCTCATCGCCGCCTTCGTTGGTATGGCCGTGTTGACGTACATCATCAAGTACACCCGGCTGGGCAGGATGTGCCGCGCGACTCAACAGGATCGCAAGATGGCCTCGATTCTCGGTATCAACACCGACCGGGTAATTTCCTACGTGTTCATCATCGGTGCCGCTATGGCTGCGTTGGCAGGCGTGTTGATCACCATGAATTACGGGACGTTCGACTTCTACGCCGGCTTCATCATTGGCATCAAAGCCTTCACCGCAGCGGTACTGGGCGGGATTGGTTCATTGCCGGGTGCGATGCTGGGCGGTTTGATCCTGGGGGTTGCCGAGTCGCAGTTCTCCGGTTTGATCAATTCCGATTACAAAGACGTGTTCAGTTTCGGCCTATTGGTATTGATCCTGATTTTCCGTCCTCAAGGCCTGCTGGGTCGCCCACTCGTGGCGAAGGTATAAGCGTATGTCCTCAACTAGTTCCGCTCCTCCTGTCAAACCAATGGATATCAAACGCAGCCTGATCGACGCGGTGGTCGCCGGGTTACTGGCCCTGATCGTGTTTGGTCCCATTGTCGGCATCGTGCTCGACGGCTACAGCTTCAACCTGCAACCCACCCGCGTGGCGTGGCTGGTAGCGGCGGTTATGCTGGGACGCTTTTTGATCAGCCTGTTTCTGCAGACGCCCAAGGGCCTTGCGGTTTCTCAAAGTTTTGAAACCAGTGGTTCCGGCGTGCATGTACTGCCGCCCGATCACAAATCCAAGCTGTATTGGATTCTGCCCATCGTGATCGCGGTGGTCATCATCTTCCCGATCTTCGCCAACAAGTACCTGCTCACGGTGGTCATCCTCGGAATGATTTACGTGTTGCTGGGCCTGGGCCTGAACATCGTGGTCGGCCTGGCTGGCCTGCTCGACCTGGGTTACGTCGCGTTCTACGCGATCGGCGCCTACGGCTTGGCACTGGGGTATCAATACCTCGGGCTAGGTTTTTGGTCGGCATTGCCATTGGCGGCCATCGCTGCGGCGTTAGCGGGCTGTATTCTCGGGTTCCCCGTTTTACGAATGCACGGCGATTACCTCGCCATCGTGACCTTGGGCTTTGGTGAAATCATCCGTTTGGTACTGACCAACTGGATCGGTTTTACCGGTGGGCCAAATGGCGTACCGGTGCCTTCACCGACGATTTTCGGCCTGGAATTTGGCCGCAAAGCTAAAGACGGCGGCATTCCGATCCACGAGTTTTTTCACTTTGACTACAACCCGAACCTGAAATACCTGTTCATCTACATTGTGCTGTTCCTGGTCGTGATGGCGGTGCTGTACATCAAGCACCGTCTGACCCGCATGCCGATTGGCCGTGCGTGGGAAGCCTTGCGCGAAGACGAAATCGCCTGCCGTTCCATGGGCCTGAACCACGTGCTGGTCAAGCTCTCGGCATTCACTATCGGGGCATCGACTGCCGGTTTGGCCGGGGTATTCTTCGCCAGCTATCAGGGCTTCGTTAACCCGACCTCGTTCAGCTTCTTCGAGTCCGCGCTGATCCTAGCCATTGTCGTATTGGGCGGCATGGGCTCTACCGTCGGCGTGGTCATCGCGGCCTTCGTACTGACGGTCGCGCCGGAACTGCTGCGCAGCTTCTCTGAATACCGCGTGTTGCTGTTCGGAATCCTGATGGTGCTGATGATGATCTGGCGTCCACGGGGTTTGATCCGTATCAGCCGTACCGGGGTAACACCGCGTAAAGGCGTATTGATCAACAAGAGGACTGCGCCATGAACGACGAAATCGTTCTTTCGGTCGAGAACCTGATGATGCACTTCGGTGGCATCAAGGCCCTCAGCGATGTCAGCCTCAAGGTGCGTCGTAACTCGATCTTCGCCCTGATCGGTCCTAACGGCGCAGGCAAGACCACCGTTTTCAACTGTTTGACCGGGTTTTACAAAGCCACCGGCGGCAAGATCGAACTCAATGCCCGAGGCGACCGTACCGACGTCATCAAGCTACTCGGCGAGTCGTTCAAAGCAGTCGATTTTGTTTCGCCGAAAAGCTTTCTCAGCCGCGTGTACTACAAAATGTTCGGCGGCACGCACTTGGTCAACCGCTCAGGTTTGGCCCGAACGTTCCAGAACATTCGCTTGTTCAAGGAAATGTCGGTCATTGAAAACCTGTTGGTGGCCCAGCACATGTGGGTCAACCGCAACCTGCTGGCCGGCATCCTCAACACCAAGAGCTATCGCCAAGCCGAAGACGATGCCATGAGCACCGCCTTCTATTGGCTGGAAGTGGTGGACCTGGTGGATTGCGCCAACCGCCTGGCCGGTGAACTGTCCTACGGTCAACAACGCCGTTTGGAGATCGCCCGCGCCATGTGTACCCGGCCTCAGGTGATCTGCCTGGATGAACCGGCTGCGGGCCTCAACCCACAGGAAACCGAAGCGCTGAGCGGCATGATCCGTCTGCTGCGCGACGAACATGACATGACCATCGTGCTGATCGAGCACGACATGGGCATGGTCATGGGCATTTCCGACGATATCGTCGTGCTTGACCACGGCAACGTAATTGCCGTTGGCGGGCCGGAACAGATTCGCAACGATCCGAAAGTGATCGCGGCGTACTTGGGCGCTGATGAAGAGGAGTTGGTATGAGCGTACCCATCCTCGAATTGAAAAATATCGATGTGTTTTATGGGCCGATCCAGGCCTTGAAAAAAGTGTCGTTGCACATTGATGAAGGCGAGACCGTCAGCCTGATTGGTTCCAACGGCGCGGGCAAATCCACGCTGCTGATGTCGATTTTCGGCCAGCCACGGGCCGCCAGTGGGCAGATCATGTACCAAGGCGTCGACATCACTCAAAAGTCGTCGCACTACATCGCCTCTCATGGCATCGCACAGTCGCCAGAAGGGCGGCGGGTGTTCCCGGACATGAGCGTCGAGGAAAACCTGCTGATGGGCACCATCCCCATCGGCGACAAGTTCGCTTCGCAAGACATGCAGCGCATGTTTGAGATGTTTCCCCGCCTTAAAGAGCGCCGCAATCAGCGCGCCATGACCATGTCAGGCGGCGAACAGCAAATGCTCGCCATTGCCCGCGCACTGATGAGCCGTCCAAAACTGTTGCTGCTCGACGAGCCGTCCCTGGGTCTGGCTCCGATTGTGGTTAAACAGATCTTCTCGACCCTGCGCGAGCTGGCGAAGTCAGGCATGACCATCTTCCTCGTTGAACAGAACGCCAACCACGCGTTGCGCCTCTCGGATCGGGCGTATGTGATGGTCAACGGCGAGATTCGTCTGACCGGCACCGGGCAAGAATTGTTGAGCAATGACGAGGTTAGAAACGCCTACCTTGGCGGTCACTGATCAGGACGGGTTACATCGGCAAAACCACCGCGCGCCTTGGGAAATTAGCCCAAGGCGCGTTTTTTTTGAATTGTGGAAAACATTTTTAGCAAGCTCTTAAATCGCGGCATAAAGACGCTGCAAATAGTTGTTTTGTCACGGTTTTGACTTGTCCAAGATTGCTGTGGAGGTAGCTGTGGGTAACATGGGAGTAGCTGGCTGTAGCCCTTGTTATACGTGGCCTCCAGCAGGTTGGTTGTTTTTTGATCAACGGTTTTTCCACTAGCTCCCAAGCAGTCTGTCAATGATTTTCTACCTGTTTGTTCATACAGGTTTTGTGTGGGCTCAACCTGTGGATAAGTCGGTGGACAAGCACTGGAAAGGTTGTTCTAGAGGCCGTGGTTACTGGCATGGAGCCTTCACTGTGTTTTCCCTCTGGAAACTACTTTTTAACGGCGTCAGGTATGGCGGGCAGGGTCAAGTAAAAAACTTCCACAAAAACTGCACGGCCTGCGATGTATCAGGTTGACGGCAGATTGCAGTTGCCCCCAAAGACTGTGGGCGGTGCTGTGGATAAGGTGGGTAAAACTCGTTGCAGCCCATACGGGCTATGGCTTTGCGCCAATAGAGTGTTTTTCGTACAGCTGCAAACGACGGGCGCCGACGCATCCGACGCTTGCTGGTCATACACCCGTCCGGGCATTCTGCCGGTCTGTTGCCCTTATCGTAATCATGGCTGTGCTTGTTTTAGCGCTGCATCAGGAGAAAGAAATGACGTCCACTGTATTCATTACCGGTGCCACCTCCGGCTTTGGCGAAGCCTGCGCCCGCAAATTTGCCGAAGCTGGCTGGTCGCTTGTGCTGACGGGTCGTCGTGAAGAGCGCCTGAATGCGCTGTGCGCTGAATTGTCGAAACAGACCAAGGTCCATGGCCTGGTGGTGGACGTGCGTGACCGTGCGGCCATGGAGAGCGCCATTGCCGGTTTGCCGGCTGAATTCGCGACCATTCGCGGGTTGATCAACAACGCCGGTCTGGCATTGGGTGTTGATCCGGCGCCGAAATGCGATCTGGACGACTGGGACACCATGGTCGACACCAACGTCAAAGGCCTGATGTACACCACCCGTTTGCTGTTGCCGCGCCTGATCGCTCACGGCCGTGGTGCGGCGATCATCAACCTGGGTTCAATCGCCGGCAACTACGCGTATCCGGGCAGCCACGTCTATGGCGCGACCAAAGCATTCGTTAAGCAGTTCTCGTTGAACCTGCGCTGCGATTTGATTGGTACCGGCGTGCGGGTGACCAACCTTGAGCCGGGACTGTGTGAAAGCGAATTCTCGCTGGTGCGTTTCGCGGGCGACAAAGAACGTTATGACGCCACGTACGCGGGTGCCGAAGCAATCCAGCCGCAAGACATCGCCGACACGATTTTCTGGCTGATGAACACCCCGGCGCACGTCAACGTCAACAGCCTGGAATTGATGCCGGTCAGCCAGACCTGGGCTGGTTTTGCGATTGACCGCACGCGCGGCTGAGTCAGCGACACCGAGTCGCTCGCTTCCCGAATAAATTCGGTCCTACAGGGTTTTGTGTCCGTAAAAAAAACCTGTGGGAGCGAATTCATTCGCGAAGTTTTTCAGCGGTTGAAATACCCCGCCAACCCGCTATAGCAGGTCGCCAGATGGTAGGGCGTGGTCGATGGCATGTCGCTGCGGCTGACGTTGCCTTGGTCGTCCAGACATTCATGCCAACCCGTCGGGTGCAGAAAGCGCTGTTGCAACGCCTTCAACTGCTGAGCCAATGCTTGGTCGCTGTCAGGTCGCAACGCCAATGCCCGCAAGTATTCCGCCTGTGCCCAAATGCGTTGGGTGCCGTCGCGCGCAGTGCCATCAACGTCCAGCGTCGCCTTAACTGCCCCGGTCAGCGGATCGACACCTTGTTGCTCGGTGTAATCGAACGCTCGGGTCAATGACCCATGCAAAGGGCTGTCACGCAGCAGCGGCGAAGACGCCAACAAAAAGAACCATTCAAACTGATGACCGGGTTCGAACCAGTTATCCACAGCGCCCAGCGGTTTTTCTAGCATCACGCCGTGTACCGGATCAACGAAACGCTGCTGCATGGCGTCGACCAATTGCGCCAATGCCGCTTGGGTAGGCTTGTCTTCACGGACTGACACGGTCGCGAGAAAGGCTTCGGCCAAGTGCATTAACGGGTTCTGCAACGGGCCACTGCCTAGCGATGACCAGTCCTGACCGAGGCTCGCTTCATACAACCCGGTGCCGTCGGCAAAGCGTTCGGCAACCACCGTGAGCGCGGCGTTGAGCACTGATTCCACCAACAGCTCGCGCACTTTGGCCCAGTAATGAGCACAGGCGAAAATGATGAAGGCGTGGGTGTACAGGTCTTTGCGCTGATCCAGCGGCTTACCCTGCGGGTCGATGCTGTAGAACCAGCCGCCGTGCTCGGCATCGTGGAAATGCTGCTGCAGGGACCGAAACAGCGCCGCTGCACGACCTCTCGCTTCAGGCACGGCAGGTTGGTCGATCAAGCTGGAAAACAAATACAGCTGACGCGCACAGGCCATGGCGCGGTAACGCTGAGGCGGCAATGGCTGATGATGGGCATCCACCGCTTCATACGGCAGCGCCAACTGCGAATTCCAGCCAGGGCCAAGCCAAAGCGGCACGATGACTTGCTGAAAATGCAGCTGGATGGCGGCGAATACGGCGGTCATTTCAGACTGAGAGGCGGAGCTGGAAACATCGGGCATCGGCTGGCGTCACGGCAAGGGCGTTTGCGCGACATGGTAACGCAATGAAGAAACGGCTCGCCAACAAGTTGCTGCGGCGCCGCAGATACTTCTGTAGGACCGAATTTATTCGGGAAGCGGGCGACGCGGTTTGTCAGCAATACCGCGTCGTGGCCTTCGCGAATGAATTCGCTCCCACAGAGGCAATCAAGCCGCTTCAGTCAGCAGGCCTTGGCGCTCGATGAACGCGATGATCTGTTCCAGCCCGAGGCCGGTTTTCTGATTGCTGAACACGAACGGCTTCTCGCCGCGCATTTTCTTGGTATCGCGGTCCATCATTTCCAGAGATGCCCCCACCAGCGGTGCCAGGTCGACTTTGTTGATTACCAGCAAATCGGACTTACAAATGCCTGGCCCGCCCTTACGCGGCAGCTTGTCACCGGCAGACACGTCGATCACGTAGATCGTCAGGTCCGACAGCTCAGGGCTAAACGTCGCGGATAAGTTGTCACCGCCCGATTCAACAATGATCACGTCCAGGCCTGGAAAGCGCCGGTTCAACTGGTCTACCGCTTCGAGATTAATCGAAGCGTCTTCGCGAATCGCTGTGTGCGGGCAGCCGCCGGTTTCAACACCGATGATGCGTTCAGGCGCCAAGGCTTCGTTGCGCACCAGAAAATCTGCGTCTTCACGGGTGTAGATGTCATTGGTGACCACGGCCAGGTTGTAACGGTCACGCAGGGCCAGGCACAGCGCCAGGGTCAGGGCTGTCTTGCCGGAACCGACCGGGCCACCGATGCCAATACGCAGAGGTTGGCTGTTCATAACGTTCTCCAGTGAGCGGTGATGGCTCTCGGCCAATGGTTGAGCAGGGTCTGTATAAAAAAAGATCAGGACCTAAACAGGCGGCTGTATTGACGTTCATGGCCCATGCTCGCCAGCGACAAGCCAAACGCCGCGCTGCCGTAATGTATCGGGTCGATGTTCGACGCGTGCTGCTGCGCCTGTTGCAATAGCGGCAATAACTCGCTGGTCAGGCGTTGCGCGGCTTGCTGGCCCAGCGGCAGGGTTTTCATCAACACCGCCAATTGGTTTTCCAGCCAGCTCCACAACCAGGCGGCCAGGGCGTCTTGCGGGCTAATCCCCCACGCACGGGCAGCCAAGGCCCAGCCCAAAGCGAAATGCGGCTCAGGCAATTGCTCTAAAAAGGTTCGTGCGGGGGCGTCCAACTCGGGTAGCCCGCTGAGCAATTGGTGCAGGGAATAGCCCATCTGCCGGCTTTCTTGAAACAGCTCGCGGGTTTCCCGGCTGGCGCGGTGTTCCTGACTCAGTTGCAGCAACTGCGCCCAATCGTCCTCGGCCGCCGCCGTGCAATGCGCGAGCAATAACGGGGCTTCAAAGCGGGCCAGATTGAGCAGCAGTTGATCGCCGATCCAGCGTCCGGCGCTGCGGGTGTCATTGACCAGTGCGTTCTCGACTGCCATTTCCAGACCTTGCGAGTAGCTGTAACCACCAATCGGCAACTGCGGGCTGGCCAAGCGCAGCAGCGCCCACGCGTTGTTCACGTGCGCACGCCGAATTGATGCAGGCGCGGTGGGTAATTGAAATCTTCTTCACCGGGCCGAGAGTGATGATGGCCACCGCCATACGCACCGTGTTCAGGGTGAAAGGGCGCTTCGATGGCTTCGGTGGTGGCACCCAGTTGATCAAGCATGGCTTTGAGCACGTAATCGTCCAGCAAGCGCAACCAACCGTCGCCCACTTGCAGTGCCACGTGTCGGTTGCCCAGGTGATAGGCCGCGCGGGTTAGCTCGTGGGTATTGCTGCAGGTCACGTGCATCAATTGCTCAGGTCGCGCGCAAACACGAACGATACGTCCGTCCTCCGCTTGCAGGCATTCGCCATCGCGCAACGGTGGTTGGGCGCGCTCAAGGAACAGACCGACGTCCTCGCCCTCGGCAGTGACGCAACGAAGGCGGCTTTTGCTGCGCGCCTCGAAGTTCAAATGCAGCTCGGCTGCCCATTCGGTGCGTGAATCTATTCTTCGGTGAATCACCAGCATCAGCATGCTTCCAGCCAGATTTCGATGGAGTAGTTAGAGCAAGGGGCTTGCCAATATGGGAATGCGCCTACAGCGGGCGACGGCGCTTAAACGCAGAGTAACCGAATGTTCCGGATTGGTGCGTTGATTGTGCGGATGCACCGGTTGGGGTCACTCGGTGCTGCCAAGCCCTTGCCAGTGGTTGGCGCCGATAAAGATAAAGCGCAATTGCTGGGTAATTTTGGCGCGGGGGGTGAGGTGATCGGCGAGGGTCTCTGCGGGAGGGTCGATCAGTTCCGGGAGCATGGCGAACACACTCTTGACCACAAGGTCAGCCATCACTGATAAATCGTCGGCGTCCAGATGTTGCAACTTGGGCATCAACGCCAAGTCGGCAGCCAAGTCGGCGCTGATGCCTTCACGAAGGGCACCCAGCGCTTGGCGCACTTGCAGCGAGCCGCCATATTGTTCGCGGGCCAGAAACAGGAACTGCGAACGGTTGGCACCCACCACTTCCAGAAATATTTTCACCGAGCCTTCGATGATGCCGCCCACAACGGATTTGTTGTGACGCACCAGGCGAATGGTTTTGCGAAAGGTCTGACCCACTTCAGAGACCAGCGCCAAGCCCAGTTGGTCCATGTCTTCGAAGTGCCGATAGAACCCGGTCGGTACGATTCCGGCGGTTTTCGCGACTTCACGCAGGCTCAGGCTGCCAAATCCACGGCCGCTCGCCATCAAGCTGTGGGCGGCGTCGAGCAAGGCATGGCGAGTTTGTTGTTTCTGTTCGGCACGGGGCAGCATGGTGGGTGACATCTGAGGGGGGACTGCGCGGCACTTTAACAAATGCGCTGTAGTTGCGCGAAGCAAACGCTGAATAGCAAAAACCCGGCAATCAGCCGGGCTTATGAATGAGCGTCGAGCACTCAGCTATCGCGGCGATGCTGTTCGAGCAGGCGATCAGCGCCGCCTTCAGCTACGCGCTGGTATTGCTGAATCAAACGGCCGGTGTCGGCGATGCGGCCACTCTGTTTGATGGCGTGATCAGAACCGCCTTCAGACAGTGTATTAAACAGGGCTGCCGAGGCTGGTTTGGCCTGAGCTGAGAGTGCCTGTTCGCTGGCTGGCATCGCAAAAGCGGAGGACGCCAGCAAAGAAAGGGACAGGCTCAGCAGCAGTGGGTGTTTCATGAGAGGTGCTCCACGGTAGGGCATTAAAACTTTGAGGCGCGCATCTTACTCTTGGGATGTCGATATGAAAGTTCGCAAAAATGATTCTAACAATCGATGAAATTGATTCGTCGCCACAGCCCTTGACCCGCGCGGCCTGTGTCGAATTGATTTTGCCCTGCTTTGGGGATTTTAAGATTTATTTGCCCCTGTCGAGGGCGTCTATCCCGGTGACTACGGGGTCGTTTCAGCTTATTTTCATCCTGATCAAAACCTGCGGCGTTTTTTCCAGTCG
Source organism: Pseudomonas sp. CCI4.2 (assembly GCF_034350045.1). Lineage (NCBI taxonomy): Bacteria > Pseudomonadati > Pseudomonadota > Gammaproteobacteria > Pseudomonadales > Pseudomonadaceae > Pseudomonas > Pseudomonas sp. CCI4.2. The sequence continues at coordinate 671,981 of NZ_CP133781.1, read as the reverse complement.
AAGGAAAAAGCTCTAATAGTCGAACCGTCTACGCTTAGGGCAGATGCGCCATCGCTGGCAGGAAGTAGAAGAAATCTGGAGAGTCATGTAATGACGCGTCGCCGTAAAATTGTTAACTGGACGGGCATCATCTTTGTGCTGCTAGTGGCCATTCTGGCCATTGTGATCGTCACGTTCGATTGGAACCGAATCAAACCCACACTCAATGAAAAAGTCTCCGCCGCTTTGCATCGGCCCTTTGCGATCAACGGCAACCTTGCCGTGCTGTGGCAGCGTGAGCCCGATCAAGACGGCTGGCGGGGTTGGTTGCCGTGGCCGCACTTCATCGCCGAAGACCTGACCCTGGGTAATCCTGACTGGTCGAAGAATCCGCAGATGGTCACCCTTAAACGAGTTGAGTTTCGCCTGGCGCCCTTGCCATTGTTAGTGCATCAAGTGGTGATCCCCAGAATCGACCTGACCGCGCCCAACGCCAAACTGGAGCGTCTGGCCGATGGCCGCGCCAACTGGACGTTTGATCTGCCCCCGTCCGACCCCAACGCCGAACCGTCGAAATGGGTACTGGACATCGGCGCGATCAAATTCGACAAAGGCTTGGTGAGCCTCAACGACCAAAGCCTGAAAACCCAGCTGGACTTGGTAATCGACCCATTGGGCAAACCGATCCCGTTTAGCGACATCGTTGGCACCAGTGAAGCGAAGAAAGCCCAGGACAAAGGCACCGCGCCGCAGGACTACGCGTTCGCCCTGACCGTTAAAGGCCAGTACCACGATCAAAAACTCAGCGGCAACGGCAAAGTCGGTGGCTTGCTGGCGCTTAAAGATGCCGGGCAGCCATTCCCGGTCCAGGCCGACATGCAAATCGCCGACACCCGAATTGGGGTGGCCGGCACCCTGACTGACCCTGAAAACCTCGGCGCGCTGGATTTACGCCTGAAGCTGGCGGGCAGCAGCTTGGGCAATCTGTACCCATTGACGGGGGTTAACTTGCCGGATTCACCGGCATACTCCACCGATGGCCACTTGATCGCGAAATTGCACGATGCCGCTGGGGCGTCGTTTCGCTATGAAGGCTTCAACGGCAAGATCGGCAACAGCGACATCCACGGCGATCTTGGCTACGTCGCCAGCCAGCCGCGCCCGAAGCTGACCGGCGCGCTGGTGTCCGAGCAGCTATTGTTCACTGACCTGGCGCCATTGATTGGCGCCGACTCCAATGCCGCACAGAAAAAACGCGGCGGCGACAGCAAACAGCCCGCAGGCAAAGTGCTGCCGGTGGAGGAGTTTCACACCGATCGTTGGCGGGTCATGGATGCCGACGTCGAGTTTACCGGCAAGAAAATCGTCCAGAGCGCCAGCTTGCCGTTTACCGACCTGTATACCCACGTCGTACTCGATGACGGCCAACTCAACCTGCAACCGCTGCGCTTTGGCGTGGCCGGCGGCAAACTCGATGCCGACATCCGGCTGGACGGCCGCTCCACACCGCTTCAAGGGCGAGCAAAAATCACGGCCCGCAACTTCAAGCTCAAGCAGTTGTTCCCGACGTTTGAGCCGATGAAAACCAGCTTCGGTGAATTGAATGGCGACGCCGACCTCAGCGGCCGGGGGAATTCAGTGTCGGCGCTGCTGGGCACATCCAATGGTGAATTGAAAATGCTGGTCAATGACGGCGCCATTAGCCGCAGCTTGATGGAAATCGCCGGGCTCAACGTTGGCAACTACGTGGTTGGCAAAATGTTTGGCGACAAGGAAGTGAAAATCAACTGTGCCGCGGCCGACATGGGCATCAAGGACGGCTTGGCGACCACCAAACTGTTCGTCTTTGACACCGAAAACGCCATCGTCTACATCAACGGCACCGCAAACTTCAGCAGCGAGCAACTGGACCTGAAGATCAACCCAGAATCCAAAGGCTTCCGCGTGTTCTCCCTGCGTTCGCCGCTGTACGTACGCGGCACCTTCGGCAAACCCGACGCGGGCGTACAGTCCGGCCCATTGATCCTGCGTGGCGCGGGCATGGTGCTGCTCGGTGCAGTAATGGGACCCGCAGCCGGGCTATTGGCCTTGGTTGCACCCAGCGGCGGTGAACCCAACCAATGCGCGCCGTTGCTGGAACAGATGAAAGCCGGTAAGGCACCGAAAACGGTGAAGTAGGTTAAAGCGATTTGAAATGCACATTGTTTTTTAGGCGCTGCCGAAGGCTGCGAGGCCGGCACGGCTCTGGGGTTTTATTGACCGGTTGATAGCAAGCAGCCACAAATCCTGTGGGGGAATAGGCTTGCCTGCGAAGAGGCCCTTAGTCACGCCGCTGATGTCGACCTGAAACCTGGGCCGCCTGCATTGACGCTTTCGTTGGCAAGCCAACTCCCACAGCTTTTAATAGAGGGGCCGCTATGTTTTCGATGCCGCGCTGTCGCGCAGCAAACACAGGGCCACTGTAGGAGCGCGCTTACCCGCGAGCGGCTGCGTAGCAGTCGTAAACCCAGCCACTTTATCTTTCAGTTGGAACCGGGTCGACCTGTTGGGAACGCTCCGGTCGAGCGCGGCCCCGGGCGCATCGCGGGCAAGCGCGCTCCTACACTTTAATATCGATAATTCAATGAGTTATACGGTATTTGATAAGGCCTTTTGATGATTGATCGAACGACAGATTCAGATTCGTCCTAAAGATTATTCACCGCCAAAACATTAGCGTCTCACCTTGATTTCAGGGAGAGCTTCGTCAGTGAATCATAAGGAGACGCAGTGATGGATCTCAAGGGCGCAATTTCTGATTACACCAAATATCAATTTAAAGAGCTGATAAAAGCGATTGAGGATGTTGAAACAGAAAGTTGACATGCCGAGTTGTTATTCCATTTCAACAAAATTGCTCCTTCACCCTGCCGGGTCAGACCTTTTGTATTACCCGCAGCCAGGTGCAGATGAGTCCCCGGAAGGTGTCGTTCAAGAGAATCAGACGTGGTGCCTGGCCAATGGCGTACCAGGTCTCAAGTCGGCTTTCTGATGAAAAATAGCCTCTCGGATTACACCGAGTTTCAGTTCATGAAGTTCGTGGAAACAATTTTCGAAGAGAACAATGCTGACAGAAATGACGCTCGTTTAAATGAGTTACTGCTCCAATTTGAAAAACTGACCGGGCACCCCGCCGGCATGGATTTGATTTACTACCCGGAGTCTGGCGAAGAATGCACGCCAGCAAGTATCACTGAGACCGTAAAAAATGGCGCGAGGAAAACCGTCTTCCTGGGTTCAAACCGGCCTTTTAATTCTTTTCGGAGGTGTGGGTGGAATTCAAGAACGAGCTTTCTGATTACACCGAATACCAGTTCGCGAAAGTGATTCAAGCAATAAAGGACTGTGAGGGGTCCGAGGACTTTCAAGCTCAGTTGATCGTTCATCTCAACAGCTTGGCAGCAGACGCTGGAGGCTCCGACTTGATTTACTACCCTGAAGAGGGTGCAGATAGCTCCGCTGAAGGGGTCGTCCGGAGTATCCATACGTGGTGCTCAGCTCACGGATTACCAAGTTTTAAATCACCTTTCTGAGTCGGCCGAAGGCACTATCCCAAACACAAAAAAACGCCCAGTTATCTTCGATCAACGAAAACCAACTGGGCGTCGCTTTTTAAAGCACTTACATATCTTTCAAAAGATCGGCCATGTCATCGGCGTGTTCTTCTTCTTGCGCCAATATAGTTTCGAAGATCCGTCGTGATGTCGGATCTTGTTCGCCGATGTATTGGATAATTTCGCGGTAGCTGTCGATGGCGATTCGCTCGGCGACCAGGTCTTCGTAGACCATCTCTTTCAGCGTGTTGCCAGCAACGTACTGCGCGTGGGAGTTTTTCGACAGCAGGTCCGGGTTAAATTCCGGTTCGCCGCCCAGCTGCACGATGCGCTCGGCGAGTAGGTCGGCGTGTTCGTTTTCTTGCCCCGCATGTTCCAGAAACTCTTCGGCGGCCACGTGCGCTTTCAGGCCGGTGGCCATGTAGTAGTGACGTTTGTAACGCAGGACGCAGACCAACTCAGTGGCCAGGGATGCGTTGAGTAAACGGACCACTTCTTCGCGGTCAGCGCTGTAACCCTCGGTCACGGCACCGTTTTCCACATTCTGACGCGCGCGTTGGCGCAGGGTATTCACATCCGTTAATTGCTGCACATCGCTCATCATTCATCTCCAGGGCTAATCCGGTTTCCGTCTCGCTCTATAAGCCGCCCGTCTAAGATCAACGGTCGCTCCGGCATGATCGGTACCTAGTTGTGAGTGATGAGGCGCGAGAAAGTTTTATCGCAGGGCCTACAGAAAACACAAAAGCCCGAGGCGCGCGGCTTCAGGCTTTTTGTTTGGAGCACCGCTGACTGCGGGTCTTACATGGCGCGCTCGTTCGCTTCGCGTTGGTCGCAGGTCATGAAACCCTTGGTGTCGACCTTGCCATTGCCGTCAAACGCCACGTAGTAGGTTTGTTTGCTGCCTTCGTGGTTTAGCACGTAGTTGTTGCAACTGCCAGGGTGGACCATGCGGTGCTGACGGGAAGACGGCTCACCGCCAATCGTCAGCACTTGTTGTTCGTTCATGCCTTTTTCAACTTGCTTGACCAGCGGCTCGTTGCGATAAGTGACGAAATCCACCGGGTTTTGGGTGGTGGTCGAGCAACCGGCCAGAACGGCGAGCACGCTCAGTGTTGCCAAGGTTTGCTTGTACATAGGAACGCTCCTGATAACTGAGCCATGGTTGGCCCGATGAAGCTTTGAGCGACGGAAGGTAACCAGAGTTCGATTTAAAGATGGCGTTCAGGCATCAGCCGATATTGTTGACTAAGGTTGAGTCGCCACCCTCATGCAAAAGGACCGTGCCATGACGCAAAAACTTGCTACGCGCTATCCGTTGATCATGGTTCCAGGGTTGCTGGGGTTCGTTCGTTTGGTGCTGTACCCCTACTGGTACGGCATCGTGACGACCTTGCGTCGCGGCGGCGCAAAGGTGTTCCCGGTCTTGGTGTCCTCGATCAATTCCACCGAAGTGCGCGGCGAACAGCTGTTGCAGCAGATCGAAAAGATTCTGCTGGAGACCGGTGCGGCCAAGGTGAACTTGATCGGCCACAGCCAAGGTGCCCTGACCATTCGGTATGCCGCCGCTAAGCGCCCTGATCTTGTGGCCTCTGTCACCAGTGTTGCGGGGCCTAATCATGGCTCCGAGTTAGCGGATTACCTGGAGCGAAGTTTTCCCGCCGGCACGGCCAAGGGGCGGCTACTTAACCTCGTGCTGCGGCTATTGGCTTGGTTGATGGCGTTGCTGGAAACCGGCTACCACGGCCCCAGATTCCCGGTGGACATCGACGCATCGCATCAGTCGCTGACCACTAATGGCGTGGCGCTGTTCAACAGTCGTTATCCCCAAGGCTTGCCGGAAACATGGGGCGGGCAGGGGCCAGAGGAAGTCAATGGCGTACGTTATTATTCGTGGTCCGGCACCTTGCAACCGGGGCGCACTGATCGTGGGCGCAATCGGTTGGATGGGACCAATCGCACCTGTCAGCTGTTTGCCCGTACCTTTACCCGGGAAGTCGGGCAGTGCGACGGCATGGTCGGGCGCTTCAGTTCGCACTTGGGCACTGTCATCGGCGACGACTACCCCCTTGACCACTTCGATATCGTCAATCAGTCGTTGGGACTGGTGGGGACGGGCGCCGAGCCCGTGCGCTTGTTTACCGAACATGCCGAGCGGCTGAAAGCGGCGGGGTTATAACGCCCGTTGTGCGACACCCAACGGTGTGGTCCAGCGTTCCGCTAGCACCACACCGAACAACGTCAGTCCGCCGCCGATCAAGTGATAGGACGCCAGATGCTCGCCCAGCACGGCCGATGCGATCAGCGCCGTCGTGAGGGGCATCAGGTTGAGAAACATGGAGGTGCGACTTGGGCCCAGACGATGAATAGAATGCATCCACAGCAGTGGGGCGAGCATTGAGGTCGGGATGCACGCATACAAAATCAGCGGAATATTGCTTGAGTTCAGTCCGGCTTTGGGCGACAGCAGGAACATGGGAAACAACACTGCCACGGCGACCCAAATCTGCAAATACAGCAATTGCAGCGGCGGTAGGTGCATCTGCCACTTTTTCAACAGGGTGCTGTAGACGGCGTACGCGAACGTGGCGACCAATATCATCGCGTCGCCGAGGTTAAGACCCCGCTCCATCAAGGCGCTCAGGCTCCCGGCCGAAACCACCACCGTCACGCCGCTGAACGACAGCACTGCGCCCACCAAGGCACCGGTGGTTAACCGAGTGCCCAAGGTCGTAATCGACAACCCCAGAGCGATCATCGGCATCAACGATAAAATGATGCCCATATTGGTGGCGGTGGTCATCGACGCGGCGAAGTACGCCAGGCTTTGGTAAACCGCCATGCCCAGCACGCCAAGGACCGCTATTTTTTTCAAATTGGGTTTGATCACCTCCCAGTTCTTGATCACCGGCCGAAGCAAAAACGGGGTGAACAAAATACCCGCCAGCAACCAGCGATAGAAACCGATCTCGGCAGGAAATATCACGCCCACCGTGAGTTTGTTGACCACGTTGTTGGCTGACCAGATAACAATCGTCAGTAGCGGAAATAGATATTGCATCGGCGCACCGCTCGGAAGTGAGACTGAATTATCCGCCTGTCCGTTGCGATGGCTATACTCCGTTTCGGACAAATTCCACCGAGCGGCAGACAGTATGAAAACCAAACTCCTCACCATCCCAGATTTTTCCGGTCTACCGTGCCCGGTTTACCTACGACACGACGAGTTCGGCGCCGACACCCACAGCGCGCCGCATCGGCATGCTTGGGGGCAGCTCAACTTTGTAAAGCACGGGGTGATGGAGATCGAAATCGCGGGTCAGCGCTTTATGTCGCCGCCGCAATACGCGGTATGGATTCCGTCGCACGCGGAGCACAGCTGCTACAACCGTCAGGCCGTCACCTACCGCTCGGTCTACCTTGCCCTCGAACACAGCGCCCACATGCCGGACGCCCCCTGCACGCTGGTGATCAGCGACGTGCTCAAGGCGATCCTCAATGACTTTGCCGATCGCGACGTGAAAATTCCCGAGAGCGATGCCGACCAGCGTTTGGCGCAGGTGATCGTGGATCAGCTGCGGGTGGCGCCGGTGCAAACGCGTTTCCTGCCGTATGCGCAAAGCCCCGGTTTAGTCTCGGTGCTTCAAGCGTTGCAGGCTGAACCCGGCGACAACCGACCTTTAGTGGAGTGGGCCAGTCAGGTGCATGTCAGCGAACGAACGCTGGCCCGGCAATGTGTGCGGGAATTGGGCATGAGTTTTGGCGACTGGCGCCAGCGCTTGCGATTTTTGAAAGCCATTGAGGCGCTGGAGGGCCGTCGCAGCGTGCAGGAAATCGGCTATGACATGGGCTACAGCAGCGCTTCGGCATTTATTTCAATGTTTCAGCGCCAGGCCGGTTGCTCGCCCGAACAGTACCGGCGGCAAGCAAAAATGGCCTGAAATAGGCCAATCACATCCCGTAACATATCTCGTGGCCTTGGCTACACTTCAGCGAGGCCACGCTGATCGGCGTGGGTCATCAGGAGATAACTCCATGAAAATGCTACGTGTTCCTCTGTTGGTTATGGGTTTGATGATGTGCGCACACGGATTTGCCGAGACCGCGCAGCAGAACAAAATGACCACGTGTAACGCCGACCCGCAAGCGAAAACCCTGACCGGTGATGCGCGCAAAACGTTCATGAGTAATTGCCTCAAAGCCACGCCAGCAGCGGCGGCCAAGCCAGTCACCGCGCAGCAACAGAAGATGAAGGACTGCAACGCCGATCCCCAGGCAAAAACCTTGAAGGGCGATGCGCGCAGAGCGTTCATGAGCACCTGCCTGAAGAAGTGATCGGTTGATCGTCGGCAGCGACCTTTTGAGCACTGGTCCTCAACTCGGAACGCTGGCAGACTGCCCCCCTTTTCGCGCCGTTCGTTTTTGAGGCTGTCATGCCAACGTTTTCCCCGCGTCACGTGTTGTTGGCCAGTTTGATCATCGTGTGTGGAGGGTTGCTGGCGGCGATACCGCTCAAACTTCTGCCGAGTCTGCTGGCCGGGTTGCTGGTATTTCAACTGGTCAACATGCTCACCCCGAAACTGCAGCTTTTGATTGCCGGTGAGCGTGCGCGCTGGTTAGCCGTGGCGCTGCTGGGTACCTTGGTGGTCAGTGTGCTGACGTTGCTGTTTGCCAGCGCCATCAGTTTTTTTCTCCACGAAGCCGAAAACCCGGGCGCGTCGTTGGGCAAGTTCATGACAGTGGTCGACCGCGCTCGCGGTCAGTTGCCGCCGTTCATTGACAGTTACCTGCCCGCCAGCGCTGATGAGTTTCGTATCTCGCTGGGTGCCTGGATGACCAAGCACATCGGCGATTTGCAACTGCTGGGCAAAGGCGCAGCGCACACCTTCGTCACGCTGCTGATCGGCATGGTGTTGGGCGCTATCGTTGCGTTGCAGCGTGTAGTGGTGGGGCATAAACGCAAGCCGCTGTCGGCCGCGCTGTTTGAACGTCTGGACCTGCTCAACGAAGCGTTTCGCAATATCGTGTTTGCCCAGATCAAGATTGCTCTGCTCAATACGGCATTCACCTCGGTCTTCATCGCCATCGTGCTGCCGCTGTGCGGAATTCACCTGCCGTTGACCAAAACCTTGATCATCCTGACCTTCCTGCTGGGCTTATTGCCGGTGGTGGGCAATTTGATGTCCAACACGCTGATCTTCATCGTCGGCCTGTCGTTGTCGATCTGGGTCGCCATCGCGGCGTTGGGTTATCTGATCGTCATTCACAAGCTTGAGTACTTTCTCAATGCGCGGATTGTTGGTGGCCAAATCAGCGCTAAGTCGTGGGAGTTGTTACTGGCGATGCTGATCTTCGAAGCAGCCTTCGGCCTGCCCGGCGTCGTGGCCGGACCGATCTACTATGCGTATTTGAAGAGCGAATTGCGTCAGGCGGGGTTGGTTTAACACGGCCACACACACGTCACCCTGTGGGACCGAATTCATTCGGGAAGGCGTCATATCAGACGCAGATGAGTTGGATGTGAAATCCATTCCCGAATAAATTCGGTCCCACGGATCTTCAAGCAATCCACATCCAGTCTGTCACTGTGGGACCGAATCAACTTAGCCGTAACGCTTTTTGGCTTCAATCGCCAAGCCGCTGCCGATGCTGCCGAAGATGTTGCCTTCCACATGGCGGGCATTGGGCAGCATGGCCGAGACGCTGTTGCGCAGGGCTGGAATCCCGCTTGAGCCCCCGGTGAAAAACACCGTATCCACCAAATCGACGCTCACGCCGGCATCGTTCAGCAGCTTCGACACGCTGTTACGCACCCGGGTGAGCAGCGCCTCAATGGCCGACTCAAACAACGTCCGGCTCAGTTCGACGCTCAAGCCCGGTTGAATACGATCCAGTGGCACATGGCGGCTCTCTTCATGGGTCAGATGAATCTTGGTTTCTTCAACTTCCATCGCCAACCAATGGCCGGCGCGCTGCTCGATCAGCTTAAACAGACGATCAATACCGCCGGTATCAACGATGTCGTAACGCATGCTGGCCAAGGCGATTTGCGATTTCTGTGAATACACAGCGTTGATGGTGTGCCAGGTCGCCAGGTTCATGTGGTGGCTGGTCGGCATGTACGCCTGACTCTTCATCCGGCTGCCGTAGCCAAACAGCGGCATCACGCCCTGAAGGCTGAGCTGCTTGTCGAAGTCGGTCCCGCCAATGTGCACGCCACCGGTGGCGAGAATGTCGTCATGCCGGTCGGCAACAAAACGTCGCTCCGGCGCCAGACGCACCAGGGAAAAGTCCGATGTACCGCCGCCGATGTCGACGATCAGCACCAGCTCTTCGCGTTCGATGGTCGACTCATAGTCGAACGCCGCCGCAATCGGTTCGTACTGAAACGACACTTCCTTGAAGCCAATCTTGTGCGCGACTTCCACCAGGGTGTCTTCGGCTTCCTGATCGGCGGCGGCGTCGTCATCGACAAAATGCACCGGCCGACCCAGCACCACTTCATCGAAAGGGCGGTCGGCGGCGGTTTCGGCGCGTTGTTTCAGTTGTCCGATGAACAGCCCCAGCAGGTCCTTGAACGGCATCGCCGTGCCCAGCACGCTGGTATCGTGTTTGATCAGCTTGGAGCCGAGCAAACTCTTCAGCGAGCGCATCAGGCGGCCTTCATAGCCTTCCAGGTACTCGTGCAGCGCCAGGCGGCCATACACTGGGCGACGCTCTTCCATATTGAAGAACACCACCGAAGGCAACGTGATTTTGCCGTCCTCCAGCGCGATGAGCGATTCCATGCCCGGCCGTAGCCAGCCAACCGTGGAATTGGACGTGCCGAAGTCAATACCGCAGGCACGGGCTGGAGATTCGTTTTTCATGTGCTTCATGTTCCAGTCAAAAAAACGGCCGCGCAGTGTATGTCAGCCCACCACAGATGCGTAGGGTGAAACGTCGGTTAGGTGCAGTTAAATCCGAAAAAGAGCATGCTACGCGCTGAGCATGGGCCTTTTGAGGCTGCGCTGGATAATTGGGGATGGTGACCGTTACATGGACTTCAAAGACTACTACAAGATTCTTGGGGTGGAACCGACTGCGGACGACAAAGCGATCAAGGTCGCGTACCGCAAATTAGCCCGCAAGTATCACCCTGACGTCAGTAAAGAAAAGGGCGCAGAGGAAAAATTCAAGGAAGCTTCCGAGGCTTATGAGGTACTCAAAAGCCCGGAGAAGCGCGCCGAATATGAAGAGCTGCGCAAGTATGGCCAGCAGGGTCGTCCCTTTCAGGGCCCGCCGGGCTGGCAGAACCGTGGCGGTGCGTCCAGCGGCGGCTATGGCGAAGACGCCGGCGACTTTTCAGATTTTTTCAGCTCGATCTTTGGTGGTCGGGCACAGCAAGGCCGGCCGCGTAGCGCGGGTCGTCGTGGACAGGATGTAGAAATGGAATTACCGATCTTTCTCGAAGAGACCCTGTCGAACGAGTCCAAACAAGTCAGCTTCAAGGTGGCCCAACATGGCGCTGATGGTCAGCGCATGGCAGATGTCACCAAAACCCTGAACGTGAAAATCCCGGCTGGCGTCGCTGACGGTGAGCGTATTCGTCTCAAAGGGCAGGGCGCACCGGGGGTTGGCGGCGGCGAAAATGGCGATTTGTACCTGATCATCCGTTTTGCACCGCACCCTATGTTTGATGTTGAAGGCCATGACCTGATCATTACCGTGCCATTAGCACCGTGGGAAGCGGCGCTGGGCACCAAAGTCGCGGTACCGACCCTAACCGGCAAGATCAACCTGACCATTCGCCCCGACAGCCAGAGCGGCCAACGCCTGCGCGTCAAAGGCAATGGCTTGCTCGACAAGCAAGGTCAGCGCGGCGATTTGTACGCGCAGTTGAAGGTTGTGATGCCGAAAACCACCGACGAAGCCGCCAAGGCACTTTGGCAGAGCTTGGCCGATACCGCCGCATTCGATCCGAGAGCCCAATGGAGTAATTGATCATGAGCAGCACCCTGATCGTAGAGCTGGATATGAAGGAATTCTGTCAGGTGACCGAGATGCCGGCCGCCTTCGTGATCGAAATCGTCGAGCACGGCATTCTCGAACCTCAGGGGCAGCAGCCCGAGGAGTGGCTGTTCGACGCCCATGCCTTGGCCGTCGCCAGACAGGCGATCAAGTTGCAGCACGACCTTGAGCTTGAATGGGACAGCGTGGCGTTGGCGCTGGATCTGCTGAGTGAAGTTGACCGCTTGCGGGCGGAAAACTTCATGCTCAAACAGCGGTTGGGGCGTTTTTTGTTGGATTGATTTTGAATAGTCCGGACATCCTGCGATGAGCCGAGATCCTGTGGGAGCAGGCTTGCCTGCGAAGACGCCAGTGTATTCACCGCTGAATCTGTGCTGCCCTTGCTGACGCTTTCGTCGGCAAGCCGACTCCCACAGGTGATGTGTCTACGCGGCCTAATGTTTGGGCAATACCACGGTAAACGTCGTCCCGTCAGCGCGGTTCGAGGTCACGGTAATGCTACCGTTGTGCGCAGTGACCACTTCCTTGACGATAAACAAGCCCAACCCAAGGCTCGTCGACGGGTGCCCCAATTCTTCGCTGGTGCTGCGAACAAGCGGATCGAAGAGGGTGCCAATCGCGCCCTCGGCAATCGGTTCGCCGAAGTTTTGCATCATCAACGTCACGCTGTTCTCATCAGCACTCAGTGTCAGCCGCAGCTGATGGCTGTTGGAGCCGTGTTGCAGTGCGTTGCCAATCAAATTTTGCAGTAACTGATCGATGCGTCCGCGATCCCAGTTACCACGGGTGTCACCACTGACTTCAAACGTAGGGTCGCACTCGGGCTGCCCGGCACAGGCTTCTTCGATGGCCTCACGGCAGGCGCTGGCCATTTCCATGGGTTTACGCTGAATCGGCAGGCTTGCACCCAGGCGGCTACGGACGAACTCAAGCAAATCCTTGACCATCGCGCCCATGTGCCGCGTGCCACCCTTGATGCGCGCAATGTAGGACAGTGCCGCATCGTCCAGGCCCACCTTACGGATCAACAATTCGGTGGACATGCTGACCGCCTGCAACGGCGCCCGCAGGTCATGGCCCAAGATTGCCAGAAAGATATCCCGCGAGCGCCCGACTTGCTCGGCATAGGCTGCAGTGGACTCAGCCAAGGCTTCGTCAATGGCTTCGTTGAAACGGATCATGTCGTGGAAGTATGTCAGTTCCGGCGACTTCAAACTGCTGACCCACATCCGAATGACGCTGGCGCGTAAATGGCGGAACTCGGAGGTCATTTGCACCAAGTCGAAACCCACGGTGTGTCTTAACTCACCGTGGCTGGCGGCGGCTTGGTCCAGGGTTGGGGATTTCTCCGGGCCTTCACCTTTGGATTTGGCCGACTGCTCAACCTGGGTTTGCGCGGTGTTCATGTCTCTGGCGGACGCCAGCAGAATGGCTTTGGCGTGGTCTCGCAGCCCTTCACGGCTCAGGGAACTCGCTGCTGGCTGGATGGTTTTCGCGAATTTTTCCCACTCGTCGACGATGCTGTCCACGTTCTGGACGATGAACTGGGAAAGGCGCATGAAGGTTTACCCTGCTGGCAGCTGCGATGAGCGGTATTGCATAGTAGCGCTTTTTTCGGAGTCTGAAAAAAGCCGTCTGTAGGCGCCAACGTGTTGGCGAAGCGGTGTACCTGACACACCGCCTCGCCACACGTTGGCTCCTACCGTTACCCTGCGATCAGAACAAAAAGTACCGCTGCGCCATGGGCAGCACTTCGGCGGGTTCGCACCACAACAACACGCCGTCGGCCTTAACCTGGTAAGTCTGTGGGTCGACGTCAATGCTGGGCAGGTAGTCGTTGTGGATCAAGTCCGACTTCTGCACGTTGCGACAGCCCTTCACCACGCTTATCGTTTTTTTCAGGCCCAGGGATTCCGGGATACCGGCGTCCATGGCGGCCTGACTGATGAAGGTCAGGCTGGTGGCGTGCAGCGAGCCGCCGTAGCTGGCGAACATCGGGCGGTAGTGAACCGGTTGCGGGGTGGGAATAGACGCGTTGGCGTCGCCCATCAAGCTGGCGGCGATGGCGCCGCCTTTGAGGATCAGGCTCGGTTTGACCCCGAAAAACGCCGGGCGCCACAGCACCAGGTCGGCCCACTTGCCCACTTCAATAGAACCCACTTCATGGCTGATGCCGTGAGTGATGGCGGGGTTGATGGTGTACTTGGCGATGTAGCGTTTGGCGCGGAAGTTATCGTTGCCGGGGCCGTCTTCGGGCAACTGACCGCGCTGTTTTTTCATTTTGTCGGCGGTTTGCCAGGTGCGCATGATCACTTCGCCGACCCGGCCCATGGCCTGGCTGTCGGAGCTGATCATCGAAAACGCGCCGAGGTCGTGCAGGATGTCTTCGGCGGCGATGGTCTCGCGGCGGATACGGCTTTCGGCAAACGCCACGTCTTCGGCAATGCTCGGGTCCAGGTGATGGCAAACCATCAACATGTCCAAATGTTCGTCGATGGTGTTGCGGGTGAACGGTCGCGTCGGATTCGTTGAGCTGGGCAGCACGTTGGGCAAGCCGCAGGCCTTGATGATGTCCGGGGCATGCCCGCCACCCGCGCCTTCGGTGTGATACGTGTGAATCGTACGACCCTTGAACGCGGCCAAGGTGGTTTCGACGAAGCCGGACTCGTTCAGGGTGTCGGTGTGGATCGCTACCTGCACATCGTATTGATCGGCCACGTTCAGGCAGTTGTCGATGGCGGCGGGGGTGGTGCCCCAATCTTCGTGCAACTTCAAACCAATGGCGCCGGCCTTGACCTGTTCAATCAGCGGTCCCGGCAGGCTGACGTTGCCTTTGCCGGTGAAGCCGATGTTCATGGGGAACGCGTCGGCGGCTTGAAGCATGCGCGCCAGATGCCAAGGGCCCGGCGTTACCGTGGTCGCATTAGTGCCCGTGGCCGGACCCGTGCCGCCACCGATCATGGTGGTGACGCCGCTCATCAGCGCTTCTTCGATCTGCTGCGGGCAGATGAAGTGAATGTGGGTATCGACACCGCCAGCGGTAAGGATCATGCCTTCGCCAGCGATGACTTCGGTGGCCGCGCCAATGGCGATGGTCACCCCGGGCTGGATGTCTGGATTGCCGGCTTTGCCGATGGCAGCGATGCGGCCATTTTTCAGGCCGACATCGGCTTTGACGATGCCCCAGTGATCGATGATCAGCGCGTTGGTGATCAGCGTGTCGACCACCTCGGCGGCCATCAGTTGGCCTTGGCCCATGCCGTCGCGAATAACCTTGCCGCCGCCGAACTTCACTTCTTCGCCATAGACCGTGAAGTCTTGCTCGACCTCAATCCACAGCTCAGTGTCGGCCAACCGCACGCGGTCGCCGACGGTAGGGCCGAACATGTCGGCGTAGGCGTGTCTGGAGATCTTCATGGGCGATCCTTAAATCATCAATGGCGGTGCCAACTTGTTGGCGAAACGTCGTGCGCGGCGAAACTATTTATTGCGTACGCTGGACTTCAATCCAACTCGCCCATCACCCGTCCCGCAAACCCAAACACCCGGCGATGCCCGGCCAAATCGACCAACTCCACGTCCCGCGACTGACCGGGCTCGAAGCGCACGGCGGTGCCTGCGGGGATGTTCAGGCGCATGCCGCGGCTGGCGGTGCGGTCGAAGGCCAGGGCGTCGTTGGTTTCGAAAAAATGAAAATGCGACCCGACCTGGATCGGGCGATCACCGCTGTTGGCAACGTTCAGGCTGATCGTGCGGCGGCCGACATTGAGTTCGATGTCGCCGGGCTGGATCTGATATTCGCCAGGGATCATACGGTCTTCCTCGACAAGGTTTTGTAATAGATAGCGGTCGGTTTGTATTCGCCGTCGGGGTTGCAGGCGTAGTCAGGCAATTTCCCGACGTTGATATAACCCGCCGAGCGGTAGAACGTTTCGGCGGGCGAGTCGGCCTCGGTGTCCAGGTACAGCAACCCGCGCTTGTGTTGTTGCGCGGCCTGTTCCAGCGCGTTGATCAATTGCCCGCCCAGGCCCCGCCGTTGCGCGGGTTTCAACACCAGCAGTTTTTGCACCTCGGCGCGGTTCGAACCGTTGGGTTTTTGGCACAAAGACAACTGCACGCTGGCCAATACTTGTTCCTCTTGAACCACCACCCACAATAGTCGCTCGCCCTTTTCCAGCTCTGCGCGTACGCCGTCGAAATACTCCAGCGCCTGCGCAGTGTTCAGGTTGGCCATGAAACCCACTGATGCACCTTGCTTGACGGCGTCCAGTAACAGATCAACCAGACCTTGGCGATAGTGGGGAAGGCTTTCGGCGTTAACGCGACGTAACTGGGCGGCGTTCATGGGGCGGATCTCCTTTCTTATAAGGGCTTCGAGCGAGGCGCTGAAGGCGCGGCGTCGGGTGTCAGGTTCAGTTGCATGAAGGTCAGGTCCAGCCAGCGACCGAACTTGGTGCCGACTTGGGCCATTTGACCGGTGATCGCAAAACCGAGGCGTTCATGCAGGGCCACGGATGCAGCGTTTCCACTTTCTATGGCCGCGACCATGATGTGCTTGTCGCAGCGCCGGGCACGTTCGATCAAGGCGTGCATCAGTTGCGGTCCCAAGCCATTGCCTCGTTGGTCGGCGCGGACATAGACCGAGTGTTCGACGGTATGACGAAAACCATCGAAGGGGCGCCAGTCGCCAAATGAAGCGTAGCCGAGCACTTCGCTGCCAGCATCGACGATCACCAGAATCGGATATCCCTGAACCTGCCGAGCGTCAAACCAGGCTTTGCGGTTGTCCAGCTCGACGGCCTGTTCATTCCAGATGGCGGTGGTGTTAAGCACCGCGTCGTTGTAGATGTCGAGGATGCCTACAAGGTCGGCTTCCAGTGCGTCACGAATAAGGTATGTCATTGAAAAACTCGCGTGTTGAAATCAGGCAATCGGTTGGTGCACGGTGACCAGTTTGGTCCCGTCTGGAAATGTGGCTTCAACCTGAATATCCGGGATCATTTCCGGGATACCTTCCATCACCTGCTCACGGGTCAGCAAGGTGGTTCCCAAGTGCATCAGTTCGGCAACCGTCCGGCCATCGCGGGCGCCTTCCAATAACGCGGCGGCAATGTAAGCCATGGCTTCTGGGTAGTTCAGCTTCACGCCCCGAGCCAGGCGCCGCTCGGCCACCAGCCCGGCAGTGAAGATCAGCAGCTTGTCTTTTTCGCGGGGAGTCAGGTCCATGTTCGGTTCCGTGTCATATCAATTGAGGGGCGCGATCCCCTGTGGGAGCGAATTCATTCGCGAATGTCGCAACGCGGTGTTTCAGACAAACCGCGCCGGCCGCTTCCCGAATGAATTAGGTCCCACAGGTGAGGTGTGATGTCGCGACGCGGTGCATCAGGTACTCCATATTCTCGGCGCAACCGCTTCACGCCCCAACAATTCAGGGCGCAGCAGCTTCCATAATCCAATCAGCCAAGCGCGGGCATGTAGGGCTTCGTCGGCCAGGCAGCGGGCGACCACCAGGCCTGGTAGTTGTGTGAGATCGCCGCGAACCGGCAGCTCCTCAGCCAAGTTACGGCAGGCTTCCAGCAAGTCGCCGCTGGCCTCGCCGGTCACTAACAGCGTAGCGAATACAGGTTTGCCGCCTAGGCCAATGGGCGAGTCCAGCAAGCCATCATTGCCGATGACACGCTGGCGTTCATGCCATAACAAACGTCCGTCGCGGCGGATTTCCACCTGGGATTGAAAATGCCCCAGATCAAAACGCTCGCCACAGGCTGGGCGCCCCAAGGCGACCACGTCCCAGTACAACACGCGGGCATCGCCCTGCAGCTCAATGTGGGTAGCGAGTTCTGCCTGGGCGGCGCTGAAGACGATGGTTTCTTGCGGCAGCCATTCCAGCGTGGCGCCAGCTTCGACCCTCAGCTCCAGTTGCTGAAAAGCCGGGCCAGCTGCACGGTACCATTTGGCCGCGCCGGGGCTGGTCAATTGCGCCCAGGCATCGGCGCCGACATTCACCGAAATATCGAGCCGATCACCCCCCGCGATTCCGCCCGGCGGGTGAACGATGATGTGCTGACACACCTCAGGGCCTTCGGCATACAGATGCTTTTGCACCCGCAGCGGGCCTTGATGGCGGCGCAACGTCGGACGCGTGCTGTCACCGAAACGGCCATAGCCCAACTCCAGCTCGGCATGCCAGCTGGGGGTGAACAGCGCGGTGTGGGCAGGAAGGTTCATGGTTGCGTCATTTTTGTGAAGGTCGCACCTTAGCGGATTAGCGCATCAAATTGTAACCAGACCACGCACCCCTTGCGCTTCCATGTCTTCGCCACGGCCTTGCTGGACGATCTCGCCACGGGACATCACTAGGTAATGATCCGCCAGCTCAGCGGCAAAATCATAAAACTGCTCGACCAACAGAATCGCCATGTCGCCTTGCGCTGCGAGCTTCTTGATCACTGCGCCGATTTCCTTAATCACCGAGGGTTGGATGCCTTCAGTGGGTTCATCGAGAATCAGCAGGCGAGGGCGGCTCGCCAGCGCGCGTCCGATGGCCAATTGTTGTTGCTGGCCGCCAGACAAATCGCCGCCGCGTCGCTGCTTCATTTGCAGCAACACCGGGAACAACTCGTAGATAAACGCTGGGACTTCTTTTGCTTCGCAGCCAGGGAAGCGCGACAGGCCCATCAACAGATTTTCTTCCACCGTCAGGCGGCCGAAGATTTCACGACCTTGTGGTACATACGCGATGCCAGCCTGTACGCGCTGATGCGGCTTGAACCCAGTAATGGTTTTGCCTTCCCACTGCACCGCGCCTTCTTTGGACGGCAGCAGGCCCATCAAGACTTTGAGCAACGTGGTTTTACCCACGCCATTTCGCCCGAGCAAGCACGTCACTTCGCCGATGTTCACCTCGAAAGACAGGCCGCGAAGAATGTGACTACCGCCGTAATACTGATGGAGCTTTTCGACTTGGAGCATGGTTTGCCTCTCATTAATCGATGTTGTCTGGACCGGCCTCTTCGCAGGCAAGCCTTCTCCCACAGGTGATCGCGCTTCTCTGTGGGAGCAGGCTTGCCTGCGAAGGGTGCAACGCGGTCTAGCGCCCTAAATAAACCTCAATCACCCGCTCGTCGGCCTGCACGTCTTCCAGCGAGCCTTCGGCCAATACGCTGCCTTGGTGCAGAACGGTTACGTGGTCGGCGATGGAGCCGACGAAGCCCATGTCGTGTTCCACCACCATCAACGAATGTTTGCCCGCCAGGCTTTTGAACAGCTCGGCGGTGAATTCGGTTTCGGCGTCGGTCATGCCCGCCACAGGTTCGTCGAGCAGCAGCAGTTGCGGGTCTTGAACCAGCAGCATGCCGATTTCCAGAAACTGTTTTTGCCCGTGGGACAGCAGCCCCGCAGGCCGGTGCATCGAGCCTGTCAGGCGAATGGTTTCAAGTACCTGATGGATGCTGTCTTGCTGCTCGCCAGTCAACCGTGCGCGCAGGCTGGCCCAGACGGACTTGTCAGTTTTCTGCGCCAGTTCAAGGTTCTCGAACACGCTCAAGGCTTCGAACACGGTAGGCTTCTGAAACTTGCGACCGATACCGGCTTGGGCGATTTGTACTTCGCTCATCAGCGTCAGGTCCAGGGTTTCACCGAACCAGGCTTTGCCGTGGCTGGGCCGCGTCTTGCCGGTGATCACGTCCATCAGCGTGGTTTTACCCGCGCCGTTAGGGCCGATGATGCAGCGCAATTCGCCCACGCCGATGTACAGGTTCAGATTGTTCAGGGCTTTGAAGCCATCGAAACTGACGCTGATGTCTTCCAGGGTAAGAATGGTGCCGTGTCGGGTGTTTAGACCCGCGCCGGTCATTTGCCCGAAGCCAATGGCATCGCGGCTAGTACCGGCGTCTGAATTGGGGGCCAGGATCGGTTCGAGCATGAAGGCTGGGGTCGGAGTGGTTTTCATTGATCACCCTTCTTTTTCAGCAGGCCAATCACGCCTTTAGGCAGGTACAAGGTCACGATGATGAACAGTGCGCCGAGGAAAAATAGCCAGTACTCCGGGAACGCCACGGTGAACCAACTCTTCATGCCGTTGACCACCCCGGCGCCCAACAACGGGCCAATTAAGGTGCCCCGTCCGCCGAGCGCTACCCATACCGCCGCTTCGATGGAGTTGGTCGGCGACATTTCGCTGGGGTTGATGATGCCGACTTGCGGCACGTACAGCGCTCCGGCCAAGCCACACATCACTGCGCTCAATACCCAGACGAACAACTTGAAGCCGCGTGGGTCGTAGCCGCAAAACATCAGACGATTTTCGGCGTCACGCAGCGCCGTCAGTACCCGGCCAAACTTGCTCCGCGCCAGGCGCCAGCCGACGAACAGACAACCCAATAACAACGCCACGGTAAGCAAAAACAGCGTAGCCCGTGTGCCTTGGGAGGTAATGCTGAATCCTAGAATGCTGCGGAAGTTGGTGAAGCCGTTGTTGCCGCCAAACCCGGTTTCGTTGCGAAAGAACAGCAGCATTCCGGCGAAGGTCAGGGCTTGGGTCATGATCGAAAAGTACACGCCTTTGATCCGCGAGCGGAAGGCGAAGAAGCCGAAGACCAATGCCAACAAGCCCGGCGCCAAAACGACCAGGCACATCGCCCAGAGAAAGTGATTGGTCCCGGTCCAGTACCACGGCAACTCGGTCCACGACAGGAACGTCATGAACGCCGGCAATTCATCGCCCGAGCTTTCACGCATCAGGTACATGCCCATGGCATAACCGCCAAGGGCGAAGAACAAACCGTGGCCCAGCGACAGCAGCCCGGCGTAGCCCCATACAAGGTCCAGCGCCAACGCGACGATGGCGTAACAGAGGATCTTGCCGACAAGGGTCAAGGTGTAGGCCGACACTTGCAGACTGTTTTCTGGCGGCAGCAACGACAGCAGCGCCAGTGCGATCAACAGCACTACAATCACTACGCCGATCGCCAAGGTGATTTTTGCGCCGGCTTTGCCTGCGGCGGTCACTAAAAGAGGCTGGTTCATCAGTCAATTACCCGCCCTTTGAGTGCGAAGAGCCCTTGCGGACGTTTTTGAATAAACAGAATGATCAGCGCCAGAATCAGGATCTTGCCGAGCACGGCGCCAATTTGCGGTTCGAGGATTTTGTTGGCGATGCCGAGGCCGAAAGCCGCCATCACGCTGCCCGCCAACTGGCCAACGCCGCCGAGTACCACCACGAGGAACGAATCAATGATGTAGCTCTGGCCGAGGTCCGGGCCGACGTTGCCGATCTGACTCAGCGCAACCCCACCCAATCCGGCGATGCCCGAGCCCAACCCGAAGGCCATCATGTCGATTCGACCGGTGGGCACGCCGCAGCAGGCGGCCATGTTGCGATTCTGAGTGACAGCTCGCACGTTAAGGCCCAGGCGAGTCTTGTTCAGCAGCAGCCACGTCAGCACAACCACGAACAAGGCGAAGGCGATGATCACGATGCGGTTGTACGGCAGCACCAGATTCGGTAGCACTTGAATGCCGCCAGACAACCATTGTGGGTTGGCGACTTCGACGTTCTGCGCACCGAACACCAGGCGCACCAGTTGAATCAGCATCAGGCTGATACCCCAGGTGGCGAGCAGGGTTTCCAGCGGGCGGCCATACAAATGGCGAATTACCGTGCGCTCCAAAAGCATGCCGATCAATGCAGTGACGAAGAACGCCACTGGCAGCGCCACGAGCGGGTAGAACTCAATGGCACCGGGTGCGTAGCGCTGATACATCAATTGCACAACGTAGGTGGAATAGGCGCCCAGCATCAGCATTTCGCCGTGGGCCATGTTGATCACGCCCAGCAAGCCGAAGGTGATCGCCAAGCCCAACGCTGCCAGTAATAAAATTGATCCCAAAGACAGACCGCTGAAAGCCTCGCCGAGGACCTCGCCGACCATCAGTTTGCGTTTGACCTGCGCCAGGCTGGTTTCGGCCGCGGTGCGCACGCCAGCGTCGGTTTCGACTGCAGGGTCGAGCAGGGTTTCGAGGCGGGTGCGGGCCAGCGGGTCACCGGTTTCACCGAGTAGACGAACGGCGGCAAGTCTCACGGAGGGGTTGGTGTCCACCAACTGTAAATTGGCCAGGGCCAAGGTCAACGCGGTGCGCACCTCGGCATTGGTTTCGGCAGTGAGTTGATGGTTGAGGAAATCGAGTTGCGCCGGTTTGGCGTTTTTTTGTAGCTGTTGCGCGGCGCCCAGACGCAGTTTGGCGTCGGAGGCGAGCAATTGATGACTGGCCAGTGCGGTATCAATCAAACCGCGCAGGCGGTTGTTCAGGTGCAGCACTTGGGGTTGGCCGTCGATTGTTAGCTGGCCTTGTTCCAAGGCACTGATCAACTCGACGCGTGCCGGATCAGGCTGAGCAGCCCAAGCTTCCAGCAGTTTGGCTTGTTGCACCGGGCTTGCTGCAACGAAGTCAGTGGCATCGCTGGCGTGGGCTGTAAACGGCAGCAGCAGGGCCAGGGCGAACATGAAGCGGTACAGGGCATTTGTCATATCTTTAAGCCTTGCGCGGACTGGAGGTCCATTCGCAGGCAAGCCTGCTCCCACAGTTGAAAGCACCACCTGTGGGAGCAGGCTTGCCTGCGAAGGCAATAGATCAGTCACAAACGGCTGATCAGTCTTACTTAGTTGCTCTTCACCGCATAATCCGGCTTTTTGTCGTTGCCAGGAATGTACGGGCTCCAAGGCTGAGCGCGGATGGGCTCTTTGGTCTGCCACACAACGCTGAACTGACCGTCGGCCTGAATTTCGCCGATCATCACTGGCTTGTGCAGGTGATGGTTGGTTTTGTCCATGGTCAGAACAAAGCCCGATGGCGCGTTGAAAGTCTGGCCGGCCATGGCTTCGCGAACTTTGTCGACATCAACCGACTTGGCTTTTTCAGCAGCCTGGGCCCACATGTGGATGCCGACGTAGGTGGCTTCCATTGGGTCGTTGGTCACTGCTTTGTCAGCGCCCGGCAAGTTGTGCTTCTTGGCATACGCTTTCCAGTCCGCGACGAACTTGGTGTTAACCGGGTTCTGTACCGACTGGAAGTAGTTCCAGGCCGCCAGGTTGCCGACCAGTGGCTTGGTGTCGATGCCGCGCAGTTCTTCTTCGCCGACCGAGAACGCTACAACCGGTACGTCGGTGGCTTTCAGGCCCTGGTTGGCGAGTTCTTTGTAGAACGGTACGTTGGAGTCGCCGTTGACGGTGGAAATAACAGCGGTCTTGCCACCGGCAGAGAACTTCTTGATGTTCGAGACGATGGTCTGGTAATCGCTATGACCGAACGGGGTGTAGACCTCTTCGATGTCCTTGTCAGCAACACCTTTGGACTTGAGGAACGAACGCAGGATTTTGTTGGTGGTGCGCGGGTAAACGTAGTCGGTACCCAGCAGGAAGAAACGCTTGGCGCTGCCGCCTTCTTCGCTCATCAGGTATTCAACCGCAGGAATGGCCTGCTGGTTAGGCGCTGCGCCGGTGTAGAACACGTTTGGCGACATCTCTTCGCCTTCGTACTGCACGGGGTAAAACAGCAAGCCATTGAGTTCTTCGAACACTGGCAATACTGACTTACGCGACACCGAGGTCCAGCAACCGAAGACAACAGCCACTTTGTCCTGGGTAAGCAACTGACGGCCTTTTTCAGCGAACAGCGGCCAGTTGGAAGCCGGGTCGACTACCACTGCTTCGAGCATCTTGCCGTTGACACCGCCTTTGGCGTTGATTTCGTCGATGGTCATCAACGCCATGTCTTTGAGGGACGTCTCCGAAATCGCCATGGTCCCGGACAACGAATGCAGAATGCCGACCTTGATGGTCTCGGCGGCCTGGATGGTCCAGCTCATGCCCATAGCGGCAATCGAGGCAGACAATGTGAACGCTTTGATCAGACTGCGACGCTTCATTTGGCGATCTCCATTATTGGATTTTTCAGAGGGCGGGTTCGGTGAGTTCGACCGAGTGTCTGAAAGATCTTTAGCAAAGGCTGGGCCAAATCTGTAAGGGTCGCGAAATGGTACGAAATTGTCGTACTTGCCAATCGCCGCGCACCGCCGTGGAACTCAATTCAGGGGGTGGTGCGCGACGCTGCGCAGATATGGTGCGCTTGGCCGGTTACCTACCTGAGCGGCACCTGCTGGCCGGTAAAGATGTCGAAGTAGCCGTTGGGGACCTGTTCTGGTGCGGAGAAGTACGCGTAATTCACGTTGTCGATGTGCTTGAACGCCATCAGTTGGAGCGGCGTATCCGGCGCAATGCCGACGTGGTCACCCAAGAATTCGGTGAACATATTTTTCTTCGGCACCGAGCTGTCGAAAATCAGAAAAATCGAGTGGGTACCCGGGCCTGCACTTTGGCGAACATAATCATCTGCCGCCCATCGCAGCGCATTCAGCGGGCTAACAGACGCGGATTGAATGCCTTTATCAGCGAAAATGATTCCCACTTTACCTTGAAGCTGCTCAAGGCCAAGCGTTGTGACATACGCGGCGCGGTAAGCGAGTCCGTGATACTCATGGAGCTGATAAAACTCTTGCCTGAACGCGAGGGTTTCCTCTGTTTCAATGCCGGCCCTTAATGCGTCGTTAATTTCGGCAGAGCCGCCTTCGCAGTACGCCAAGACCTCGGGAAATGAGTACGCATTGGAAGTGGCCAGCGACAGATAGTCGGACTCAAAGCGCTGCCGTTGCGCGGTGGTTAACGCATCAACGGACTTTGGCCACTCAGTGGTCAATTGCCCCAGCTCGACACGGGCCTGTTCATAGATTTTCGGGCTGACGCCTTGAACTTGATAAGGGGCCTTGACCCATTGGCCATCGTTGCCTAATAGCGCGAACTCCCCACGCTGTATCAGCTCCCGTGCATCTTCAGGGTAGCGCCGGTAGAGGGTCATATGGCCGAACAAGTTGGCGTTGGAACGGATGTAAAATACTTCCTTGTCGATTTCGATGCGGTGGTACCTGAGTGCGTCGAACACGATGTCCGTTTCCTCATACCCCGACGCTGTAATCGTACTGGTCCCTGACAGAATGCTGATGTGCACATCACCGTCGCCGCCGATGCGGCGCGTGAGCGGCCGAGGGTTGGATCGAAATAGTTTGATCGGAAGTGTGGCGCCGCGAGCAAGGGCCAGTTTGCTGACACCGGCCGATACCAGATAGTCGAGGGCAAGCAGAAGCTCTTTGGCGGCGCCCGCGTAGTCATGTTGTTCCACGTATCTGAATCCGTTCCAGGCGTTATACAGCGCCAAGCCTAATGCTACCGGGATAGAAGTCGGTGGCGGCAAGAAGAGCAAAAATATGCTGATTGCCAAGTGCAAGCTGGTGTGGTGCTCATCGCTTTTGAGTTCGCGAGCATTTAGCAGGTTAGTGGTTGCATCGTTGAGCAAATATTGGATTTTGATGCCATGGCTTTCGTCGAGGAAGTCCCGGGTTTGATCGACGAAACTGACCGGGTCCCAAATCACGCCCGGCAGTGGAACTGGCGAAGGAAACAGCTCGAATACATCTGGAAGGTGGCGGTGGTTTAGCCATTGATCCAATTTAAGGCCTTTGGCTGCGAGCGGCCTCTTGTCCGCCGGAATTTGAATCAACAGATAATGGGCAAAATCAGGGTTTGTCAGGAACAGGGTTTTGGCCGCGTCCATACCAGCGAACCATCGAAAAACGATGCCATCGGGAGCATTTAAGGTGCAGAACACCACACCTTCATCGCCGTCGACCTGGGGGCCTATTTTAAGAACGTTCGACAGCGGTACACCGTAGATCGACAAAAATTTCACCAAGATTTTTTTGTTCTTTACTTGCCGGTCAGCCGTTGCCTGCGGGGCATTCACCACGGCTTTGATCCAGTTCTGGCAAAGCGTGGGTATGGCTTCACCGAGGCTAAGCAGGCCCAGTTGCAGTTGTGTCCGGCTTAGCCGTAGCGCCAGGTCATGCAGCGACGTCGCATACTCAGAGGTCTTAAGCCGCGTTGCCAGGAATGAGTCGATGGTGGCGCTGTTATCGATTCGAGCCATTAGCCCGCGTACAAAAGGCTCATCTATATGGTCGATACGCGCCTTGTTTTTATCGGTCACGACGATGCTGTGGGCGCTAGAGAGCTTGAGTGTGCTGGGCTTTTCGGCGGCTAACGACTGAAGTGAATAGCGCGTGTAAACGTTGTTTTTCGCGGACGGCGGCAATGCCAGACCTGGAGCGAATGGCGGCAGTAACGGAGGGGTGTACGTGACATCGATCGTGATCTCATCAGCGCTGAGCGATGAGTGCTTTTGGGTCAATGCTTCCTGAATCACGGTAGCGAGGTAATCACCGGCGAGCGTCTGGTCTTGGAGTAACGGGTTGATCAGTTTGTCTACCGTCAACTGATTGATTTCGACAATGGTGTGAGCAAGACTTTTTGCCGAAATGAGCCACAGGTCTTTTTTCTCGACACTCATGGCCTGCCACCAGTTGGGCATCGAGGTGTGAAGGATGTACCTGTCGTTCCAGTCCAGGTTCAAATAATTATCGAACTGGTAGCGAGGGTCCAGTGACTTTGACAGGGCTTCAAGAAAGGCACTGGATTTAAGCCCTTGAGCTCTGGATGTTTTGACGCAATGAGCAAAGTCGGCTTGTTGTTTGGCAATTTGAGCCAAAAACTGAACACTTAAAAAATCACCTTCAATCGGTGCAAAGCCCCAGTCATGAGCGGTAGTGTTTGTTTGGTTGGTCGACGCTACAGCAGCGGCCGACTCAAGAGGTGCATTTTCCAGAAACCATTTTCGTTGCACCGGATCTGCCATGCGTTTCGATAACGATTCAGCCAACAACAGAAACGAATCAAATCCCTCCAGGCCATTATTCGGTGAGTAGAGCAACACCGGCCCCGATTGCACCGTTTCAGTTAGCGAGGCGGAGGGCGTGCAGGCGTGGCTGATGACGAACACACCTGCGAAGTTAAGCTGAGGGTAGTCATCGCCGGCTAAGGCCAAGCTAAAAACGCCATGTTGTTTTATAGCCGCTGGACTGTATGTTTGGCTGTACTGAAGCATCTCATCGAGCATGGAACCCTGCTGAGCGGTGAGGTTTTTTTGATCCATGCCTGCTTGGGCTAACATTCGCAATGCCCGTGCGCGTTCGTCCATGAATAGTGACGTACGGGTTTTACCCGCGCTCTCGATGACCCCCCAATAACTCAGCAGGCTTTGGTCGTAGGCGTCAGCCAGCGTCGTGGCAAGTTCCGCGTAGAGGGCGTGAAGTTGCTGAAAGTTCAATGCGGTTACTTCATGTGCTGGAGCTACCGAATTCGCGGCAACAAACAATCCCGCACTGTCTTCTTTCAGCACCAGCGATCCCAGGAAAAAATCGATCAGGCTGTCGCGCAAGCTCAGGGACTGGGTAACTTTGCGAATCCATTGAGTCGGCAGCGTTGGGCGTCGCGTCGGGAAGTTAGTGAACGGCGGTATCTTGCGCGCCTTGTACTCGAACAGACTCAGCCAAGTAGTATTAAAGTTGATGTTCAAAGTGGGATGGTCGCGGTCGAGCATTTTATGAAATTCAAGCTCAACCGTATCGAGGAAACTAGGCGGAAATACCGTGGGTAGTTTTGTCGTTGGGATTTTCGGGGCTAACCCAGCTGCGACTGCAGGTGTTAATTGAATGGTCATGGTCGTTTTTCATGGTGATTAAAATGGAAATGCCCTCGTTGCAATTACGCGAGGGCACCCAGCCATGAAGTCACTGCTAATAGCCCGTGTCTGTCGGTCGATGGATATTCAGCTGGTCGATTTTTGAGTTTCGAAGGTAGGATCGGTCCGAAGACTTAGCGCTTGCGCATGAGCCCAATAAAAAACAAACCACCGATGGCCGCGGTGGCAACGCCGATGGGCAGGTCTTCCGGCGCAATCAACGTGCGTGCGGCAACATCGACCCAGACCAGGAAAATGCTGCCCATCAACACGCAGGCTGGAAGCAGCCGACGGTGCTCGGCGCCCACCAGACGGCGGGCTACGTGCGGCACCATCAGGCCGACGAACCCAATTGAGCCGCTGATTGAGACCATGACGCCTGTCATCAGTGATGCAATCAAAAAGACTTTTATTCGCACGTTGCGTGCGTTCAGCCCCAACGTGACAGCGGTTTGTTCGCCTGCCATCAAAGCGTTCAGCGCCCTGGCCATGCTCAACAACAAGCCCAGCCCGATCAGCACGCTCAGCGCCGGAATGCCAAGCAGTTGCCAGCGCGCCAGACCCAAACCGCCCAGCATCCAGAACATCACCGCCGAACTGGCGCGATGGTCGCCCATAAACAACAGCAAATTGGCCAATGCCATCATTACGAACGAGACGGCGATGCCGCATAACAGCAGGCGGTCACTGTCGAGACGGCCGTGGCGGTTGGCGATGGCGAGGACCATCACCATGCTGCACAACGCACCAATGAACGCTGCGAGGGGCAAGGTCATCAGGCCGATGACCTCGCCGACATGCAACACCACAATCACCGCGCCCAGTGTCGCGCCTGACGTCACACCCAATAAATGCGGGTCGGCCAGCGGATTGCGGGTCACCGCTTGCAGCACCGCGCCGGTCAACGCCAACCCCGCGCCGACCACTGCGCCGAGTAACATTCTCGGCACCCGAATCAGCCAAACGATGTGCTCTTGGCCCGCACTCCAACTCGGTATCTCGGGGCCCAAACCGAACAGCTTGTGCAGGAGGATTTGCCAGACAATCTGCGCCGGCACGGGTGCCGCACCAAATCCCAGCGACAACACGCAGGAGGCCAACAGCACGGCGCTCAGGCCCAGCATCAGCAGGTTATAGGAGTGCTCTCGGTTCACAGCGGCTTGCCATGAAAGCCTGCGGCCAAGGTTTCAACCGCCTCAATATTGTCGATCCCCGGCGTAGCTGCGACGTACGGGATCACGATAAAGCGTTTGTTGCGGATCGCGTCGATGGATTGCAGCGCAGGGTTGTTTAGCAGGAAACGTTCTTTCTGTTCGGCGGTGACGTCGCCGTAATCGACGATAACGATGACTTCAGGATTGCGCTCTACCACGCTCTCCCAGTTGACCCGCGTCCAACTGGCGTCGATGTCGTCGAGGACGTTGCGTCCGCCCGCCGCCTCGATGAGTGCTTGGGGCATTGCCAGACGCCCCGAGGTCATGGCCCGGTCCTCGCCACTGTCGTAGAGAAATACCCGTGGTCGGTCGCTGGGCAAGCTCGCGTTGAGCTTCGCGACCCGTTGCTGCATCTGCGCAATCAACTGATTGGCGCGATCCTGTACATCGAAAATTCGCCCGAGATTGCGCAGGTCGTTGTACATGTCGTCAAGACTCGCCGCTGGGCGTTTCATCACAAACGCGCAGGATTCGGTCAGCTCATACACCTTGATGCCCAGTGGGGCGAGGGTCTGTGGGGTGAGGTCGCCGCCGACCCGCATGCCGTAATCCCAACCGGCAAAAAAGAAGTCGACGTTGGCGTTGAGCAGGGTTTCCACCGACGGGTATTTGCTTGCAAGCTCTGGCAGGCCGTCGAGTATTTTTGCCATCGACGGCGTCACCGTTTTCCACCCGGTGATGCCGCTGTAGCCGACCATGCTCGATTTCAAGCCAAGGGCAAGCATCATCTGGGTCATGTTGATGTCATGGCTAAGTGCGTGCTGCGGTGCTTTATCGAAGGTCACTGCGCGGTTGCAGCTTTGAATCGTTAGCGGGTAACGGGTGGTGTCGGCCGAAGCCTGGGTGATAGTCGAGAGCAGCGCCAAGACCAGGCTGATAGGCCGAAAAGAAAACAACTTCATGGGTGAGTAATCCAGGTAATTCGTGGGTGATCGGACAACGGGTGGGTGTCGACCAGCGCCTCGACGCCGAACACGTCGCGCAGCAATGCAACGGTGAGTACTTCAGCAGGCGTGCCGCTGGTGACGATGCACCCGTGATTGATGACGTACAGCCGATCACAAAACGCGGCGGCAAGGTTGAGGTCATGGAGGCTGGCCAACACCCCGATACTCAAGCGTTTGATCAGTTGCAACAGTTCGATTTGAAAGCGTGGGTCAAGGTGGTTAGTCGGTTCGTCGAGCATCAATACGGTGGGTTGTTGCGCTAAGGCGCGGGCGAGAACCACGCGCTGTTTCTCACCGCCGGATAGCGTGGCGAATGCCTGGTGCTCGAAACCGTGCATGCCCACCGACAACAGCGCTTGCTGGGTGATCTGCCGGTCCAGCGCGGTATCGGCCTCGAACATACTTTTGTGCGGCGTGCGGCCCATGGCGACCACATCAGCAACGGTCAGGCCAAAGGCGTCGGGAAAATCCTGCAACACCACCGCCATTCGCTGGGCGCACCAGCGTGGTGACTGTCGCCAGACATCCGCCTGGTCTAGCAGCACGTCCCCTATGGTCGGGCGACTGAAGCGATAGGCGCAGCGCAACAAGCTGGTCTTGCCGCTGCCGTTAGGCCCGATCAAACCCACAAACTCCCCGGCTGCCACCTTCAGCTCTATCCCCCGCAGTTCGAACGGCTGATGGCCCTGGGACGACCAAGCGATGTTTTTAAGTGTGAGAGCGGTCATGGAATTTTTGGATCAGCCATGTTTTGCAGTGGGGCGTTGAATTCGCGATAACACTAGCCAATCCAACGTCCAAACGGTCACCAGCGAAATACCCACCAACGGAAACGCCAGCCCCAGAGCAATCATGATCACGATGGCGGTTTTCCAGCGGGGCAGGTCGTGGCGCATCGCTGGAACACCCAGCCCCCCTTGTGGGCGACGCTTCCACCAGATCACCAAACCGCTGATTGAACTGAGCAGTACCATCAGGCAGATCAACAGAATCAGCAGTTGATTGACCCAGCCGAAGAACTTGCCTTCGTGCAGCATCACGCCCAATTCCGTGGCGCGGGAGACGTTGCTGTAATCCTTCCAACCGACGTCCGCTAGCACCTTGCCGCTGTATTGATCGACATGCAGGGTAGCGTCGCGACGGGGATCGTCGGCGAACACGGCAATGGTAAATACCCCGTCGGCAGTGGTGGGCGCGGTGATGCTATAGCCCGGTTCGATGTGCCGCTCGGTAGCAATGGTTACCACCTGTTGCAGCGACAGCGTTGGGTTCGCAGGCATTGACATCCCGCCCCCATGGTTCATGTGTTCGGCATGCTCGCCGGACACTGGCATCGGGGTGTTTTCCAGTGCCCACGGCACGGTTTGTCGCGAAGGTGTATTGAGTACCCCCGCCTGCTGATTCGATTTGGGAACGTCATTCCACATGACCGCCGGGAAGGTGTTCCAGACATTGGCGAATTGCTTGCCCCACACGCCAGTCCAGGTCATGCCGCTCAGGAGCATGAACAGCAGAAATACGGCGCCCCAGAAACCGGTCACCGCATGCACATCACGCCACAACACGCGTCCCCGTTTGCTCAAACGTGGCCACAGCACACCGGCCATTGAGGCACCGCGCGGCCACCACAAGTACAACCCCGAGACCACCAGCACGATAGCCCAACCGGCGGCTAACTCAACGATCCGATCTCCGACGTTGCCCAGCAGTAATTTGCCGTGCAGCGAACGTGCGAGGGCTTGCAGGTTATTTTTGCCGTCTTGAGTACCCAGAATCTCGCCGCGATAGGGGTCGACAAACACATTCAGCTCGCGGCCCTCTTGCAGGATCACGAACTGCGCGCTGCCTTGCGCGTTCAGCGGTGGCAGGTATTTGCTGACAGGCGCCTGTGGATAAACGGCGTTCACCCGCTGCTGTTGCGCATCGGCGCTGAGCAGTTCCTGACCCTGCGTGACGTACAGCAAGTCGCTGTACATCAGGTTGTCCAGCTGGGGTTTGAACAGGTAAATAATCCCGGTCAACGACAACAGAATCATGAACGGTGCAACGAACAGCCCAGCATAAAAATGCCAACGCCAGGCGAGGTTGTAGAACGACACGTTTGGTTGAGTCATGTGCAGCGCTCCCGGCAGGGATAAACACGGATCGACCGGCACCGTTACCTTTTCGGTACTGGCCGGTTCGCTTTATTGAGTTTTTACCGTGTGATCGAGAGCGGCGGGGCGCGGCTGCGGGCATGAGGGAAGGTGGTTTGCCGGGCGTGGCCTGGCTGGGAGTCGGCGCGATAAAAGCTGCTGGGTTTAGGCGGTGAAGACCCAATAAAGGCCAACGCTTGCGGCACGGCGGGGCAACTGAACAGCAGCGTGCAATACCCGCACTTGGCCCAGATCACATGATCGGTCGCCACCGATGCCAGATCGGCGCTTTGGCAGGCCGGCGCCTCAATCGCCATGTCCATGGATGCAGACATGGGCATCGAGGCTGACATCGACATTGCGGCGTGTTGATCCATCGGCATCGCTTGAGAAATCAGCGGACCGATAAAGATCATCAACATGGCGAACAGACTCAGCCATGTGCCCCGGTTTCTAACAGGGCGCAGGGGGAAACTGGCGCAGGGCCAAGTGCGGCTCACGTCAAAGGTTCAACGTATTAGTGGTCGTGCATGGCGTCGTCGGGGGCCTGCTTTTGCACGGCGACCTCAACGGTTACATTGCCCGATTTTTCGAAGTGCAGCGTCAGCGGAAAATGCTGGCCGTCGATCAGCTTCGATTTGTCTTTCAGGTCCATCAGCATGACGTGATAGCCCATTGGCGCGAATTTCACTTCACCACCGGCCGGGATGTCGACGCTTTGCACTTCCTGCATCTTCATCAAGCCTTCTTGCATCAGGTGTTCATGCAGGTCGGCCATGCCGGCGACAGGGCTGTCGACACTGAGCAAGCGGTCAGCGGTTTTGCCGGTGTTATGAATGACGAAATATGCCGCGACGGTTGGCGCGTTCGGCGGCAACTCCATCGACCACGGCTGGGCGATGTGTAACTCGCCGACCATGGAGTCATGGGCGTTGGCGAAACAGGCAGGCAGGCACAAAGCGGCCAGAATAAGGATCTTCTTGATCATGGTGATTCTCCAGCGTGAACGATTCCGGTGCGCCGGACCTTGTGGTCAGCAGCGCTTTTTTGGCTTCGGATCAGACGCGGGGAGGGGCTCGGGGGTTGAGACTCGGCCATTGTTGGCGCGGGGACAATGCACTTGGAGATTGAACTTCGCGCGCTAGCGTCGTTTCGGCTTGCAGCGCATACCACGGGGTGAAGCCGGATGGCACAGACACCAGCGGCGCCGAACCTGCGCAGCACCAGCAATGCTGCATGGCGGCGTGATCGTCTTTCTGCGCAGGGCTTTGTTCAGTCTTGCCCAGTGAAATCGCCACCAGCCGAGTGCCGCTTGCTGAACAAAAGCTGCCCCACAACAACGCTTCATCAACAGTTTTCGGTGCAGCGCTGGTCATCGGCATGGCGAACATGTTGAAAAACACTGCAAAGCAGGCAATCCAGGCAAATGCCAACCGGCGTCGAGACATGGGTGCTTTCCGTTTCATTAAGCCGTCAAAGGCGCTATTTAGCCTGAATGGCCGGAATAAGTAAAAAAAGCGCCCGTGGCGAGATGCCGCGGCCAAGAAAATACAAACGTTGGTTGGTCTGCGAGGCCGGAACGGCTCTGCGATTTCATAATGTGGGAGCAGGCTTGCCTGCGAAGAGGCCCGTCATAGCACTGCTGATGTCGACCTGAAACATGGTGCGCTTGCAATGACGCTTTCGTTGGCAAGCCACACACAGAGATTTCGGCTGATCACAGCCTTCGGTGCTTCTAACAGGCATCGGTGCATCGCCAAATTCTGTGGGACCGAATTTATTCGGGAAAGCGTCAACCCTGACACTCTGCAACCTTCGCCAACCGGTTGCTCCTACAGAAATTGGGTTTGGACTAACTTCTCCAGCAGTTCACTGACTTCGGTAAATTCCAGATCCACTTGCGGCAACACTGGCCGACGCAAAATCAACACCGGTATCCGACGCTCTCGCGCCACCTCAAGCTTTGCCTCGGTGGCGCTGCCGCCGCTGTTTTTGCTGATCAGGACGTCGATGTTTCGGCTGGCAAATAACCTGCGTTCGTCCTCCAGCAAAAACGGCCCGCGTGCGGCGATGACGTCGCAACGGTCATTGCCGGGGGTGTGGGTGACGGTGTTCTCCAATGCGCGCAAGGTCCAGAACTGCTGGGCTGGTATTTCATGAAGGTGCTGCAAGGGTTCGCGGCCGAGGGTGAACAGTGGGCGTTTGAACGGGACGAGGGCGGTGATCAGTTCGGGCCAGTCAGCAACTTCACGCCAGTCATCGGTTATTTGCGCTTGCCACCCCGTTCGGCGCAAGGCCCAGCACGGGATAGCGCTGAGTTGCGCCGCGCGCGCCGCGTTCTGGCTGATTTGTGCGGCATAAGGGTGAGTGGCGTCCAGCAGCAAGTCGATGCCTTCGTCGCGAATAAACTGCGCTAATCCTTCGGCACCGCCGTAACCGCCGACACGCACATGGCAGGTCAAGTCAGTTGGCACCCGGCCCACACCGGCCAGGCTGTAGATGTGCTGCG
This sequence comes from Pseudomonas sp. CCI4.2, assembly GCF_034350045.1. Classification (NCBI taxonomy): domain Bacteria; kingdom Pseudomonadati; phylum Pseudomonadota; class Gammaproteobacteria; order Pseudomonadales; family Pseudomonadaceae; genus Pseudomonas; species Pseudomonas sp. CCI4.2. The sequence continues at coordinate 637,907 of NZ_CP133781.1, read as the reverse complement.
GCCCCAATCGACGGGCGATGGCCAGTGCGTCGGTCACGCCGCCCAGTAATAACAGGCGCTTCACGTGGCGTGCCCAACAATGCCGCCTTGGCGGTCGATGGCGAACACTTCCACGTCCACTTCTTTGGGCACCACGCTTTGGGCAAACAGTAACGCGTGACGACACACTTCATCCCCCAGCGCGATGCCCTCAGCGCTGGCCATGGCCAATGCCTGCTGGCTGGTGTTGGCGCCACGGATCGCTTGTTGCAAGGCGTCGTCGGCGCCGAGGGTGGCGGCCCAATTGGCCAGTTGCGGCAGGTCGATGCTGGAGTGGCGGCTGTGCAAGTCCATATGACCCGCCGCCAGTTTGCTGATTTTGCCGAAGCCGCCGCAGATGCTGAGTTTGGCCACCGGCACTTTGCGCAGGTGCTTGAGCACGGCGCCGATAAAGTCGCCCATTTCGATCAAGGCAATTTCCGGCAGGTCGTAGACCCGGCGCATGGTGTCTTCGCTGGCGTTGCCGGTACAGGCAGCAATGTGCAAATAGCCGTTGGTTTTTGCGACGTCGATGCCTTGATGAATCGACGCGATGTACGCCGCGCAGGAAAACGGTCGAACGATGCCGCTGGTGCCCAGGATCGACAGCCCACCGAGAATGCCCAAGCGCGGGTTCATGGTTTTCAAGGCCAGGGTTTCGCCGCCTTCGACGCACAGTGTCACTTCGAAACCACCGGTGTAGTTCGATGCCTGGGCCAGTTGCAGCAAGTGTTCAGTAATCATTTTGCGCGGCACCGGGTTTATCGCCGGCTCGCCCACCGCAAGCACCAGCCCCGGACGGGTTACCGTGCCGACGCCTGGCCCCGCCACAAAGCACACGCCGGATTCTGCGATCAGCCGCACCCGAGAAAACACCAAGGCGCCGTGAGTGACGTCGGGATCGTCGCCTGCATCCTTGATCGTCCCGGCTTCGGCGCCATCGGCAAACACCCGGCAAAACTCCAAGCGCATCTGCACGTGCTTGCCCTTGGGCAACACGATTTGCACCGCGTCGTTGATTTCGCCTTTTAACAGTAATCGCGCCGCCGCCAGACAGGTCGCCGTCGCGCAACTGCCGGTGGTGTAACCGGATCGCAGGGGCGCGGGTTGTTCGGCGGTCTCGGCGCGCATCAGGGTTTGATCGCTTCGAGCAGGGTGATGGGCAAGGCTTGGCGCCAGGTGTCGAATTCACCCAGGGGCTTGGCCTGGGCCACATGCAGGCGGGTCAGTTCGCCGCCGAACTGCTCGCGCCAGACCACCAGCGTGGCTTCGCTTTGCAGGGTGACCGCGTTCGCGACCAGACGCCCGCCTGAGCGCAGCTTTTGCCAGCACACGTCGAGTACGCCGGGACGAGTGACGCCGCCGCCGATGAAAATCGCATCTGGGGTTTCCAGATCAAACAACACCTTGGGTGCTCGGCCGCGAATCAGTTGCAAGCCCGGCACGCCTAGCGCATCGCGGTTGTGCTCGATCAATAGCTGACGGCCTTCATCGGCTTCGATGGCCAGCGCGCGGCAGCTTGGGTGCGCGCGCATCCATTCAATGCCGATGGAGCCGCAGCCCGCGCCGACGTCCCAAAGCAACTCACCCGGCGTTGGCGCGAGGCGGGCCAGGGTGATGGCGCGAACATCGCGCTTGGTCAGCTGGCCGTCGTGTTTGAACGCGCTGTCGGGTAGGCCTGCCAGCATCGACAAACGCGGTGTGCCCACGTCGGCGCGGCATTCGATGGCAACCACATTCAGCGCGGCAATGGGCAGGTCGATCCATTGGCTGGCGATCCCTTCGATGCGGCGTTCAGTCTCTGCGCCTAAATGCTCCAATACTGTAATGCGGCTTGGGCCATAGCCTCGGGCATGCATGAGCTCGGCAATTGCGGCGGGGCTACTGCCGTCGTTGCTTAATACCAGCAAGCGCACGCCGTTATGGAATTGAGCATTCAACGCTGCCAATGGCCGGGCGACTACCGACAACGTGACCACTTCTTGCAGCGCCCAACCGAGGCGGGCGGCAGCCAAGGAATAGGACGACGGCGAGGGCAGCACGCGCATTTCCTCGGCATCGACCTGCCGTGCAAGGCTGGCGCCGACCCCAAACAGCATTGGATCGCCGCTCGCCAAGACGCAAATCGGCGTCCCGCGTTGTTCGAGGGCGGCGATCAGGGAGAACGGACTGGGCCAGAGGCTGCGTTTAGCGCGAATACAAGCAGGCAATAAATCCAGCTGACGCTGGCTTCCAAACACGTGAGCAGCGCCCAGCAGCGCGTGGCGAGCCGTCTTGCCCAGGCCTTTGAAGCCCTCTTCACCGATTCCCACGACTGTCAGCCACGGTGCCATGCATTTTCCTCAACCGACTTAAATAAGCAGTTCCGACAGAGCGGCTTTTCATGCCTGCGGACAAAGCAGGCATAATACCGCGCCCATAGGGCTGTAGCGTTTTTCAAATTCAGTTTGGGTGACCCTTTGAACAAGCCGACGTCCGCATCGCCTTTACGCCCCTCGGCTTGTCCGGGGTTGTGGCGCATCGTCCCGGCGCTGGACGGCGGCATCTGCCGCATTAAATTGGCTGGCGGTTCGATCACAGCGACCCAGGCGATAGCCGTGGCTGACGCAGCGGAGCGTTACGCCGGGGGCGTGATCGAGGCGACGAATCGCGCCAACTTGCAGATTCGTGGCATCGGTGCCGAACAAGATCCCATGGTCGCGCTGTTGTTGAGCGCTGGCCTGGGGCCGAAAAACCCCGCTGGCGACGATGTTCGTAATCTGATGCTGAGCCCTACGGCCGGGATTGACCCGCAGCAGTTGTTCGACAGCCGACCGTTGGCGGCGCAAATTCTCGACACGCTGCAGAATGAAAGCCGCTTCCATGACCTGTCGCCTAAATTCGCCATCTCACTGGACGGTGGCGAAGCGTTGATGATGCGCGAACATCCCCATGACCTGTGGTTGTCGGCGCTGGAAGTTGACGGGGAAGTCCTGTTGGCCTTTGGACTGGCGGGTTGTCCGGCTCATGATGCGCCGCTGGGTGCGGTGGCGTTGGCCGAGGGGCACGCGTTGGTGGTAGCGGTACTGGATGCGTTTCTTGAAATAGCGCGACCGGATCAAACGCGGATGCGCCACCTGCTGGCAGCGATGCCGGTTGAGGCGTTTCTTCAGGCCGTAGGGCAGCGGTTAATCGGTCCTCTTCGCAGGCAAGCCTGCTCCCACGGTGGCATGGAACTCCCAAATCCTGTGGGAGCAGGCTTGCCTGCGAAGGCGTTGGGTGTGTCCCACAGTGGCATGGAAGTCCCAAATCCTGTGGGAGCAGGCTTGCCTGCGAAGGCGTTGGGTGTGTATCAGCAGTCGGTTGCCGGGCGGGTTGCGGTCGGCGCCGCCGTACCATTGGGTCGTCTCGACGCGTCGATGTTGCGCGCTGTTGCGCAGCTGGCGACGGAGTGGGGCGACGGGACATTACGGTTGACGCCGTGGCAAAGCGTGTTGCTGCCCAATGTGCCTGCCGAAGACGCCACGACCGTCATCACCCGCCTGCTTGCGGCGGGACTGATCTGCGACGCCAAACAGCCTTTGGCAAACATCATCGCCTGCACCGGCTCCGATGGCTGCATCAAAGGCGTGGCCGATACGAAAGCGGATGCCGTAAAGCTGGCGTCGTTATTGGGGCTTCACGGCCTGAGCCTGCCGGTTCACCTCACGGCCTGCTCACGCACCTGCGCTGCCGCGCACATTGCGCCAATGACCTTGCTGGCAACCCGCGCCGGGCATTACGACCTTTATTTTCGCGACACGCAGCAGCCAGGTTTTGGCGCATTGCGGGCGCGTGACCTCACTATAGAAGCAGTCGGCGCGTTGTTCGCTGCCGACTCACGGAGCAGTACTGATGATTGATTACATCCGCGACGGTCAGGAGATTTATCGCAACTCCTTCGCGATCATTCGTGCCGAAGCCCGGCTCGATCAGATCCCGGCCGACCTGGAAAAACTCGCCGTGCGGGTAATTCATGCCTGCGGGATGGTCGAAGTCATCGAAGATCTGCGTTTCTCACCCGGTGCTGGCACCGCTGGGCGCAACGCCTTGGCCGCTGGCGCACCGATTCTTTGTGACGCCCGCATGGTGTCCGAAGGCGTAACCCGCACGCGCCTGCCCGCTAACAATCAGGTGATCTGCACCCTCAAAGACGACAGCGTCCCGGAGCTGGCTCGCGAATTGGGTAATACCCGCTCTGCCGCCGCACTGGAACTGTGGCGTCCGCATCTGGAAGGTGCGGTGGTGGTGATTGGCAACGCACCGACTGCGTTGTTCTACCTGCTGGAAATGCTCGATGCCGGTGCGCCAAAACCGGCGTTGATCCTCGGTTTTCCGGTGGGTTTCGTTGGCGCGGCCGAGTCCAAGGCGATGCTCGCGGCCAACAGCCGGGGCGTACCGTTTGTGATCATGCAGGGTCGTCGCGGAGGTAGCGCGATGGCCGCCGCTGCGGTTAATGCCTTGGCCACGGAGATCGAATGATGCAGCAACCCGGTCGTTTGATTGGCCTCGGCGTCGGGCCCGGTGATCCCGAGCTGATAACCGTTAAGGCCCTGCGCTTGCTTCGCGAATCCCCCGTGGTTGCCTACTTCGTGGCCAAGGGTAAGAAAGGCAACGCGTTCGGCATCATCGAAGCGCACCTGCAAGACGTGCAAACCTTGATGCCGTTGGTCTACCCGGTCACCACCGAAGCATTGCCAGCGCCGTTGTCCTATGAGCAAGTCATCAGTGACTTCTACGATGAGGCCAGTGAAGCCTTGGCTGCGCACTTGGACGCCGGGCGCGATGTGGCAGTGATCTGCGAAGGCGATCCGTTTTTCTACGGTTCATATATGTACCTGCACGACCGCCTCGCTGAACGTTATGAGGCTGAAGTGGTGCCCGGTGTTTGCTCCATGCTGGGCGGCGCTTCGGTGCTGGGCGCGCCGCTGGTCTATCGCAACCAAAGCCTGTCGGTGTTATCCGGCGTGCTGCCCCACGATGAACTCAAGCGGCGTCTGGCGGACGCCGATGCCGCCGTGATCATGAAGCTGGGCCGCAACTTCACTAAGGTCCGCCACGTGTTGGAAGAGTTGGGCATGGCCGACCGCGCTTTGTATGTTGAGCGCGCAACTATGTCCAACCAGAAAATCGTTCCGTTGGATCAAGTCGAGCCCATGTCGTCGCCGTATTTTTCGCTGATCATTGTTCCCGGCGAACGGTGGCAAGGCTGATGACTGCGCACGCACCGGCCATTGTCATTCTGGGCAACGGCAGCCTCGACACCGCGCACCGCATTCAACGGCTGTACCCGGATTCGTTGATCCATGGCCTCGAAACCCGAGTCGATGGCGCCGACCGGACCTACACCGAGTTCGGCTCTAGGCTGCGCCAGCTCTATCAACAGGGCACCCCGATTATTGCCCTGTGCGCCGCCGGGATTGTGATTCGTACGTTGGCGCCGCTGTTGCTGGAAAAGGGCGCCGAGCCGCCAGTGCTGGCGGTGGCCGAAGACGGCAGCGCGGTCGTACCTTTATTGGGCGGTCTGGGCGGCGTGAACATCATGGCTCGGGAGATCGCGCAAGGACTGAACGTGGCTGCGGCCATTACCACCAGCGGCGAATTGCGCTTTGGTACCTGCCTGCTGAATCCGCCCAGTGGGTACGCCTTGGGTGATCTTGAACTCGGTAAGCGCTTTGTCTCGGACCTGTTGTCCGGCGAACGCGTGCGTATCGAAGGGGCGGCACCCTGGTTGGCTGACGCGCAGTTACCCGAGGATGATCAGGCGCAGTTGGCGATTCATGTGACGTGCGCCGAGCGTGAACCTTCGGCCAATGAATTATTGATCTACCCACGTAGCGTGTTGGTGGCGGTGAGTGCGTCGATTCCCGAGCTGGCGTCCAGCGTTCGCGCTGCGTTGCTTGACGCTGGCATCGCTCTTCAGTCGTTGGCCTGTTTGTTGGCTAGCGATTCGGAGATGGCCAACCCTAAGCTGCATCAGGCGGCCGTTGAGTTGGATGTGCCACTGCGATTCATCGCTGCGCACGCATCGGTCAGTGAGCTGGCGCAGCACGCGCTGCCCCAGGTGTTGGGGCCGATCTGCGTCGGTGACGGCATCGCTATCGCAATTGCTGCGCTGCCGTTGGAGGTGTTGAGCATCGGACGTGGGCGCGGGCGTTTGGCGGTGATTGGCCTCGGTCCCGGCGCGGCGCAATTGATGGTCCCGGCGGTCAAGGCTGAACTGGCGCTGGCTAACGATATTCTCGGTTACGAAACTTACGTGCGCATGGCCGGGCCATTTCGCGCCGATCAGGTGCAGCACTGCACGGACAACCGCGAAGAAATGCAACGCGCCCGGCATGCTTTTGAACTGGCTGCGCAAGGGCGTTCGGTTGTCGTGGTGTCGTCGGGCGATCCGGGCGTATTTGCCATGGCGTCGGCGGTGCTTGAAGCGCTGCATGAGTCGACAAACGCCCAATGGCACACCGTCGATCTGGAGATTTTGCCGGGGGTTTCCGCGTCCTTGGCAACCGCCGCGCAAGCCGGTGCGCCGCTGGGGCATGACTTCTGCGTGATGTCGCTGTCGGACAACCTCAAGCCGTGGGACGTGATTGAAAAACGCCTGGAACTGGCGTCTCAAGCTGACTTGGCCTTGGCATTCTACAACCCGATATCTCGTTCCCGGCCTTGGCAACTTGGCCGCGCACTGGAGATCGTGCGCCAACATCGAACCCCAAACACCCCGGTGACCTTGGGCCGAGACATCGGTCGCCCAGGGCAAACGCTGCGGGTGATTACATTGGGTGAACTGACACCGGACCAAGTGGACATGCGCACCATGGTGTTGATTGGCTCATCCACGACCTGCACCTTTCCCCGCGCCAATGGCGGGAAGTGGGTGTATACGCCGCGTTGGTACGGGGAAAAGCCGTAACCCGATCTGTAGGAGGGTCCGCCACGTCTTCGACGCCGCGCTGTCGCGCAGCAAGCTGGGTGGCACTTGGTGTGGTTTAAGGTTGCAGGGTGTCAGGACTGAAGCCTTCCCGAATAAATTCGGTCCCACGGTTTTTGGCGCTACACAGATTCTGTAGGAGCTGAAGGCTGCGATAGGTCCGAAGGACCTTCGCCAACAAGTTGGCTCCTACAGGAGGGGCGGCACTTCGTCTGTGACTTTCGGTGTTCAACACGTAAGAAAGGTCCCTGGTTATAGGGATGAAAGTCAGAGCGTTCTAAGGTGAATACCCACGAAGTAGTGCCGAAAAATCACCGGGCCGTGTATTTAGCCGCGTGACGGCACCGTGGGAATATTTAACTAAAGTTTTCTTGAAATAACGGAAATTAAAACGATCGGAAAAGTGCGCTAGTTTGATGACTGCCCAAGACGGGTGACTCTTAACTAAAAAGGAAGTTGCGCATGAATACGTACATGGATGCCCCTCTCAGTGCTGAAAACTGCCTGGATTATATTGAAGGTTGTCAGTTGCCTGAAGGGCACGTGCATCTGGCCAGGGCCACCAGCCCCTCGCTCCGCCGCTCGCGCCGTTCGTTGACACTGGAGGAGAAGAAAGAAAGTGCAGCAGTGGTTGCCAATAGCGTGGTTGCCTTTGTTGCGGGTATGTCGATGCAGAACAAGGAAGATATCAAAAACGCCGTTCTGTTTGCGACCTTGGTGGCTAACAGGGCGGTCCCGAGCCTGACGGGCCCGCGCTGGTATGAAAAGTTCATGGAAGTGATGTCCCGGGCCTGCGGGTGGGTGCCAACCCGCCGGGAATATGCCAAGCACTCGGCCTCCGAAAAGCTGTTCACCATGGATCAGGTCGGCCTGAAAATCCTTGCATCGACCTTAGCGGCGGTTTCGGTCCCCGGCGCAACGGCTGTGGCAATGGTGGGTGTGGCGAAGCAAGCGCTTGAAGCACTTCAGTCCAGCGACAAACCGCTTAAGCTCTTTGAAAACCGAAGCCGCCGCCACAAGGGTGGGGTCTTCAATATCGCTTCGTGTGACGAATCGGTAGATGGCGAAGTGCAGATGTCTATGGGCTCGGTTGATTTTTCGTCCACGCTGAACGTCACCAATGTCCTGTTCTGGGACTGGAGCAGCAGCTCGGTCAGCATGTACCGAGCCGAGTCGCACCTGGTATTGAATCAGCGCATTTACGCGGAAGTTCGAGACACCATCATTCGCCGCCTGGGGGATAACGCTAAACAGGCCGTTGAAGACTACGAGATTTAAGGTCGCCAGTCCGCCACAGGAGACTGCGGCGGACTGCCGAGTCGACTATTAGGAGAATGTTATGGGCAATGGAATGCCAACTAGCTATATCAATGCGGGTTCGATGATGTTCTTCGACGATCCCGTCAAAGATGCTGATAAACGAGATATTCTCGACGCCAGTTTGTATACCCAGCTGGCGGCGTCGAAAAAACACCCCAAGTTTGCTGAGTTTGACGCCTGGTACACAACCTATCTAAAGGCGATGGCGACGTTTGGCTGGATAGTCTCTGAGCGCGGTTACTGCAGTGAACCGATACAAGGCCCCGGACCTTTTGACCTGTGGTTACTCATTGAAGCTGAGCTTGAGGGACGCGTACCGGTTTCACTTATTCAAACAGCTGAGCGCATCGCGGTGCATTCACCCGAACACGTTTTTAACCCGGCGGCTCAATCGCTGCTCGGAGAACACGCGTTGCGGTCTGATCGGCCCGAAGGGGGTGACCTGCTTTCCTCGGTGGTGCTGCAACTGAGCTTCGTACACGGCGCTCCGTCCATGACCTCAATATTTATCGCGTTCAAAACCCGAGCGAAAGTTGCAGAACACGCTTTGCTCAAGCCGTTTGATCGCAATCAGATAGTGGGCAACGTAGAGCTGGCTTCGTTCTCGGCGCAACTGTCGGACCTTCGTTATTCTCAGTTCAGAGATACCTTTATTTCGGCACTCGGCGCTAGACGGTCGTCACTGATTTTGGCGCTTGAGGCGTCTCAACAATGATCACTAAAAAAACCCATATGGCCATAGCAGGCAATAATCTGGTCTCGTTTGTAGCGGGAATGTCGGTCCAGGAAAAGGAGGACATATTGGATTTGTTGTTGCACGCGGACTTTTTTGCCAGTCAGGCCTATGACCAGCACGTGCATTGGAAGAGTTGGCTGGATTACTACCGAAACAGGATGGTCAAACACGGCTGTCAGTTAAAAAGCCAGATTCTCAGGGCCCCCGTAGTCATAACCGACCCCTACGAGCTGGATCGACTGACCTTTAAAGTGGTGGGCACGGAAGGTTCAGCCAAGCTCGCCCGTTTGGTTCAAGCGTCATTTAACGCGATACGAGTCAATGAATACGCCCAGGCGTTTTTTCGACGAGGTACGGGGGCGGGGCGCATCGGCAGTTTTCAAATTGTGCCGTGCGAAAGAACCGCTAACGGCGAAATAAGGGTTTTCTTGTGTGCTTTGCGAATTAACGCGCTGGCCGTAATCGATGACAGCTGGTTTTGGGATAACACTCACCGTGACTTGGTGCTCCACTTGGTCGGCGGCGTTTACGCGTTCAGCACCGCTCGCTATGCGCCCTTTCGTGAGCAAATACGCACCAAGCTGGTTCAGAATTCCACCCGCTTCATCCAGGACATCGAGCTCTGAGGCCCCTAAGGCAACAAATACCCTCTGACCCCGGTAAAGATAATTTGCGCCGCCAGTGCACAGACGAACAACCCCATCAACCGACTGACGATCTGCAAACCCTGATCGCCCAGGATGTTTTCGATTCGGTTCGACAGGTACAACACAATGCCGACGGTCAGGCTGGCGAGGGCAATACTGAGGATGGCGGTGAGCTTGTCATCCCAGTGCGGTTGGCTCACGCCCATCACCAGCAACGCGCCGATGGTACCGGGGCCGACGGTCAACGGGATGGTCAGCGGGACAATGGTGACGTCCTGTTGAACGTTGTCGGTTTGCACCGCAGATTTGCCTTGGGCCATGCCCAACGCCGAAATGAACAAAACGCTGCCCGCACCAATGCGAAACGCGTCAACGGTGATCCCGAATACCGAGAAAATGACCCGCCCGAACAGGTAAAGCAGCACGCTGGAGACCAGAGTGGCCAGTGCGACTTTCCACGCCAGTCGACGACGTTCCTTGCTGGAGTAACCACGGGTAAGGCTGATGAAACACGACAGGACGAAGAACGGGCTGTAGAGCACCAACATCTTCAGGTAAACGCTGAACAACACGTGAAGCATGGCTTGGGCTCGCGCGACTAATTAAGGACGACGGGAAGTCTATCAGGCGCGGCAGCTTATCTCGTTGAGGAATATCAGTTCAACAGTGGGAAAAGCAGCAAGATCCCCGCTGCCGAGACTCAATGGGTCTCGGAATACGACTGACTCTGCTGACGCTTGGCAGCCCACTGCTCGATCAGTTCGCGCAGTTGCGACAGTTCGACGGGTTTGGCCATGTGGCCATCCATGCCGGCCTGACGCGCGCGGTCCTTGTGTTCGCTCAAGATGTGGGCAGTCAACGCCACCACTGGCGTACGAACGCGTTGATTGGCAATTTCCCAAGCGCGTAACTGTTGGGTTGCAGAAAAGCCATCAAGGATCGGCATTTCGCAGTCCATCAGTACCAGGTCATAGCGCTGGGCCTTCATCGCGAGCAGGGCTTCTTCGCCATTGCTGGCGGTGTCAGGTTGTAAGTTCAGTTTGCCTAGCATGCCGCGAATCACTTTGGTCGATATGCTGTTGTCTTCGGCGACAAGAATACGGAAATCACTGGGTACGTTGATCGGGTTGATCAGCGGGTTGGCGGTTGCGTATGGCGTGCCGGTGGGGGTCCCTCGAGTTCGTTGGTTTAGCTCGTCGGCCAAGGTGGTCTTGAGGGTGTAGCCGGCCACCGGTTTTGCCAAGATGCGTTTGATGCCGGCATTGCGCGCAATGATTTTGCTTGGCGCATTACTGATACCGGTAAGCATGATCAGCAAGATATCGTGATTGAGGCTCGGGTCTTCCTTGATCTTGGCTGCGAGCTGCATACCGGTCATGCCCGGCATGTTCTGGTCGAGCAGCACCACGTCGAAATAGTCGCGCAGGTGGGCTTTGGTTCGCAGCAGTGCCAGTGCTTCTTTGCCCGACGGCACGGCGCTGACATTCAAACCCCAGGCGGTGCATTGCTGCACCAACACTTTGCGGCACGTGTCATTGTCGTCCACCACCAGGACCCGTGCGCCCTGAAGCGGGCCGTCCAGATCGGTGGTCGGTTGCTCAAGCCGATCCGGGTCCAGTGGTAACGTCAGCCACAGCGTGCTGCCATGGGAATTACCGGTTTGAATGCCAAATTCGCCATGCATCAACATGATCAATTGACGCGCAATCACCAACCCCAGATGACCGCCTAATTTGGTCGTGGCAAGAAAGTTTTTGCTGTGCAGCTCGGCATGGAGAAGGCTGTCGCGTTCATGGGCCGCTAAGGGCTCGCCACTGTCTTGCACCGCGATGCGCAAACGCGGCTTGCCGCTGCGCGAATCCAGCGCGACCACCAGTAGGATTTCGCCTTCGTCGGTTTTTTTCATGGCGTTTTCAAGCAGGCTGAGCAGCGCCTGGCGCAAGCGCGTCGGGTCGCCGCTGATCACCCGTGGAACCTGAGGCTGGATGAAACTGATCAGCTCGACATTTTGCTGCTCGGCTTTGGCTCGGAAGATATTCAGGCAGTCTTCGATCAATGCGTTGAGATCGAATTGCACATCGTCGAGTTCGATCTGTCCGGATTCGAGCTTGGTGATGTCCAGAATTTCGTTGATCAGTGTCAGCAGCTCGTTGCCTGCGCTGTGGATCGTCTGAACATAATCGCGTTGTTTCACCGAAAGCGGCGTGCCCAGCAATAGCTCGGTCATACCCAGGACGCCATTCATCGGGGTGCGAATTTCGTGGCTGATTTTGGCCAGAAACTCGGCCTTGGCGTTGATTTCAGCAGTGCTGGCGGCGAGGTCGCGGCTGACACTGAACTCGTCTTCGGTAATGCTCCGATGACGCTCGCTCAGGGCCACGCTCATGAACAGCCCAGAAGCGCAGAACACACCTAACAACGTAATGATCAGCCATTGTGGCGCTATCATCGTCAGGCCGAGCAAGGCGGGCATAATCACCAGGCAACCCAGGTTGAACACGACCATTCCCAGCACAAACAGGCGGGCCGGGTTGTAGCCCTTTTGCCAGTGATATACCGAGACAAACAGGATGCTCAGGCTCGCAAGCGCCACCACACCATAGGTGATCAGGTTCAGTGGCAAGCGGGTGACGAACAGCTCCAAGAGGCCAGCCAATGCAATGACCAGCATGTCGCCCAGCAGAAAACGATTCAAAATAATCGAGGCACAGGGCGCGAAGAAGCGGTACGCAAACATCAACCCACTGAGGGCGGCCAGAATCAACGCCCAATAGGCATTGGGGGGCTGGGCCACGTGCCAGTTCGGCACCCAAGGCGCCAGAAGATTGAGCAACAGCATCGCGCTCAGCGTCAGCATCGCTTCGCACGCCGCCAGCCATAAGCTGGTATGGGAGCGAGTGTGGGTGAAACGGGTAATGTTCTGCAGGATCAGCATGGCCAAGCAACCTAAAAACAGGCCGAGCAATAAAGGTTGGCGTTCATCCGCTGCGATTGAAATGGCGGACTGCAAGGTAATGTTGGGGCGCAGTTGTTGCTCTGAAACCAGGCGCAGATAAACGTCCAGCACACGGATGCTCTGCGGCATCGGCATCAGAAAGTCGGTGGAGTGCAACGAATGGGTGTCGCGTGGGATGTTATTGCCGGTGCGTGAATGAGTGATGAGCTTGTCGCCATCGAGCACGTAAAGGTCAAGGCTGGCCAAGTCCGGGGCAAAGACGCGTAGCAGCTGTTCGTGCTCGTCAGGGAGCAACCGATAATGAAGCCAGACAGCACTGTTTCGATCACCGGCGACGACTTGATCGAGGTCAATAGGGCTGAATTGATTAACGTAACGAGCTGAGCGTACGTCGCTCAATTGCAGGCTGGCCTGATCATCGAGCAGCGTTGACCAACCACCACGTTGCTCGGCATAGCTGGGAAGCATGCAGAGAAGCGTCAGCAGACTGAGGGTAAAACCTATGGCAATCCTGAGCCAGCGCACAGCGAAATCCCTTCGTAGGTGAATGCCAGATAACTATGCGCGGGGCTGCAATAAACAGGCAAGACCCCGTTGAGGCGCTTGCCTGAGTGGCTGTTTGCCTTATTCCAGGTCTTCACCACGCTCGCGAGCAATGGCACGATAACCAATATCCTTGCGATAGAAGCAACCTTCCCAATCAATTTCAGCAGCCAATTTGTACGCTTGTTCCTGTGCGTCGCTTACGCTGTCGCCCAGTGCTGTGGCACACAAAACACGTCCGCCGGACGTTACGACCTGACCATCCTGCAACGCCGTACCGGCATGGAATACTTTGCCGTTCATGCTAGCTGCGGTGTCCAGGCCTTTGATCGCAGCGCCTTTGGCGTAATCACCTGGATAACCGCCAGCGGCCAGTACCACGCCCAGACTTGGACGGGGATCCCACTGCGCTTCAACCTTATCCAGGGCCTTGGCCAGCGCGGCTTCGATCAACAACACCAGGCTCGATTGCAGGCGCAACATCACCGGTTGGGTTTCGGGATCGCCGAAACGGCAGTTGAATTCGATGACCTTCGGATTCCCGACTTTGTCGATCATCAAGCCAGCATAGAGGAAGCCAGTGTAAACGTTGCCTTCCTCGGCCATTGCGCGGACAGTCGGCCATATCACCAAGTCCATAACCCGTTGGTGAACCTCGGCAGTGACGACCGGGGCCGGAGAGTAAGCACCCATACCGCCGGTGTTGGGGCCGCTGTCGCCGTCGCCGACACGCTTGTGGTCTTGGCTGGTGGCCATGGGTAAAACGTTTTTGCCGTCGACCATGACAATGAAGCTGGCTTCTTCGCCATCAAGAAATTCTTCGATCACCACCCGTGAACCGGCTTCGCCAAATGTATTGCCGGCAAGCATGTCGCGCACGGCGTCTTCGGCTTCAACCAGGGTCATGGCGACGATCACGCCTTTGCCCGCTGCGAGGCCGTCGGCCTTGATCACGATGGGTGCGCCGACTTTCTGCAAGTACGCCAGCGCTGGCTCGACTTCAGTGAAGTTCTGGTAATCAGCGGTTGGAATCTTGTGGCGCGCCAGGAAGTCTTTCGTGAAGGCTTTCGACCCTTCCAGTTGCGCAGCGCCAGCGGTAGGGCCAAAGCAATCCAGACCACGGGAGCGGAACAAGTCGACCACGCCCGCCACCAGTGGCCCTTCGGGACCGACGATGGTCAGGGAAACGTTTTTTTCTGCGAAATCTGCCAGCTCGGCGAGTGCAAGGACGTCGATATCAACGTTTTCGCACTTTGCTTCGGTCGCGGTCCCGGCATTGCCCGGTGCAACGAAAACCTTCACGACACGTGGGTCCTGTGCGACTTTCCACGCCAACGCGTGTTCACGGCCACCGGCGCCAATGATTAGAACGTTCATTTCAAAAACCTCGATGACGCTGAATTCTGGGGGATGCAGCAAGCACTATCATCTGTAGGAGCCAACGTGTTGGCGAAGGTCTCGCCAACACGTTGGCTCCTACAGTAAAAATCAGTGCCTGAAATGACGCATGCCGGTGAAGACCATGGCAATGCCTGCTTCGTCGGCGGCAGCGATCACTTCGTTGTCTCGCATCGAGCCGCCTGGCTGGATGACGGCGGTGATGCCCGCCTTGGCTGCGTTGTCGATGCCGTCGCGGAACGGGAAGAACGCGTCCGATGCCATGACCGCGCCCTGCACCGACAATCCGGCGTGTTCTGCCTTGATTGCAGCGATGCGCGCGGAGTTGACGCGGCTCATCTGGCCCGCGCCGACACCGATGGTCTGGCGGTTTTTCGCGTAGACGATGGCGTTGGACTTCACGTACTTGGCGACTTTCCAGGCGAAGATCAGGTCATGAATTTCCTGCTCGCTCGGTGCGCGCTGGGTGACGACCTTCAGGTCGTCGCTGCCGATCATTCCGATGTCGCGGCTCTGAACCAACAAGCCACCGTTGACGCGCTTGAAGTCCCAGGCCGGGGTGCGCTCGGTTGCCCATTGACCGCTAATCAGCAAGCGGACATTGACCTTGGTTGCAATAATGGCTTGGGCTTGGGCGGTAACGCTCGGCGCGATAATCACTTCAACAAACTGACGCTCAACGATCGCCTGGGCGGTCTTGGCGTCCAGTTCGCGGTTGAAGGCAATGATGCCGCCAAACGCAGATTCGCTGTCGGTGGCGTAGGCCAGTTCGTAGGCCTGACGAATGCCGCCTTCGTCGTCCGGGCTGACTGCAACGCCACACGGGTTGGCGTGTTTGACGATGACGCAGGCCGGCTTGACGAAGCTTTTTACGCATTCCAGCGCAGCGTCGGTGTCCGCCACGTTGTTGTACGACAATTCCTTGCCTTGCAACTGAGTCGCGGTGGCAATGCCGACTTCGGCAGGATGGGTTTCAACGTAGAACGCCGCGCTCTGGTGCGGGTTCTCGCCGTAGCGCATTTCCTGGGCCTTGATGAACTGGCTGTTGAAGGTGCGTGGGAATGCGCTGCGGCCTTCAGTGGTAAGGGTTTCAGCGGTCTGATCAATGCTACCCAAATAGTTGGCGATCATGCCGTCGTAAGCAGCCGTGTGTTCAAACGCCTTGAGCATCAGGTCGAAACGTTGGGCGTACGTCAGGCCACCAGCCTTGAGGCTTCCCAGCACTGTGGCGTAGTCGCCGGCGTTGACCACGATGGCCACGTCTTTATGGTTTTTCGCGGCCGAGCGAACCATGGTCGGGCCGCCGATATCGATGTTTTCGATGGCGGTTGGCAGGTCGCAACCTGGCTTGGCAATGGTCGCTTCAAACGGGTAGAGGTTGACCGCGACCAGATCGATCGGCTTGATCCCGTGCTCGGTCATGATGGCGTCGTCGATACCGCGACGGCCAAGAATGCCGCCGTGGATTTTCGGGTGCAGGGTCTTGACCCGGCCGTCCATCATTTCTGCGAAACCGGTGTAGTCAGCGACTTCTACCGCCGCAATGCCGTTGTCCTGAAGCAGCTTGAACGTGCCGCCGGTGGAAAGGATCTCGACGCCCAGGGCGCTGAGTGCACGGGCGAAATCGACGATCCCGGTCTTGTCGGAGACGCTGATCAAGGCACGGCGGATCGGCAGGCGGGTAGTCTGGTCGGTCATTTCAAATTCCATCTAAAACAAAGGAGTCAG
Organism: Pseudomonas sp. CCI4.2; assembly: GCF_034350045.1. Lineage (NCBI taxonomy): Bacteria > Pseudomonadati > Pseudomonadota > Gammaproteobacteria > Pseudomonadales > Pseudomonadaceae > Pseudomonas > Pseudomonas sp. CCI4.2. The sequence continues at coordinate 621,612 of NZ_CP133781.1, read as the reverse complement.
CAAAAAAAGGCGACCCCCTGAAGTGGATCGCCTTTTTTATTAAATGCTTACAGCAGGTCGTACTGCTTGAGTTTCTTGCGCAAGGTGCCGCGATTAAGGCCCAGTAATTCGGACGCTTTGGTTTGGTTTCCCTTGACGTAGTTCATCACGCATTCGAGCAACGGCGCTTCGACCTCCGACAACACGAGGTTGTACACATCCGTAACGGCAGCGCCTTCCAGGTGGGCGAAATAATTGTGCAGCGCCTTCTCTACACTGCCACGCAGGGTCTGACCCTCCTCGCTGGGCGTGTTGAGGTGCTGTTTCAAATTCACTTTTTCGCTCACGGGTGTTGTTCCACTCACTAAATTCTCGGTCATCATCGTCATGCAGCCACCTCTTCTCCGTCCCCTGTTTGCGGGCTCTCATAACGGTCGCTGAAGAACTCGCGAACGTTGGCGCACTGTGCTTCCGTATCTTCCAAACGATTGAAATGGGCACGAAACTCCCTGGCGCCCGGCAGGGTTGCGAGATACCAGCCGACATGCTTGCGTGCAATCCGCACACCCAGCACATCGCCATAGAAAATGTGCAACGCCGCCAAATGCTCTAGCAGAATGCGTTCCACCTCACTCAACTGCAGCGCGGGCAATAGTTCGCCGGTACGCAGGAAGTGTTCTATCTCGCGAAAAATCCAGGGCCGCCCTTGGGCAGCCCTGCCAATCAGTAAACCGTCTGCCCCGGTGGCTTGCAGCACGTACCGGGCTTTGGCCGGTGAATCGATGTCACCATTGGCGAACACTGGAATCGACACCGCCTGCTTGATCGCCGCAATGGTGTCGTATTCGGCTTCGCCGGTGTACAGATCTGCACGGGTTCGGCCATGGACCGCCAATGCCACAATTCCGGCTTGTTCGGCGATCTTTGCCACGGTCAGGCCGTTCTTGTTCGATCGGTCCCAGCCGGTGCGTATCTTCAGCGTGACCGGTACATCAACTGCGGCCACGACGGCGTGCAGGATCTCGGTGACCAGTTGTTCGTCTTTCAGTAATGCGGAACCCGCAGCCTTATTGCAGACCTTTTTTGCCGGGCAACCCATGTTGATGTCGATGATCTGTGCGCCCAGTTCAACATTGGCGCGTGCTGCATTTGCCAGCATTTGCGGATCACCACCGGCGATCTGTACCGAACGGGGTTCGGGATCACCTTCGTGGATCATGCGCAGACGCGATTTGCGACTGTTCCACAGGCTCATGTCGCTGGTCACCATTTCCGATACCACCAACCCTGCGCCGAGTTGGCGGCAAAGCTGGCGGAAGGGCTGGTCAGTAACTCCAGCCATCGGGGCAAGAATCAAGCCGTTTTGCAATGTATAAGGGCCGATGCGTACCGCCGACATAGGTGTGCCTGTTGTGGGGCCGATCATCGCTGGTCACGTGAAAACCATTGCATTCGTCGCTGCGTTCTCACGCGGCCCGAAGGACTGTTTTTAGGTGCTGAAGCGAGTTTTCAGTCGGAACCCAGAGTATGAAAAAGGGTTGGCATGATACCCGCTCTCGATGACTGGATAAAGGCTGAATTGGATAAAATCTGAGCAGTTATTTTCTTATCGCGGTCGGATTGGTTGTTCCGCTCGACGTCATAAATATGTCGCCAATCGCGGGTCGGAAATCCCCCGCGCATGTGGCTCGAATCTATCGATTGCTTACCAACCGGCGATTGCTCAACGTCGGGCAGGCTACCGCCTGCAGGCGCGCTTCAGCGCTTATTCCGGTGATCGAAAGCTTAGACTGTAATTGACCGCTTTGGCGCCTGGGTCGAGGATGTCCAGCGCAATATGAATGGGCGTTTGCGGCGGCATTTCGGCCTTGCCGGCCATTTCGCCACTCAGGTATTCGCTGGGCTTGAACCGACGACTGGCGATCAATTGACCATTGGGGTCGGCAAATCGCAATTCCAACAACGGGAAGGGTTGAGAAAACGACGCACGGTTATAGATGATCGCATCGACCACCAAGGCCCCCTTGAAGTCAGGGTGGCTGCGTACGATCAGGTTGCTGCTCTTAAGCAGATCGATATCCACCTTGGACGGCACGGTGCAGCCGACTTGAGGGCAGGCCAGTTGAAACCAAGGTCGGTATTGGTCCTGACGCGCCAGCTCGTCGAAGTGATACCAGATGTATTGTCCGGCCAATGCCGTGATGGCGAGCAAAATCAGCAGCCCCCAGACAAACCGACGACCCCAGCGTGGCTTTGGCTTTTGCCAGTCGAGTTGCAACGGGTCATCCGAGAGGTCGAGCATTGGATTGTTGCGCAGCACATGTTCTTGCAAGCCAGGTTCGGTGCGACTGCGTTTGAGTCGAGGCGCTTGGCGTTGAGCCGGTTCGTCCAAAGGCTGCTCGTCGTCATCAATGGCCGACATCCGCTCGCCGGGCTCATCGTAAACACTGTCCTTGCGTTGAGCCGTGCGTCCGGGAGTTTCAGCGATCAATGGCGGTGCAGGCGGCTTGGGTTCGTACTCGGGCCCGTCGAGGTCGTAGGACAGTGACGGTTCGGTGCGTCCATTTCGCGCCAAAGGCTCGTGTGCAGGTTTCGCCTCGGGCAACGCATCACTTTCCGGCGTTTGCTCATGTTCGCGATCGGCGGCGTCATCGTTCAGCAAGCTGTCGAACTGCTCGCTCTCGCCGCTGGCGTTGTCGCGTCGAGCACTCATCGCCGAGTCGCTGCTACGGGAATGACCGGTTTGACCAAAGGATTCCGGGAGCTGGATTTCTCGTTGCTCAAGCTTGGCCAGTGCCTCGTCAAGATCAAGGTTGTCCAGATCAAGGTTGGCGAAATCGAGTGCCCGGGTTTTCCACTCTTTGGCAGGCGGTTCGATCTTAGGGGGCGGATCAATTGGCCGTTCGGCCGGTGGCTCGTCCGGCTCTTGGGCGGGCGTAATCACCGGCGGCGGTAGCAGGGGCGCGGCCAGTGGCGCGGGAAGGGGCGTTTGAATCTCTTCGATCGCTTTGCCAGCGCGCTGTTCGAGCAGTTGTTTTGCTGCATTGAAAACTTGCAGGCAGGCGCCGCACCTTACGACGCCACGGGCCACACTCAATTGAGCATGACTCACGCGAAAACTGGTCTGGCAGTGCGGACACTGGGTAACGAAACTGTCGGTCATGCGGCGATCCGGTTCATGCAGGCGCTGATTCTAGCCTACGGCTTCAAGCAACGGTTAACGGCGGCGGCCCGTGATGCGAACCCAGCCATCACGGTCGGCAATCGGGTCCAGCACAAAGGTCTCGGCGTAAGCGGCAGCCACTTCCTTGCCCTGTTCAGCGAGAATCCCGGACAAGGCGAGGCGGCCACCGGTTTTGACCAGACCGGCGAGCGTTGGTGCCAATGACACCAAGGGACCGGCCAAAATGTTGGCCACCAACACGTCAGCTTTTTCTTGAGGCAGGTCTTCAGGCAGGTACAGCGTGAAGCGTTCGGGCGCTATGTTGTTGCGTCCGGCGTTGTCCCGCGAGGCATCCAGCGCTTGGAAATCGATGTCAGTCCCCACCGCTTGCTTGGCGCCCAGCAACAACGCGGCGATGGCCAGAATTCCCGAGCCGCAGCCGAAGTCCAATACGTTGCAGTCTTTCAGGTCTTGACCATCGAGCCATTCGAGGCACAGCGCCGTCGTCGGATGAGTGCCCGTGCCGAAGGCCAAGCCGGGATCGAGCAGCAGGTTCACGGCGTCAGGTTCTGGCGCAACGTGCCAGCTTGGGACGATCCACAGCCGCTCGCCGAAACGCATGGGCTGAAAGTTGTCCATCCAGCTGCGTTCCCAGTCCTGATCTTCGATGACTTCGCTCATGTGTTCCGGCAGTTCGGCGCCAGTGAGCAGTTGCAGGTGGGCCAGTACTTGAGCGGCGTCGGTGTCGGCTTCGAACAACGCCAGCAAATGGGTGTGGGACCACAGCGGCGTGGTGTTGAGTTCAGGTTCGAAGATCGGCTGATCTTCGGCGTCCATGAACGTGACAGACACGGCGCCCACTTCAAGAAAAGCGTCTTCGTAGGTTTCGGCTTGTTCTGGGCTGATGGCGAGACGGACTTGCAGCCAAGGCATGGCGGGCACCTATGAGAAATGACGAAGTGCAGCGCGCGGCTGCGAGAAGCGCGCAAGTTTACTTGAGCGCGAAGGCGAAGGGCAAAAAACAACAAAGCCGCCGTTAGGCGGCGTTGAGAAAAAAGAGCCCAGGGCGGGCTCTTTAAAGTGCCGATCAGACCTGACCGGGCGACACGATGATTTTGACGTTGTGCTCCTTGTTATGGACCAACTCTTCGAAACCGTGACTGACGATCTCCTCTAGCCCGATTCGCCCAGTGACCAGTGGCGTTATGTCCAGGCTGCCGTCGGCTATCAGAGAGATGACGTCGGCGAACTCGCCGTTGTAGGCCAGCGAACCCATAACTTGTTTTTCAGTGGACACCAGATCGAAAAAGTTGAATTCGCTCGGTTCCTCAAAAATACCCACCAGCACGCATGTTCCGGCTTTGCGAATCACATCGATGGCGAGCTTGGCGGTGTGCTTATTGCCGATGCATTCAAAGCTCACATCGGCGCCCAGGCCACGGGTGACGGCCCTAATTTCAGCCAGCGCGTCGCACTCGGACGGATCGAAAACTCGGGTGGCGCCGACTTCTAATGCCTTGGCTTTGCGCGCTGAGGACATTTCCAGCGCGATGACCTGCTCGGCACCGGCTGCTTTGGCGCACATGATGGTGCACAGACCGATGGTGCCTGCGCCCACGATCACCACGGTTTGACCGTGCAGGCTTCCCGCTTTTTTGACCGCATGCATGCCCACCGCCAGGGGTTCGATCAGCGCGCCGGCCTCTTTGGGAAAGCCCGCTGGCAGTTTGTACAGAAGATTGGCGGGCACATTGACCCGTTCGGCGAAGGCACCGTTGTTCATCAGGCCAGTAAACGCCAGCTTTTCACAAATGTTGTAGAGCCCATGGGTGCAGTAATAGCAGGTGCCGCAATGCTGGCAGGCGTCGGCCGTGATCAGGTCGCCCACGGCAAACCCTTCAACACCGGCGCCGAGCTTGAGGATTTCGCCACAGAATTCGTGGCCCAGAATGCACTGGCCCTGAATGCCGGTCATCGGGTGCGGAACGTCCACCGGAATGAACACCGGACCTGCGACATACTCATGCAGGTCCGAGCCGCAGATGCCGCACCAATCCACGCGAATTTGTACCCAGTCGGCCGGTGGCTCGGACGGCAGCGGCACATCTTCTACGCGGATATCGTGGCGACCATGCCAAACTGCAGCGCGCATGCTGGCGGTGTTTTTCAATGAACTGTTCATTATTGTTTATCTCCTCACGACGGCGTGGAGGCTCTGGCGAGCGTCGGGCAGGCCAAGCCACTGGTGTTATTGGCCCTGCAAGAAATCGAAGATCAGACGATTGACCTGCTCCGCTGCTTCCATCTGCACCATGTGACCCTGACCCGCCAACACCTCAACCTGCGCCTCAAGCCCTTCGGTGTGGGTGGCAGGGATGATGGCGTCGTTTTCGCCCCAGATCACCAGGCTCGGGTGCCGGGCGACTACGGAACGCAGGTCGGTTTGTTGCAGGCCATCGGTAAATAACCGGCTAGACAGCAAGCGCAGGGCGGCATCGACGCCTTCGAGACGCTTGTACTTGAGCATGTCTTCCAGCATTTGCCGGTTTACCAGCGCCGGGTCGGAAAACAACTGCACCAGCTGTGGTTTCAATGCATTGCGGTTAGCGGCCTCGACAAAGCCCTGCAAATAGCCGCCGTTGATCTGTGGGCCAAGGCCGGCGCTGGCGATCAAGCTCAGCGAGCGAACCCGTTGTGGCGCAAGGCGCGCAGTATTGAGTGCAACGGCGCCGCCCAGTGAATGACCCGCCAAGTGCGCGGACTTGATCTCCAAATGATCCAGCAAGCCCAAGACGGTCTGGCTCAGTTCGTCCAGATCGCCCCGTTGCAGGGTTTTGCCTGACTCGCCATGGCCGGGCAGATCGAGGGCAATAACGCGGCGCCCAGCTGACAGTGCGTCGTGGTTGAACAGCCAATTATTCAAATCCCCGCCAAAGCCGTGAATCAGCACCAGCGGGATGTCGCCTTCGCCCCGGTCGAAGAACCGCAGGGTGCGACCCTCCAGCTGTATTTTTTGTGGCGCTGGGCCACTGTCTTCGTCGGCAGCGCCACCGGGTACAAACTCGGCCTGGAAGCGTTCGATCACTGCTTCGATTTCCGCTTCGCTGGCGTTGCCTTCAACGACCACGGCGAGCAGCGCGCCCACGGACAAGGTTTCATCCTGTTGCGCCACCCGGCGCCGCAGCACACCCGAAAACGGCGTTTCGACGCTGCTGGAAATCTTGTCGGTTTCGACATCGAGCACTTGATCGCCTTTCTCGATGCGCGCGCCTTCCTCCTTGAGCCACGTGTCGACGCGCCCTTCGGTCATCGACAGGCCCCATTTGGGCATGGTCAGCGTGTGAATCTGGCTCATGCCGCTTTCCTCCCCTCACAGATTCTCAACACCGCCGCTTCGATTTTCGCGGCGGTAGGGATGTAGAGGTCTTCCAGCGCGTCGGAAAATGGCACTGGCGTGTGGGGCGCGGTGACCATTTCAATCGGCGCTTGCAGGGAGAAAAAGGCTTTTTGCGCCACCAGCGCTGAGATGTCGGTGGCCACCGAACAACGCGGGTTGGCTTCGTCGATGACCACTAGGCGACCGGTTTTTTCCACGCTTTCCAAAATGCTGTCCAGGTCCAGCGGGCTGGTGGTGCGCAAGTCCAGCACATCACAGGAGATCCCTTTGCGGGCGAGGTTGCTGGCGGCTTCCATCGCCTGATGGACCATGCGCCCGTAGGTCACCAAGGTGACGTCATCGCCTTCGCGCAACACGTTGGCTTCGCCAAACGGCACGGTGTAAAGCTCTTCCGGGACTTCACCCTGCATGCTGTAGAGCATTTTGTGTTCGCAGAAAATCACCGGGTCGTTGTCGCGTATCGCCTGAATCAGCAAGCCCTTGGCGTCATAGGGTGAAGAAGGACAGACCACTTTTAGTCCCGGAATATGGGTCCATAACGACGTCAGCATCTGCGAGTGCTGGGCGGCGGCGCGCAGGCCTGCGCCGTACATAGTGCGGATCACAATTGGAGTAACCGCTTTGCCGCCGAACATGTAGCGGAACTTGGCCGCCTGATTGAGGATTTGATCCAGGCAGCAGCCCGCGAAGTCGACGAACATCAGTTCGCACACGGGCCTTACGCCTTGGGTAGCGGCACCAATGGCTGCGCCTACATAACCCAGTTCTGAGAGTGGTGTATCGAGTACCCTTCCCGGAAATTCGTGATAAAGACCTTTGGTGACGCCGAGCACGCCGCCCCAGGCATCCTGTTCTCCGGGTGCGCCCGCCCCGCCAGCAACGTCTTCGCCCATGATGAATACGGTAGGGTCGCGGCGCATTTCTTGCGCCAGCGCTTCGTTGATTGCCTGCTGATAGCTGATTTTTCTCGCCATGATGATTCTCCTGTTGTTCTTGTTGTGAGGTCGACTCAGGGATAGGACACGTACACGTCGGTCAGCAAATCGCTTGCCTGGGGTTTGGGGTCGGATTTCGCCAGACGTACGGCGTCCTCAATCAGCTGCTCAACGTCGTTGTCGATCTGGTCGAGTTGCGCGACGGTCAGCAGTCCGGCATTTAAGGTGCGGTCCCGAAACTGTTGGAGGCAGTCGCGGGTGTCGCGAAAGTTTTTCACCTCGTCGGGGGCGCGGTAGGTTTGGGCATCACCTTCGAAGTGGCCGTAGTAACGGGTGAGTTTCATCTCGATCAGTGACGGACCTTCGCCGGCCCGCGCGCGGGCGATGGCGGCGGCAGCCGCTTCGTGGACGGCGAAGAAGTCGAAACCGTCCACCGTGACGCCGGGCATGCCGAAGCCGGCTGCGCGGTCGGCGATGTGGTCACTGGCCACCGACCACACCGAGGCTGTGGCCTCGGCATAACCGTTGTTTTCGGCGACGAACACGCAGGGCAAGTTCCAGACCGAGGCGAGGTTCATGGCTTCAAACACCGCGCCTTCATTCGAACCGCCATCGCCGAAGAAGGCCACGGCCACCCCCTGCGTGCCTTTGAGCTTGGCTGCCAGCGCGGCCCCTGCGGCCAAGGGTGCTCCTGCGCCAACAATGCCGTTGGCGCCGAGCATGCCTTTCTCCAGGTCGGCGATGTGCATGGAGCCGCCTTTGCCGCCACACAAGCCGGTTTTCTTGCCATAGATCTCAGCCATCATGCTGTACACATCGACCCCTTTAGCGATGCAGTGCCCGTGGCCACGGTGGGTGGAAGCGATGCAATCGTCATCGGTGAGGTGGGCCATCACGCCTGCGGCGGAAGCTTCTTCACCGGCGTACAGGTGAACGAAACCGGGAATCTCGCCAGTGGCGAATTCAACGTGCAGGCGTTCTTCGAAAACGCGGATGGTGCGCATCACTTTATAGGCGTGTAGCAGTTGGTCGTGGGACAGGTGAGTGGACATTTTTTGTTCTCCAGGAGTGTCTCAACACAGAAGGTTTGCTGGGTGTTGCGGGTGCTCGCGTCCTATCGCTAACAGGCGATGGCGAGCGGCGTAGGCCAGAACGGCTTCAACGTCGATGCTGATCGGGCCGTAAGGGTCGAGGGTGACGGTGGGATGATCGTGGGCGCTGAATTCGATTTCACGTTCACCGTCCAGCGCAAGCGTGCCGCTGGTCAGGCTCAGCGGATACGCCACACCGGGCTGCATCGATCCGCATTCGCTGACAGCGCAGCCCTGTAACAAGCCGGGTGCCAACGGCACCAGCACCGCGTTTTCGGCGTCGGGGCTCAGGCGAATCCACGCGCCCAGCGGTGATTGGCGCGAGACCGGACACCAAAGTCCGCACAGAGCCGATAGGCCAATGGCGTGGGGTTCGGCAAAGGCGACGAAGACTTCGGCCAAGTCCTCGGCGCGGCTGATGGCACGGGCGCCGATGAAGGGTTGCGATGAGACCGCGACATCCACCAGTGCCCATTCGCATAGTCCCCGCCCAGGCTCGCGAACCAGCAGGCGTTTATTGCGCCTCAGGCCGACGTCCACAGGAATGCGTCCACTTGCGCACAACCCACCGGCCAGTCCCGCGCTGGTGGCTTCGCGCAACTCAGGGAAAGCATTGTTGGTGCCGGTTGAAAGCGTCAGCAGCGGAATGTCACCGACTTCGGCGGCCACGGCTTTATGGGTTCCATCGCCGCCAAGGACTGCGATCAGTGCGACGCCTTGTTCGGCCATCATTCGGGCGGCGAGGCGGGTGTCGTCGACGGTCTGGCGCAAGGGCATGTCAAGAAAGGTCAGGCGCGGCCAATGGCTTTTTCGGGCGTTGCGTCCTTGGCTGGCTTTGAGTACAGCGGCGGCGATGCCGGTCATGTCAGGCGCCAGCAGAACGTGTTCGATGCCGGTGGCGCCGAACGCGCCCAACAGGCGCTGGACCACGGACGCCTTCTCGGTGCTTGAGTAAACGCCGGCATTGGCCGTCAAGCGCCGGACATCGCGACCCGACGCCGGGTTGGCGATGATCCCCACGGTCAGCGCGGGTTCTGTCATGGCACACCTCTGATTTTTGTTTGTAACGGTCAGAGCAAGGCCGGTGCCAACCTGTGGGATATGGCCTGAAAAAGCCGGTACAGAGCGGTTTATGCGACGACAGCAAGGGCGTGCCGGAAGGGCCGGACGAGACGCGTGGTTTCACAATGCCGGGTGTTTGCGCGAGACGCTGAGACGCTCCGTCTCAAGGGCGGGTGTCTGGTTAGAAGGGTTGTCCTGCGGGAGTGAACGGCGCTTAATAACGCGCATAACAACAATACACCCCGAGGTGGAGAGGCCATGTTTGCCGCACACTCCAAAGCCCATGTGGACTGCGTCAGCCGTGTGCTGAAGCACGCCGGTCGCCAGCCACAAGCACCCGTGCCAGAGTTGATTCTCGACTCTTGGCGTCGCTCGATGGATCAGCATCATTTGGACCCGGCTTCACAGCAAGGTCCGCGCATCCTTTCCCACACCTTGCTCAAGGAATGCCGAGAGCGGGCCGATCTGTTCCTGCGCATTGCCACAGAGGAAGTCGCCAGGCTGCACGGCCGGGTTCGTGAAGCCGATTACTGCGTGCTGTTGACCGATGCCCAGGGCCAGACCATCGACTATCGGGTCGAATCGGGCATCCGTAACGACTGCCGCAAGGCCGGTTTATACCTGGGGACCTGCTGGTCGGAGGTCGAAGAAGGGACGTGCGGCGTCGCTGCCGTGCTGACCGACAAGACGCCGGTCACGGTTCACAAGAGTGATCACTTTCGCGCCGCCTTCATCGGCTTGACCTGTTCGGCGGCACCGGTGTTCGACCCTCAGGGTGAATTGCTCGGGGTGCTGGACGTTTCGGCACTGCAATCACCGGACGACCGGCGCAGTCAGCATTTGATCCGGCAAATGGTGGTGCAGAGCGCCCGCGTCATCGAAAACGCGTTCTTCATGCACAGCGCTCAGGGGCATTGGCTGTTGCGGGCGCACAGTGCGCCGGGTTACGTCGACAGTCAGCCCGATTACCTGTTGGCCCTGGACAACGATGGGCGTTTGTTGGCGCTCAATAGCATGGCCCGACAAGCGTTACGTCAGCGCTTCGGTCGTCTGCCGGAGCATATCAACGAGGTGTTCGGCCCTGATGCGTTACAGGCGGTGACTGACGAGAGGCCGCAACTGCTTCGCTGGGGAGGTGATGACGGTGAGCTGCACGTGAGACTCAGCGCGCCGCGCAGGTCGCATACGATTCGAACCGTGCCTGCGGACGACAGCGCCGCCGCGCAACTCGATCCGCGTATCGCCGACGGGTTGCGCCTCGCGGTGCGGGTCAAGGACTGCAACCTGCCGGTATTGATTCAGGGAGAAACGGGGGCCGGCAAAGAGGTGTTCGCCCGTCAGTTGCATGAGCTCAGCAGCAGAAGAAATAGGCCATTTGTTGCACTCAACTGCGCGGCAATACCGGAAAGCCTGATCGAGAGCGAGTTATTTGGCTACGTGGCCGGTGCGTTCACCGGGGCGTCGAACAAAGGCATGCGAGGGTTGTTGCAGCAGGCCGATGGCGGCACGTTGTTTCTCGACGAGATTGGCGACATGCCGTTGAGTTTGCAGACGCGGTTGCTGCGGGTCATGGCCGAAGGTGAAGTCGCGCCTCTGGGCGGCGCGCGTCGGCAAACGGTGGACATTCAAGTAGTCTGCGCGACTCACCGCAACTTGGCGACGATGGTGGAGGAGGGTAGTTTTCGCGAGGATTTGTATTTCCGGCTCAGCGGCGCCCGGTTTCAATTGCCGCCATTGCGCGAGCGCAGCGACCGGCTGGCGTTGCTCAATCGGCTATTCGAAGAAGAAGCACGGCTCTGCGGAGGGCGCACGGGCTTGAGTGCGTCGGCGTTGGAGTGCCTGCTCGGTTATGCCTGGCCAGGCAATGTCCGGCAAATGCGCCATGCCTTGCGTTACGCTTGCGCGGTATCGACCTCAATGACGATCCAACTGAGCGACCTGCCTGAAGACATCCGTGGCGCACAGCATACCGGGCACTCGTTTGTTGACCGGGTTGAAGACTGCGCGAGTCCGCAACGTCAGCTGTTACTGGACGCGCTCATCCGCCATCGCTGGAAACCCGGCGAAGCCGCCCAGGCGCTAGGCATATCGAGGGCGACGCTGTATCGGCGAGTGAACCTGCACGGTATCGACATGCCCGGTAAAAAGCGGATTTGAAGGCAAAAAAAACCCTGGCTACGATGCCAGGGTCTTTTTACGGATTACGAACGGCTTGAGTAACGGAGACCGTTATTCGTTAGCCAGTTTGTGTTCCAGGTAGTGAATGTTGACGCCGCCTTCGCAGAAGCCTTCATCACGGGTCAGATCACGGTGCAGCGGGATGTTGGTTTTGATCCCGTCGACCACGATTTCGTCCAAGGCATTACGCATGCGTGCCATGGCTTCGTCGCGGGTTGCGCCCCATGTGATCAGTTTGCCGATCAACGAATCGTAGTTAGGCGGAACCTTGTAGCCACTGTAAAGGTGCGAGTCGACCCGTACGCCATTACCGCCCGGCGCATGGAAATGCTTGACCATGCCAGGGCTTGGCAGGAAGGTTTTTGGGTCTTCAGCGTTGATCCGGCATTCAATCGCATGCCCGCGAATGACAACGTCATCCTGGGTGTACGACAGTTTGTTACCGGCGGCGATGCTGAGCATCTCCTTAACGATGTCGATCCCGGTGACCATCTCCGATACCGGGTGTTCTACTTGAACGCGAGTGTTCATCTCGATGAAGTAGAAGTTGCCGTTCTCGTACAGGAACTCGAAGGTTCCGGCGCCACGGTAGCCGATGTCGATGCAAGCTTTGACGCAGCGAGCGAACACTTCTTCTCGTGCTTTTTCGTCGATGCCCGGTGCTGGCGCTTCTTCCAGTACCTTCTGGTGACGACGTTGCAGCGAGCAATCACGGTCGCCCAGGTGGATCGCATGACCCTGGCCATCGGACAACACCTGAACTTCCACGTGACGTGGGTTGGTCAGGAATTTTTCCAGATAGACCATTGGGTTGCTGAACCAGGCAGCTGCTTCTGCGCGGGTCTGCTTGGCTGCTTCGATCAAGTCTTCTTCGCGATGCACTTCACGCATGCCGCGACCACCACCGCCGCCGGCGGCTTTGATGATCACGGGATAACCGACCTGACGGCCGATGTGCAAGGCGGTTTCTTCGTCTTCCGGCAATGGGCCGTCGGAGCCCGGAACTGTCGGCACGCCTGCGCGCTTCATGGCGTCCTTGGCAGAAACCTTGTCGCCCATCAGGCGAATGGTGTCGGCGGTTGGGCCAATGAATGCAAAACCGGATTTTTCCACCTGTTCGGCGAAATCGGCGTTTTCTGCCAAGAACCCGTAGCCAGGGTGAATCGCCGTAGCGCCAGTCACTTCGGCGGCCGCGATGATTGCCGGGATGTGCAGGTAAGACAGGTTGGCCGGAGCCGGACCGATGCAAACGCTTTCGTCTGCCAGGCCCAAGTGCATCAAATCTTTATCCGCAGTTGAGTAAACCGCGACGGTCTTGATGCCCATTTCCTTGCAGGCACGCAAGATCCGCAGGGCAATTTCACCACGGTTGGCGATCAGAACTTTTTCCAACTTCGCAGGTTTCAACATCGTTGTCTCTCCGCGGTTCAAACGATGGTGAACAGCGGCTGGTCGTACTCAACCGGCTGACCGTTTTCTACCAGAATGGATTCGATCACACCGCTCGTTTCAGCCTGGATGTGGTTCATCATTTTCATGGCTTCGACGATGCAGATGGTGTCGCCTTTCTTGATGGTCTGGCCCACTTCAACGAACGCAGGGGACGTCGGTGCCGGGGTGCGGTAGAACGTACCCACCATAGGCGACTTGACCACGGTGCCGTTCAGTTTCGGCGCAGCCGGTGCTTCGGCGACAACGGGAGCAGCGACTGGCGCCGCAACCGGGGCGGCCATTGGCGCAGGCGCGTAATACTGCTGAGCAGGGGTCTTGCTGTGACGGCTGATACGTACAGACTCTTCGCCTTCACGAATTTCAAGCTCATCGATGCCGGACTCTTCCAGCAATTCGATCAATTTCTTAACTTTACGGATATCCATGAATCGTCAACTCCCAAGGGTCGGTCAGGGGCGCATAGCTTGTTGTTCAAGCTGTTCCAGGGCGGCCTCCAGGGCCAGTCGATAACCGCTGGCGCCAAGGCCGCAGATCACTCCCACCGCTACATCGGAGAAGTAAGAGTGATGGCGGAAAGGTTCGCGTTTGTGCACGTTAGAGAGATGCACTTCGATGAATGGGATGCTCACTGCCAGCAACGCGTCACGTAATGCGACGCTTGTGTGCGTAAAAGCTGCGGGATTGATCAAAATGAAGTCCACGCCCTCATCACGAGCCGCGTGGATACGGTCGATCAATTCGTATTCGGCATTACTTTGTAGGCACAGCAGATGATGGCCGCCATCGCGGGCCCGTTGTTCCAGATCCTGATTGATCTGCGCCAACGTTACCGCCCCGTATAGGCCCGGTTCACGAGTGCCGAGCAGGTTCAGGTTAGGCCCGTGGAGAACCAGTAGCGTCGCCATCTGTTGTTCCTTGTTATGTGAGCTAGCATCGATGCGCAGCGACTATGCCGCAAAGTGCTGTGGACTGTCCAGTTAACCGCAATAGCCAGCACGATTACCGATGTTCGCGCGAAGTTTATGACTCGACCTTTAGGTTCGGTCATTTGCCTTGTTAATGCGCTTTACCAGGTCGGCGGCGTTGATCTCACCCACTACCCGAGCCTCGGCCTGCTCTGCGCCGTTTTTACCGAAGAACAGCAAGGCGGGCGGTCCAAACAGCCGGTAGCGGTCAAGTAAGGCGCGCTGCTCGGCGTTGCTTTCAGTCATATCAAAACGGATCAATCGATAACCGGCTAACTGACGCTTGACCTCCGGGTCGGGCAGTACGTCGTGTTCGATCACTTTGCAGCTGATGCACCAGTCCGCGTACCAATCCAGCAACAGCGGTTGACCGGCGGCTTTCGCTTCGCTGAGTGCCCGGTCCAGTTCCGTCGCGGAACTGATGGTTTGCCAGGCGTCAGCGGCGGGTGGCGCGCCATTGGCCGTCAATGCCGGTTGCGTTCCTCCCAGCGGCCGGAACGGGTCGGTTTGCCCGCTGAACGCGCCGTACCAGCACGCCAGCGCGTAAACCAGCAGGAACACGCCCAATAACTGCGCTAACCGCTCGGCAGGCGTTTTCGGTGAGAACTCCAACGCCCCAAGGAACAAGGCTACCCCCGCCCACAGCAGACCCAACAGCAGTAAGGTGATTTCGCCGGGAATAACGCGGCTGAGTAAGCCGATAGCGACTGCCAGCAGCAGCACGCCAATGATGTTCTTAACGGTGACCAGCCACGGTCCGCTTTTGGGTAACCAAGCGGCCCCACCGGTGGCGACGATCACTAGCGGGGCGCCCATGCCGAGGCCGAGGGCAAACAATTTCATGGCGCCACCCAAGGCATCGCCGCTGGCGCTTATATAAAGCAGCGCTCCCGCCAATGGCGCGGAAACGCAGGGCGAAACGAGCAAGCTGGAAACCACGCCTAGAACAGCCGCGCCCCACAGCGATCCGCCTTCCGTGCGACCTGCGACGCGGTGCAGATGGCTGCTGATGAAGTGCGGCAAACGCACCTGAAACAGGTCAAACATCGCCAGGGCAAACACCACGAAGAACAGCGCAAAGGGCACCAGAACCCAGGCCGATTGCAGGCGCGCCTGTAGATTCAAACTCGCGCCGAACATGCCCATCAACGCGCCCAACACCGCGAAGCAGACCGCCATCGGCAACACGTAAGCCAGCGAAAGGCTAAACCCGCGCACGCCTCCAATCTGACCGCGCAACACCACGCCGGATAGGATCGGCAGCATCGGCAGTACGCACGGCGTAAAGGTCAGCCCGATGCCAGCGAGGAAAAACAGGGCCAGTTCTTTCCAGTTCCATGCGTTTTTGCTGGGGAGGGAGGCAGGCAAAGCGGAGGTTGTTGCTGCAACATCGCCAATGGCCAGTCGTTCGGTTTCAGGCGGATAGCACAGGCCTTTGTCGGCGCAGCCTTGATAGGTTACCGCGAGGGTGAACGGGCGGTTGTCGCCAGGTTTGCGTGGGATGTCGACGTCCAGAATGCCGTGATAGACCTCGACGTCGCCGAAATACTCATCGTGTTTCTTTTCGCCGGGGGGCAGTTGTGCCTGGCCCAAACCAATGTCGGCGGGCTCTGCGCGGAACTGAAAGCGATGGCGGTAGAGGTAATAGCCTTCGGTGGGGACGAAGCGCAGCTTGATCGATTTATCGGTGACTTCGATCAGGTTCAGGCGAAAAGCTTCATGCACTGGCAGAAAATCACTGCTGTTGTTCAGTGATGAACCACCCAGCGTGGTGCTCGGGCGACTGTCCAACAAACTCGCGCCGACGGCGGGCAGGGCGAGGATCAACAGCATCAGGCAAAGCAGGCGGCGCATAGCGGTCTCGCATGTCGAAAGTTCGCGCATGATAGCGGACTGTTTCCTGTCGTGCTGCGGCGGGAGTTGTAAGGGCGAGTTTCAGGGGGCAAAGAGCCGGCCCATTCCCCGTGGGACCGAATTTATTCGGGAAGGCAGCGATACGGTTTTCCTGACATACCGCGTCGCCCGCTTCCCGAATAAATTCGGTCCCACAGTGATTTGTACAATCAGGTACGCCGGTTCGCGAACAAGGTTGAAATCAGCCGCTACTGCGCAATCACCGCATCGGCCAATTCTTCAAGAAAGCTGGCGTTGGGCTTGAGATGACCGGCATGCACTTGGTTGCGGCCCGCATCTTTGGCGCGGTACAGCGCGTCGTCCGCCAGGGTCGCCAGCATCAGGCTGTCGGCCCCGTCGCAAAGCTCGACGACGCCAGCGCTGAACGTGCAGCACAAATCCACCGGTTGCGCCGGGTAATGAATTTCAGCAAAGCGCTGACGAATCTCATCGAGTACCCGGTGAGCGTTGTGCAGGTCAGTGTCCGGCATCACCACGGCAAACTCTTCGCCGCCGTAACGACCGATATAGTCAGTCTTGCGCAGCCGTTGCTTGAGAAACAGCGCCAGGCTTTTGATCACGCGGTCGCCCATGGGATGGCCGTGGGTATCGTTCACGCGCTTGAAGTGGTCGATATCAAGCATCGCAAAGCTCAGCGGCTTGCTTTCGCGTCGAGAGCGGAAGCTACAGTCTTCCAGCAGTTGCAGGATATGCGTGTGGTTATATAAGCCGGTGAGACTGTCGCGGACCATGCGTGACTTAAGGTTGCGCGCCCGTGCCGCACGATTGCGCACAGTGGTGATCAGGTGACGCGGCTTGATCGGCTTGGTCAAGAAGTCGTCACCGCCCTCGCTCATTGCATCCAATTGCTTGTCCAGATCGTCTTCGGCCGACAGATAAATGATCGGTACGCTGACATAACGGTCGTTATGGCGGATCACTTTGGCCAATTCCGGGCCGGTGCAGCCTGGCATGTACATGTCGAGAATGATCAGATCAGGCTGGAAATCCGCAAGTTCAGCCATTGCCTGAATCGGGTCGAGCAACGTCCGGGTGACGATCCCGGCGCTATTTAGCAGCCGCTCGGTGTGAGTGGCCTGGGCGCGGGAGTCATCGATGATCAGCACTTTATAGGGTTCGTATTGCGCCACGCAGGTGAGCACTTCGATTTTTTCCAGCAGGCTTGATGCCTCAAGGGTGCCGGTCAAAAACTCTTGGCCGCCCGCGCGAACCGCGGCCAATCGAGTGGGAGTGTCGGTTTCAAGTTGACTGAAAAACAACAGCGGCAGCTTGAGTTCAAGCCCTTCCTGAACCTGTGCCGCCAGTTTCAAACCTTGGCCGGCACCGCCGAAGTCAACGTCCATTACGATAGCCGCAGGATGACGCTCGGCCATGCTGGCGTGAAACAAGGCGGTGTTTTCAAGTGCAACGGCGCTGAGTCCGAAAAATTCAAGTTGCTTGGCCAGCCGATCGGCCCGCTCATGCTCCTGTAGCATTACATAGATTGGCTTGCGCAACGGCGGCAACGACGTTTGTTCGAGTCGATCGCCATGACGCAGACCGGTGCGGGACAAACGCTGCATCAATTGATTGAGTTCGGTAATCAGCCCACTGCTCAAGCGCCCGCGATTGGCCTCAACCGCAGCGAGCGCCAGGCTGATGCTGCGCGCCAGTTGAACATGTTCGAACTGCTCGAAACGCTCGGCAAAGCGCATCAGGCGCAGCGTAGACTCGGCAAGTTCGGCCATGTCGGCGGCCGACCATTCACTTTGTTGCAAGCGCTGCCAGACCTCAAGAATTTGACGTGCCTGATGCGTTACCCGCTGGGCAAAATGATGCTTGAGGCGATCACGACTCGGGTCTTCTGGCTCGTTCATATCCTGGCTACTGATTATGGGTGCGCTGAGGTCGACTGGTGGCGGTATGCTAGCACTTCTTTGGGGCGTCTAGCGTGTCGTAGGTCAATTAACTGCTGTCATTAGGCAAAATTGGCGTCAAAAAATAGGGGTGGTATGTAGGTTGTTTCTTGGGGATTCAGGGAGCCAGCCGATCTGCTTGTAGGACGCTTCTGGATTTTTAATTGCGTGCCTCAAGCGGAGATTTGGCTGATAGGTTTTCTACAACCTATTCAGGAGATATACCGATGCCAATCCCCGCATATATGACCATCCATGGAACCCATCAGCATCTTATCAGTGCCGGAGCGCTTGGCGCGGATTCGGTTGGTAACGCATGGCAGCAAGGTCGAGAAGATCAGATTCTGGTGCAGGCATACGACCACGGAGTTGTTATCCCTGGCGGCGTAGCCGGGCGTCGTATGCACAAGCCGCTGATTATTACCAAGGCAATCGACAAATCCTCGCCTTTGCTCTTTAACGCAGCAACCAACGGTGAAGCGCTAAAAATTTGCCAACTGCATGTATATCGTCCTTCCGGCAGTGGGGTAGAACATTTTTATACCATTGAGCTAGAGGGCGCGGTCATCGTAGCCTTCAATCAAACTATGCCCCACTGTCAGAACCTCAGCACCGCCCATTTTACTCAGCTGGAAACAGTGCACTTTGCCTACCAAAATATTGTGTTAAGGCATGAGAGTGGTAAAACCGTTGGCTATGACGAATGGCGATCAGAGGGCAAACAGTGAAGATGGTCAGCGCGTTATACCCGTCATCGTCTGAGCTAAAGCACGCTTGTTCTGTAGGTGAAGCGCTGAGTATTGTCAGGCAATATCTTGACGGGCGCGCCGAAATTGAAGGTGTAGATGTGCTTCGTCACGGTCTAATGCTTCCGTTTGATAGTGAGGTGTTAAAGCAAGTCGAAAGTGGCGAATGGTTGTTGATAATGGATGAGGCGTATTGTTTCGACGCGGGGGAAATTCACAATTCGGTGGGCGCAAAAATGTTTGACCACCGGGTGAAGGAGTTAATGAATCCTCCAAGGAACGAAAAAAAACGCTACGGTTTTATATTTCGAGTGATTAATTTCGAGACTAGAGAATCACTTATTGGTCGACCATACATTGCTAAGGTAGGTGGCGAAATTATAGAAGGTCAGACCGATGGCGAAGGTTTGGTTCATGTATTGGCACCTTCGGATAGTGTGCCCATTTCTATACGCGTCGCTTTTAGAACACCTCTTCAGCATGCAGGCGGCTTTTTTGCAAAATCATCCGATGCGACTCTGGTGACTGAGCTGATGGCGCATGAGTTAAATGCCAACGCTTGGATTTGTCGTATTGCGGTCAATGATCGAGCTATGACTAGGGAATTTATCCTGAATGCAATGGACGTCGCTGGTTTTAAAGTGCAGGCGCGATCATCGTGGGGGGCTAAATCAGCCAAAGATTGGATGGCCCAAGACTGGAATTACTCCAAGATTGCGCTGCACCATGCAGGAAGGAGCTATGGGTGCGGAGACTTTGGCGCAATGGAGATGAGGAAGGCGCAGAACGAACATCTAGGCAGAGGTTACGACGATATTGGATATCACTTTGGAATAGATTGCGCCGGTCAGATTTTTGAAGGAAGAGATATTCGCTGCAAGGGCGCTAGTGTTGATGAATATAATACGGGTGTTATTGGGGTGGTGCTTTTAGAAGACTTGACTGTTACAGGTGAGGTAGGCGATTGGACTGACAAGTGGCGCAGCGGCGTTGAAGTATGGAAACTGAATACTCAAAATGTGCCCCCTGCCATACAGATTGAATCTCTAAATTCATTGGTCAAGGTTTTGCGCAGCGTTTTTGGGATAGAGGTTCTGGGCGGTCATAGAGAGTACCCCCATCAAAAAGGAGAGGATAAGTTTTGTCCTGGTAATACCGGTATGGAGTTGGTAGAGCAATTGAGGGGGTCGACGGGGTTGCGCAGACCTTCTGCTTCATGAAACTGGTCACGGTAATTGTCTTGGCGGGTATAGCCATCTGCCTATCAACGGGCTATTACACTTCTGCCGGTATGCATGGTCCGGTGAAAGTGCATTTTTTTATTAAAAGTTCACCAACTTTCAAAATTAAGTTTACTAATTTATTTGCAAAGTCTGGAGATTATCCACGATTTTACTATTTAAGTGAGGCTGAAAAACGCCTGATCATTGACTATTGTAAATATCGGTTGGGGATCGAAACGAACCTTCAGAGCCAAGAGGAAATGTTACGATGCAGCGCTCGAGAGAGGCGTTGAGTGGGGCGTACTGATCGTGGTCATTCTAAATGTTGGTTGTTACAGCTGTGGGCGAGGATATGATCCCAACGCTGACACTTGTGGAAGAAATTGCCCGCGCTCCAGATTAAAGCTGTCCGCCCGTGATTGGGGTGGGGAGTATCGAATGCTGGATGACGACCTGGGGAGTGGTAGATGAAGTATTTAAGTTGCGGTGTTCCAACCCGCTACGTTTTCGGATTAACAGTGCCCCCCGGTTTATCGCTGTCAACTGAATTAGCCGTAAATCTGTAGCAGCGCGCTTGCCCGTGATGGGGCGCGGAGCGGTTCCAACATGTTTGATTCAATATCAGCCGGAACTAATGTGCTAGCTATTGCCTGGCCAATCGCGGGCAAGCGTGTTCCTACAATCAGCCAGGTTTTCTGCAGGCGTGCCCCTGAGACTGATCGTCCCACTCCCACCCCAAGGCACGTTGCTGTAAGGTTGCGGTCGAACCATTGAATTTCGTGATTGAAGGGACATAGCCATGCTGGACTGGAAGAAGCGCGCGGGTAGCGCGGGGGATCGGGTTGATGAACCTGCGGTAGGGACTCGCTCCCGAGGCTATTGGGGGGGTGTTTTTTTTAGCCGCGCGTTAGGCATCGTTCTTGCCATCTATTTGGTGGTAACGGGCTTGATCGGTTGGTACTGGAGCCATGAACCCGCTCTGTTTCCAGTTCAGCAGAACGCCCAAGCGGCGGCTGAGCGCGAAGGTAAGCAGATGGTGATCGGTTACACCACGGTCGAAACACTGAAGACCGTGGCGAGCACCTTGCTGGATAAGCGCGGTGGCTATATCTCCAATGACCGCCTGCCGCCGGGTGTGTGGCTGGACAATATCTCTCATTGGGAATACGGCGTGCTGGTTCAGGTGCGTGACTTGAGCCGTGCGCTGCGTAAAGATTTCGCCCGCTCGCAATCGCAGTCGGCAGAAGACCCGGACTTGGCCCGGGCTGAGCCGCGTTTCAACTTCGACAATAGAAGTTGGGTGCTGCCTTCCAGTGAGTCTGAGTACCGCGAGGGGATTAATTCGCTGAGCCGCTATCAGGCGCGCTTGTCCGATCCTAACCAGAAAGGCGCGTTGTTTTACGCCCGTGCCGACAACCTGAATAACTGGCTGGGTGATGTGGCGACCCGCTTGGGCTCGTTGTCGCAGCGACTCTCGGCCAGTGTCGGTCGGGTCAAACTCAACAGCAGTTTGAAAACTGAATCGGTCATCCCCGGCCAGGCGCCAAAGGTTGATGAAGAAATAGTAGAAACCCCGTGGCTGCAGATCGATGACGTATTCTATGAAGCGCGCGGTCAGGCGTGGGCGCTGTCGCATTTGCTGCGGGCCATCGAAGTAGATTTCGCTGATGTCTTGGCGAAGAAGAATGCCACCGTCAGCGTGCGTCAGATCATTCGTGAACTGGAAGCTTCGCAAGCACCGGTCTGGAGTCCGATGATTCTTAACGGCAGCGGTTTCGGGATATTGGCTAACCACTCGCTGGTCATGGCCAACTATATTTCCCGGGCTAACGCTGCAGTGATCGACCTGCGCCAATTGCTGTCACAGGGGTAAATGATGCCGGTCTCTCCTCAAGAGGCTGCGCACCGTGCCGCCTCTGATGCCGAACAAATCGCCTGGGTTGATGAACAGGATCTGCCATTGGGCTCCATCGAGCGGGCCCAGTTGCGTGAACAAGGTCTGATCGGGCGGGGCACCTATATATTGCTGTTCAATTCTGCCGGTGAGCTGTGCGTGCATCGGCGCACCCTGAGTAAAGCCATTTATCCCGGCTACTGGGATGTGGCAGCCGGGGGGATGGTGCTCTCCGAGGAAACCTACGCCGAGTCGGCGGCCCGGGAGCTGGAAGAAGAATTGGGCGTGAGCGGCGTTCCGTTGCATGCCCACGAGCGTTTTTTCTTCGATCAACCGGGTAATCGCTTGTGGTGCGCGGTGTTCAGCGCGGTGTGGGACGGCCCACTGACCTTGCAGCCTGAGGAAGTGCTCGAAGCGCGCTTTGTCCCGGTCGCGGACGTTTTGCAGGAAGCGTTGCTCAAGCCTTACTGCCCGGACTCCTTGGCGGCATTGAAGCGCTATTTGAATCAGCTCGCGACTCACGGATAAAAGATGATGGCCGGCGTGTATTTGCGCTTAGCATCTGCTCTTTTTGCCGTTACACTGCGCGACCTTTTCAAGCTGAGCCATTATTGGCTCAGTAGCGCTGCCCCTGCCTGAGTGGGGCTTCGCGGTCGGTCCACCGCTACGCCGGAGCCGACCCGTCTTTATCCTCAAACAAGAGGATTGCCGGTGGCCAAAAAAGCCGCATCCTTCGCCGCCCTTGGCGGTCTGGTATTTTCCACCGACGCAGGACGGCATTGTCCAAACTGTCGTCAGCCCGTGGATGCCTGTGTCTGCAAGCAAACCGCTATTCCCGAAGGGGATGGCATCGCCCGTGTGCGCCGCGAAAGCAAAGGTCGCGGCGGTAAAACGGTGACCACCATCATCGGCGTGCCGTTGGCCGAAGACCCCCTCAAGGATCTGGCGACGACGCTCAAGCGTCGTTGCGGAACGGGCGGTGCGATCAAGGACGGCGTCATCGAGATTCAAGGTGATCACGTCGAGCTGTTGCTGGCAGAACTGGTGAAACTGGGGTTCAAAGCGAAGAAGTCTGGCGGCTAGGCCCCGATTTCTAAACTCTGTGCTTCAAGGCGTGTCTATCCTCAACCTCGGCCAAGTCGGCTCGGCGCTGACCGACGCGACAGTGCCAAATCGTCATTTCTTCTCTTTACACTGCGCCAGCCCATTGCGGCTGATGCCACATGACTTCTTTTATAGGGGACTTCGATGTCCGTACGACGCACACGCAAAGACGATGGCAGCCAATGGACAGTTGCGGACAGCCGCAGTGTTTATGGGATTCGTCATTGGGGAGCCGGTTATTTTGCAATCAACGAAGCCGGCCGTGTTGAAGTCCGCCCGAAGGGCCCGAGCAGTTCGCCCATTGATTTGTACGAGCAGGTCGACGCGCTGCGTAAAAGTGGCTTGTCCTTGCCGTTGCTGGTGCGCTTCCCTGACATTCTGCAAGACCGCGTTCGTCAACTGACCGGCGCATTCGATTCCAACATCGAGCGCTTGGGATACCAGAGTAAATACACCGCGTTGTACCCGATCAAGGTCAACCAGCAAGAAGCCGTGGTTGAAAATATTATCGCCACTCAGGACGTGTCCATCGGCCTGGAAGCGGGGTCCAAGCCCGAGCTGATGGCCGTGCTGGCCCTGGCGCCTAAAGGTGGGACGATTGTCTGCAACGGTTATAAAGACCGTGAATTCATTCGTCTGGCATTGATGGGGCAAAAGCTGGGTCACAACGTTTTCATCGTGATCGAGAAAGAATCCGAAGTGGCGCTGGTGATCGAACAGGCTGCGGAACTTAAAGTCGCCCCTCAGATCGGTTTGCGTGTGCGGCTGTCTTCCTTGGCGTCCAGCAAATGGGCTGACACCGGCGGTGAGAAATCCAAGTTCGGTTTATCGGCGGCGCAGTTGTTGTCAGTGGTCGAGCGTTTCCGCAAGGCCGGACTGGATCAAGGCATCCGTCTGCTGCACTTCCACATGGGTTCGCAGATCGCTAACCTGGCTGACTATCAACACGGCTTCAAAGAAGCGATTCGTTATTACGGCGAACTGCGCAACCTCGGGTTGCCGGTGGACCATATCGACGTCGGCGGCGGTCTCGGTGTGGATTACGACGGTACTCACTCACGCAACGCCAGCTCGATCAACTACGACATGGACGATTACGCCGGGGTCGTGGTCGGCATGCTCAAGGAATTCTGCGACGAGCAAGCGCTTCCGCATCCGAACATCTTTTCTGAAAGCGGCCGTTCGCTGACCGCACACCACGCGATGTTGGTGGTTCAGGTCACAGACGTCGAAAGCCACAACGACGAAGTGCCGAAGATCGCCGACAAAGAAAGCCTGCCGGAAACCGTGCAATGGCTGGTCGATCTGTTGGGGCCAACCGACATCGAGATGGTCACTGAGACCTATTGGCGTGCCACGCACTACATGAGCGACATCGCTACTCAATACGCTGATGGCAAAATCACTCTGGCGCAAAAGGCCTTGGCCGAGCAGTGCTACTTCGCGGTATGCCGCCGCCTGCATAACTCGTTGAAGGCCCGCCAGCGTTCCCATCGCCAAGTGCTGGACGAACTCAACGACAAGCTCGCTGACAAGTACATCTGTAATTTCTCGGTGTTTCAGAGCCTGCCAGATACCTGGGCGATTGGTCAGGTGCTGCCAATTCTGCCGTTGCACCGTCTCAACGAAGAGCCAATGCGCCGCGCGGTCTTGCAAGATTTGACCTGCGACTCCGATGGCAAGATCAAGCAGTACGTTGACGAGCAGAGCATCGAAACCAGTTTGCCGGTTCATGCACTTAACGAAGGCGAAGACTATTTGTTGGGGATTTTCCTGGTGGGCGCCTATCAGGAAATCCTGGGCGACATGCACAATTTGTTCGGTGATACCGACTCGGTGAATATTTACCAGAGGCCGGACGGCAGTGTTTACCACGGCGGGATCGAGACCCACGACACCATCGAAGACATGCTGCGTTACGTTCACTTGTCGCCTGAAGGGCTGATGAACCAATACCGCGACAAAGTGGCCAGCGCCAAAATAACCCCGCGTGAACGCACCCAATACCTGGATGCGCTGCGTTTGGGGCTGACGCGGTCGTCGTATTTGTCTTCTTGATCTGGGTTAACTGACACGACCGCGTCGTCATTCTTCGCCAACTTGTTGGCGAAGGTCCTTCGGGCTTTCGCAGCCTTCGGCAGCTCCTACAGTTGTCGCGGGTTTGCTGCACGACGGACAAAATGTGATGGTTATCTGCCCGTCCGGTCCTATTCTTTTGTAGGCTCTTTCCTATTCTGCATTTTGGCCCTCTACTCCGGTGGTTCTCTCGGCGAGAATCCCCGGCTGTCCTTTAGTAGAGCAATAGCCGATGTTCGATCCAGTCAGCGAACCTTTTTTTCGTCTGGATATCCCGAACCTGACTCACTCACTCACTGTGCTTTCGTTTACCGGTACGGAAGCGATCAGCAGGCCTTTTGCCTTTGAGTTGGAAGTGGTCATTGAATCCCCCGATCTGAACCCGAAAAGCCTGATGTACCGCTCGGCGTGGCTGAGCTTCGCCGGAACTCAAACCGGCTTCAACGGACAAATTCAACGTGTGGGCCTTATCGACCACGATTCGAGCGCCCACCATTACCGCTTAAGCCTGGGCCCACGGCTGGGCTGCCTGGCCCACCGCTACAATCAGCGCATTTTTCAAGACCTGTCAGCCCCGCAAATTATTGCCAAGGTACTCAAGGAACACGGTATCCACGCCAACGCGCATCGCTTTGAACTCAACGGCACCTACCATGAGCGCCTTTACTGCGCGCAGCACGATGAGTCGGATTTGCAGTTCGTTCAGCGGTTGTGTGACGAGGAGGGCATTCATTACCACTTTCAGCACTCCAAACTGCGTCACGTGTTGGTGTTTGCCGATACCCAAGGTGGGTTTCGTCGAGGGCCGACGTGTTTTTTTGAAACCCGCCCCCGGCGTCTGAAACCGGGCAAGGCCGAGCCTACCCGGCATCAGGTTGATCAGTTCAACGTCGGCAGCCTCGGCGATGAGCAGCCCGGCCTTCGGTCCCTGGAACGGGCCGAAGGTGAAAGTACCTCGCCTTATTTGGGCGCGGGTTTGTTGCTGTCGTTAACGGAGCACCCGCGTCAGGAATGGAACCATCTCTGGCTGCTGACCGAAGTCCAGCACCGAGGCCAGCAGGTGCAGATGCTCGATCAGCTACTGGCGGCGGATGTTAGCGCATTGCCTTATCGCAATCGATTCAAAGCGACGCCCTGGGAGATCGGTTTTCGTCCTGTTCCGCCGGAACCGAGGCCAAGGATGTTGGGCGTGCAGCGCGCACAGGTGATGGGGCCGGTCGTGGGTCAGGAGCATTGCGACGCGTCGGGGCGTATTTGGGTGCAGTTCGATGGGGGGCGCCAAGGTCAGGGCGCGCACTACGCCAACTGCTGGGTGCCGGTGTCATCGACGTTGGTGGGTGAGGGCGAGCATCGCACTCGGCTTCGGGTCGGAATGGACGTGGTGGTGGATTTCGTCGATGGCGACCCTGATTTGCCCATGGTCACCGCCTACTTGGAAAATCCCGACCTTGCACCGTTCGCCAACGGCTCCGTCACTGAGCCCATCAGTGAGGTGGCCGAACAGCCTTCCCTTGAACTGCGCCTTGAGCTGGACAGCTTTGTCAGCGCTGGGCAAAAGATCGAGATCACCGGCGGCATCACGCTGATGTTCGATAACGGCGCGCAGCTGGCGTTCAGTGTGGGCAACAGCTCACTGCACGTGGAAAACGATCACCTGACCCTTCGCAGCCAGCAGATCACCTTAGACACTCAGGAAGTGACAGCGGCGGTCGCCGATACTGTCGACGAACCCCTTGCGAGGGTGTTGAGCACGCGCACTCAGCATTTGCTGGAGTTGATGCAGGACAGCCATCCATTGATCTTGCTGTGTCGGCAGCCGTCTGGCGGCAGTTTCGCCCATTGCCAATTACACCCGTGCGCCTGTCGGACGGGGCTGCTAGTGACGCAAGGGGTTTGCGATGAGTAACCGCCTTGAGGAGGGTTGGCTTTTGCTCGATACACCGGGCGTGCCGGGACTGGCGGAACGTTTCAAGCAGCAATTTGGACACAGCCACGTATGGGACGAGTTGCTCGCGGACACCGAGCTGCACCTGATTCGTGATCAGGGCCCGTTGTTGATACAGCTCCCGCTGGGAGACCCGTTGAACAATGTGCTCGCGCAAGCGTCAGCGCCATGGCCCGGCTTGCGTATTGTGTGCGCGGCGCCCAAGCGGCAATTGCTCGAACATTTACGCCGCATGCTGACCGTGCGTTTCGATCGTCACTACAAAAGCCTGCTGACGTATTACAACGTGCAAACTGCGAGTTATTTTTTCGACGCAATGGACCCGCTGGAGTTGAGTCGCTGGCTGGGGCCCATCGAGTCGCTGACCTGGTACGGCGGCCCGTGGGCCGCCAAAGTAGAAGACACTCAGGGACGAAAATCTGTCATTAACCCCACGCTCTCGGTCACGCCGCTGACCGTCGAGCCGGAACTCAGTGTCAGGCAGGAAAATAATCTGCGGCAGTGCCTGTTGGAGCGTCACGCTTATGTGTGGAGTCGCGCCACCGGCAGTAACTACCGCACGACCCTCGACCATATTCACGAAGGACTGCGCCACGGCTTCTACGACAGCACAGTGCTCGATAACTGGCTGACGCTGCGCGCACGATTTCCGTCAGCCTCGGTTCCTCCGACACTTCCCGGTGACAACCCGCAACAGCGTTTCGCGAACCTTGCCAACTATTGGCTGGGCGGGTGGTCGTAGTTGTACTGCCCTTCACGGAGCCGCCGCTTTCGGCCAATACCGTCATCGGTCCAACGCTCGCAAAACTGAGACCGTGCAATGACATCCAATGTATTCAAAGCGATGCTGACCGGGTTGCTAGCCGCCGTGCTGGCGGCCTGTTCACCGGTCAATCTAATAAATGCACTGACGCCTGGAAGCACGTTTACTCGGGTTTCCGACATCGCTTACGGCGACGATCCGCGTAACAAACTGGATGTCTACACCCCGGCGCAGGCTCCGACTAACGCGCCGGTGGTGGTGTTCTTTTACGGCGGAAGCTGGAACAGCGGCTCAAGAATTGATTATAAATTCGTCGGTGAAGCGCTGGCTTCACGGGGAATAGTGGTGGTCATTGCTGACTATCGCTTGTACCCGCAAGTACGCTATCCGACCTTTCTGGAAGATTCCGCTCGAGCGGTAGCTTGGGCATATCAGCACGCGCATGAGTACGGTGGCGACCCGCAAAACCTGTATGTGATGGGCCACAGCTCGGGTGCCTACAACGCGGCGATGATTGCCCTCGACCCAGCGTTCCTTGAAAAAGTCGGGCTCAAGCCGTCGATACTCCGAGGCTGGATCGGACTGGCCGGGCCTTATGATTTCTTGCCCATCGACAACGAAGACGTCAAACCGGTGTTTTTCTTTCCCAACTCGCCGCCTGACTCCCAGCCGATCAATCACGTCAGTCGTGATTCACCGCCTGCATTGTTGATCGCATCGAAAGACGACAAAGTCGTCAATCCGACCCGTAATACCGGTGGCTTGGCTGCGCGGTTACGGGCGGATGGTGTGCCGGTCCGCGAGTTGTACTTCTCTCGAACCGGGCACGCCACGCTGGTCGCCGCCATGTCTCGACCGTTACGCGCATTAGCGCCGGTACTGGATGACGTGGTTGATTTCATTCATGCGGATTTGCGCGCGCAACCCGTCGCCACTCAATGATCTGCCCTTAATGCACTGAACCGGCAAACCAACCATCCCGGCGGTTCAGGCCCCAGGCAACCAAGCCGAGGGTCGCGCCGCGCAACAGCATGAACAGGATGAATGTCAGCCACAGCCCATGATTACCCAAGTCTTTGGCGAACCAGGCGAACGGTGCAATAAGGGCCACGCTCACTAGCATGGCATTGCGCATTTCCCGCGCCCGCGTAGCGCCGATAAACAGACCATCAAGCAGGTAACTCCACACCGCAACCATCGGCAACGCGGCCAGGTACGGCAGGTATTCGAAGGCCGTTTCCCGGACCTCGGGAATGTTGGTCTGCATTTCAACGAACAAATGTCCGGCGAACAGAAACAGCACTGCGAACGCCAGGCTGGCGAGCAATGACCAGCCGGCGGCGACAGTCAATGATCGGCGCAACGAGGCGCGGTCGTGGGCGCCGATGGCGTGACCACACAATGCTTCGACCGCGTGGGCCAGCCCGTCCAGTGCGTGGGCGGTCAGCAGCAGGCCGTTGAGCAACAAGGCATTGGCGGCCACCGTCGCATCACCGAGGCGTGCGCCTTGCACCGTGATCAGGAAAAATACCGATTGCAGCGCCAGGCTGCGAATGAAAATGTCGCGATTGACCGCCAGCAGTGGGCGCCAATTCTTCCAGCGCTTGAGGGCGGCCCACGCCACATGGCCAGGAAACGCGCGCAGGCCTTTGTGCGTCAACGCCAGACCCAGCAAGGCGCCGATCCATTCAGCCAACACCGAGGCTCGAGCCGAGCCCACCACCCCCCAATCCAGGCCCATGACGAACCACAAGTTCAGCGCGATATTCACCAGATTGGTGGTCAACAGAATCGCCAGTGGCGCTCGGGCATTTTGGGTGCCGAGGAACCAGCCAACTAACGCATAACTCGCCAGCGCGGCGGGCAGGCCAAATAAACGGGTATGGAAAAAGTCCAGGGTCAGCGCTTTGAGGTCGGCTGAGGGCTGCATCATGTCCAAGGCCAGATGGCTAAACGGCAGTGCGAAAACGCCCAATATCACCGCCAGGATCATCGCCAGAAGCAACCCTTGCAACAGGATTTGCCTGAGCGCTGCACCGTCATTGCGCCCGGCAGCCTGTGCGGCAAACCCGGTGGTGCCCATCCGCAGAAAGCCCATCGCCCACGCGAGAAAGGTGTACAGCGTGGCGCCGACGGCCACCGCACCCAGTTGGTGGGCGTGGGGCAAATGACCGATGACGGCGCTGTCTACCAACGCCACCAAGGGCACGGAAATGTTCGAGAGAATCATCGGTGCGGCCAACGCCCACACCCGTCGATGGGTTGTGCGATCGCGCCAATCGGTCAGCAACATGGACATGGAAGCTCCTTGGAAGGCGCGCAGTGTAACAACCGCGCGCCATGAGCTTCTATCCGTGGCTCCTACAGATGTGTAATTGATACGGGGATCAATGGATGATCCAACTCAACAACCACAAGCCAAGAATCATCCAGATGATCCCGGAGATAATCGAGGCACGCATAAAGGCGCGAATAGCGGAATACAAGAACATTAAGCCGACAATCAGCGCGATAAGGCTGATCAGGGAGGTGTTCATGCCCAGGGTGCGCGACAAGCCCTCGACAAAATTGCCCCCGGCGTGGCCCAGTATCTTGAACAGCCAATCCAATCCATCAACCACAAACCGAATGATGGCGCCTAAAGTTTGGCCGAGCCATTCGAAAAAGCTTTCTACCTGCATATGTATGCCCTGATGAAAAAGGAAGTCTGCTCGCTTGGGCTATCCAACGGCTCATCGAGTTCCGTGGAGCATAGGGGCTCTTTGCCATAAATTTTCGAAAATTGCGCGAGGGTCATCGAAAACGCGTTGTCATGCGCCCGCACGACACCCTCTGGAGCCGAGTTGTTGGCGATCGGCTCGTAAAATCAGCGACTCAGTTCTTTCAGCTGAAACCGAGTTAGCCCAATGGGACCGCTTCGCGATTCATCGCGAGCAAGCACGCTCCTACCGTTTTAATATTTACAATTCAAATCCGGTGTGTCTGGTATCCCGCCTCGACAATCAATGCGGCGGATACTGTTCCAGGACTTTGGCTACTGTTTCTCGAATGGCGGCGTCACGGGCGGCGGGGTTGGTTTGGCGGGTGTTGACCACTTGTTCGGTACTGCCGCGCCACACCAGTTTGCCGTCTTTGCCATCGAGCAAGTCGATTTGCAGGGTCGAGACTTTGTAATCAACATTTCGGGTCTCAGTGATCCCGCCACC
The DNA here is from genome assembly GCF_034350045.1 of Pseudomonas sp. CCI4.2. Classification (NCBI taxonomy): domain Bacteria; kingdom Pseudomonadati; phylum Pseudomonadota; class Gammaproteobacteria; order Pseudomonadales; family Pseudomonadaceae; genus Pseudomonas; species Pseudomonas sp. CCI4.2. Next base: position 590,624 of record NZ_CP133781.1, on the reverse strand, counting down.
CCAGCCGCCCCAACCGCCACCCCAGCCTCCGCCCCACGGACCGCCGCCGTAGTTGGTGCTAACCATTTGCTGGCGGTCCTCGATGATCAAATAGGTCTGCACCTTGACGTCGGCACGGTGCCCCTTAGGGGCCATTCGCAACCCCCGCTGATCCAACTGCTCGCTCACCGACTCACGGATACGCTGATCGGTCAGGTCGCTTTTTATTCGGGGATCGTCTGGGCGGTATTGCACGCCGGGCTCTTTCCAGCTCCAGCTGCGGTACGCGCCAAAGTCCCGCGCCGCGTCGAAGTCATGATTGACCTGAGGGGTGACGCAGGCGCTAAGTAACAGTGCGGCGGACAACAGAGAGAGGTGGCGCAACATAATGTGTCTCCGTTCAGCATTACGAGGGTGGATACGTCGTCAGCGCTCGGTTGACCGCTTGACGCAAGGCTTTGGCGCGGCCCGACTCATCGCCACCGGTGGCGGTTTCCGCGCTGGCACTCCATACCGGTTGATGGCTTCGGTTGTCGAACAGACTGATGCGGACCACTAGCACTTGAACCTGATACGTGCGTTCAACCGGCACCGTTGCATAGCCGAAACCACCGCCGCGATAGCCGCCATAGCCGGCCCCTCCCCCATAGGCGTCCTCACGGACCTGGCGCAGGCGGGTTTCCACGTGCACGTCGGCCACTACGCCGAGGTCTGCGGGTTGATTGCTCATGGCTGGACGCAGGCCGCGTTGATCAAGCCCATTACTAACCGCGTCGGCAAGCTGCTCCGGGCTGGCAAAGGGTGATCCACCGGGAAGTTGGCCGTTGACCCAGGTCCAATTGCGGTATCGACCAAAATCGATGGTGGGCGCAGGGTATGCGCTGGTGTCCACGGCCGTCGTCGCCAGCTGAGGCGCAGGCGGTAAAGGATTCGAACTGGCGACGTAGGGATTGCTGCTCTGGCAGGCGCTGACGCCCAAACACAGCAAAAGTGTAGCGAACCGGCGATTCATGATGGTCTCCGCAATAAACCGTATAGCGATGAACAACTTACAGTGGCCGGCATAACCAGTGCAGATAACGGCCCAGGCCGGCAAAGCTTGGGTGACGACGATGGGCCAGTTCCATTTCCAACAATGCCGCAAGTTCGACCTTGGCCTGAAACTCGACTGGCATGTAATCGTGGAAAACCCTTACGCCACTTTGAGCTTCGACTCGCCACGTTCCTTCAAGTTGCGCTGACAATTCTCGCGGGTCTAGGGGTTGCTGCGGGGTCAGGCTTTGCTTCTCTCCGGCCATGTCATTATTGCGCATCTTGCGGAAGTGGCCCTTGAGCAGATTGCGGTAGATCAAGGCGTCGCGGTTATAAAACGCCAGCGACAGCCAGCCATCGGCTTTGGTCAATTGATGCAGCACCGGTAAGATCGCATGGGGCTCGGCCAACCATTCCAGCACCGCGTGACACAGCACCAGGTCATACGGTTCGTGGAGCTGGCCGAGCAGTTCCTGCCACGGCGCCTGAATAAAGGTCGCAGTCTGGCCGGCGTCGGCAAAGCGTTGACGAGCGCCGTCGAGCATCGGCAGCGCCGGTTCTGCCAGCGTCACGTCATGCCCGCGCTCTGCCAGCCACAACGACATATGGCCGAGCCCGGCACCGATGTCCAACACCCGTAATGGCCTATCTGGCAGCACTTCCAACAGATCGGCTTGCAGTACCGCCAGACGGATTGCGCCTTTGGCCCCGCCATAGATTTTTTCGGCGAAACGCGTCGCGAGCAGATCGAAGTGGCGGTCGCTCATTTGCTAAACCGCCGTTCGTTATCGGCCAGCTTGCTGCGCACCACTTGCTCCATGTCCAACCCCAACTCACTGCACATCATCAGCAGGTACATCACGATGTCGCCCACTTCCTGACCGGCATGTTCCAGCTTGTCGGGTGGCAACTGCCGCGATTGGTCCTCGCTGAGCCATTGGAAGATTTCCACCAGCTCAGCCATTTCCACACTGGCCGCCATCGCCAGGTTTTTCGGGCTGTGGAATTGCCGCCAGTCATTCTGGTCACGGATGCGGTGCAGGCGTTGAGTAAGTTCGTCGAGGTTCATCGGTCTCTCCTGAAGGCGTGTAGCTTAAACGCAGTGCCTCAAACTCAACGCATAACTTGTTGAAAATACACCTATCAATGTTAGGCGCGCCCTTGCCTGGGATGGACAGACGATCCGCGGTCTGTAGGAGCCGTCTTGCTGGCGATTGAACAGGCATACCGCGTTTAGCCCTTCGCCAACAAGTTGGCTCTACAGGGGCGTGCGATTCCGGTGGGACCGAATACAAGCTAAACCAATGGCTGCCAGCTGCCGATCATGTGCACCAGTTCGGGGTTTGCACCGGTCACTCTAAATTGCCCGCTTGAGCCCGCCGCGCTGGCTGACAACGTAACTTCAGTGGGCAGTCGCACCGGCTTTTGAAACTCTACGCTGATGTGAAGATTCGACGCGGGAAGGTGATTGTCCAGGGCCGCGAGGGTTCGTGCTTTTAGCCAAAGGCCGTGGGCGATGGCGGTGGGGAAACCGAACATTTTGGCGCTGGTTGCACTCAGGTGGATCGGGTTGTAGTCGCCGGATACTTTTGCGTAATGCCGACCAATGTCCGCAGGCGCCTGCCAGCGGGTCACTTCGCTGAGCGGCAATGGGGAGGGTTCGAAGTCGTTCAATGGCTCGCCGGGCAACTGAACCCCACGGCAAAGCATGGTGCTGTCTTCATCCCAGAGCGGCCCGAGTGCGTCTTCGACTTGGGTGATCAAGCTGAACGTTGCGCCTTTGGCATGGGATTGCAGGTTGCCTACGTGAACGCTCACCCGCACTTGGCCAATACCGCCCAAAGGTCGATGAACGCTGATGCTGTTGCGCAGGTGGATCAGGCCCAACAACGGGAACGGAAAATTTTTGGCGGTCATCAGCTGCATTTGCAGGGAAAAGGCCAGCACATGGGGATAGGTCGGTGGCATCAAGCTGCTGTCCGAAAACCCACAGACTTTGCGGTAGGCTTCTACCTGCTGGCGGTTGACGGACACCCAGCAGCGCAGGCCTTCGTCGGGCAACACCGTTCCCGTGACTCTACGTCGAAGAGCAGCATGCACAAACAACCCTGGCAAGGCAGGTGGTGCGTTGAGGTAGCTCCATTGGGAAGCCATAGGTCGTCTCCTTCTTATTCTAAAATCGAACAGCCAAACATCAGGCCCCAACGATGCTCTGGCCACACACTCGTATTACCTGACCGCTCACAGCGCCGGTTCCCGGTTGGCTGAGCCACGCTACGGCTTCGGCGACGTCTTGCGGCAAGCCACCTTGGCCAAGGGAACTCATGCGCCGGCCCGCTTCACGCAGGGCAAACGGCATGTCTGCCGTCATCTTGGTTTCTATGAAGCCCGGCGCGACGGCATTGATGCTGATGCCGCGCTGTTGCAATAAAGGCGCCCAGGCTTTGGCCATGCCGATCAGCCCGGCTTTACTCGCGGCGTAGTTGGTTTGCCCGCGATTACCTGCGATGCCGTTGATTGAAGCCATCAGGATGATCCGACCGTTATCACGTAATGCGCCGCTGTCGAGCAGGGTTTGAGTCAAAACCTGCGGAGCATTGAGGTTCACCGCCAACACGGAGTCCCAGAATTCGGCGGTCATGTTGGCCAGGGTTTTATCCCGGGTGATGCCCGCGTTGTGAACCACGATGTCGACGCCGTTCGGCAGCGCTTCGGTCAACTCCAATGCGGCGCTTTCTGCGCAAATATCCAAAATTACACTTTGCCCACCCAGGCGTGCGGCTAGTGCTTCGAGGTCGGCTTTGGCCTGGGGAACGTCCAGCAACACGACGTCGGCACCATCCCGAGCCAACGTTTCGGCAATTGACGCACCAATACCGCGTGCCGCGCCGGTGATCAGCGCGCGTTTGCCGGAAAGCGGTCGGCTCCAATCCTGCACCTGCGTGGCGCACGGGCTCAGGCGGATGACTTGGCCCGAAATGAAAGCGCTTTTGGGTGAAAGGAAAAACCGCAACGCGCCTTCCAGTTGATTTTCCGCGCCTTCGTCGACCTGCAGCAGCTGCACCGTGCCGCCGTCGCGCATTTCTTTGGCCAAGGAACGGCTGAAACCTTCGATGGCCTGCTGAGTGCTGGCCGCCAAGGGGTCTTCGTTCAGGGTGTCCGGTGCGTGGCCGAGGATCGCCACATGGGCGCTGTGATCGAAACTTTTCAAGATCGGCTGAAAGAATTCACGCAGCTGTTTGAGCTGGTCGGTGTGGGTTAGGGTGCTAGCGTCGAACAGCACGGCCTTGAGTTTCGGCCCCTGCTCGGCGACCCACGCGGTGGCGCCCGGTTGATCGCTGCCGAAGCTGTACAGCGAGTCGGTCAAGCGCTGGGCAAAAATCCTCACGTGATCGGCCAGGGGCCCGGCGCTGATCAACAACGTGCCCTCGATCGGACGCAGACGCCCGGCTTGCCAGCGTTCCAGACGCGCCGGGGTTGGCAGGCCCACTGCGCCAATCAGGCGGCGGCCGATGTCAGAGTTGGCGAAGTCAATGTAGCGGTCGGACGACATGGAACACTCTCCTTGAGTCGGGGTTCAAAACAATTGACCACCTGAGCCTGACGGCGTTCGCTGCAATCCGACCTACGCTGTGCTCTACCTTCGGCTCGATAAAAAGCGCTCAACAACAAGGAAGCTTTTATGAATCTGCCACGTCGCGTCGCTATTGTTGGCGGCAATCGCATCCCGTTCGCCCGTTCCAATGGCGCGTATGCCACCGCGAGTAATCAGGACATGCTGACCGCTGCATTGGAAGGCTTGATTGAACGGTTCAATCTGCACGGTGTGCGCATGGGGGAAGTGGCAGCCGGTGCGGTGCTCAAGCATTCGCGAGATTTCAATCTGACCCGCGAGTGTGTGCTGGGCTCGCGACTGTCGCCGCAAACCCCCGCGTATGACGTGCAGCAGGCTTGCGGCACGGGGCTGGAAGCGGCGTTGCTGGTGGCGAACAAGATTGCGTTGGGACAGATCGACTGTGGGATAGCGGGCGGCGTAGACACTACCTCAGATGCGCCGATTGGGGTGAACGAAGACCTGCGGCACATCTTGTTGCAGTTAAATCGCAGTAAAACCGGCGCCGACAAATTCAAAGTGTTGCTGCAATTACGTCCGCACAACCTCAAACCTGAACTGCCGCGCAATGGCGAACCGCGTACGGGGTTGTCCATGGGTCAGCATTGCGAGCTGATGGCGCAAACCTGGAACATCGCTCGAGATGCGCAAGACGCGCTGGCGCTGGAAAGCCATATGAAGATGGCCGCCGCCTATGCCGACGGCTGGCAGGACGACCTGCTGACGCCGTACTTGGGGTTGACCCGAGATCAGAACCTGCGGCCAGACTTGACGTTGGCCAAGCTCGCCAGTTTAAGGCCGGTGTTTGAGCGCGGCGCTAAAGGCACGCTAACAGCGGGAAACTCGACGCCGCTGACCGACGGCGCTTCGCTGGTGCTGCTGGCCAGTGAGGAGTGGGCTAAAAAACGCGGGCTGCCGGTGTTGGCGTATTTACGTGACGGCGAAGCGGCGGCGGTGGATTTCGTCAACGGCGCCGAGGGATTGTTGATGGCCCCGGTGTACGCAGTGCCGCGCCTGCTGGCACGCAACAACCTTCGATTGCAGGATTTTGACTATTACGAAATTCATGAAGCGTTCGCCGCGCAGGTGTTGTGCACATTGAAAGCTTGGGAAAATGAGGATTACTGCAAAACCCGCTTGGGCCTGGACGGCGCGCTGGGGTCGATAGATCGTAGCAAGCTCAACGTTAAAGGCAGTTCGTTGGCGGCGGGCCATCCCTTTGCTGCCACCGGAGCGCGGATCGTCGCCAACCTAGCGAAATTGCTGAACGTCGCCGGGCAGGGTCGCGGCTTGATCTCCATCTGCGCGGCAGGCGGGCAAGGGGTTACGGCGATTATTGAGCGTTAGGCTTTTTTCGATTGTAGGACTGCGCTTGCCTGCGATGGGCCCGGATACGCCGTGGGGCTTATCTAACCAGCACCGCTTCACTTTCCTGCACCATCAGCAAGCGGTGCCGGGTCGCGTAGCGCTCGGCCATGATCGAGCAGACGATCAACTGCATCGGGTGATAAATCATGATTGGCAATAGGATCAGCCCAAGCCCCGGGTTGGCGCCGAAGATCAGCGCGGCCATCGGCGCCCCTGCGGCCAATGACTTTTTGCTCGCACAAAACACCGCTGCCACTTCATCCGCATGGTTGAACTTGAGTGCGCGGGCGGTGCGGGTGGTCATGAACAGAATGACCGCCAGCAGCAGCGCGCTGCCAATGAACGCACTGAGAATCACCGAACTGCCTTGCTTCTGCCACATGCCCGAGACCATGGAGTTGCAGAACGCCGAGTACACGAGCAACAGGATCACGACCTTGTCGACAATGTTGGTGTAGCGCTTGTGTCGGGTGAAAAACTTGCCAAAAAACGGCCGTACCAATTGCCCCAGTATCAACGGCAATAACAACATGGCGCAGAGGTCGAGCAAGGTTGCCCCAAGGTCGATCCCGCCCGCGCCGGAACCCACCACCAGACTTACCAGCCACGGAGTCATGAAAATTCCGAACACGCTGGACATGCTGGCATTGAGAATCGCCGCCGGGACATTACCGCTCGCGCTACCGGTCAACGCCACGGACGAAGAAATGGTCGAGGGCAGGGCGCACAGGTAGAAGAAACCCAGCATCAGCAACGCGGGCAGGTGCGAGCCGAACAGTTTGCTGCACGCCAGCCAGACCAATGGAAACACCACGAAGGTGAAGCCCTGCACCATGACGTGCAGCTTCCAGTTCTTCAGCCCGTGGCTGATTTGTTCACTGGACAGGTTTACGCCGTGCAGGAAAAACACCAGAAACACGCCGACGTTGATCACGTATTCGGAATGCATTGCGCCGCCAGCGCTGCCAAAGCCGGGGAAAAAATAAGCCAGCAGCGTGGCGAGCAGCATTCCGCAGAGAAACCAGTCCGTCACAACGCGCTTGAGGTGCATGAATATGTGCATAAAGGGCCCGACCTGGATTCTAAAAAGAGTTTTTGTAAAAAATCATGTCGGCAGGTTAACGTAGGTGCTTTATAGCCGTCTTGCGACACAAGGCCAATCGATGCCGACTAACGGACAACGTGGGGCTGAGCGCCAGATTCCGGTGCTGGAGACATTGCCGCGCCCGCTGTATGCCCGTGTTGAAAGTTTGGGGGCAGGATCATGGACCCCGCCGCATCGTCACGACTGGGTACAGTTTGCGTACGCGATCAGCGGCGTATTGGGCGTGCACACCGCCGAAGGCAGTTTTTTCGCGCCGCCGCAGTGGGGCGTCTGGATTCCCGCAGGGCTTGAGCATGATGTCGTGACCTCGACGTGCGCCGAAATGCGCAGCCTGTACGTGCGTCAAGAAGACTGTACATGGGCACCGCAGCGTTGCCGGGTGTTGGAAGTTACCTCGCTGGCCCGCGAGCTGATCAAGTCGTTTTGTCTGCTGCCGTCACGTTATCCCCAAGGCGACAGCCGTGAGGAGCGCCTGGTTAAAGTGCTGCTTGATCAATTGGCCGAATTGCCGGAGGTCGAGTTCTCTCTGCCGTTACCGAGCCACCCGCGATTACTCGGGTTGTGCAACGAATTGATCGCGGACCCCAGCCAGGTCATCACCTTGCAGCGCTGGGCCGAGCGCTTGGGCATGTCGGAAAAAACCTTGATGCGTTTGTTTCAGCGCGAGACCGGTTTGAGTTTTCGGGGTTGGCGCCAGCGTGCACGATTGCTGTCGTCGCTGAGTGCGCTGGAGGGGGGCGAGAGCGTTACAAACACCGCGTTATCCTGCGGTTATGATTCGACTTCGGCGTTTATTGCCGCCTTCAAAAGCCTGTTTGGCTTCACGCCGGGGGAGCTGTTCAAAAACTGAGACTTGCGCAGCCCTGCCGGTTGATGGTTGGCTATGCGCTGCTCGGCATAAAAGCTGCTAAAAAATTGAAGCCTTACACACATCCGTGAAGGTCAAAGGTCGGCATCTACTACTCGCTGTGCGAGGATTGCCGTATAACCAGCAACCATTGCGTATTTGGCCACGAAGGACCCACAAAAAAAGCTGATGAAGACTCCAAAACGCATTGAACCCCTGATCGAGGACGGTCTGGTCGACGAGGTGCTGCGCCCACTCATGAGTGGTAAAGAGGCAGCTGTTTATGTGGTGCGCTGTGGCGAAGAGCTGCGGTGTGCCAAGGTTTACAAGGAGGCGAATAAACGTAGTTTCCGGCAGGCCGCGGAATATCAGGAGGGTCGCAAGGTTCGCAACAGCCGTCAGGCCCGAGCGATGGCCAAGGGCTCCAAGTTCGGTCGCAAAGAGACCGAGGACGCCTGGCAGAATGCCGAAGTGGCAGCATTGTTTCGTTTGGCCGCCGCTGGCGTGCGGGTGCCCAAGCCATACGACTTCTTGGAAGGCGTGTTGCTAATGGAACTGGTCGCCGATGAGTTTGGCGATGCAGCACCGCGTTTGAACGATGTGACCCTTGAGCCGGATCAGGCGCGTGAATATCACGCGTTTCTGATCAGTCAGATTGTGCTGATGCTGTGTACCGGCTTGGTGCATGGCGACTTGTCTGAGTTCAACGTGTTGTTGACCCCGGACGGGCCAGTGATCATCGATCTGCCACAAGCGGTCGACGCGGCAGGCAACAACCACGCGTTCAGCATGCTGGAGCGGGATGTTGGCAACATGGCGTCTTACTTCGGGCGTTTTGCGCCGGAGTTGAGGCTGACCAAGTACGCGAAAGAAATGTGGTCGTTCTACGAAGCGGGCACGTTGTCACCGGCAACGGTGCTGACGGGCGAATTCGACGAACCGGAAGAAGAAGCCGATGTTGGCGGAATCCTGCGAGAAATCGAAGCCGCACGTATGGACGAAGACCGTCGTCAAGCCGGTCGCGCTGCCGATGAGGCTCCGCCCAACAAAGCCGAAGAGCCGCCTCCACCTTGGATGCAGTGATGGGCTAATGAAAAATCCGGCTCAGGCCGGTTTTTTTATGGAAAATATTCGACTTTCTGTAGGAGCCAACTTGTTGGCGAGAGGGTTATATGTCTAACCACGTAAACCGCCTCGCCAATAAGTTGGCTACAGGCTCAACAGCCACCCGACGCAAGGTCCTTGAGGATTGGGCAATCGGGGCGGTGGTCGCCGTGGCAGTGCTCGACCAGCTCTTGCAGGGTATCGCGCAGGCTGGCCATTTCTGTGATCTTCTGATTCAGATCGCTGATGTGTTTACGCGCCAAGCTCTTCACGTCACCGCTGGCCCTGCCTTTGTCCTGCCAGAGCGTCAGCAACCTTGAGACTTCTTCCAGTGAAAACCCCAAGTCTCGCGAGCGCTTGATAAAGGCCAGCGTGTGCAGATCATCTGGCCCATACAAGCGATAGCCGCTGTCAGTACGATGCGCGGCCTTGAGCAACCCGGTGGACTCGTAATAACGAATCATTTTGGCACTCAGGCCACTGTTTTTCGCCGCTTGACCGATGTTCATCGGATCCCCCGGTTCAATGACTGACTCAATATCCCAGCGAGGCAGGCATCAGGTACATGCCGCTTGGGCCGTTAGCTATTCGGTATTTAACGATGTCGCCGGCGTGCAGCTGAATAACGGTGAGCCGTGGGACGGTCATGCCCGGCTCGCAACCGGATACCTGGCCCGGCAACAGGCGCAGACGCACGTCGGTTTTTCCGGGTGCCAGGTTGAACGAGGTCGACTCTTCCTGAAACAGGCGACCGACCAATTGGTCTTGGATGTAAATGCCAATCTCGCACGACGTGGCCACTTCCAGTCGCTCACGGGAGATGATCAGTACGCTGTAGTCCTGCGATTCGGCTTGAGCCCAAGGTGCTGTAGCCATAAGGCCGAGAGTGCTGAAAAGACTCAATACTGACCAGCGCATCGCTGATACTCCTGCGTGAAATACGGTGATGACGCAGCTTGGCCGAGCGGCGCGATGAATACCAGCCTGGCAGATAAAACAGACGCTTGACCTTGCCATCACAGGAAGGTTGAAGATGCCCATCATCTTACTGAGGAGTAGCGTTATGCAACGATTCAATGTTCAAGGTATGACCTGCGGCCACTGCGTGCGGGCAATCACTCAAGCCGTTCATCGCGACGATCCCGCTGCCGACGTCAAAGTGGATCTCGCCACAGGGCTGGTGCAAGTGGAGAGCACACTTGCCGCTGACGCGCTGATAGGTTTGATCAGCGGTGAAGGGTATGTGGTGACTCCCCAAGCCGTCTAACCGCTGACCTGTGAAAAGATTTGAATAATTTGGCGTTCAGGACGCTCTGAGGTTTTAGGACGGTTAGACTAGTCAGCTGCGCTGGACACAGTCTTGGAAACCCGATGAACCTCAGAATAATATTGATACTTGGCGCGTTGAGCGCTTTCGGTCCATTGGCCATCGATTTTTACCTGCCTGGTTTTCCGGCCATTGCCTTAGGGTTTGGGACCGACGAAAAACACGTGCAAATGACCTTGGCGGCCTACTTTTTAGGCTTGTCCATTGGTCAGTTGGCCTATGGTCCGGTTGCAGACCGCTTTGGTCGCCGGGTTCCGCTGTTAGTTGGCGTCGGGCTTTTCACCTTAGCCTCATTGGCCTGTTCGTTTGCGCCGAGCCTTGAATGGCTGATTGCCGCGCGTTTTATTCAGGCGCTGGGCGGATGTGCGGGGATGGTCTTGTCTCGGGCCATTGTCAGCGACAAATGCAACCCGATTGAATCGGCGAAAGTGTTTTCCCAGTTGATGTTGGTCATGGGCCTGGCGCCGATACTCGCGCCAATGCTCGGCGGTCTGCTGGTCAACCTGTACGGTTGGCACTCGATCTTCCTGGTGCTGAGCGGTTTTAGTGCCTTGTGCTGGCTGGCGGTTTTTCGAGGTTTGCCCGAGAGCATGCCTGCCGAACATCCTCGGCATCCCTTGGCCGGCGCGCTCAAGCAATACCGTCGGTTGCTGGGCGACAAGATTTTCATCGGTCATGCCCTAACCGGTGGTATCGCCATGGCGGGCATGTTTGCCTACGTTTCCGGTTCGCCGTTCGTCTTCATCAAGCTGTATGGCGTACCACCGGAACATTACGGCTGGCTGTTTGGCTCCAATGCCGCAGGTTTCATTTTAACGGCGCAGGTCAACGCTCGGATCCTTAGCCGGCGTGGCCCGGCTTTTTTGCTGGCGCGTGCGGTGTGGGTCTATGTCACCGCAGCTTTGGTTTTGCTCGGCGTGGCAGCGTTGCACACCCAATCCCTTTGGCCGTTACTTATTCCGTTGTTCATCTGCATCGCCAGCCTCGGTTGCATCATCCCCAATGCCTCGGCGTGTGCGATGAATGGGCAATGGAAACGAGCAGGCAGCGCGTCGGCGCTGCTCGGGTGCTTGCAGTTTAGCGTCGCCGCCGGCGCTTCGGCATTGGTCGGTGTCCTGCACGACGGTACGGCCATGCCGATGGCGATGGTGATCAGTTTGTGCGGAATATTGGCTGTTACTGCGGCGCTGTTGACCCACCGCCTGCAACGAAACCGGGATGCATCAGCGACAGAAATAGCGAGGGCTTGAAGGGGGCAACGGTATAGCGGGCTTAACTAGCCCGCTGCTTGTTGCCGTACGCTGGGAAATGTGTGCGGGGCTTGAAGACGAGACTCAAGCGTGCTGACAAATGCGCGGGCTTGGGCTTCGCTGCGGAAGCTAACGACATGTTGGTCCAGACGGACCTGCCATTGGTTTCCTTCTTGGGATCTTGTTGATTCACTCACCAGGACTTTCATGCTGACTTCCTCGACGGTTGGCAAACGCAAGCAAGTGTAATCCGGGTTTTGAATAACGTATTGATCCCGATCAAGCGTCGGACTGACGGCGCTGTTCGTATAAACAGTACGCCGTCACGAAGGGTCAGAAGCCTTCAAGCACGATCTTGCCTTTGGCTTTGCCGCTTTCCAGCAGCGCATGAGCACGACGTAAATTCGCCGCATTGATAGTACCGAAGTGCTCACCGAACGTGGTTTTCAGGATACCGGCGTCGACCAATTCTGCAACGCGATTGAGCAGTTTGTGTTGCTCGATCATGTCGGCAGTTTCGAACAATGATCGCGTGTACATGAACTCCCAGTGCAGGGAGATGCTCTTGCGTTTGAGCAGGCCAACGTCGAGGGACTTGGGGTCGTCGATCAACGCCAGACGACCCTGCGGCGCCAAGGCGTCGACCAGTTGACCCAAGTGCTTATCGGTGTGGGTCAGGCTGGCAACATGAGTCACCTGAGGCAGCCCGGCGCGGGTCAACTCTTCGTTCAGAGGCTTGCTGTGATCAAGCACATGGTGGGCACCCAGCTCCCGGACCCACGCGTGGGTCTCAGGACGAGAAGCGGTGCCGATGACATTCAGGCCAGTCAATTGGCGGGCCAGTTGAGTGAGTATCGAACCGACCCCCCCCGCAGCGCCGACAATCATCAGGCTTTGCCCCTTGTCTGCCTGGCCTTCGGCTATTTGCAGGCGCTCGAAAAGGAGTTCCCACGCGGTGATGGCGGTCAGTGGCAGGGCGGCCGCGTGGGCGAAGCTCAGGGATTTTGGCATGTGCCCGACAATGCGCTCATCGACCACGTGCAGTTCACTGTTGGCTCCGGCGCGAGCAATCGAACCGGCGTAGAACACGTTATCACCCGGTTGAAACAGTGTGACCTCCGTGCCCACCGCTTTGACGATGCCCGCAACGTCCCACCCCAAGACTTTAGCCGCGCCGTTTTCCGGCGACGCATTTTGACGAACTTTGGTATCGACTGGGTTGACCGAGATGGCTTTGACTTCAACAAGCAGCTCTCGTGGCCCGGCAACGGGGGCTTGCAACTCGATGTCCTGCAGTGACGCGGGGTCGGTTATGGGCAGGCAATGGTAATAAGCGATGGCTTTCATGGGGGCTCCAGAAAAATGGAAAGTGAGCGGATGCTAAAGAACTAATCATCAGGCCAGATGCTGAACACGCTTGAGAATGAAGTGTTCGAGGTGCTCGCCGACTTCTGCCCTGAAAGCCTGGATATGCGCACTGGCGGAGTGGGTTTGGAGGGCCGCATCGTCGTTCCAGCGCTCGATCATGTAAAAAGACGCGCTGTGTTCCAAGTCCTGGTGCAAGTCGTAGCCCAGGCAACCTGCTTCGGCGCGAGTCGGTTCGAGGATCCCGCGCAGGCATTTTTCCAGGTCTGCTTCATGACCCGCTTTGGCGATGAGGGTGGCGATGACGGTTAACGGTTGGGACATGATGAATTCCTAAAAAGGGCGCTGGGCCGCTGAAGAAAGTGATGGGGCAAATGATTGGCTATTTCCTCGAAAGATAAAACCCGCTAAAACGGCAGTCTCTTTCAATAATTTATTGATAATTCGGGCCTTATGCTGCGTTTTGATGATTTGCAATTGTTTGTACGTGCCGCTGATCTGGGCAGTTTGTCCGGGGCTGCGCGGGTGATGGATATGTCGGCAGCCGTCGCCAGCGCGGCGCTTAAACGTATTGAGCAGCAACTGGGCGCGCGGTTAATGGCGCGTTCGACCCGTAGCCTTCGTCTCACTGCCGAAGGTGAAGGGTTTCTGGAGTACGCGCGGGCGGCGTTGAGTAGTTTGGAAGAAGGGCGTCGCTTGTTGGCCAGCAGCCAGGATCAGGTGAGTGGGGTTTTGCAGTTGTCCGCACCTTCTGATTTTGGTCGTAACGTTCTACTACCTTGGCTCGATGAATTTCAGCGTGAACATCCTCGGCTAACCTTGCGCTTGCTATTGGGCGACCGGATCGCCGATCTGTTTCGTCAGCCGGTAGACATCGCCTTGCGTTACGGCGAGCCGGAAGACTCCAGCCTCGTCGCTTTGCCCATAGCGCCTGACAATCGCCGCGTGTTGTGTGCGGCCCCGTCTTATCTGGCGCGTCAGGGGCATCCGCAGCACGTGGAACAGCTGGCGCAGCATAATTGCTTGCTGTTTATGCTGGGCAATCGGGTGCATGACCATTGGCGCTTCCATGATGGCAAGCGGGAAATGAGCCTGACGGTGCACGGGGATCGTTTCAGTGATGATGCCGACGTTGTTCGGTTGTGGGCGGTGGCGGGCGCCGGCGTCGCGTATAAATCCTGGCTGGATGTCGCCGCTGACGTTCATGCCGGGCGCTTGAAAGTGTTAATGCCAGAGCTGCAAGGCGAATTAGCACCACTCAACTTGTTGTGCGCCCATCGTTTGCAATTGAGTAAGCCGGTCAATCTTCTGCGCGAAATGCTCAAATTACGCTGCTCGGCATTAGCGCCGCTATGTCCCACTATCCAATAACATCACGCATAAGTTTCGAAGTCCTACTTACTGTAAGGAAAGGTCTGACGTCATATGCAAAGTATTGAATTACTAAAAACCATAGATCATAGGGGCAAGTGCAAAAGGTTCCGTTAAGTCGTCGTATTTTCTTGCGTGTTTTGTGTGTTTCTTTTGTAGGCAATTCCCTTAGGGCAATCGAGTAAGTTTTGTCGTGCAGCCCTTAAGTGTCCGGCCAGCAGCGCTTTCAAGGCAGATGGTCTGTTCGTAAGATGTTTTTTTTGGACGTGATAATGACCGACTTTGGCTATAGGGTGTCAGCGTCGAGCGGATCGCGAGTTTAATCACCATTTCGTAAAAGAGCGCTGGGCTTATACTTGACGCGCTCGGCCGAGTCCGTCTGCTATCAAGCAGGACGTACCTGTAGGACAGATTACGGCAGGCTAGATTGATGTGGAGGTAGGCGGCGCCAGAGGCTCAATGTTGCGTCATATAGATTTACACATGACGTTTTCGCGACTTCGGTGTAATACAGCCCTCATTTTGGCTGCTTAGCGTCTTGGCTGGATCCAATTTGCTGTTCACTATGTCAGTGCGATAGATGAATGTTTCAACAGGGAGTGAATACATGGAATATGCACCTTGCATTAGCCAGATTGCCACGTTGTTGGCTGACCCAAAACGCAGTGCAATGATTTGGGCGTTGATGGATGGGACCGCCCGTGCGGCGGATGAACTGGCCCTGCTGGCGGGTCTATCCACGTCCTCGGCCGGCGCCCATTTGGCACGCTTGGCTACCGGTGGTTTATTGAAGCAGGAGGCCCGAGGCCGAAAGCGATTCTTCAGGCTGGCTGGACCCGAGATCGGTGCTGCGGTCGAGGCATTGGCCAGCGCTTCATTGGTCAGCATTGATCGCGTGAGCAAAAGTGTCTCGCAACCTGTCCTGTCCACGCCTTTGCCGCTGCGTCGCGCCCGGATCTGTGCCGATCATTTAGGTGGCGAGTTAGCCGCTGAGCTTTATCAACGCCTCTTGGGGGCCGGGTGGATCGAGCAGCAGGAACAACGTATCGAAGTCACCAGTAAGGGGGTTGCGCAGTTTGCCGAGCGCGGGATTTATGTCCCCGCCCTGGCGCACAGGAAGCGACAGACCGTGTGCGCATGTCCGGATTGGAGCGAACGTACGCCGCACTTAGGCGGCGCCTTGGGTGCGGGCTTGCTGCAATTGTTTATTCAGTTAGGTTGGCTACGCACCACGGACGAATCCACCGCCTTGCAGGTCTCGTCCAGCGGGCAACGTGAAATCAGCAAAATAGCGTCCGCTGCCTGATGCTGCCTCGTTGATGTGTTCCCTTTTCCACGGGAACACATCAACGGCCTATCACGGTTTGACCAATCGAGCATCCAGGCTGTTTTGCGCCAAGCGCTTGGCTTGGTCCTGCGTCATGCCGAGGTGGGTGTACAGCGCATGGAAATTTTCCGTCACATAACCCCCGAAGTAGGCTGGGTCATCCGAGTTGACGGTGACTTTTACGCCACGCTCTAGCATGTCGAGAATGTTGTGCTTAGCCATGTCGTCAAACACGCAGAGTTTGGTGTTGGACAGCGGGCATACCGTTAGTGGAATCTGTTCATCGATGATCCGTTGCATCAGCCGCTCGTCTTCGATAGCGCGTACGCCGTGGTCAATGCGTTCGATTTTCAACAGGTCCAGCGCTTGCCAGATGTATTCAGGTGGCCCTTCTTCGCCTGCATGAGCAACCGTTAAAAAGCCTTCGCCGCGCGCGCGATCGAATACTCGCTGGAACTTGCTCGGCGGATGGCCCATCTCGGAGCTGTCGAGCCCAACGGCGACGAAGGCATCGCGAAATGGCAGCGCTTGATCCAAGGTTTTTTCGGCCTCTTCTTCGCTCAAGTGGCGCAGGAAGCTAAGAATCAAACCACTGCTGATGCCGAGCTTTTCCTGGCCGTCCTTTAACGCACTGGCGATGCCATTGACCACTACCTCGAACGCCACGCCTCGGTCGGTGTGGGTCTGGGGATCAAAAAAAGGTTCGGTATGAATGACATTTTGCGCTTTACACCGTTGCAGATAGGCCCAAGTCAGGTCGTAGAAATCCTGCTCGGTGCGCAGTACGTCGGCCCCGCGATAATACAGATCGAGAAATTCCTGCAAGTTGTTGAAGGCATACGCCTTGCGTAGGGTTTCGACATCCGCCCATGGCAAGGCTATTTTATTGCGATCAGCCAAGGCGAAGAGCAGCTCGGGCTCCAATGAGCCTTCAAGGTGTAAGTGCAGTTCTGCCTTGGGCAGCGCGTTCAGCCAATCGTACATGTGCGTTTTCTCATCAAGAGCAGATGGTGGCATTCTACAGCGGATGCTCCATTGGGGAGCAAAACCTGACCAGCCGGTTAAAATGTTCAGCCTCCGATCATTACTGCTACCGTTAGCAAAGAAACATTGAGTGACTGCCAGCAGTCTGCAGTGCACTGCACTGCACTGCGCTGCACTTCACCTTCCTCTTGCTCGACACTTTCACGCCAAGGGCACCAATGCTGACCTATTTGAAAGACGAGAAGTTTCTGCTGTTGGCAATTCTTGCTGCTTTTGTTGCATTCCCCTTTGAGCATTGGTTGCTGAGTCATGGTCAGGGCATAGCGCTGGCCGGCGGGATCGCGTTAATTGTCGCAATCGTCTGCGCCTCTATGCGTGTGGCCCATCATGCTGAGTTACTGGCCCATAAAGTGGGTGATCCCTACGGCACGATGATTTTGACGTTGGCGGCGGTGTTAGTTGAAGTGGTGATCCTAGCGATCATGATGAGCAACGAGCCGTCGCCGACGCTGGTTCGTGACACGATTTATTCCGCGGTGATGCTCGATATCAACGGCATTCTCGGCCTAGCCGCCTTGATGGGGGGGCTCAAGCACGGCGAGCAGTCGTATAACGACGATTCGGCGCGCACCTACAGCGTGATGATTCTCACCGCGATGGGCGTCTCCATGGTGGTGCCAGAATTTATTCCAGAAGGTGACTGGAAAATTTATTCGGCGTTTACCATTGGCGCGATGGTGGTGTTGTACGCGCTGTTTTTGCGGATGCAGGTGGGACCGCACAGTTACTTTTTCAGCTACAGCTATCCCCAGAAGAAACGTAGAAACCAACCCACTGAAGACGAACCGCCGATCAACTTGAGCCGCTCTGTCGGCACCTTGGTGTTCGGCGTTGTGGTGATTGGTGCGCTGGCGGAAGTGATGTCGAAAACGGTAGACCTCGGTTTGGAAGGGACGGGCGCACCTCCGGTGATGACGGCCATTTTGGTAGCAGCGATTTCTGCCGCGCCGGAAATACTGACCGCGTTACGCGCAGCCTTGGCTAACCGCATGCAATCGGTGGTCAATATTGCGTTGGGCGCGTCGTTGTCGACGGTGATCCTGACCGTCCCGGTCATGGAGGCGATGGCGCTTTATAGCGGTCAGCCGTTCCAGATGGCGATGACGCCGGTGCAAACGGTCATGGTGTTCATCACCTTGCTGGTAAGTGCGATCAACCTGAACGATGGCGAAACCAACGCCATCGAAGGCATGACCCATTTTGTATTGTTCGCGACCTTCATCATGCTGTCGCTGCTAGGGGTTTGAGGCGCCGTTGCGGCGCCTTCCGCCAATAGCGCGTTTGGCCTACCAGGGGATGGGTTCTCCCTTGTAGTTGATGAAGTGATGCCCACCTTTGCCCGCATACGCATTTATCTGCGTCACTATTCCTTCGGTACTGGTGTGCACGTCGATGTCGGCGCCTTCGCCACCCATGTCGGTTTTCACCCAGCCCGGATGCATGGAGAGTACCGTCGGCCGTGGTTCTGGAAGTTCGGTAACGAAACTGTTGGTGATTGAGTTCAACGCCGCTTTGCTGGCTTTGTAGAGCGCCATGTCATTGCCTTGCGGGCACATAACGCTGCCAAGCACCGAGCTCATGAATGCCAACACGCCGGTGTCCGGGCGAATTTGTTGAATCATCCGTCCAGCCAACCGGACGGGCGCTGTCGCGTTGGTCAGGAACAAATCACCCAACTCTTGCGCGGTCGCTTGCGCAGCGCTTTGGGGTCTAGGCCCGCTGACGCCTGCATTGACAAACAACAGATCGAAGACTTGGCCCTTAAGCTTCGCAGTAAAGGCGTCCACGGAGTGGAGGTCATTGATGTCCAGCGTCTCGACCGATACTTCTGGAATGGTTTGCGGACCACCGGGTTTATGCAGATCCCGCACCGTGGCAGTCACCTGCCAACCTTGTTCGGACAGGCGCTGAACCAAGCCAAGGCCTAAACCTCGGGAAGCGCCAATGATTAATGCGGTTTTGTTAACGGGCATAGATGAACTCCTTGTTTCGATGCGTGAGGGTCTGGAGTCAGTGGACAACGCGGGTCCACGTCTTGTTGCAGAAAAGATAAGCCGTTCGGCCTTTGTACGAATTGCGCAAAAATCGAACACTAAGGCGCACGCCATGAAACGCCTGTGTTTACGGCACTCTTGCACGGGTTATCCACAGAGTGGTCCACAGTAATTGTGTGCAAGCCCAAGTTGACGGAATAAGCGCTTGGCGTATTGGATCGTGTTGCGATAAGTCGCGCTAACTGCCTGTTTTATCGGATTTTTCTCCATCAGTGAGAAATATGGTCAATAAGTAATCAATCGGCGCGAAGCCATATGCACTGGGGGGTGCAGGCGGGTGTACTCAGGTTATCCACAGCCGGGTGCACAACAGATGTGGGCAACTTAATGTCCGCTGTGTTCGTCGTCAGATCCGCGTTGGACGACAATCCGTCCACGGCTGAGATCAGCCAGTTGGCGTTGGAGGGTTTCAATGTGTTCAGGGCCGAGCGAGATGTTAAGTTCCACCCCGTTGGCGGTAAATGCTTCGTTAAGCACCAGCCCGTTCAGTTCGGCCAGGCGTACTTTAGCCATCGCAAGCTCGCTGAAACCGCAATCAAAGCTGAGTCCTACTCGATGAATGAGAGGTACGCGTTCAGCTTTTTGCAGGCATTTGTTGGCGCCGCCGCCGTACGCCCGGGCTAAACCGCCAGTGCCCAGTTGGATACCGCCGTACCAGCGAATGACCAGCACAACAACTTGGTCGAAATCTTGCGCTTCAATGGCTGCCAGGATCGGGCGACCTGCTGTGCCGCCGGGCTCGCCGTCGTCACTGCTTCGGTACTGATCGGCCAGTTTCCACGCCCAGCAATTGTGAGTAGCGTTCAAGTCGCTGTGTTGCTCGATGAACGCTTGGGCATCGGCAGCGCTAAGGATGGGTGCGGCGAGGGTGATGAAGCGGCTTTTGCGAATTTCTTCCCGGTACTCGCAAGCGCCGATGAGGGTAAAAGGCATGACTAGGTTCCAACTATCGACGAGACAAAAAACGCCGCTGAGAGCGTGCGCGCTCAGGCAGCTGGAGGCGTTAGCCCGCAGCCTTTGAGAATGATCCGAATCAAGTTGTCACCGGCGTCTTCCATGTCCTGCTTGGTCAGGCGCGTACGGCCGGTTACGCGACAAATCTGAGTGGCGAAGTCCGCGTAATGTTGGGTGCTGCCCCACAGCAGGAAGATCAAATGCACGGGGTCGACCGGGTCCATTTTTCCAGCGTCAATCCAGCTCTGAAACACAGCAGCCCGACTTTGGAACCAAGCGCGGTAGTCCTGGCTGAAATATTCGTTCAAGCACTCGCCACCGCTGATGATTTCCATCGCGAAGATCCGCGAAGCTTGTGGCTGACGACGAGAAAACTCCATTTTTGCGCGGATGTAACGGGTTAAGGCCTCGGCGGGATCATCATCTCCGTTAAGGGAGTTAAAGGTGCTGTCCCACAACTCGAGGATGTTGCTCAAGACGGCGATGTACAGCCCGAGTTTGTTGGTGAAGTAGTAGTGCAGGTTGGCTTTGGGCAGCCCCGCATTCTGCGCAACGGTATTCATACTCGTGCCTTTGAAGCCGTGACGGGCGAACTCGTCTTCAGCAGCTTTAATGATCGTCTCTTCGTTTTTCTGACGAATACGGCTGGCAGGTTTAGCGATGGCGTCTGTGCTGTGCGCTGGGACTTCAAAGGTCATTGGGCGGTTCCAAACGGAGTATGGGCTGCATCATGTGAACAGATAACGCACCCGCATCGATCCGACAAGTGGTTACAGTGCAAATTTAATGCTTCAACGCATCAGGTCCCGGCTCGGGATGGGCCGCTTGAGTCGGGATATGACGTTCAGGTAACAGTATGCACATCACAATGGCGGTAATGCCGCCACTTGTGATGGCAGAGTCAAACAGTGTCTGGATTATTTTTGGCAAATGACTGAGCAGTGTCGGTTGCGCAGCGATGCCCATGCCTACCCCGAATGACACGGCAATGATGAGCATGCTTCGACGGTCCAGCGGTGCTTGGGACAAAATACGCACACCCGCCGCTGCGACGCTGCCAAACATAACGAGGGTTGCGCCGCCGAGTACCGGTTTTGGAATTTGCTGAAGCAGTGCGCCAATCATCGGGAACAACCCCAGCACGAACAGCAATACGCCGATATACAGGCCGATATAACGGCTGGCAACGCCGGTCAGTTGGATTACGCCATTGTTCTGGGCGAAGGTCGTGTTGGGGAAGGCGCCGAAGGTGGCAGCAATAAGGCAGCTTACCCCGTCCCCTAGTACGCCGCCTTTGAGCCGGCCAATATAGGTTGGGCCAGTAATGGGTTGCCGCGACAACATGCAGTTGGCTGTCAAATCACCCACGGTCTCGATAGTGCTGATCAGGTAGATCAGCGCCACGGGTAGAAAAGCCGTCCAATCAAAGCTAAAGCCAAATTTAAACGGTATCGGCAAATTGATGATCGGGCCGCCAGTGATGGCGTGAGGCACGAGTTTTCCGCAGAACCAGGCGGCGAGACTGCCAAATGCCAAGCCGAGGATGATCGCGCAAAGACGTATCCAAGGGGTATTCGAGCGGTTGAGCAGTACGATGACCAGCAGCACAAAAACACCAAGCCCCACATTCACCGGCTCACCGAAGTCAGCGGCATTGAAGCCTCCACCCAAGTCGGTAACGCCGACATTTATCAGGCTTACGCCAATCAGGGTGATGACGATGCCCGTCACCAAGGGCGTGATGACCTTGCGCAACTGGCCAATAAATCGGCTGAGGACGATTTGCACCAGCGCCCCAAAAAAGCAGAGACCAAAAATCATCGCCAAGACGTCTTCTGGACTGCCGCCCCGTTGTTTGACCATAAACCCCGCTGACAGTATTGCGCCCAGAAAGGAAAAGCTGGTGCCTTGGAGACAAATCATGCCTGCGCCAATGCCGAAAGGGCGTCGGGCCTGAATGAAGGTTCCTACGCCGGATACCATCAAGGCC
This sequence comes from Pseudomonas sp. CCI4.2, assembly GCF_034350045.1. Lineage (NCBI taxonomy): Bacteria > Pseudomonadati > Pseudomonadota > Gammaproteobacteria > Pseudomonadales > Pseudomonadaceae > Pseudomonas > Pseudomonas sp. CCI4.2. The sequence goes on along the minus strand of NZ_CP133781.1, from coordinate 568,894 downwards.
GTGCTGATCAGGTAGGGCAGGTAAGCCGTCAATCCCAGTGCCGAGGCAATGATCAGCGGTGGGGTAATAATCCCCACGAAGCTGGCGAGGACATGTTGCAAAGCTGCGAGCATGGCCGGCAGCGGTTTGGGCCGATCATTCAACCCGAAGATCAGGTCTGTGTGGGATGAAGCTTCAGGCTGCATAGCGCTCTCTCGGTGCGGAAAATTAAGGATTGGCTGAGGCTCTGCAAAAAGCTGTCCAAGTGTTCAGCTAATAATGTTTGTTGTCGTAATAAATATATACAAATCAATCAGTAATAATTTATTAAGAGGGTTTGGTATGACCTGACTTGACAGAAAATCAGGACGCAGTGCATCAGCGTGTTGCGGCAAGACTGTTTAGAAAGCTTTCCAGCACCAGATGAGGGCGTCGGCCTTTGCGTGTGACTGACGCCAGTGTCAGGTCATAAAAGCGTGTGGAGGGTTTTAAGGCGCGAAGTCGGCCTTGCTGCACCCATAAGTTGGCGTAGTGATCCGGCAAGTAACCGATGTAGCGTCCTGTGAGAATAAGGAAGGCCATCCCTTCGCGATCAGAGGCGCTGGCGGTGCAGTTCAGCGCTTGGTAATGCGCTTGAATGTCGGCTGGCAATCGGAAGGTCGGTGTGATGGCGTCTTGTTCATCTAATCGGGCGTCGGTGAGTGCCGCATCGTCCATATAGAAGAGCGGATGACCTACTGCGCAATAGAGCAGTGATCGCTCGCTGTACAACGGTTGATATTCAAGTCCGGACAAAGCACTGGCCTGAGGGACGACGCCCAAGTGCAAACGCCCATCAAGCACGCCTTGTTCAACTTCGTTGGGCGCGATCATTCGGATGTTGATATGTACGTCCGGCCCACGCTCCTTCAATTGGGCCAGTGCATGGGTAATGCGCATATGGGGGAGGGTGACGAGGTTGTCAGTCAAGCCAATGTTCAGTTCTCCGCGTAAATGCAGGTGCAGGCCGTTGACCTCAGTGCGAAAACTTTCCAGTGCGCCCAACAGTTGCAGAGCTGATTGATAGACTTCCCGGCCTTCTTCCGTCAGAGAAAACCCCGCCCGCCCCCGCTGGCACAGGCGTAATCCCAAGCGCTGCTCTAGGTCGCTCATTTGCTGACTGATCGCCGAGCGGCCTATACCCAGCGCACTTTCGGCGGCCGAGAAGCCGCCGCATTCGACTACGCTTCGGAAGATACGCAGCAAGCGCACGTCGAAGTCGCTGACTTGGGCCAATGGATCGGGCCTACGAGTACTCATAGTTTAGTCATCGGCTAACTGAAGATCTTAAAAGTAGGGTTTTTCAAACTTTATGCCCATGGCAACGTAGCTGCAACAACGCCGCTCAATCGGCTGCCCCTTCGCCCTCGAGGTAGTTGCACCCATGAATCTTCCCGAAACTGCTGAAACATCGTTGGCCAGCCAATTGAAGCTCGACGCTCATTGGATGCCGTACACCGCCAACCGTAGTTTTCAGCGAGACCCTCGGCTCATCGTTGCAGCCCATGGCAGTTACCTGACTGATGATCAAGGCCGCAAGATTTACGACTCATTGTCTGGGTTGTGGACCTGTGGTGCCGGGCATACGCGCAAGGAGATTCAAGAGGCTGTATCGCGCCAGTTGGGGACGCTCGATTACTCGCCGGCGTTCCAGCATGGTCACCCGTTGTCGTTTCAGTTGGCAGAGAAAATCACCGAGCTAACTCCAGGTAATTTGAACCACGTCTTCTATACCAACTCTGGTTCCGAATGTGCGGATACGGCGGTCAAGATGGTGCGGGCTTATTGGAGGTTGAAAGGGCAGGCCACCAAAACCAAGATGATCGGCCGGGCCCGCGGTTATCACGGTGTCAATATCGCGGGCACTAGCCTGGGCGGCGTCAACGGCAACCGCAAAATGTTTGGCCAGCTCATGGATGTCGATCATCTGCCCCACACCTTGTTGGCCAGCAACGCTTTTTCGCGGGGTATGCCCGAGCTGGGTGGTATTGCACTGGCGGATGAAATGCTCAAATTGATTGAGCTGCACGACGCGTCCAACATTGCCGCTGTGATTGTCGAGCCCATGGCCGGTTCGGCCGGTGTGTTGGTGCCGCCACAAGGCTATCTGAAACGTCTTCGGGAGATTTGCGATCAGCACAACATCTTGCTGATCTTCGATGAAGTCATCACCGGGTTTGGCCGTACTGGCTCAATGTTTGGTGCGGACAGCTTTGGCGTAACGCCGGACCTTATGTGTATTGCCAAGCAAATCACTAATGGCGCGATCCCCATGGGGGCAGTTATCGCCAGTACTGAGATCTATCAAACCTTCATGAACCAACCGACGCCGGAATATGCGGTCGAATTTCCACACGGCTACACCTACTCAGCGCACCCGGTTGCGTGCGCTGCTGGACTGGCTTCCCTGGAGTTGCTGCATCGGGAGAATCTGGTTCAACAGGTCGCCGAGGTTGCACCGCATTTTGAAAAGGTGTTGCACGGCATCAAGGGTACGAAAAACGTCGTGGACATCCGCAACTACGGCCTGGCCGGTGCGATCCAAATCGCCCCGCGTGATGGCGATGCAATTGTGCGTCCATATGAAGCAGGGATAAAACTCTGGAAGGCTGGCTTCTATGTACGCTTTGGCGGCGACACGCTGCAGTTTGGGCCTACCTTTAATAGCAAGCCAGAGGACCTGGATCGGTTGTTCGATGCGGTGGGCGAGGTGCTGAACCAGATCGACTGATCTTCTATATAGAAGGGCCGCTTGAAAGAGGGGGTGAGCCGAGAGGCCCACCCCTTTTTATATCGATGTAATCTAGCAATGTGACAGATAGTTGAAATTAGCTATTGACGTAACTTTTCCTGGGCCTATAATTCGCACCTCTTCCGGAGCAGATGAAACGGAAACTCCTTGGTAATCAATGAGTTAGCTAGATTTGTCAGCGAGGAAGAGGCTTCGGTCGCGGTGATCGGAAGCGGTGAAAAAAGGCAGTTGACAGCGAGTTGAAACGCTGTAGAATTCGCCTCCCGCTGACGAGAGACGCGAAGTTGATCGAAGCGCAAGTGGTTGAAGTTGCAAAGGAAACTTTGAAACGTGTTTGAAATAACCGCTTGACAGTAACGGGCGCTGCTGTAGAATGCGCGCCTCGGTTGAGACGAAAGAATCAACCCACCGCTCTTTAACAATTGAATCAAGCAATTCGTGTGGGTGCTTGTGCCGTAAGACTGAAGTCAACTGATTATCAGCAGTCACCAGTTACTCCGCGAGAAATCAAAGAATAACCAACGATTGCTGAGCTAAATTTAGGGTTTTTTAAAAACCCAAAGATGTTTGAACTGAAGAGTTTGATCATGGCTCAGATTGAACGCTGGCGGCAGGCCTAACACATGCAAGTCGAGCGGCAGCACGGGTACTTGTACCTGGTGGCGAGCGGCGGACGGGTGAGTAATACCTAGGAATCTGCCTGGTAGTGGGGGATAACGTTCGGAAACGGACGCTAATACCGCATACGTCCTACGGGAGAAAGCAGGGGACCTTCGGGCCTTGCGCTATCAGATGAGCCTAGGTCGGATTAGCTAGTTGGTGAGGTAATGGCTCACCAAGGCGACGATCCGTAACTGGTCTGAGAGGATGATCAGTCACACTGGAACTGAGACACGGTCCAGACTCCTACGGGAGGCAGCAGTGGGGAATATTGGACAATGGGCGAAAGCCTGATCCAGCCATGCCGCGTGTGTGAAGAAGGTCTTCGGATTGTAAAGCACTTTAAGTTGGGAGGAAGGGCAGTTACTTAATACGTGATTGTCTTGACGTTACCGACAGAATAAGCACCGGCTAACTCTGTGCCAGCAGCCGCGGTAATACAGAGGGTGCAAGCGTTAATCGGA